>CAZLSV010000075.1:1419-4915 GCA_964562235.1 uncultured Desulfatibacillum sp.
CCATCCGCCTCGCGTCGGTGCGATCCGAAAGACGCGGTAGGCCGCCCGGTGGGAGGAATTGAGAACGGCCGCCGAAGCCGAAGAGATGCCGAGCACCGGGACCGGGCCGGACGGCCCGGGCAGGTCCGCCCGGGAGCGGCGGTGGGAATGGCCGTGGAGAATGAGCTCGGCGCCGTGCCGGCGGAGCAGCGGCAAAAAAGCCTCGGCATCCGTCAGCCGTTTGTGCCAGGAGACGGCGTTCGGCACCGGCGGATGGTGAATCAGCAGGACCCGGTAGAGGCCGCGGCGCGCGGTGGCGGCCAGCACCTCGGCCAAGCGCCCCAGTTGAGCGGCGCCGATGCTCCCGGCGGCCGAAAAGGGGCGTGTGGGCTGGGCCGTGGAGAGGCCGATCAGCGCGACGGGGCCGCGGACCCTGAGGGTCGGGAAGCGCGGCGGAGACCCGGGTTCAACGGAATCCGCCGCGAGGTACTCGGCCCAGCGTGCACCGCTCTGCTCCCATGCCCGGGGGACCAGGGCGTCATGGTTGCCCGGGACCACGAACACCTTTTCAGAGGGCCCCAGGGCCTGCAACTGCTGCCGGGCGTTTTCAAATTCGGCGGGCAGCGCCAGCTGCGTCAGGTCCCCCGTCACGGCCATTTGGTCGAACCCCTCCGCGTGCACGGCCCGCGCCAGGGCCCGGAGGATTTCCACGCGGTGAGCGTGCCGGCGGCGAACCTTCCAGCTCAGGTAGCTGAGCACACGTTTGTTCAGCCCGTCGGCGAACGCCCCTCCGGCCGGGCGGCACAGATGAAAGTCGGAGACGTGTATCAAGGTGAACGACGGGCGCGAGGGTTCTGGCTTTACAAAAATCATAGGCGCATATATAACCCACGGCGCTCTGCATTTCAACGCCGCAGGCCTCATCAAACACCCACCGTCCGCGTTGCGCCGCACGGCGCCGGTGTTCCGGCGTTCAACCGCACGCCGATTGCGTACTTTGGGCGTGGGTGTTTGCCGAGGCCTCCGGTGTTGGTTTCTATGATATCGATTAATGTCGAGGCGATCCTGCGGCCTTTGTCATTTTCGGGTTTCCAATTGCTGACTACACGTTGAATGAGTCGGACCTTGCCCATACCCAGCACAGAATCTGACGTCGTCGACCGGCCCGGGGATCTCCCGGCGGGTCGCGGGCCCTGGCGGGTGGGCGTCCTCAGCAACCCCCTGAGCGGCGGGAACCGACGCGGCGGAATGGAAGGCATCCGTCGCCTCCTTCTGGACCACCCCGGCAGCCCCCATCGCGAGGTGCGCACGGCGGAAGAGGTCTGGGCAGCCCTCGCCGACTTTGCCCGCAATCAGGTCAACCTGGTGGTGGTGAACTCCGGCGACGGGACGATTCAGGCGGCGCTGACGGCCCTTTCCCTGCACCGCGCCTTTACGACGCCACCGCTGCTGGCGCTGCTGCGCGGCGGCACGACCAACATGACCCACCAGGATCTGGGGTTGCGGGGGACGAGGGTCGACGCCCTGCGGCGGCTGATGAACTGGGTGCATCACGGGGACGGGGAGGCGCTGGTGCGGCGGCGGTCGATTCTGAAAGTGCAGACGCCGACCTGCCCGCATCCGCTCTTCGGCCTTTTTTTCGGTGCCGCCTGCATCTTCAAGGGCATACGGTTTTTCCATTCAAGAGTCCACCGGATGGGGTTGAGCGGGGACCCCGCCCATCTGCTGATCCTGGCGCGGTTTCTCTGGGCGCTGGCCCGGCAGGAAGACGCCTTGGTGGCGCCCGTGACCGCTGCCATCCGCACCGACCGCGCGGGGGTCGTTTCGAAAGACCTCCTGATGCTGGTGATCACCACCCTCGACCGCCTGATCTTGGGATTGCGCCCTTTCTGGGGCCGGGGCCCTGGACCGCTGCGACTGACCGCGGTCAGCGCCCGGCCACGCCGCCTGCTGCAGGCGTTGCCAGCCCTGATCCATGGCCGCGGCACGGCCTCCGCCACCCCCGAAAACGGGTATCTCAGCTGTACGGCCGGTGAGATCCGGCTGGAAATGGACGGTGGGTTTGCCATCGACGGCGAGCTTTTTTCCGCCGACTCGCGCTTGGGCCCGGTCCTCATCCAGGACGGCGGTCTCGTGAATTTTTTAAGGTTGTGAGCATGGTCATCCCTGAACCGATGCTGAGCTTGATCCGGCGCACCGCCTCCCAGCCCGCGGGGGATGCCGTAAACGCACTGGCGAAAAGAGTGCTGGCTTTGCACGGCGCCTCCGTCCAGGCCATCGTGTTCTACGGGTCCTGCCTGCGCTCGGGGGAGGATCGGGGCGGGATGGTGGACCTGTATGCGATCGTGGACCGCTACTGCAGCGCCTATCCGTCCCGGGTCTTGGCCCTGCTGAACAAAATGCTGCCGCCCAATGTCTTCTACCTGGAAATCCCCGTCGAAGGCCGCGTGGTGCGGGCCAAGTACGCCCTGCTCTCCCTGGCCGACCTGGAGCGAGGCGTCTCGACCGCATGGTTTCATTCCTATTTGTGGGGCCGCTTCGCCCAGCCCACGGCGGTGGTATACGCAAGCGGCCCCGCGGCGGCCGAGCGGGTGCACGCGGCCCTGGGGCAGGCGGTCGTGACCTTTCTGACCCGCGTGATCCCCTGCCTGCCCGGGCAGTTCTCCGTCAAGGATCTCTGGCTGAGGGGGCTTTCGTTGAGCTACCGCGCCGAGCTGCGCGCCGAGCGGCCTGAAAAAGTGGCCGGCCTGTTTCAGGCCTCTTCGGGCTATTACGCGGAGATCACCGCGGCCGTGCTGCCCGCACTGCCGTTTCCCGTCCATGGCAGCGAAGGTCTCCCGGGCGGCTATAAATCCCGCATTTCGTCCGGGCGACGGGCGGTCTGCCGGGCCGGGTGGAAGGTGCGCTCGTTTCAGGGAAAGGGGCTTTCACTGCTGCGGCTGCTGAAGGGGGCGTTCACGTTCGCCGGGGGGTTGGACTACATCCTGTGGAAGATCGAACGCCACACGGGGGTGGCTGTGGAGGTGCCGCCGCGCCTGCGAAACCACCCGGTGTTAGCACTCTGCGTGCTCTCCTGGCGGCTCTACCGCAAGGGCGCCTTCCGATAGGCGGCCTACGGCCGCCATGGCATGCCGATGCGGCCCGGGAGAAAGGGCAGGGCCAGGGTGTGTTGCGCGCTAAGCCCCGGTTCCGTGGCCGTTGATGAAGGCAAGGATCGCCTTTTCCTGATCGGCCGGAAGGGATTTCAAGCGGATGCCGATCCCGGAGGGCTCGCTGCGAAGAATATGGCCGTTCAGGATCAGCGGCCGCTCCAGGCCCGGCAGACGGCAGCTGATGCGGATCGGCTTGCCCGCCGGGTAGGATCGGTCGGTCTTGATGAACATGCCGAACGTGCTGATGTCGGTGATGATGCCGTCGAAGGTGTTGGCGTCCAGGACGCAGACGGCGCGCCGGACCTGGACAACGACAACGACGGCATCCTGGATTACATGGACCGCTGCCCGCAGTCAGCGGAGGT
>CAZLSV010000075.1:4925-24872 GCA_964562235.1 uncultured Desulfatibacillum sp.
CAGGACGCGCGCTGCATCTGGCGGATCCAGGCGTCATCGTCATCGAGGGTGAGGGTCGTTACCGCCGCGTCGCTGAAGGGAAAATCGAGCATCTGCTCCATCAGCCGGACCTGCTGCTCTTGCGACATTTCCAGAACCAGCTTGAAAAGATGGGTGGTGATGCGCTCTCCCAGCAGCTGTTTGAGAAGGATCAGCTGCTGGTCCCTCGGCAACTCGTCCACCAGGGTGAAGAGCCGGGCCGTGGTGCTGAACCTCCCCTGACGTGCGGTCATCTCCTCCATGGGGTTCTCCTTACAGGCCGGCCCGTTTGAAAAGCCCGGCGAGGTCCATCTGGTTGATCGTGTCGCTCACCAGATCACCGACCACTTTTTCAGCGTCCTCCTTTTTGAAGAACATCATCCTTTCGGCACTGCCGTTGATCGCCTGCATGCTGAGCAGCGCCCCGTTTCTAAGCAGCCGGGCCTCGTAAGCGATCGTCGTCGACCATTTCCGGTCTCCGAAATCCAGCCGGAACTCGTTGAGCACCAAGTTGAACTCCGCGTCGGCGCGGGCGCCCGCCGGCACCACCTTCATCCCGGAATCCTCCAGTCGATAGCGCAGGATCTCCGTGAACAAAGGGGCGAGCCGGTAAGCCCCCTTGAGTTCGGTGCCCCGGCCCGGTCGCGCAACCGTCAAGGCGTAGACGTCGGAAAACCCCTCCAGCTCCTCCCGGGCGTATGGGGTCAGAAAGGCGCTGTTCTTGCGGGCGTCCTCAAAGACAATCACAACGCTGCGCGGGATAGGGCCCCCGGCAATCGCCGGCAGCTGGTACTGGACGTTCATCACGCTGGAGGAAGCGCAGGCGGCGGCGAGAACGCCGAACGCCACCCAGATTCCATACCCCAATTTTCGCAACCGATGCATGTGTGCCTCCTGATGAATGGGCCTGAACACTAGGCGCATCCGGTTTTGTTTTTTCCCTGAACGCTGTCTAAGCATCGAAAAGTATGACGGAAAGTCATGGGTCTGTCAAGCCGGTGCCAATCGGCTGTGCCGGCGCCTGTCGCGGCCCGTTTCGCCCGGCCCGGCTTCATTTCAGGGTCATGACCTCGATCAGGCCGTCCATCAGATCGGCCACCAGCAGCTTGTTTCGAAAAGGGGTCCCTTTTTTCAAGATGATTTTGGCGACCTCCGCGCATTCCAGAGACGCCAGAAAGACCACGGAGAAAGGCACCGTCCCCAGGGCGGTCTCGGCGCCCTTGGGCGGCAGGTTCTGCGGCTCGCCATAGATCAGCCGGAGGCCGCGGTCTTCGGGAAAAATGGTGGTGAGGTGGCCGGACGCGCCCGCGACCGCCGCGGATACCATCGGCCGGCCGAGGTCTCGGCAGGCGTCTTCGACCACGAACCGCGTCGGAAGGTTGTCCAGGCAGTCAACGACCACATCGCAGGCCGCGAGCAGCCCGCCGGCGTTTTCCGGGCGGAGGAACTCGGCCGCCCCCGTGCACTCCACCGACGGGTTGATCTGTCCCACCCGCCGGCGCGCGGCCTCCGCCTTGGAATGCCCCAGGTGGTCGATGGTGCTGAGCAACTGGCGGTTGAGATTGCTCTCTTCGAACCGGTCGCCGTCGATCAGCGTCAGACGGCCCACCCCCATGCGGGCCAGGATCTCGGTCACCGCACCGCCCAGGCCGCCCAGGCCCACCACGGCCGCGCGCGCCTTCAGCAGCGTCGCCTGGTCGGTGAGAGAGAAGGTCCGCATGTTCCGGGCATAGCGCTCGGGGACGATGCCGTTTTCGAGGGCCGTGATTTCGATTTCCCGGCCGGGGATGCCCGACCGGCGCGAGAGCCCGAGAACGTGTTGAACGGACAGGCTCCGGTAAGGGGTCTGGTCCGGGAAGGCCCTGGCCTCCGCCAATGGTTCGAAATCGAGGTGGGTCGTGTTCATCGGGTTCCTCCGCCGCTGGGCGCCATGTTGAATTTAATACTCCGGCGGTTAATTGTGTGCAAGCCCCGCATCTCTCGCAGAGGCGGAGGGGGGTGCCCGCCGCCTGGCGTCAGCTCACGTTTTAGCTGTTTATTGGCCGGAGTAATAGCATATCGGATGGCCGGTGCAATTACAATCCGCCGCCCCTCGAGGTCGCACCGAGATGAGGGCCCCGGCCGAAGTATTTCCATGCCGCCGCCGGTTCGCAGCGACGCGCGACAAGTTGACAGGCTATCGCAGATATCATAGAGGTTTGCGATCGCTTTTCCATTTCAAATCAGAAATCAGAAGGAACTTTCCAATGCCAACCAACATGGAGAAAACCGCGGACATCGGCCTGATCGGCCTGGCGGTCATGGGTCAGAACCTGGTGCTCAACATGGACGACCACGGCTACACCGTTGCCGTCTACAACCGGACCGTCGCCAAGGTAGAAGAATTCCTGAACGGACCGGCCCGGGGCACCCGGGTGCTCGGGGCCCATTCGCTGAAAGAGCTGACGGCAGCGCTCAAACGCCCCCGCAAGGTGATGCTGATGGTGAAAGCCGGGCAGGCCGTGGACGATTTCATCGACCGGCTCCTGCCGCACCTGGAGGCCGGAGATGTGATCATCGACGGGGGCAACTCCCAGTTCGCCGACACGAGCCGCCGGACCCAAAATTTGAAAGCCCGGGGGATCCTCTACATCGGAACGGGCATTTCCGGCGGAGAGGAGGGCGCCCGGCGCGGCCCGTCCATCATGCCGGGCGGCAACCCCAAGGCCTGGCCGCTCGTCAAAAAGCTGTTCCGAGCCATTGCCGCCAGAACCCCGGACGGGTCGCCCTGCTGCGAATGGGTGGGGGAGGATGGCGCCGGGCACTACGTGAAGATGATCCACAACGGGATCGAGTACGGCGACATGCAGATCATCGCCGAGGCCTATCACCTCATGCGCGACGGGCTGCGGCTGCCGCACGATGCGATGCACCGGATCTTCGCCCGCTGGAACGCCGGTGAGCTTCAGAGCTATCTCATCGAGATCACGCGGGACATCATGGCCTTCGCGGACGCCGACGGTAAGCCGCTGGTGGAGAAAATCTTCGACAGCGCCGGGCAGAAGGGCACGGGCAAGTGGACGGGGATAAACTCCCTGGACCTGGGCATACCGGTGACCCTCATCAGCGAGGCGGTCTACGCCCGCTGCCTGTCGGCTCTCAAGGAGGAGCGCCTCGGCGCTTCCAAGGTGCTCGGCGGCCCCCGGGCCCGGTTTGCGGGAGAAGAAAAGACGATGGTGGCCGACCTGCGCCACGCGGTCCTGGCCTCCAAGATCGTCTCCTACGCCCAGGGGTTCATGCTGATGCGCGCGGCGGCCCGGGAATACCGGTGGAACCTGGACTTCGGGAAAATCGCCCTGCTGTGGCGCGCGGGCTGCATCATCCGCAGCGCGTTCCTGGAGCGGATCAAGGAGGCCTTTGCCGGGGATCACGGCCTGCCGAACCTGCTGTTGGACCCGTATTTCAGCGGCGTTGTCAAAAAATGCCAGGGTTCCTGGCGCCGGGTGGTGTCGGAGGCGGTGCGGCTGGGCATACCGACCCCTGCCATCGGGGCCGCGCTCTCCTTCTACGACGGCTATCGCAGCGCGCGCCTGCCGGCCAACCTGATCCAGGCCCAGCGGGATTACTTCGGGGCCCACACGTATGAGCGCGTGGACCGGCCGCGCGGAGAGTTCTTCCACACGGAGTGGGGCAAGGGCTGATCCATGAAACGAAATCCCCCGCCCTCTTTGGCAAAGAGAGAGAAACCCCTGCCTGCTCAGACGCCCCCTTTGGCAAAGGGGGTTGGGGGGATTTCAGAGTCGACTTCCCCGGAAGGAGCATCCCATGACCTTCGGCAAAGGCAGCCCGGATGAAGTGCTGACGGAAGAAGGGGTCGAGTCCATCATCCGGGAAGGGACCCCCGCCGGTTTGTATGAGAAAAAGCGGGTCCTCGTTCTGACGCCGGACGCCACCCGGACATGCCCGCTGCCGATGATGGTGCGCGCCATCCGCAGGACCATCGGTGCGCGCTGCAGCCGTCTCGATTTCATGGTCGCCCTGGGGACGCACACACCGCTTGCGCCGGAGCGCATTCTCTCGCTCTACGGCATCACGAATCCCCGCCGGGATTTTCCCCTTTCGACTTTTTTCAACCACGAATGGGACCGGCCGGAGACCTTCCGGCGCCTCGGAACGCTGGCGGCCGGAGAAGTGGAGGCCCTGTCCGGCGGGGTGTTGAGCGAAGAGGTGCCGATCGAGATCAACCGGCGCATCTTCGATTACGATTTGGTGCTCATCGCCGGGCCGGTGTTCCCGCACGAGGTGGTGGGCTACTCGGGCGGGGCCAAGTACCTTTTCCCCGGCATCTCCGGCGGCGAGTTCCTGCATTTTTTCCACTGGCTGGGCGCGGTCATCAGCACCAAGAAAATCATCGGGATCAAGGAGACCCCGGTGCGGCGCGTGATCGACCGGGCGCTGGAGATGGTCGGGGTGCCCGTTCACTGCCTGGCCATGGTGGTCAACCCCGACGCACGGCTGTGCGGGCTGTACGCGGGGGACACCCGCGAGGCCTGGTCGTGGGCGGCGGATCTCTCCTCGCGGGTTCACGTCGTGACGAAGCCAAAACCCTTCCACCTGGTCCTGGGGGCCGCTCCCGCCATGTACGACGAGATCTGGACCGCCGGCAAGGTCATGTACAAACTCGAGCAGGTCGTGGCCGAGCAGGGGACCCTCATCATCTACGCTCCCCACATCCACGAGGTGTCGCGGACCTGGGGCCGCTGGATCGAGGCGGTCGGCTATCACATCCGGGAGTACCTGCTGGCCCACATGGACCGGCTCAGGGAGGTCCCCAGGGGCGTGCTCGCCCACCTCACCCACGTCCGCGGCACCGGCACCTACGAAGGGGGCGTGGAGAGGCCTGCGGTCCAGCTGGTCCTGGCCACCTCGATCCCGGAAGCGGTCTGCCGCCGGATCAACGTCGGCTACATGGACCCCCGCCGCATCCGCCTGGCGGACTACATGAACAAGGAAGAGCAGGGGATTCTCTTCGTGGACCACGCCGGAGAGATTCTGCACCGGCTGGCCGCGCCGGCGGCGGACAGAAATTATTACTCCGGCAGTTGATCATGTTCAACTTCCGCTTTTCACGCAGAGGCGGGCACCCCGCTCCGCCTGTCGTCGGTTCACGTTGAACCCATTTGCCGGAGTAATAACGCATGAAGCCCTCAACCGATAGCGGCGCCCCCTTTTTTGTGGGGATCGACCTGGGGACCGGAAGCTGCAAATCGATCGTGGTGGACGAAAAAGGCCGGGCCCTCGGGTTCGGGGCGGGCGAGTATTCGGGCGCCGAGGCGCACGACCGCTGGCAGGAGCAGCGCCCCCTGGATCTGGTGAAGGCGGCGATCGCCTCCGTGCGCCGGGCCGTCGAGCTTTCCGGCGTCCGCCCGGAGCGCTGCGGGGGCCTGAGCATCGGCGGTGCGCTGCACAGCGTGATGGCCGTGGACGGCCATGACGAGCCCATGACCGGGGTCATCACCTGGGCCGATGGCCGCGCCTTCGAGCAGGCCAGGGCCGTGGCGGCGGCCCCGGCCGGCAAGGGCATCTACCGGGAGACCGGCTGCCCCCCTCACGGGATGTATCCCGTTTACAAGGTCATGTGGCTGCGCGAAAACCGGCCGGAGGTTTTCAGACGCGCCCGTCGCTATGTCTCCGCCAAGGAGTATCTGGGGTTCCGTTTGACCGGAGCCTGGCAGGTCGATTACTGCCTGGCGGCGGGGTCCGGTTTTCTGAACGCGCACACCCTCCGGTGGAGCGACCAGGCCCTCGGTCTGGCCGGAATCCGCCAGGACCAGCTCTCCCCCCTCGCCGCGCCCGTGGCCTTTCTGGGGAAGCTGGTTCCGGAAGTTGCCGCCGCAATGGGGCTGCCGGCGGACACGCGCGTGGTGACAGGGTCCTCCGATGCGGTCAACTCGAGCATCGGCGCCGGTGCGGTGACCCCTGCGCAGGCCACCCTGATGGTGGGGACCTCCGGCGCGCTGCGGGTGGTGTCGCCCCGGCCGGTATTGGATCCCGATGCCCGCAGCTGGTGCTATGCCATCGACGAGGCGCACTGGCTGGTGGGCGGGGCGATCAACAACGGCGGTGTGGCCCTCTCCTGGCTGCGGGACTGCCTGAACCAGGCCCATCCCGGGCGCCCGCTGGCCTTCGAGGATCTTCTGGCGCTTGCCGGCCGCGCTCCGGCGGGCGCCGGGGGCCTGGTCTGCCTGCCGTTTTTTGCCGGCGAACGCAGCCCGAACTGGAACTTGAACGCGCGGGCCGCGTTTTTCGGGATGAGCCTCGAGCACGAACTGCGGCATGTGGCCCGGGCGCTGCTGGAAGGGATCGGGTTCCGGTTCAAAAGCCTTCTGAGGGTGCTGGCCGAGATCGGCCTGGATCCGGAGCAGATCGTGGCTTCGGGGGGGTTCACCCAATCCGAGCTGTGGCTGCAGGTCATGGCCGATATGATGGGGCGCGAGCTGAACGTGCCGGCCTGGGGCGAAACCTCGGCCCTGGCGGCGGCCTTCTGGGCGGCCCTGGCGGCCGGTTGTGCCGATTCGATGGAGGATGTCCGGGGGTGGGCCTCCATTCAGCGCACGTGCCGGCCGGTTCCTGAGAACACCGCCCTCTACGAGCGGATCTATCCCCTGTACGCGAAACTCTACCAAGCGGCCGCCGGCTCCTTTGACGATATCGCCCGGCTCCAGAAGGAGCTGGCTTCGGCGACGGAGGAAACGGATTGAGTCAGAGAGGTTCCAGCCCTGACGGGCCGCTCAGACGCGCCACACTTCCTGCCGGCCGACACCCGTCGATGAATGCCGCCGTGTTCGGCCCGCGACGGTTCACTTGGCCGACCAGCCGCCATCCAGAAACAGGGTCTGCCCCGTGATGTACCCCGAGGCCGGCGAGGCCAGGAAGACGGCAAGCCCGTCGAGATCCTCGGGGAGGCCGTTGCGGCCGATGATGGTCTGGCGTGCCAGGGCGTCGATGACCTTTGGGTCTTCGAAAAGCGGTGCGGTCAACCCGGTCTTGAAAAACCCCGGGGCGATGGCGTTGCAGGTGATCCCGCTCTGGTCGGCCGACCACGCCTCGGCCATCGAGCGGGTCAGCTGCATCAGCCCGCCTTTCGAAGCGCCGTAAGGCAGGCCGTTCGGGAAGGCCCTTACCGACTGGAGCGAGGCGATGTTGATGATCCGGCCGAAGCGCTTTGCCTGCATGTCCGGGATCAACAGCTTGGCGAGGAAAAAGGGAGTGCCCAGGTTCAGCGATAAAGTGGCCTGCCAGATCTCGGGCGTGACCTCGGTCCACGAGCGACGGGGGTTGAGGCCGGCGGCGTTGACCAGAATGTCCGGGGGGCCGAAAAAAGCGCGGGAGGCGGCGGCCAGCTCCGGCAGGGCCTCGATCCGGGACAGGTCGCCCACTGCATACGCGGCCTGACCGCCGGCGGCGAGCACCTCGGCGACGGCCGCCTTCAACGCGTCTTCGCCCCGCGCCGCGAGGACGACCGAAGCGCCCGCGCGGGCCAGCACCAGGGCCGTCGCCCGGCCGATACCGGAGCTGGCGCCGGTGACCAGGGCGACTTTTCCTTTCAGGCTGAAAAGATCATCCAGGAAGCTCATTCCAATCGGCTACCACCACCGGATCGATTCCGTCACGTGTTCCCTGATTTTGACAAACTCCGGATCGTCGAACTTGCGCGGCCGGGGCAGGTCGACGATGATCTCCTCCTTGATCTTGGCCGGTTTGTTGGAGAGCACCAGGATGCGCTGGCCCAGGTAGACGGCTTCTTCGATGTTGTGGGTGATGAACAGCACGGTGCTCTTCAATTCGCTCCAGATCCGGATCAGCTCGTCCTCGAGGTAGTAGCGCAGTTTGATGTCGAGCTGGCCGTAAGGCTCGTCCATCAGCAGCAGGTCCGGGTTCAGGGCGAAATTGCGCGCGATCACCACCCGCTGCTCCATGCTGGAGGAGAGCTCCTGTGGGAAATTCCTCCGGAATGGCTTCAGCCCGACCAATTCGAGCATCTTTTCCACCCGGCGCTCGATCTCGTCGGCGGGAAGCCGCTTGATTTTCAGCCCGAAACGGATGTTGTCTTCGACACTCAGCCACGGGATGCTTGACATTTCCTGGAAGACGAAGGCGATGTTGTGGCGCCGCGGGTTCGACGGCGCCCCGTCGACCAGGATGTCCCCTTTGGTGGCCGGGATGAAGCGCGCCAGGGTGTTCAGAAAAGTGGTCTTGCCGCAACCGGTGGGGCCGACGATGCACAGCATCTCGCCCTCGTAGATCTCGAAATTGATGTCGTCCAGGACGAGCAGCTCGTCGTAGTACTTGGTCAGGTCGGTCACGCCGACCTTGACCTTCTTGCCGCGGGCATACTCTTCTTTAGTGGTCATGTCTGGTCCAAGCCTCCTAGAGCGAAAGTTCGGTGTCGTTGGATATCTTCCGGCGCATCTCCAGGAATCTGGGGTCGGTGTACTCCCGCGGCTTGGGGATGTCGATCGGGTATTGGGACTTGACGCGGCCGGGCATGCAGGACATGACGACGACGCGGTCGCCCAGGTAGATGGCTTCCTCGACGTTGTTGGTGACGAAGACCACGGTGCGCTTGTCCTTCTCCCAGATCGAGAGCGTTTCCTTCTCCATGGCGTAACGGGTCTGCGCATCGAGCGCGCCGAAAGGCTCGTCCATCAGGAGCACGTCGGGGCCGTTCGCCCAGGCGCGGGCGAGACCGACGCGCTGCTTCATGCCGCCCGAGAGCTGGTGTGGGTAGGACTTCTCGAAACCCTGCAGCCCGACCAGATCGATATACTTCTGGGCGGTTTCGTTGCGCTTGGACTTCTCCACGCCTTTGATGTAGAGGCCGAAGGAGACATTGTCCATGACCGTCTTCCAGGGGAACAGGGCATACTGCTGGAAGACGACCCCCCGGTCAGGGCCGGGCCCGGTCACCTCCCTGCCGTCCACCAGGACTTTCCCCTCGTCGGGCATGTTGATTCCGGCCATGCAGTTCAGGAGCGTCGTCTTGCCGCACTGGCCGGGCCCCAGCACCACCACGAACTCGTTTTCTTCAACCTGCAGCGAGACGTCGTCGAGCACGTTGATGGTGTACTGCTCGGTGAGGAACATCTTGGAGAGGTTGCGGCACTCGATTTTTATGTTAGGTCTCTGCGCCATGGGCAAACCAGCCTTTCAAACCATCTGAGGGTAACGGCAAGCGATGCGCCGACGATGCCGATGATGATCATGCCCACCATGATCATGGGCGGCTTGTACATGTCCATGCCCTGGATGATGAGGTAGCCGACACCTTCGCGGGCGCCCACCAGTTCGGCCGCCAGCACGCACATCCACGACATGCTCAGCGCATTCTGGACCCCGGCGAACACCGAGGGCATGCTCGCGGGGATGGCGACGTTGAAGAGCTGCTGCCGGCGCGAGGCGCCGTAGGTGCGGGCCGCGGCGATCAGCAACGGATCGGTGTAGCGCATGCCGGTGTAGGAATTGAGAACGAAGATGACGAACGCGCCGACGTAGCAGATGAAAACCTTGGGCCCCTCGCCGATGCCCAGCCAAAGAATGGCGATCGGTATCCAGGCGATGGGCGGGATCGGCCGCAGGACCTCGAAGACGGGTTTGACGATCTTGTCGAAGGTCCGGTTCCAGCCCATGTACATGCCGAGCGGGATTCCGGTCGCGGCGCCGAGAAGATAAGCGATGACGACCCGGCGCAGACTGTAGTAGATGTGCATCCACACGGAGTTGCCGCCGATCTTGACCGAGAACATCCGCAGCCCCTCCTTGAACACCTGATAAGGGGAGGGCAGAAAGTCGCCACCGATGATCAGGTGCAGCACCTCCCAGATGCTCAGGCAGACGGCCACCGACAGGAGCGGAAGAAAGAGCTTGGAGCCTTTCTTGAAGAATTCCGATGCGATCATAGTTTGACCCTCTTCGATGAGGCAAAACGCGCCTCGATCCGGTTCAGGCCCCAGGACATCAGGGCTCCGGTCAGGCCGATGGTCAGCATGCCGACGATGATGATATCGGGCCGGGACAGCCGCCGGCCCATCTGAATCATGTAGCCCAGGCCCTGAGAGGCCGCCAGCAGTTCGGCGGCCACCAGCGTGGTCCAGGAGGCGTTGAGCGAGAGCTTGAGGCCGGTGAACACCATGGGGATGGCCGAGGGGGCGCCGATCTTTAAGAAGGTTTCCCATCTGGAAGCCCCGTAGATTTCCGCGACGCGGGTGAGCACCGGGTTGGTGAGTTTGATGCCGGTGTAGGAGTTGATCACGCACGGCACGAAGGCCGCCAGCCAGATGATGAACGCCTTGGCCGGCAGCCCGATCCCGAGCCAGATGATGGCGAGCGGGATCCAGGCGATGGGCGGGATGGGCCGGATGGCGTCGAACACGGGGGTCACCATCAGATCCAACGGTTTGTACCATCCCATGAGCAGGCCGAGCGGCACGCCGATGATCACGGCGGCGCCAAAACCGGTCAATGCCAGCAGGAGGCTCGTTTCGACGTGCTCGAACAGAGTGCCCCCGTCGGGGTTGGCCTGTGAAAGCTTCATGACAAAGGTGGAGACGAGTTGGCTGGGCGGCACGAGTTGGTAGGGCCCGATGATTCCCAGCCGGCAGATCAACTCCCAGGCGACCAGAAAGGCGATGAAACTGATGAGCGAAATGGTGTTGTCCGCCGCCGCCGCCTTCAGTCTCAGCGCATACGGCGTCGGCGTGCGGGGGATCAGCGCTTGCTTGCAAACGTTTTCCATGGGCGTATCGACCTCAAAGGGTGGCGTCGTGGCCGGGAGGCGTCAGCCCTCCTCCCGGTCACGACGATTGAATTCAGCCGCCGAGGGCTAGTTCTTCCACTTCGCGGCAACGGCCTGCATGAACTTGGGTTCGATGAAGCAATTGTTCTTCACATAGCGATCCATCTCTTCCTTGCTGATGCGGCCCTGGTCCACGAAGAACTGGGCGATGGCCGTCATCCAGGCCTTGGCCTTGTCGGGGTCGGTCAGGAGCGAAACCTGCTCCTTGGGCAGGAAGAGCGGCCGCAGTTCGAACTCCTTGGCCACCAGTTCCTTGGACAATTCCATCCCGCAGTAGTCGTTGAAATACTTGTGCAGGCGCTCGGTGCCCCACTTGTGGTCGCCTTTCATCTTGGCCACCTGGTTCATGTAGATCTCCAGCCACTGCACCACCTGTTCGGGGTTTTTCTCGGCATATTCCTTGCGCACGATGATGGCGCCCGGGATCATGGCGCCGGCGCGGGCGCCGGAGGAGACCTTCTTCCATCCCCGTGACTCGGCAATGTAGCTGAACGGGGCCCACATCTGCAGGATGTCGCCCTGGCCGGAGGCGAACGCCGCCACCGCCTGGCCCTGTTCGATCTGGATGATCTGCACCTCGTTGTCCTTCAACCCCAGGGCTTTCAGGGTGGAGGAGAGCGCGAAGTGGCCGGTGGAGACCGTGGTGCAGAGGATCTTTTTGCCTTTCCAGTCCGCCGTGGTCCCATACAGGTTGGGGAACTTCGGATTGGAGCCTTTGGTCTTGAGCAGCGGCGAGTCCGGCCGGACCCACAAATCGTTGGTCTCCGACTCGTCGTTGGAGATCCCGATCATCAGGGCGCCGTATCGGATGCTGGCCATCATCATGGGCACGGTGCCGATGGCGCCGGTATCCCACTCACTCGCGGCCATGGCTTCTATCTGGGGCGCGCCGGAGGGAAACATCATGTTTTTCATGTCGATGGGAAGGTTTGCGGTCTTCAATTCCAGGATCTCCCTCGTGAGCATGCCGTGCAGGGTCGGCTGCCCGCTCACCCGGACCATGGGCTTGTCGGCGGCCGCAACGGAACCGATGAGAAAAAAGATGCTGAGGATTGCAATGCTTGCAGTCAACCGTTTCATGTTCGTCATCCCTCCTTGGTATCTTTGGACACTGAGTTAGCGTTTCGGTGCTCGATGACAGCGGCCGGAGCCGGCTGCATCCGCCCCCACGTCAACAGTTACAACTGCGAACTCCGACGTCTACCTCCTTTCCAGGCTGGCACTCCCTGCCGGGTGTGCCCCCGTTCTTTCAAAAGACCGATATGCACCGCATGTGTCATCCCCCTCCGATGGGGGGGATGAGCGTGACCACGTCCCCGTCCTTCAGAAGCTGGTCAAAGCGGCCGTCGGCCCGGTTGACCATCAAGATGCCGACATCATCCATCGAAATGCCGAGCGCACCGAGCAGGTCCGTAACCCGTGAACCTGCAGCCAGTGGCATCTTCCCGCCTTCTGGCTGGTGCTCCTTCAGACTTTCGAAAAGCCGGACTTCGACGACCATGCCAAATCAGCCTTCCAGCAGCCAATAAAGACCCAATTCCACAAGCTTGCCCCGGGTGGGCCGCCCCTGGGCATCCCAGCCGGACATGTCGTAGTAGAGCTGGACGAGGTCCTTGAACGCTTCCGGGTCGATGCGCTTGCCCTTCAGCGGGCCGCCCGGCATCTCCTCGAACCAGCGCGAGATCAGGGTGTCGTCCTTGGGCGTGAACCCGGCGCGGTTGTTGAACACCCGGGCCATGACATTGGAGCGCTCGGTCGTCTTGACCAGCTCGTAGAGGCTGATGTCCCAGCCCGTGATGGCCTGGACGGCCTCGACCAGCCGGCCGAAGGTCATGGCGTGGATCGGCACGGAGGTGAAATTGCAGAGGTTCAGGACATTGTTGATCCCCCAGGCCTTCTGGCCGATGAAAAAGAAGCGCATCTTCGCCTCGTCGGTCCGCAAGGGATCGACCGGGTCGTAGAGGCCGAGCGGGAAGAGCTTGCTCACCCCCTCGCCTTGAAACGCGACGTCGTGGGGTGTTTCGATGTGGTCCGCGCCCGTGGGCGACAGGGCGAAGCCGATCGCCATGCCGGTCTTGCCGCGGCCGTCGTGGAAGGCGAGCTCCTGGCCCTTGATGTGGAAGGCATACTGGTCCGCGCCGCGGCCGATCTTCTCGGCGGCGCGCTTGACCCCGAGGGCCAGCACGTCGCCGATCCCGCTGCGGCTCGCGATCTGCTCGACCAGCCAGATCATCGCGTCGGCGTCCCCGTACCGGATGGAGCGGCCGCCGGTGTCGGCTTCGGTCAATATGCCGTTTTCGAAGCACTCCATGGCAAAGGCGATGACGGCCCCGGTGGAGACGACATCCAGCCCCTGGAGGTTGCAGATCTGGTTGCCCCGGGCCACCGCCGGCAGGTTGTCGATGGCCAGCATGGAACCGAGCGCTGCCAGGGACTCGTACTCGGCGCCCCCGAAGCGCTTGTCGAGCGGGTACTTCTCGTGCGCGAGCTCCACGCGGCGCTTGCACCTTACGGAGCAGGCCCAGCAGGTGCTGTTCGAGTGGAAGATGGATTCGTGATAGGCCGGCGCCGCGAGCTTGTCCGCGCCCTCGAAGACACCCTCCTTGAAGTTGCGGGTCGGCAGAAAGCCGCCGTCGTTGATGCCCTTGACCAGGCCGGTGGTGCCGAACTTCGTGAGCCCGACGTTCGGCGGATGGGTCTTGATGCGGTCGTTGTGCCAGCGCGCGATCTCCTTGACCTTCTCCGGGTCCGCCATTTCCAGCTTCTTGGAGCCGCGCACGGCGATGGCCTTGAGATTCTTGGAGCCCATGACGGCGCCCATCCCTGTGCGGCCGTTGAAGTGCTCGAGATCGTTCTGCACGCAGGCGTAAGGCACCAGGCGCTCCCCGGCCGGGCCGATCGAGACCACCCGGATGCGCTTGTCCTCCAGCTCCTGCTCCAGGCGCTCTTGGGTCTTCCAGTTGTCGAGCCCCCAGAGGCCCCCCGCGTCCCTGATCTCGACCGCATCGTCCTTGATCCACAGGTAGACCGGCTTGGGGGCGCGTCCGTGCACGACTACGGCGTCGAAGCCGGCGAACTTGAGCTCCGGGGCCCAGTAGCCACCGGCCTCGGTCTCGGCGAACCCGCCCGTGAGAGGGGACTTCGCGCCGACGGTGTAGCGGTTGAAGCCGGAGATCGGCGCGCCGGTTACCACGCTGCAAGCAAAGATCAGGATGTTCTCCGGTGACAGCGCCTCGGTTCCGGGTTCGAGGTTCTTGAGCAGGTAATACGAAATGAAGTTGGATCCGCCCATGTAGGTGCGGTACCATTTTTCTTCGGGTTCCTCGACGTGCCAGGACCCTTTGCTCAGATCCACGTGCAGGATTTTTCCGTTGTAGCCGTTGGGCATGGATACCTACTTTCCAGTCATGCGGTCGCGTGCGACCGGCGTGGGCTTGGCATTCCGGGAGTCCCGCAGAAGGGACTCCCGGGGATTTCGTTTTCGAAAATTACTTGATGATCTTGTAAATGGCGTTGCAGTCCTCTTTGCCGTGTCCGGCCTCGCTACCCTTTTTCAGGTAATCCAGGGCGACCTGCATGGTCCGGGCGTCGTTGCCCCAGGCCTTGGCCATTTCGCAGCCCAGGCGGACGTCCTTCAGCGCCAGGTCGAGCCCGAAGCGGCTCTTGAAATCCCCGGCGGCGATCCACGGCCCGCGCACGTCCATCTGGAAGCTTTTCGCGCCGGTGTCGTTGAGCAGTTCGAGCAGGTATTTCGGTTCGATGCCGGCTTTTTCACCGATGCGGATGCCTTCGGCCATGACGGCCAGATTGGTCATCCCGATCAGGTTGCTGATGAGCTTGAGCGCGCAGGCGGCTTCGACTTCGCCGAGATAGTAGACGGGCTTGCCGACGATCTGCAGGACGTCCAGCATCTTCTCGTAAACGGGCTTCTTGCCGCCGGCAAAAATCGGTTCCTCGGCCTTTTCGGCGTGGGCCGGGGTCTTGCCGAGAGGGCACTCCAGGAAGTCGATCCCTTTGGCCTCGGCCGCGTCGGAGAGCTTGCGGGCGGTGCCGGGGTCGATCGTGCTGACGTCGATGTAGGTGGCGCCTTTTCGCATCTTGGCGAGAAGGCCGTTGGCCCCCAGCATGACCGACTCCAGATGCTGGGGCAGCGGAAGGCTGGTGAACACTACGTCGGCCGCCGCTATTTCTTCGATCTTGGCGGCCGCCCGGCCGGTGTCCCCGGCGGCCAGGGTCTGTTTGACGGCCTCGGGGTTCAGATCATAGACCAAAACGTTCTTCTTGGCGCGGATGAGATTGCGGGCGAGCCCTCCACCCATCTGGCCAACACCGATGAATCCGAATTGCATGACAGCCCCTCCATGGTTGCGTCCCGGAGGCGCGGCGCCGGATGGACGGGCTGCCGGAATCACCTGCCGTGGACCGTTGTTGTGAAACAGCGATCGACCCGATGCCGCCGGGGGCGGGCGCTGAAGCCCGCCCCCGGCGGTGCATGATTACGCGCTTTCGTACAGCTTGGTCAGCACGAACTCCTCGTGACCGAGCACTTCCTGGGCCGTACGCCGGCCGTTGCAGGTGCGGATCAGCATCTCCAGCAGATTGTCGCCGGACTGGTCCAAGGTCATCTCGCCGCGCAGGATGGCCGAGCAGTCGTAGTCGACGTGCTCGCTCATGGTCTTGGCGGTCAGGGGGTTGGCGGTCAGCTTGATCACCGGCTCGATGGGGTTGCCGATGATGTTGCCCTGGCCCGTGGGGAAGAAGTGCGCCACGAAGCCGGCCGCCGCCCACAGCGTCACGGCCTCGGCCGCGGCGCTCGAAGTGTCCATGAACCACAGGCCCGGGCCGGTGGGAGCCTCGGCCTTGTCGAGCACGCCGACGTAGTTCGCCTTCTTGCCGATCTTCTGCAGGTTGCCGAAGGCCTTCTCCTCGATGGTGGTCAGCCCGCCGCGGATGTTGCCCTTGGTGGGCTGGGAGCCGGAGAGATCGTCGGTCTTGTTGTCGTCGATCATCTTCTGGTAGGCGTTGAAGGTGTCCATGAACTGCTCGCCGACCTTGCGATTGGCAGCGCGCTCCTTGCAGACCATCTCGGCCCCGGTGATTTCGCTCGTCTCACCGAAGCTGGTGGTGGCGCCCATGGCGACCAGCTTTTCGATGGCGTTGCCGACCGTCGGGTTGGAGGCCAGGCCGCTGGTGGTGTCGCTCTCGCCGCACTTCACGCTGACCCAGATCTCCTTCAAGTCGACCGGCTCGCGGCGCAGCTCGCTCGCCCATTGCATGTACTCCTTGGCCTTCCAGCAGGCCATCTCCACCGTCTTGAACTCACCGAAGCGCTCGATGCTGAAGCCCGCCACGGGCTTGCCGGTCTTGGCGATGCCCTCCACGATGCGGTGGGTCCAGTCGGGCTCGATGCCGATCACCACCACGGCGGCCACATTGGGGTTGGCCCCGGTGCCGATCATGGTGCGGAAGAAAAGCTCCAGGTCCTTGCCGAACTGCAGCCGGCCGTAGGCGTGCGGGATCGCCTTGGTGCCTTTGACGCTGAAGGCCACCTTCTCGCAGGCCGAGTTGCTCAGATCGTCCAGCGGCAGGATGACCACATGGTTGCGGATGCCGACACGGCCGTTTTCCCGGCGATAGGCAAAGACTTTCGGGTTTTTGGGCTTGGCCATGGTTACCACCTCCTCGTTTTCAGATTGTGAATGTGAACGTGTTCGCCTATCTTGATCTCGGCAACGATCCGGCCGATGTCGTGGCCGTATTTGATGACGGAGTCGTCCTTCTTGAACTTGGTCAGGGCGATCTTGTGTCCCAGGGGGATGTCCTGCAGGGCCTTGACCTGGACCTTCTTCTGGCTGTCCATGTACAGCCCCTTGGCCTTCTCCCCCGCCTTGATGTCGACGGTGGCCACGCCGACGTTGTCGGCTTCCTCGTGAACCAGGAATTGAATCATGTGCTGCTCCTCCTCTTGTGATGGGGCCGCTTCGTGGGAGCCGGCCCGGTGGTTAGGGTTGGGTGTTTGGGTGCCTGGTTATTTGGGTAATTGGGTATTTGGGTGTCTGGGTGTTTAGCCATTTGGGTGGTCAGGCCATCTGTGCCCGGTTTGTATCCGATCTTCCAGCCTCGGGTGTTGAGCGTTCCGAGGAGGCATAGAAGTAGGTCGTGTTGGCATTGGGGATGATCGCCACTTTCGGGGTTCCCTCGAAGTCCGCCACCCACTCGGCGATGATCGACGCCGGGTCCGCCGCCCGGAGGTGACACTTGCGAAGGATTCCCGGATCAAGGTCCGAGAACACCGCCACGTTGTAGTTGATCAGCGTGCGGCCGAAGAGATAGGCCTTGTGCGCCCCCATGCGGAAGCCGCTCGACTTGAAGTCCCGGATCACCTCCTCCGGCGAGGTGAATTGCGAGACATAGTCGAAATAGATGTCGTCCCCGACTCCCTGAGGCGAAGCGGCCAGCAGCAGGATGTGGCCTCCCGGCTTCAAGGCGTGCGAGGCCAGGTTCAGGCCCTTCTGCGCCTGGTAGAGGCAGATGTCCTTGGGGTGGCCCCCGCAGGAGGCCACCACGATGTCGAACTTACCCTCGATGGCGACCCCGTAGATCCTGGCGCAGACCTCCGCGCAAGACCCCAGCACCAGGGCGGGTCTTCCGGCGACCAGGTGCACCGCCTTCTTGTCCGCATCCAGGACGAAGTTGACGGCCAGGTCGATCCCGACCATCTCTCCGGCTTCGGTGAGGTCTTCGCGCACCGGGTTGCCATCCAGGAGCCCCACGAACGCGTTGGGCTGGGCCATGAGACTGTGGTTTTTCTCGATGGTCTCCGGGGCGGCGCAGCCGATGACCACCCCCTTGGCGCCGCCCGTGAACCCCACGAACTGATGCGGGTCCACCTGCCCGATCACCAGCTTGAAATCGCAAGCGGCGTACTCGGCGTTGATGCGCACCGGCGTTCCGCGCGAGGTGGCGCCGTAGTCGTGCATGGCGGCCGTGCGCGCGTCGTGGGCCACCACTCGGCAGCCGCTGGCGATCCCGTCGGGAAGGATTCGTTCGATGGCCCCGGCGTCCGCCGGCGGGTGCAGGCCGCCGCCGATGAAAATAGTGACATGGTCGGCCAGAGGCCCCGGCAGCTTGGCTTCGATGCGACGCAGCAGGCCGGGCAACACCTCGCGGAGCGGGGCCGGGCGGGTTTCGTCCGGAATCGCGATGGCCACCGACCGGGGGCGGCGTGCGTCGATCGCCGCTTCCAGCGCCGGGCAGCCGAGCGGGGCGCTCAAGGTCGCGTCCAAGGCCGCCGGGACCGATGCGAGAACGGGCGCCCGCAGGGGCTCCAGAATCGAAACGGCCGCTTTTTCGGGAATGTGGACCCTGATCTTGCCCTTGCCGTATTTTAGTTCAACCATAATTGTCCTGATCCCCAAACGTTGTGATCCGGCGTGCAAAGGTGCAAAATGGCTGCCAGGCGGACGTTGTATATAACATGCAGAAATAACTGATTTAAAAATATTGGATAGGTTCGTTGACGAAAGTTTGTGCCGAAAATTCGGCGCAGTGCCGATTTTTATCTTGAGTTTTGGGCATAAAAATATCAGATAGATTCCGATAATGCTTACAGGTGGTTTAAAAACCCTGGATCACGCCTGCAGGCAAGGCGTCGGCCGATTCGGAAAGCGGAGCAACCTCCACGGGATGTGAGCATTTTCGAGAGGCCGGCAATCCCGCCATGGCGGGCCCCCCGGGCGTCCGACGGGGTTATGAAACCACTTGTAGCGAGGGGGTGGGACATGCGCTGGAATTCCGAGACGCGTTACAAAATGCTGCTTGAGATCAACAACGCCGTGGTGACCCGGACCAACCGCGAAGCGCTTTTTCAGGCGCTGGCCAAAGAGCTTCGCAAGCACGTCTCCTTCGACCGCATGGCAATCAACATCTACGACGCTGAAAGCCAGTCCATCAGCTACTTCGCTGCCGCTGACGGCGTTCAGCCCGGCGGGGGACTGAGGCGGCACAGCCGGCCGCTCGCCGACGGCGCCATTGCCCGCATGGTGGTTCAGTCGCGCCAGCCGACCATCATGGACGATCTGCGTCGCTACACCGACCTCTCCTCTATCGGCGCCATGGTCGCGGCCGGCCTCAACGCCACCATGGCTTTCCCGATGCTGGTGCGCAACCGGATCCTGGGGTCGATCCATTTTTCATTTCGCCGCGCGCCCGAGCACATCACGGAGCTCACGGAGGTGCTGACCGACGTCTCCCGGCAGGTGGCGATCGCCGTCGACAACATGCTGGCCTACACCGAGCTGGAGAAGCTGAACAAGAGTCTCGAGCGTGAAAAGGATTTCCTGCTGCACAGCAGCGACGACTACCAGCAGGATGGGTTCTTTTACACCTCGGCCGCCATGGCGGGCATCATGAAAACGATAGAACAGTCGGCCGACACCGACGCCACGGTGCTGATCACCGGCGAAACCGGGACGGGAAAGGACTACCTGGCGCACTGCATTCACAACCTGAGCGCGCGACGCAACCGCCTGTTCGTGAAGACCAACTGCCCGGCGCTGGCCTCATCGCTGTTCGAAAGCGAGCTCTTCGGGCACGCCAAGGGCGCATTCACGGGCGCCAACGACAAGCGCCTCGGCCGCTTCGAGCTGGCCCACGGCGGGACCATCTTCCTGGACGAGGTCGCCGAGCTGCCGATCAGCCTGCAGGCCAAGCTGCTGCACATCCTGCAGGACCATCAGTTCGAGCGCGTCGGGGACAGCCGTCCCGTGCAGGTCGACTGCCGGGTCATTGCCGCCACGAACAAGGATCTGCACCAGAGCATCCGGGCCGGAGCGTTCCGGGAGGATTTGTTCTATCGGTTGAACATCGTTTCGATTCACGTCCCGCCGCTGCGGGAGCGCAGGGAGGATATCCCGTTGCTGATGCGCCAGCTGACCCTGCTCCAGGCCCGGCAGATGAACCGCCCGGAGCCGGACTACAGCAGCCGCGCCCTCGAGCGCCTCGTCAGCTACCCCTGGCCGGGCAACGTGCGGGAGCTGAAGAACCTCGTCAAGCGGCTGGTCATCCTGCGGGCGGGCGACCGGATTTCGGCCGAT
>CAZLSV010000076.1:0-1787 GCA_964562235.1 uncultured Desulfatibacillum sp.
TGGAGTCTCAGCATGGGAACGGGAAACTGAGGTTCGGGGAATGAAAACCCACGAGCTTGTTATCGTTGGCGCCGGGCCCGCCGGGATGGCGGCAGCAGTGGAAGCGATTAGGCTCGGACTCCGCCCGCTGGTGCTGGATGAAAACGCTCGCCCGGGGGGTCGACTGCTGGCCGCTCCACCCCCTGTTCTGCGTTCACCCCTGAAGCCGATCAGGACGCAGGGCGAGGAACTTATCCAGGAATTTCGGCAAGCACTCCCAGAACTGGATTACCGCCCTTCGAGCACCATTCTGGGCTTCTTCGAAGAGAACGAACTTGCCTACATTCAAGAAGATCGGATGCAGCAGTGCCGTTACCGTGCCCTGGTAATCGCTGCCGGAGCCTATGACCGGGCCGTCCCACTGCCGGGGTGGACCCTTCTGGGGGTCATGACGGCCGGGGGTGCCTTGAACCTTCTCAAACAGCAGGGCGTGCTCCCCGGAAAGAAACTGTTGCTCGCCGGAAGCGGGCCTTTGCAACTGGCCCTGGGCTATAGGATTGCAGCAGCGGGCGGCGAGATTGCCGGAATTGCTGAAGTATCCACTGTAAGTTGGCCAGCGCTTCTGAATGCGGTTCCGGGCAACCTCGACATCCTGGGTCAGGGTCTGAAGTACCTCTTCGGGATCAAGCGGCACGGGATCCCCATTTGGCCGGGGCATATACTGACGCGGGTGGATGGAAATGCAAAAGTCGAAGCCGCCACCATCGCCAAAGCCGACTCTGAATGGAGGCCCATCGCGGGCACGCAGCGCACCCTCAATGTGGACGGAGTCTGCCTTGGTTACGGTTTGATCCCCTCCACCGAAATAACTCGCCTGCTCGGCTGTGACCACGAGTATGACTTGCGGCGCGGCGGGTGGGTTCCTTTGCGCAACCAGCAGTTGGAAACAACGCGCAAAGGGGTATTCGCGGCCGGTGATTGTGCCGGCATTTCGGGGGGGGCGACGGCCATTCTCGAAGGCCGGATCAGCGCTATGTCAGCTGCCGCCATGCTTGGGAAAAACTTGGCAGGGGTTGATGAAAGAAGGGCAAAAATAATCCGGCGGCTAACCTCTCTCCGGCGGTTTACATCATATGTCCAAGGCATCTGTTCGCCACGGCGCGGGCTTTTCGAGTTGCCGGACGATGAGACCATAATCTGCCGATGCGAGGAACTTCGGCTTAAGGATCTGCGCGCCGATTTGACCGACACCCCGCCGGATATCAATGACTTCAAACGGGCAACCCGCACGGGTATGGGGCGTTGCCAAGGAAGGTTGTGCGGACCATTCGTTCAGGAGTTGTTGGCCACCACAAACGGTCTATCTGCAAGTAACATTGGGTCCCTCAAAATTCGCCCCCCTTTGAAGCCGATACCACTGGGTTCGATTCGGAAACTCGATCAGCCTATTCACTGAAGGCAAAAAAAGATCTGGGAAGGATAGGGGGGCGCCCCTGTTTACATGTGCTGCTAACGGAACCTGGTTGACCTGTTGATCAGCTTCGCCTCGCAGCGCCTGCATCGATGCACCGGATTCCTTGCACCATGTCATTTGCCGTGGTATTGAGCGGCGCACGATCATTCGGGAGGACTCCGACCGCGACGGCTTTCTCAATTGGAATCAGCCGGCCGGCCGAAACGCGGGCGGCCTATCAAGGAGATTTTCCGCAGTGGACATCCCACGGATATTCAACATCACTGAGAGTGCTCACCGTATCCACAACCCGATCACACCCGAAAAGCTCGCCACTCTCGGCGCGGCGCTGCGT
>CAZLSV010000076.1:1797-19347 GCA_964562235.1 uncultured Desulfatibacillum sp.
CGACCTCGGCAGCGGTTCGGGGGAGATGCTGTGCACCTGGGCACGCGATCACGGCGTCACCGGCATCGGTATCGACATGAGCCAGTTGTTCACCGAGCAGGCGAAACTCCGTGCTGAAGAACTCGGCGTCGCCCATCAAGTCAAATTCATCCACGGCGATGCTGCCGGCTATGTATCTGACGAGAAGGCCAGTGTGGCAGCCTGTGTCGGTGCCACTTGGATCGCCGGGGGAGTCGTCGGGACTATCGAGCTTCTGGCCCGGAGCCTGCAAACCGGAGGGATCATCCTCATCGGCGAGCCCTACTGGCGGCAGTTGCCGCCGACGGAAGATGTCGCCAAGAGGTGTCTTGCCAACTCCATCTCCGACTTTCTCATGCTTCCAGAACTTCTCGCGTCTTTCGGCCGCCTTGGCTGGGACAGATACGAGGCGGCCAAATGGCTCACCATGCGCCGATGGCTTGAAACCAACCCCGACGACGAGTTGGCGGAAGATGTCCGAGCCAAACTGGCCTCGGAACCCGTACGCTACGCCGCTTACACGCGTGAATATCTGAGCTGGGGCGTGTTCGCGCTGATGCCGCGGTGATGCGTCGGCGCATCCGGCGGATCGTCAACGGCTGGGGAAGATTATGGGGACGCTCCACCTGCTGCCGAGAACCGGCAACACCCCCATCGCGCGGGTCATGCGAAGGCTTTTGAGCGGGTACGCCGGGCGGTTCAACCGCCGGCACCGGCGGGTGGTACATCTGTTCCCAAACCGTTACAAATCCATGGATTGAGGACGTTACCGAGCAGCAGCCTTGAGAAGGCGTTTGTCCAAGGTGACCAGTTCCCCGCCTGTTTTGCGTGCCAGCCAGAGATAGGATGCGTCATAGGTCGTCAGGTCCGTTTGCGCGGCAAGGTCGATGACTTCCAGGTGATCCACGGACAGGGTTTCAATGGCCAGACGGCCGGCCATTTGGAAAGCGGCTCGGATCCGGTCTATCCGGCCGGGGTGTTTGGCGCTTTTTTTAAACGCGATACTTGCCAACTCGAACCACAGCAGCTGCGGCGCCACCAGCGTGCCCTTCGAAAGCCGGTCGGCAACCGTTTCCGCCTCCGGCTCCCCGAAAACCAGTGACCCCAGCGCCGATGCATCCACCACTTTAACGAACATCTCTATCCTCTCTTACCATCGAGCGGGATTCTGCCGGCGTGCGCAGCCCAAGGGCACGCACTCCGGCCAGGAAATCGGAAGGGCTCAGGGGGCTTTTCCGGCCCGCAGCCTCTTCGATAATGGCCAACAGCTCCCCCTGAAGCGAACGGTGGTTTCTTGCCGCCCGTTCGCGCAACTCTTGAGCGATCTCATCCGGAACGTTTTTTATGGAAAGATTTACCGGCATGCCTTCCTCCTTGCAGCATTTGGTTCTATTATGGAGCCAATTTGTATCCGTGTCAAGAATCAACCCCGGGGAAAGCAAAGGCGTCGCATCTTGATCTTGGACTTTGCCGGTCCGAGCCTCTCTCTCGCTAGTCTCCGCGGGTGAAGGAATTTATCGCCTCCGTCATGGGGTGTGTGCGGGCAGGGGCGATCGCCGGGTACGGCCTGACCCGTCCAGAGCGATTTTCTAAGCGAGCCGAACGGTATCAGGTTTCCGCAGAAAGGTGTGCAGCAATAGGACTGCCGGTTGGGCATGAATGCCGGGACAAGAGAGAACCGTGCCTGCGTTTCTCTTGGTGAGAGGATCACGGCGCCCTTTTAGCAACTCGTCGGTGAGGGCGGCCTGCTTTGATTTCACGTTGGCCATCCTCATCCTCCACCCTGGAGGGTTGAAGATTGCCAGCGGCACCGTTGTTTCTACACCCTCATATTCAGAATTCTTCTAATTGCAACGTCAATTTCGTTTACCAGCATGGGTTTCATCACAAAAGCCTTTATTCCTCTCGCCCTAGCCCTTTGCTGATCGATTACCTGGCTGTAACCGGTGCAAATTATCACCGGAATACCCGGTTTAATGCGCATTAATTCTTTTGCCAGGGTATCTCCCGTCATGCCCGGCATTGTCTGGTCTGTGATTACAAGGTCGAAATCATTGGGCCTTTTTTTGAACAACTCCAGTGCTTCAATCGGACTCGTACGGGACACAACCCGATATCCCAGCCGCTCAAGGTTTTTTTGCCCCAGTTCAACCAACATTTTTTCGTCATCGACAAAGAGGATTCGCTCAGAACCTCCTGTTGCCGCTTCTGTCTGCGTCTCGGAATTTAGCAGGGTGGAAGCGTCGACCCTTGGCCAGTACACTTGAAATTCAGCTCCTCTCCCCGGCGCGCTCTCAACTTTTATCGCCCCACCGACCTTTTTTACAATTCCATGAACCACTGCGAGCCCCAACCCGGTGCCGACTCCTTTTTCCTTGGTTGTATAGTAGGGGTCAAAAATTTTCCCCAATTTTTCAGAATCGATGCCGCAGCCGCTGTCTTTGACGGAAAGTTTGAGATAGGATCCTGGTTCCAGGTCAATCAAATTTATCGGTTGGCCGCTATCGAATTTGACCTCTTGAAGATCAATCTCGAGCACCCCGCTGTTGTTCCCGATGGCATGAACGGCATTGGTACAGAGATTCATGATAACCTGGTGCAGCTCTACCGCGTTTGCCAGCACGGCTCCGGTGGCGTCATCAACCCGGAGCCTGATGTCGATCGTCGCCGGAACCGTGGCGCGCAAAAATCTTGCTGCTTCTTTAACGATCATGCCCAATCTTACTGGAATAGACTCTTCATCGGTCTGTCGGCTGAAGGCGAGAATCTGTTTGACCAAATCCTTTGCCCTTTTTGAGGCGGCCAGGGCCTGGTTAAGGTCGTCCTTCGGGCCTTCAGGCCCCACCGCATTTACCCTGGCGAGTTCGATAAATCCGATAATTGCCGCCAGGATGTTGTTGAAGTCGTGAGCGATCCCTCCGGCCAGTGAGCGATCCCTCCGGCCAGAGTCCCGATAGCCTCCATCTTTTGTGCCTGCTGAAGCTGCCTTTGCAGATTCTCTTTTTCCTTCTCGGCCTGAAGCCGCCAGGTTATGTCTCTTATGGCTGCCAGGTGCACGTCTCTGGACTGCCACTGGAAGTGGCTGGCGGTGATTTCCACCGGGAATTTAGTGCCATCCTTTTTGCGGTGAAATCGAAGCGGAATCGTTTTTCTTTCCTTTCGGGTGGCATCACGCGTGCTTTCAGGTTCTGCTGAAAGGTCGACATTCCGCAGCGCCAGAAATTCGTCGCGTGAATAGCCATAAAGTCTGCACGCCGACTGATTGACTTCAAGAATGTTGCCTGTTTCTTTCTCGATAAGGAAAATGGAATCGGATACCAGATCGAACAAATTGCGATACTTGCACTCACTTTCCCGAAGGTTGTATTCGGCCCTCTTGCGCTCCGTAATGTCCAGTGCAAAACCGTCGTAGTAGCTTGGCTCCTCTGAAGTCCCGGAAAAGTATCTTGCGAAAATAGACACCCAAAATTCTTGACCATCCGTGCGCTTGGCCTGCACTTCGCAATCGACAAGCCGTCCGTTTTCCTCATACAGCTTTTTGAGGATCTGCCGGTCCTTCGGGTCGTAGTACAGTTCGGCCGCGTCTTTTACCTGATTGACCAGCTCATCGGGCGAGTTGAAACCATAAGGATCGAAACCTTGGAATCGGAACCTGTTTTCGGCCCGGGGAGAGCCCAAGGAGGAGCATGCATTGTCGGCCTGTCTGCGGAGGAGTCCGCCTGGATTTCGAGCCCGAATCTGCGGCCGGCGGGGCGGTCCGCGGAGAGGGGTAACCGTGGATGGGCTCACGTACCGCAGAAGGTTCGGTAAGGCTGCGCCGAGGGGGGCGGCGGCAGGTGGTAGCCGGACTCTTCCGGTGGGTCCCGGTAGGGTTGGGAGAGAGCCCCCAGCAGATTTTCCATGACCGAATAGTCGGCCCGCTCAACGGCCGCCGCCAGGGCCTCTTCCACCCGGTGGTTGCGGGGGATGAGCGCCGGGTTGCGGGTGTTCATGAGCCGGCGGGACGCCTCCCGGGATTCGGGTTGCCGCTTCAGCCGGGCCTGCCAGCGCTCGAACCACTGCTTGAAATCCGGCGCCTGAAACAGGGAGACTTCCGCCGGAGAAACGGATGCCAGGTCGCGGAAGGTGTTGGTGTAATCCGCCCCGTGCCGGTGCATGCAATCGAGCAGGCCCTCCACCAGGGCGCCGTCGTCGGCTTCCTCGTTCAGCAGTCCGATTTTGGCCCGCATGCCGGCCAGCCAGTGGTGGCGGAAAGCGACCGGGAATCCGGAGATTACGCCGGTTGCCATCGACACGGCTTCTTCCTGGCTCTCGTGAATCAAGGGCAGCAGCGTTTCGGCAAACCGGGTCAGATTCCACTGGGCGATCTGCGGCTGCCGGCCGTAGGCGTACCGGCCGTTCAGATCGATGGAGCTATAGACGGTGTTCGGGTCGTAGGCATCCATGAACGCGCAGGGGCCGTAGTCGATGGTTTCACCGCTGAGGGCCATGTTGTCCGTGTTCATGACACCGTGGATGAAGCCGACCAGCAGCCAGCGCGCCACCAGTGACGCCTGCCGCTCCATGACGGCGCCAAGCAGGGCGAGACAAGAGGTCCCGGCCGCGGCCAGATCGGGAAAGTGGCGCCGGAGGGTGTAATCGGCGAGCGTCCGGAGCTCGTCGGGCTTGCCTCTCGCGGCCGCGTACTCGAAAGTGCCCACGCGGATGTGGCTGGCCGCCGTGCGGGTTAAGATCGCCCCCTGCAGGGCGGTTTCCCGGAACACCGGCTCCCCGGTCACGACCACCGCAAGGCTGCGGGTCGTGGGTATGCCGAGGGCGTGCAGGGCCTCGCTGATGATATGCTCCCGCAGCATCGGCCCCAGCGCCGCCCGCCCGTCCCCCTGCCGCGAAAAAGGGGTCCTGCCGGACCCTTTGTACTGGATGTCGAAGCGCTCGCCTTGCGGCGTCACCTGCTCGCCCACCAATATGGCCCGCCCGTCGCCCAGCATGGTGAAAGAGCCGAATTGATGGCCGGCATAGGCCTGGGCAAGAGGCTCGGCCCTCGCGGGGAGCCTGTTGCCTGAGAAAACCGCGGCGCCCGCGTAGCCCTTCAGCGCCGCGGGGTTCAACCCCAAAGACCGCGCCAGCGCCGCATTGAAGACCACGAGCTTCGGCGCCGGCACCGGCACCGGATTCAGCCGGACATGGAAAGCCTCCGGCAACCGCGCGTAGCTGTTGTCGAAATTCCACCCGGCGTCCGGGAGGTTCTGCCTGCTGCTGCCCGTCATGGAGTTCTCCTGCCTCTCATCGGGTGTTCACCTATCAAGGGTTGCATGATTGTGTAGACACCGACGCCCCCTCACCCCGCCCTCTCCCCCAGGACTGGGGGAGAGGGGGTCGCTCTCGGTCCATACTATTTCGAGACGATTAACAACATGGGCAGGGATACCCGTTGGTCAAGAGGTGATGGGGGATGTAAATCGGGTTGTTGTTTTACCGCGGCCTCCCTCCCTCGAATTCAGATTTCCTTCCCCCCTCGAGCACATCCAGTCGGAACCCGAAGCCGGTAAGGCGCTCAGGGATGAATTGACGGGGCTTCGAATCTTGCGGATCGGGCGGTTGCGAATCATCTACCGTGTTGAGAAACCCGGTATCATCGACATTGTGGCAATTGGGCCGAGAAAAACGATCTACGAAGAGACGTTCATATTGGTGAAGAAAGAGCAGGGGACGAACCTTATCGGCCCGGACAAGATTTGAACATATATACAACTATCAAATATTATTCTGTATTTTACAATCAAATCTTGCCATGATATAAAAAAACAAATCGTCACATCCCGCCGGTTAAGAATCAAGTATCTAAATACAAGGAACAAAACCAACAATGGGAATCCAATCCAAAGGGGTGGATTGTTTGGGTGCGCTTTCGACTGAATCGGAAAACCCGCAAAAAATCTGGACCTTAAGCCACAGTCTTTTTGCGACAGCCCTGGTTGCGGGCATGTATTTTTTAGCCAGGCACAATTACCTCGCGTTTCACGTCTCAGTCGAGATGTTCAGCATCGTGGTTGCGGCAGCCTTGTTCCTCATGGTGTGGCACGGCCGCCGGTTCATCGGCAACAACTCCCTCGTGGCACTGGGGATCGCCTTCTTTTTTGCAGGATTTTTAGACCTCATCCACACCCTGTCGTACAAGGGGATGGGGGTGTTCCATTTCATCGATCAGGCAAACGTGGCCACCCAGCTGTGGATTGCCGCCCGGTGGCTTGAGAGCCTGAGTCTCCTGGCGTTCATATGGCTGATGGGGAGGTCCTTGCGCCCGGCGGCGGTCCTGTGGGGTTATGCCGTCGTAACAGGGCTTCTTCTGTGGAGCATATTCGGCGCGCAGGTTTTCCCCGGCTGTTTTGTCGAGGGCTCCGGGCTCACGGCTTTCAAGATCGGAAGCGAGTACGCGATCTGCCTGGTCCTCGCCTGCACCCTGGCGGTGCTCTACCGCCGCCGGCTGGAACTGGACCCGGCCACCCGGAAACTGCTGTCGGCAGCGATCGTTGCCGCCATTGTCTCGGAGCTTGCCTTCACATTTTACGTCGGTGTTTACGATCTTTCCAATCTCATCGGACACATATTTAAAATCCTGTCATTTTACCTCGTTTACCTGGCCTTGGTCCATTCCAGCCTCACGCGGCCGCACCAGACCCTTTTCCGCGAGTTGTCGGCGGCGCGCCAGGCCTTTCAGCGCAAAGTGATTGAACTCGACACCATTCTCGAAGCGACCGCCGACGGCATCCTCGCGGTGGATGAAAACGGCAAGGTGCTTCACGCCAATGAGCGGTTCCGGCAGTTGCGGGATTTTCCGGAAAAGCTGCTGAAATCCGGCGACGAAGCAGAGCTCATGCGGTTCGTGCTCCAGGGGCTCAAGGACCCGCAAGCGTTGGAAGCCCGCGCAAAGAGCCTTGAAGAGTCGAAGGATGAGGGGTTGACGATCCTGGAATTCAAGGACGGGCGCATTTTCGAGCGGTGGTCGAACCCGTTCCGTCAAGGCGGCCGGGTCAACGGACGGGTCTGGAGTTTCAGGGACGTGACGGTCCCCAAAAGCCTCGAACGAGAGCTGGCGGCATCGGAGGGCCACCTGAGGACGCTCATCGAAGAGGCTCCGATTTCGATAATGTCCTTCAACGACCAGGGGGTCATCGATTTCGTCAACAAGTACCACATCACCGCTTTTGCAAAAAACAGGCTCGACAAGGGATTTTTTATCGGGCGCAAGCTTGTCGAATTGCCGGGGCTTTTGAGCTCAGGCCGCCTGCCGGAGATCGAGCCCGTCCTGAGAGGGGAGCCCGTGGATCTCCAGGAGGTTCACATTCCTCCTCTGAAAAGCGGCTACAGCGGATACCAGCGGATCAAGGCGATACCGTTTGTCCGGGATGGAAAGCCGGCGGGTGGGCTTCTGCTGCGCGAGGACATCACCGAGCGCAAGCGCATTGAACAGGCGTTGAGGGAGAGCCGCGACGACCTGAACCGGGCCCAGGCCGTTGCGCACGCCGGGAACTGGCGGCTCGATGTGCGTCGAAACGAGCTGTCGTGGTCGGAGGAGAACCATCGGATATTCGGGATAACCAAAGGGACCGCCCTGAGCTATGAAACCTTTCTCGGCATCGTCCATCCGGATGACCGCGGCTTTGTCGACAGCAAATGGAAGGCTGCGTTGCGAGGGGAACCCTACGACATCGAGCATCGCATCATCGTCGGCGGGGCGGTCAAGTGGGTGCGGGAGCTGGCGGAGCTTGAGTTTAACTCCCAGGGAGAGCTCCTGGGCGGATTCGGGACGACCCAGGACATCACGGAACTGAAGCAGTCGGAAGAATCCCTTACAAAAAGCCTGCGCCGCTTCGAGATTCTTGCCAAAACGGCCGGTGAGCTTCTGGAAAGCACCGATCCGCAGAGTCTCGTCGAGTCCCTCTGCCGTGAGGTAATGGAGCACCTGGGGTGCCAGGCTTTTTTTAATTTTATTGCCGATGAGGGTGCCGGGCGGCTTCATCTGAACGCTTACGCCGGGTTACCGCCGGAGGAAGCCACCCGCATCGAATGGCTGGACTACGGCGCTGCGGTTTGCGGCTGTGCGGCCCGCGATGGCTGCCGCATCGTGGCCGAACACATTCCGACCACCCCCGATGCCCGAACGGAGCTTGTGAAATCCTACGGCATCAAGGCCTATGCCTGCCACCCGCTGCTGGGAACCGGCGGCAAGGTCATCGGCACCCTGTCTTTCGGCACGAAAAACAGGGAAACGTTTTCTTCGGAAGATCTCTCGCTTATGAAGGCGGTGGCCGACCAGGTCGCGACGGCGATGACAAGGATTCGCAATGAACAATCACTGCGGGAGAGCGAGGAGCGGCTCCGGCTTGCGCTGCACGGGGCTCAGGCCGGGGTGTGGGAAAGGGATGTCCGCTCCGGCAGGATCGTCTGGTCCCCTGAAAACTATGAACTTTACGGCATGGAGCAGAACCGGGAAGGGTTGACATACAGGGATTGGGAGCGTTGCGTCTATCCGGAAGATATCGTTGCCGTCAAGCAGGCCGTAAGCGATACCATTGACCAGTGTACACCTGAATTTCGCGCCGAGTTCCGAGTTCAACATCCGCGCAAGGGGACCAGATGGCTGATGAGCATCGGCCGGGTGCAGTGTTCCCCGGAGGGATCGGCCACCCGGCTCTCCGGCATCAATCTCGACATCACGGAGTTAAAAGAGATGGAGGCCGCATTGCGCGACAGCGAGCTCGCCTTGCGGCAGGCGAACCAGGAACTGGAAGAAAGGGTCAGGGAGCGAACCGAAATCCTGGCGCATACCGTCGAAAATCTGAAAGCCGAGATCGAACAGCGCGAAGAAACCGAACGCGCGCTCACCCGGGCCAACGAAGAGCTGCAAGCGCGCGCGGGTCAGCTGCGGGCGCTGGCATCCCAGCTCACGCTGACCGAACACCGTGAACGCACGCGGCTTTCCAAGCTCCTGCACGACCACCTCCAGCAGCAGCTTGTTTCCGCAAAATTGCAGGTCTCCTGCCTCGGGGAAATGGATGCGGCCGCCATCGCGGACGCGGCGGATCGGATCGAAGCGCTGCTGGCCGAATCCATGGTTACGACGCGTTCACTGGCAGCCGAATTGAGCCCGCCCATTCTACACCAAAGGGGGCTCGCGGCCGGTTTCAAATGGCTGGCCAATTCGATGCGCGACCGGTACCGTTTGCGGGTTGATTTGGATATAGGCCAGGAGGGCACCGAAGCGACCGAGGATTTGAGAATTCTATTGTTTGAAAGCACCCGGGAGTTGCTCTTCAATGCGGTCAAGCATGCCAGGGTTGACACCGCACAGGTTGCCTTGCGGCAGATCGAAGGAGGGGCTATACAAATCATGGTCAGCGACAACGGGGTGGGCTTTGACCACTCGCAGACGAAGAGTCCCGGCGAGACAGGGGCCGGCCTGGGGATTTTCAGCATTGCCGAACGGTTGAGCATGATCGGGGGGAACCTTGAAATTTTCAGTGCACCGGGTCAAGGAAGCCGGTTCGTTTTGACGGCTCCCATGGAGCCATCCGATGCAGGGTAGGCACCCGTTGCAGACAGCCAGCCTCCCGGCCGGAATCCCTCTCCGCGCTGAAGCCGCCGGTTTGGGATCCGCACACAGCATTCCACGTAACCGCCACGGCATTTTTCGTTCCTATTCGCCGATTCAAAACCTGAACTCACGCAGGAGCGGCTGACATGAAAACGGGCCCTAAAAAGATCATCGTTGTCGACGACAGCGAAATTTTCCGTGCCGGTTTGCGCGAATTGATCAACACACATGATGGCTTAAAAGTGGTTGCGGAAGCTGAAAGCGGTGAGATAGGGATCGAGGTCATCAAGAAGGTTCCCGCCGACCTGGTGCTGCTCGACTTGAGTCTGCCGAAACACAGCGGCTTCGAAGTGTTAAGAAAGATCAGAGCGTTTTCCGACATTAACGTCCTTATTCTCAGCATATACGAATCCCGGGAGATGGCAAAAGAAGCCGAGGCGTTGGGCGCTCAGGGATATTGTCCCAAGGATGCCAGCCGCAAGGAGTTGATCAAGGCCATTCTCGATGCCGCCGAGGGGAGGTTTTTCGCCTGCCGCAAATCCGAATAAATACCGTCTCCACCCTATGGAGGTTCACCGCAAGCCATGATAGAACACCGGTAAAGTAACTTTAAACAGAGTGTTCCCAATGGAAACCGCGCCGACTCGTGTTGTCATCGTTGACGATAGCCAGCCCTTTCGGAAGGCCCTCTGCGATATCCTTCAGAAAAGACCGGACCTGATGGTTGTCGCCGAGGCGGAGAACGGACATGCCGGCATTCAAGCAGTCGAAAAACACAACCCCGACATCGTGCTGATGGACATCAGCATGCCGGCCCTTAACGGAATTGACGCAACCCGCATCATCACGAACAGGTTTCCCGATACCAGGGTCATCGTTCTGACCATGCACGCGGATGAAACCTTTTCGGACCTGGCGCGCACGGCCGGCGCATGCCACTTCCTGGGCAAGGATTGTCTCAACAAGGAAAAACTGTTAAGTGCAATCGAGCACTCCCTGGCATTTAAAAGTTGGATGCAGGATTCCTTTTGAATTTTCTCAATACCTGATTCAACCGCCCCGCTCCATCAACTTGCCGCAAGCTTTTCCTCGGGCCGGGAAGGGTGACCCGTTCTAATTTTCCGGTCGTCTGGATCCTCCCCAATATCCGCCTTGCAGGGTTTTCCGAGTAATAAAATACATTATAGACCCCATTTCTGGCTTTTAGTGTGCGAGATATGATGGTCCTAAGCAGTCGACGTCGCGCGGCGGTGTGGGGGAGGGAATATACACAATTAACACAGACAATGCTCACGAGGTGCTGCATGCAGGCGAAACCAGAGCTTAGAAGGAGTGAACGTTTCGGCCACGATTGCATCATAAAATTCGGCGATGGCCTGTCGCTGTCTCCATATTATGCAGTAACCTGCAATTTAAGCGAAACAGGCATGTGTTTCAAATCGCAATTTGAGCTTTACCCGGGGACTAATTTGCTTATCGCCATTGAAGACTATTCATCGGACCGGAATCAGGTCCCAGCGAAAGTCGTGTGGTGTAACCAATCAGGCAAAAACGGCATTTTTCGCTATGGAATAGGTGTGGAGTTCCTCAAAACGGAAAAGTATTCTGGATTTAAAGCATCCCCCCAGGATTTTTGCGCCGGTGATCCCGGCAGTAAAAACGGGGTGAGGTGCTGATTTGACCTGATGAGCGATAACTTTATGAATTACCACGATAAACCCGGAAACGCCGTTGGTTTGAAAGGGGAATTCGGTCGGACCTCAGGTCTTGGTGTGGATCAGGCCGTGCTCGAAGGCGAAGGCGGTAAGAGCGGCGGCATTGTGAAGATCGAGCTTGGACATGAGGTTGGCCCGATGCTTCTCCACCGTCTTCACACTGATGTAAAGCATATCGGCAATTTCCTTGTTCTGGTATCCTTCTCCCAGCAGTTTCAAAATCTCTTTCTCCCGCTCTGTCACCGTCTCGAGGGCGCTTTTGCGCTTCAGCGTTTTGCGGCCGTCCAGGTAGCCTTCCAGGACATTGGGGGCGACGCCCGGGCTGATGTATTTTTTGCCTTCCAGTACGCAGCGGATGGCCATCCGCAATTCCTCGCGACTGGAGTCTTTGATGGCATAGCCGTCTGCCCTGGATTCGAACGCTTGAAGCACGTACTGGTCTGATTCGTGAACGCTGAGTACCAGCACTTTAACCTCGGGCATCGCTCCCTTGATTTCCCGCAGGACCGAAAACCCGTCCATTCGGGGCATGGAGAGGTCAAGCAGCACCAGGTCGGGCTCGTGTTTCTTGATCAATCGGATGGCCTCCAAACCATCTTCGGCTTCACCGATTATGTTGTATTCCGGGCTGAAGGACAGCAGGGCCTTGAGGCCTTCCCGGAAAAGCCGGTAATCCTCGACGATGAAAATCCGCTTCTTCTGCTCCATGGCGGAAATCTCCCTGTAAGATTGCCAGCGTCATCGGAGGGCCGAAACCAGGCAACAACTGGACCAGAACAGGATCGTATTTTGTTTTAGCACTGCACGTTGCACCATTCAAGCCCACTCCGCCGATTAAACACGCCTTGAAGCGAAAATAAATAAGCCACTGCATTGATTTTCACAACCTGGTTAAGAAGTAGGCCAGTACCGGGTTTGGTTTTGCTTGATCCTCGGCTTCAAACAGGAACAACATGACCACGGCCACCACCGATCGTGCCGTCGCGATCGCGCTCCATATTGCAGTTGGCGAAGGAAAGGCGGGGGCATCGGCTCCTTTGAATCTTATTGTGCGCCTGAGCGAAGCCAGAATTCCCAGTTGGAAGTAGTGGCGATGACACCAGCGGAGTGGGAAAAAGGGGGGGGCTTTCGTCGTTGACTTCGCCAGAAACGGGTAAGTCCTCCGAAAGCGCTCTCAAACCCGTCGTATCGGGGCGGCGGCTCCGGAAACATCCGGTCTCAGGGAAAAGCTTCCCCGGCCATCGGGGAGGTGGGCTGATCCTCTTTCGTCACGAGCTGACCCGGGCAAGGAAATCGGCCGGGGAGAGAATCGCGACCCGGCGGTGGGTTTTCAGGTCGAGCAGGTGGCGGTCGCCGCTGATGATGTATTTGGCGCGGCCGGCGGCGGCGCAGCGAAGGAACATGTCGTCCGACGGGTCCCCGGCGATCACCACCGGCCCGGGGCGAGCCTTGACCATTTCGACCACCGGCAGGACCTCCACGTACAAGAGATAATGAATCTCCTCCTCCGTCAGGCGGAATTTCGGGTAGGTCAGGACCCTCAGGAACTCGTCCACCATCTCCCGGGACATGAACGGCCGGATGCGCCCGGACTTGGAAAGATCGAACAGCCTCCCCGGGGTTCCGCCGAACAGCATGGCGGACACCAGCACGTTCGTGTCGAAAACCACCCGGATCACTTCGAGCGCGCCCACTTCACGGCTTCCCTGACGCAGTCCGGACCCAGATCGAGGGCCTCGATTTTCGAACGGATCGCACCCAGGCTGGTGGAATAGGCCCTCAGCGGCTTGAGGACCACCGCCCCGTCCGTGAACTCCACCTCGAAGTACCGGGTGTCGGGGATCTGTTCCATGATTTTTTTGGGGATCGTGATCTGGTTCTTGGAGGTGATTTTAGCGAGCATTACCTTATTTCCTTACTTTAGTTTAATAAGAAAGTAGCTTTTTACGGTGGGTTTGTCAACAGCGGAGAGGGAAACTGAGTGCGGCCGCTTCCCGGCCATCCTGTTTCGAGACGATTAAAAGGATCCAGTTGAAAGTCGGCAGACCCTGCGCTATGCATAAGCGGCGCTTCGTGCTCCGGTCACCGAAAAAAAGGAGGGGTGGAATGAAAAGAAAGACGGCATCGATGGGGCTTCTGGTTTTAATGGCTTTGGTGATGGCAATCGCCGCGGGGTGCGTGAAGGATAAAACGGCCCCCGGCTTCGGCATGAGCGGCGACGTGCCGGGTCCGCCGCTGCCCACGGCCGCGCCGGAGAGCGCCGGCCTGTCGGCCGAACGGCTGAAGAACATCGACGCCTTCTTCGCCGACGAGATCGAGCGCAAGCGCGTGCCGGGGGCGGTGGTGGCCATCGCGCGCAACGGCAAGCTGGTCTACTTCAAGGCCTTCGGGCAGGCCGACCCGGTCAAGGGCATACCCATGGCCACCGACACCATCTTTCAACTGGCGTCGATGACCAAGATCCAGGCGGCCGTCGGCGCCCTCTCGCTCACCGAACAAGGGCGGCTGCCGCTGCAGAAAAAGCTGGCCGACTACTTCCCGGCCTTCGGCGCCATGAAGGTGGGCGTGCCCACGGCCGACGGCAAGTACACGCTGGAAGAACAGAAGCGGCCCATCCTCATCCACGACCTGTTCCGCCACACCTCCGGCATGACTTACGGGGGGCGGCCCGACGGCGGCAGCTCCATCGCCGCCCAGTGGCCGAGCGGGGCCCAAGCCCAGGTCATGGGCACGGCCGCCCAGATGGTCGACCACCTGACCCAGCTGCCGCTGGTCTTCCAGCCCGGCACGGTGTACGAGTACAGTCTCTCCTTCGACGTGCTGGGCGCGGTGGTCGAGAAGATCACCGCCAAGCCCCTGGGCGAGCACCTCTCCGACACGGTCTGGAAGCCGCTGAAGATGAACGACAGCACCTTCCGCCCCACCGAGGCTCAAATGGCCCGCGTGGCCCGGCCCTTTCCCAACAACCCGCTGAACGACAAACCACAGTCCATTGCCGCGTTGGAGAGGCCCGCCACCTTCGACTGCGCCGGTGCTTGCGCCTTCAGCACCATGGGCGACTACATCCGCTTCGGCCAGATGCTGATGAACGGCGGCAGCCTGGAGGGTGCCCAGGTGCTCAGCCCGGCCTTCGTGCGCCTGATGACCAGCGACCACCTGGGCAGCGGCATCCAGAACCGCGTGGCCAACGTGGAGCCGCACCGCAACGGTTACGGGTTCGGCCTGGGCGTGGCCGTGCGCCTGCAGCCGGGACTGGCCGCCGTGCCGGGAAGTCCCGGGGAGTTCAGTTGGAACGGCGCCAACGGCACGGGCTTCTTCGCGGACCCCAAGGAGCAGCTGGTGGTGGCCTTCGGCACGGCCGCGCCGGGCGATCTGCGCAAGTACTACCGCGAACAGGTGCAGGACCTGGTCTACGGCGCGTTGAACCGCTGAGCCGGCCGGACCCCGGGCATAGGCATTGGACACAGCGCCGGGAGACTGACGGGTTAAGGGGAAAAGGGAAGGGCGCCTTATTCAATGTTGCATTTCTATTGGACACAGATGCCCCCTCATCCTGCCCTCTGCCCCGGAACTGGGGGCGCGGGTTAGCAAGGAAGAGGGGGCCGCTCTCGGTCTATACTATTTCGGGACGATTGATATGTACGATATCCTGATCAGGAACGCCCGCGTAATTGATGGAACCGGGCAGCCGCCGATCGAAGCCGACCTGGCCGTCGAGGGCGGGCGCATCGCAGCGGTTGGACGGCTCGAGAACGCGCAGGCGCAAACGGTGCTCGAGTGCCGGGGGAAGGTGGTTTCGCCCGGGTTCATCGACATGCACTCCCACGCCGATTTTTCGCTTCCGATCCAGCCGACGGCGGAGAGCCTGCTCCACCAGGGGATTACGACGGCCGTGGTCGGCCAGTGCGGGATCTCGCCGGCGCCGCTCATCCCCGAAACCCGGGGGGAAGTCGTGAACGCCCTCGGCGGGTTTTTCACTGGAATCGGCCGGCACATGCCCTGGGAGCGCTGGGCCGATTTCGGGAGCCTTCTCGATTTTCTGAGCCGCCAGGGCGTGGCGCTCAACGTGGTGCCGCTCGTCGGCCAGGGGACCATTCGGGCCGGTGTCATGGGGTTCGGCCAGGGGCGGGCCGATGAAAACCAGCTGGCGCGCATGTGCCGGGAGGTCGACCGGGCCATGGACCAGGGGGCTTTCGGCCTGAGCACCGGGTTGATCTACCCCCCGGGGTCCTTCACCGGCACCGAGGAGCTGATCGAACTCGCCCGGGTGGCGGGCCGCCGAGGCGGGTTCTACTTCAGCCACATCCGCGGGGAGGCCGACACCCTGCTGGAGGCCGTCGCCGAAGCCATCCGCATCGGCCGGGAAACCGGGGCGTCCGTTCAGATCAGCCACTTCAAGGCGGCCCGCGAGGAGAACTGGGGCAAATCCGAAAAAGCCCTCGAGCTGATCCAAAGGGCGCAGTCCGAAGGCCTCGATGTGACCGCCGACCTTTACCCCTACCTCGCCGGCAGCACGAACCTGGCTTCCATGCTGCCGGAATGGGCCCACGCCGGCGGCCCGGCGCGCACACTGGAACGGCTGGCCGAACAGCCGACCCGCGCCCGGATGACGGCGGACATGACCTCCAAGGGGTTCGCCCGGGGGTTCGCGTGGTCCCAGGTGATGATCACCTCCGCGCCCGGCAACCGGGGGCACGAGGGGCGCCGGGTCGCCGATCTCGCGGCCGACGCGGGGCAAACGCCCTGCGAGTGGCTTTTCGACACTTTGCTTCAAAGCCGGCTGGAAATCTCCATGGCCATCTTCGGCATGTCGGAAGAAAATCGGAAGCGGGAGCTGCGGTTTCCCTCCATGATGATCGGCACGGACGGAATGGGCCTGGCCGTCGAAGGCCCCATGTCCGCCGGCAAGCCGCACCCACGAAATTACGGCGCGTTCCCCCGCGTGCTGGGGCATTACGTCCGCGAACTCGGCATCCTCAGTCTGCCGGAGGCCGTGCACCGCATGACGGGCCTGCCGGCAGCCAAGCTCAGGCTGAAACGGCGGGGCCTGATCCGACCGGGGGCCGCCGCGGACCTGGTCGTCTTCGACCCGGCCACGGTTTCGGATGAGGCCGACTACGAGAACCCCCATCGATATGCCCGGGGAATCGAGCAGGTGCTCGTCAACGGGAAATTCGCCGTGCGCGACGGCCGGCACACCCGGGAAAGGTCGGGTGTGGTGTTGAGGATCGCTTCGGATTGATGTCAGGGTTAAGGCAGGGGTCAAACCTTGTATTATGAATTAAACAGGGTGTGCTTGCCGTTGGTTTTTAGATCGCTGCGCATCACCCGGACGCTAAGGATGCCGTGACGCAAATCCGCATCGAAACGCTCAGCGACATCGCCGAAGGTTTCAAGGGCACTTTTGCAATCGACAACGCCGGCCACGATGCCGCGGCCTTCGTTTCCCCGCGAGAAATCCTGGTACAAGGCCCCTTCAGACTCGCCCCGCTATGCCCTTGCCATGACGGCGCCACACCGCAGCTCGGGGTGGCAGAGTCCATATAATTCATAAAACAAGGTTTGACCCCCTTCGTAAAACAAGGTTTGACCCCCTTCGGTGTCCTCTGCTTTCGCTGCGGCCGGTGAAAAGGCCGTTGACAGGCCGTGGGTAAAGTCGGGAACTGCGTTTCGGGAATTCGTTGACATGCACCGGAGGGGGTGCTACTGGCTCGGCGGTGGCCGGGGGCAGGGCAGCCTTCGCACACCCTCAGGCCGGCCGGAAAACAATTACACCCCTGGACAGCCCCCCATCACGAAGCGGGTTCACATAACCCACGCAAAGCACCCTCACGGGGATCGACGGGGGTATCCATAAATATTAATCGTCTCGAAATAGCATAGACCCAGAGCGGCCCCCTCACCCTGACCCTCTCCCCCAGGACCTGTATAGACCGGGGAGAGGGAAGGGTGAGGGGGTGTCCGTGTCTATACGAATATGCATCCCTATAATAAGTGATAGGAACCAGCGCATGCCGGAAACCCCTCCAGCCATGAACCGCACCCGCTGGGTGCGCCTTGCCGCGGCGGTGGGCGCCATGATGCTCACCAGCATCTACCAGTACTCCTGGTTTCTCTTCTCCTTCGAGATCCAGAAAAACTGGGGGTGGGGCCTGGCGCAGCTCGGGCTGGTCTACACCGTCTTTCACTACGGTGTAGAGCGTGGCGCCTATCCCGTTCAAT
>CAZLSV010000076.1:19357-24584 GCA_964562235.1 uncultured Desulfatibacillum sp.
ACGCTCGTCATGCCCTTCTCCGGCCTGGTGGCCGACACCTACGGGCCCCGGCCGGTGGCCGTGGGGGCCTCGCTCCTGGTGGGCGCGGGTTTCATCCTGTGTGCTCTCGTTTACCATCCCTGGGCGTTTCTGCTCTTCTACGGGCTGGGGGGCGTCGGCTGCGGGGTGCTCTACGGGGTCTCCATCGCAACCGCCATCAAGTGGTTCCCGGACCGGCGCGGTCTGGCATCGGGCCTCGTGGCCCTGGGTTTCGGGGCGGGGACGGCGGTCTTCAATCACATCATCGTCCGGATGCTTGAGGTCGTCGGGTTGAACGCGACGCTGCTCTACCTGGGCATCCTGATGCTGGCCTTGCTGCTGCCGCTCTCCCTCATCTATAGATACCCGGATGCAGCGACCCCCGCGGCCCCTACCGGCGGCGCGGCCGCGGCAAAGCGCTTCGAGACCCGGGAGTACCGGCCCGTTCAGATGCTGGGCACCCGCCAGTGGTACCTGATATATTTTTCCTTCAGCGTGACCATTTCGCTCGTGCTCCTGTTCGGGGCCCAGATGAAGCTCCTGGCCCGGGAGTACGAACTCCCCGCGGCCCACTTCAGCCTGCTGCTCGTTCTCTTTCCCCTCGCCAACGGGGCGAGCCGGGTCCTGGCCGGCGTCATCTCGGACCGCCTGGGCCGTTCGGTCACCATGGTGGCCTTCTTCGCCCTTCTCGGCCTCAGCATCCTGGCCCTGCTCCAGTTCGGCCGCAGCCCGATCGTCTTCGTCGCCCTTGTGATTTTGACCTCGCTCCTGGGCGGCGCGCCCTTTGCCCTGTACCCGGCCACCATCGGCGATTTCTACGGAGTGCGCTACGCCACCACCAATTACGGAATCACCTACACGGCCAAGGCCTGGGCGGGGCTCATCTCGGGGTGGCTGTGCGGGGTCCTGGCCGCTCATTTCGGCTCTTTCACCGTGCCCCTGGCCATGGTGGCCTCGGCCTGCCTCCTGGCCGCCGCGCTTTCCCACCCCCGGTTCCTGAAGACGCCGCCGGCCAGCGGGTGAAGGGGCGGAACCCCAAAAGCGAGCGCATTCCCTGAGTTGAGCCCGGAATCGTTCCGGCAACGGCTTGATCCGTCGACCGATTGGAAGCGATAAAAGAGGGCCCGTTCCCTTGGGCGTGAAGGTTAAAACCCCAAACCTCAAAGGGCCTGTTGTCAATCCGTGGCTTGGCTTTTTAGCCCGGGTGCGACGCGAATTTCGGCCCAGGGCTTGGCAAGGCTCCGGCCGGATGGCTCTTGATCTCCGGCCGTGTCCGGCACCAATGAATCGGTTACGGTTATTTTCCCTTTGAACTTTTGCTGAGCGGCAAAAACCGATTTGATGCTGGTGGCCCGAAGCTCCAGCAGCTTGGCGCTCAAACCCGGACGGTCCTCTTGGGACGGGGGCAGGGTCAGAAAAACCTCCGCGTCCGGAAAGGCTGAGAGAACGGCCGTCACCTGCTGCAGGGCTTTGTAGGAGCCCTCTTCGAGCTCGGCCGAGCCGCGCTTGAAAAACAGCAGGAAACGATGCTCCTTTGTTCCGATCGGTTTGTCGACCTTCTCCGGCCCCTCCGCCGGGCTCTTGACTGAACCCCTCTCGGGCGGGCCCTGGTTTTCCCGGCCTCCCGACACCATCGGCCGTGTGGCTGCCGGCGAATCTTTCGGATTGGTCTTTATCGCCGGGCGGGATTGCAGGCTGGGCCCTTCGGCAGGGCCTGCCTCTCGGGGTCGATTGTTTTCAGTAACTCCGGCCAAAAACACTCCGGCAAGAATGAGGGCGGCGGCACCGAAGGCGGCCGCCGAGAGTCCATTGCCCCTCCTGCCGGAAGGCTTTGCAGCCGTTTTGGTTTGATCGGCCTTTTCCTCTATCTCGGCAGGTTTTTCAACCGCAGCAGCGCCGATCTCGACCGTCGTTTCAGCGCCGGAGCAGATCTCGAGCTCCCTGGCGCATTCACGGATTATTTCGGGGCCGATCCTGTCGAGGCCGCGTATGTACCCGCTGATCAGGGCACGGTCGCACAGGATATTGGTGAGCCTGGGGGTGCCGTTCGAGAACCTGAAGACTTCGTGAACGGCCTTGGGGATGAAAAGCTCTTTTTGCGTCCCCGCCACTTTCAACCGGTGCCGGATATAGGCGTCCGTCTCTTGAAGGTTGAGAGGCTGGAGGTGATAACTTACCGTGATCCGCTGGCGCAGGGCCCGGTTGGCCGGGTCCTGGAGCATCGGGTTGAATTCGATTTGGCCTACGAAGAAGATGTTGACCGGCTTGCGGTTGTCGAAGTCGATGTTGGAAAGCACCCGGATTTCGTCGAGCAATTCGCTGGTGAGGCGCTGGGCCTCATCGATGATGATCAGCAGGCGTTTTCCGGAGCTGTAGAGGCGGCGGATCAATTTTTTGAACTCGATCAGGAAAGCGGCTTTGCCCGCAACGGAGGGGGGCATTCCCAGTTCATTCGACAGGATGGTCAAAAAATCCGAAGGCGCGAGGCTGGGGTCGGGGATGACCGCAACGGTCACATCTTCGGTCAGGTCGGCCAGCAGGCTCCTGATCAGGACCGTCTTGCCGGTGCCCGCATCGCCCGTCAGAAGCAGGAACCCCTTGTTTTCAAGGATCCCGTATCGCAGAACCGACAGGCCCTCCTGGTGCTTTTCACCCAGCCACAGAAAGGCAGGGTCCGGATCGATGCTGAAGGGGCTCCGGTTGAGGCCAAAGTGCCGATGGTACATGACGGGTGCCTTTTGCGGCGGTGGAGGGGTTACACCGATTCAAAAACCCTGAACGGTCAGAGGGCTTAAACTCTCGGCAGTAATTTGATATTCTCGGGAACGGAATGTCAACCGATTTTATGCCGCATGCCATTATGTGGAGGGCGGCATAAGTGGTTGTAACGAAACAACGCCCGACAAGCAAACGTTGTTTCGACAACGGCTGCAACCGCCTCGCCCCGCGATCAGGAATCTTCGCAGGCTCGGGCAGCCGGCAGCGGGAGGTGGCGCCATGAAACGCGATTTGGCAACAGGCATCCTCTTGGCCTACCTTATGATCACCTGCGGGTGTGCCGCCGCCGTGGTCGGAGTGGGCGCCGCGGCGGGGGTGGGGGGTTCCTATCTGGCAGGCAAGGAGACCCGGACCTACGATGCCGATTACGCCCGAGTGGTTCAGACCTGCCAGGAAACTTTGAGCGCCCTGAAGGCGCCTGTTTCGCAGACGGACGTCAAGGCCTCGATGACGACGATTCTGGCCCGGCGGACGGATGATACGCCTGTCACCATCGAAGTGGTGCGCGTCGGCCCCGGGCGCAGCCAGGTCGGGGTCCGAACCGGAAGGGTCGGCGTCTCGGGGCTGGAGGCTTCAAACGAGATCCACGATGCGCTCAGGGAGCGGCTTCGGATTAAACCCTCCGCAGCCGGCCAGACCGATGCCTCCGCAAGCCGGGCAGCGGAGTCCGCTCAGCCGCCTGTGATTCCGGATAAGCGGAGTCCCGGCCGAAAAACGGGTGAGGCGTCGCCGCGAACCTTCGCCAAAAGCGCGCCCGCCGAGCTCACCATATACTTTCTCCGCGATTCCAACGAGCTTCGGCCCGACGAGGCCGCAAAATTGGACAAGCTGGCAGAGGCCACCCTCCGGCAGCCGGAAATGAGACTGACCCTGAACGGCTACACCGATTCAGTCGGTCCTGACGACTACAACTTGATGATCGCGGAAAGCCGTGCAACTTCGGTCAAGCTCTACCTGGTGGCAAAAGGGGTCGATCCGCTTCTGATCACCGTCGCCGGAAAAGGCGCCAGGGATTTTGTCGCCGGCAACGACAGCGAAGAGGGTCGAAACCTGAACCGGCGGGTTGAAATCAAAATTGAAAAGTAGAAATGAATGGAAGGCCCTCAAGCAGATACTTCGTGTGGGGATATGAAACCTTCATGTGACTATTGCAGCGTTCGGAGCAATATCATTGCATCCTGACGCTCTGTCTCTTCCTGCTTTCCGCCATGCCCCAGGTCCATTGCGGCCGTTAACCCGGCAATTTTACCTTCGAGCCATCCCGGGTGCAAGCCGTGGTCGCCGTTCGCCCCGCCGACGATGAACATGTCGGGGGCGCCGCGCATGCTGGCATCCGTTTTGGGTTTGCGTGTGAATTGGCTCTCGGATTCAAGGATGTATGCACCCTCGCAAGTGCGATGGAATGCGAGCTCATTGGCAGGAGTCCGAGTGCCGGCGAGGCAGAGCACGTCGCAGGGCAATCTCCTTTTTCCGAAGACAATGCCGGTCAGGTGCTTTCTCCCCATGGCGGCAGTGACCGTCTGCTCTGAAAATACCGGAATCCCCATTTCCTTTATCTTTTGAGCCTGGGGCGCCGCGAAAATCTCCTCTGCGAAACGTTTGTCGACGATTCCTGCAACATCAACCCAGGAGTCGAGCAGCTGTTGTGCGATGGCGTAGCCACCGTCGTTGCAAGTGGCTACCACCGCCCGATGGCCCGGCCGGATGAAAAACCGATGCATGAGGCGCTGCATACCACCTGATAGAAAAATTCCAGGCAGGTCGTTATTATCGAACATCATAGGGTTGTCGTAGCTTCCGGTTGCGATGATCGCACGCCCTGGTCTCACCTCCCAAAACTCACCGGGGCGCGATATGGCCAAATACCCGTCATCATACCAGGCAAATGCGGTTGCGCCTTTGAGCACCCGGCAGCCGGGCAGGCCTTCCACTTTTCTTGACAGTTCTGCCGTGTAGGCACAACGAGGTAGTTGGAGTCCACCCTCCGGGTCGCTGGCCACGGTTGTATCGTACAGCCCGCGGCCCCCGAGCCAATCCTCCCTTTCCACGAGCAGAATTTGAGAGCCCGCTTTGGCCGCGTGCAGTGCAGCAGACAACCCGGCAATTCCGCCACCAATCACAACCACTTCCGGAGCTACCCGGACCCGCTTTGCAGGAACTGGAGTTTTCTCATCGGCTATCGTGCCGATGCCCGCCATACGGCGGAGGAACTTTTCCCAGATATCGTAGGCCCAGCGTGGCCTGATAAAGCGCCGGTATTGGAACCCGGGGCGGAGGAGGAAATCGAGGAGTCCGGTCACTGCCGCCACATCGAAATCCAACGAGGGCCAAGCATTTTGGGATTCGACGCGCATTCCCTGGCGCACCTGCCGCATGCAGACTCGCTCGTTTGGAACACCGTCTACCCGCATCAGGCAGTTGGAGCAGTGGC
>CAZLSV010000077.1:0-19036 GCA_964562235.1 uncultured Desulfatibacillum sp.
GAAGTTACTTTCGGATAAATCCCCGCCCCCCGGGGCGGGGTGTGGCGCTTCCAAGCAAGTTGGCCTTTCTTCCGGTGGGAGCGGCTTTCCAGCCGCGAGGATCGAGGCTGAAAGCCTCCCACAAAGAACAAGCTTGCTTGCCGATAAGCCGACGCCGACGGAACGTTATTTTGACAACCACTAAAAAGCCCGGGAGGATGCCGCGTGATCGTGGCCGGACTGACAGGCGGGATCGCCAGCGGGAAATCGACAGTCGCCGCCATTTTCGAAGCGGCCGGCGCCCGGCTGGTCGACGCCGACCGGATTGCAGCCGAGGCCGTCCGGAAAGGCACTGCCGCCCACCGCGAGATCCTGGCGCACTTCGGCCCGGCCGTTCTGCTCGAGAACGGCGAGATCGACCGCAAGCGCCTGGCGGCCATCATCTTCAACGACCCGGCCGAGCAGGCGGCGCTCGAACGCATCGTCCACCCGCAGGTCAAGCTTGAGATCGACCGGCGCCTCGAGCGGATCCGGCAGGAGGCGCCGCAGGCCGTTGTCATCCTCGACGTGCCGCTCCTCTTCGAATCCGGCATGGACCGCGGCCTGGCCGCGACCATCGTCGTCTATGTGCCCGCACCGCTCCAGCTCGACCGCCTCATGGCCCGCGACGCCCTCCCCGAGCAAGACGCCCGCGCCCGCCTCGGCGCCCAGATGCCCATCGAAACCAAAAAATCCCTGGCCACTTTTGTGATCGACAACTCAGGCCCTCTCGCCCTCACCCGGGCCCAGACACTGGAAGTATACCGCCGGCTGTCCCAGCAAGCCCAGGCGACCTGAGGCGCCAGCACCGGGCTTGCCCGGCTCTCGAATTCGAAATCCGGAAAAAAGTGGGTCCCAAAAGACCTCTTTTTTGGGCATTTGTAATTTCGGATTTTTTCTATTTCGAGTAGAGGTTCAATAAGAGAGTAACTTTGATTTGATTTATGCGATAGAAAAGATATGGGGCTCTATTTTGTTAGCGTCACAATCGCATCGTTCTTGGAGGTCCATTTTGTGGTGATATTCTCAACGAAAAGCTCAGCGGCGCGGCTCCGCCGCGTCCGCTTGAGCATCATGTTGGGCCAAAACATCAGTGTATGATCTTATTTTACTGAGCAAATCTCCCATTTGACGTTCAGCCACCTCTGTGTCATGCGCCACCTGAGCACGCAGCCAATAGCCGCTGGAAAGACCGAAAAACTTGCACAATCTCAAGTCTGTATCAGCAGTAATCGAACGTTTTCCTGAAATTATCTCACTGATGCGCTGTGCCGGCACACCAATCTCTTTTGCAAGGCGGTACTGACTTAAACCCATCGGTTTTAGAAACTCTTCCAGCAAAAGCTCACCGGGGGTTACAGGATCGAGTTTTTCCATGGTATTTTCACCTCAATGGTAATCAATAATTTCAACATCTTCGGCACCAGCTTCTGTCCATCGAAAGCAGATGCGCCATTGCCGGTTAATACGGATGCTGTATTGCCCGGCTCGATCGCCCTTGAGCGCTTCCAGTCGATTACCTGGCGGTACTCTCAGATCCTCGAGATATGCCGAAATTTCAAGCTGTCTCAATTTGCGTCGGGCAACTGTGGCGATGCTCGCAAATCGCTTGACGCGGGTTCCCTTAGCGAGGGCGCCGGTATCGGAGCACTTGAAGGATCGAATCATTTAAAATTATAGTAACGCGTTGCATGATTAACGTCAAGCGTGATTAAGGTCCCAACGCCCAGGTTAAGCCGCGGGCCTGCCGGAGGCGGGCCCGTCGGCTTGAACCCGGATCTTGCATTTTCGTTTTTAAGTCAGGGCAAATGCATTTCCAAGGTGTCAAAAAGCGTTTTCAATTGGCTGTAACAGAATTTGTTCTTTCGGAAACGATGTGAAGCGTTTTTGAGGATTAAAATTTCGGCAAAATGATCACGTTTGGAAACAGTTCCGCTGCGTTTTTTGAATTAGCGGCTTGAACAATTGGGGACGTTCCTCGGATATTCGCATTTTTAGATGCCGTCCTTTAGAAGGGGCAGCCCCAGCTCTTCGACTATTTGCCGGCCCCGCGCCACAGATTCGCTGACCGTCGAGGAGGCGATGTTCAATTTCTTCGATATCTCGACCGCGCTTAGCCCAAGCTCCCGCGTCCCCCAATAGCACAACACGCTTCTAACCTTTACCGCTCTTGGCTGCTTCCCGCCCGTAACTATCTCTTTGGGGGTGAGACCAAATAAGCCCGTCACGCGTTCCATCAACCATTCAAAATCGTATCCCCGAGCCTGGACCGCAGACTTCCGATCCAAATTCTCCCGGGCCGCTTCCAATACGGCCTCGACAAAATCCCCTTCGCCCAGGATGCGCTCATCCCCCTTCATCCTGCTCTCGGCCTTGCGCATCGCTCTCAATGCCGACCACCCTCCTGCGCTACGTACCAGTCCGCCTCCGGTTAAATCGGGCCGGCGTCCAGCCGCAACCCCCTTCTTCACGAATTCCCGGTACTGCCTCCGAGCGTGCCGATTGTTCCCACCAAAAAAATTCAGCACATAATCAACATCTTGAAACCCATGCTTCGTTATCCCCATGAGTGCGCTGTGCCCACAGTAAAAATAACTGTCCAACTTCTTTAACTCACCGACAACCCCGGCTCGCAATGGGTTCAAATGGATATAGCGCACCAGCTCTTTTAGGTACACATCCTCCTGGCACAAAATGGACTTGTATCGATTCTGAAACAAGTGACCATGGCGGCGATGACGCCGGTTGAAACTCACCGCATATCCGGTCAACAGCTTACGCATTATTGTGGCGATAGGAACGGTGCCTGTCCTCAACAATAAATGCAGGTGATTGGCCATAAACGCCCATGCAAAACAGGCCGTTTTATTGTCGGACAGGATACCGCCGAGTCGGTCCAAAAAATCGTCACGATCCAAATCGTCAAAAAATATCTTTCTCCGATTAATCCCTCTCACAATGATATGGTGCAGTGCTCCAGGAGCGTCTATGCGGGCTTTGCGTGGCATATCCATCATGTATCAAAGTAATCCGAAGTTGTAACCCGAAAATCCGAGGAACGTCCCCGAGGAACGTCCTAACAAAGTACCATTTTCGCATAGATCCCGTCATTTTGATGCGCTGTCGCAAACGCAGCATTTTGGAGAGTCAAGCTTACAGCGATATTGTCGACCGTCACGCATGAGTCTCGCCGGTGCTGTGATTGCAAAACCGCCGTAGTTCTCAATGCGATTGTTGTGGCTTACAGTTTAGAAGCAATGTCCTTGATCCTTTCCACCACAAACACTGCCCTGGAGGTGCCGGCCCCAGTATCTGACTTCAGGTATCTCCCGACCACACTGATTGGAGCTTTTAGGGGAAGGTTTGAGTTGTCAGAAAGTCCATCGATTCTTTTCCTAAGTTCAGTTCGAGCACCCACGCTATAGTGGCTGAGGAAGTTTCTCAGACTGATCACGTAATTATAGAATTCAGAATCTCTTCTTTCTAGTGAAAAGCGTTTGGCAAAACGGCTTGATAGCAGGTCATTTGCCGTTGAGGATAGTTGGTCTGCATTCCGCGCAGCAAGGTTCCATCCTCGATGATCTAAAAGACCTTCCAGCACGGCGCGGCTTGGACTGCTCGGGCGCGTGAACTTGATTGCGCGGCGACTACTCTTTCCGAATTTTGTCTCAATCGATTGCCGGATTCGCGATTCGAGTGATGCTAATGCTTTGGATGGAGTCATCTCTATATATGTCAAAAGTAATTCATTCTGGAAGGACTCCCAGAGAACAGCAGCTTGAAGTACGAATTGACAAACGAGTTCATTCTCAAGCGTAGATTCATTCCTCTTGTTGTGAATAGCCAGCTTAAGTTCGCCATGATGAGAGATTAAGTCATCGAGTTGATCGATGAAGCCTCTAACAGTCTTGTCACGCAACGTCATGAAGAGACCTCACGGAGACAGCAGAATATCGTTTAAAATGCTTATTCGCAGTTTTCGTTTTGCAAGCTTGTTTGGCCCTTCAATTACAGTTGAATAATATTGAAACGGCACACCCATGAACTTTTCAGGTCCTTTCGTGAGTTCAGCATCGAGGTGTTTCAACGCGCTTGCGGCAGACGATAAATCTGCGGGCACCTTTGCATCGGCATTGGTGGCAGAGACCGCACCAAAAAGTGCATAAAAGTCAGCTTTCTTCGAGAACCGAGTCTCCTTAAGGACCTCAGATAATGATTTCAACGAATTAAGTACTAACCGAAAGCGCTGCATGAAGTGCTTCTTCTTTTGAAACTCAACGTCGTAGTCAGCGTAGAATCGATCTATTGTCTTCTGTTGATCCTGTGGCCCGTCTATAATTAGAATGAAAAGTTCGCTGACATACTCAATGTCCCGCATTCGTTGGGAGTCGCGCCGCGAAAAGAATTGGAAGTCATCCCAGAAAGGCTCATTGGCCAATGTTTCAACTGCTTCAACGAATTCGCCGAAGTATTGGGAGTGTCGCATCTCCTGTTTGCTTAGACGCTCCACCACATAATTCAGTCGGCGGAATAGAGCTCTGATTTCAGCATCGTCCCATCCTCTCAACTCCTGGACCGACATCGGATAATCCCAAATTGCATCCTGCAAGTGAGGGGGCAATTGAGAGTACTTCTTGCCAATATGTGGCTTGTATTCTTCCGAAACTGGGTAGGACTTGGCCGTTGTAGCTATGAGACTATATTCGTCGAGCATGTATTCGAGAATTGCACGGAGGCGTTGCTGGCCATCGACGACATCGTAGTAAGTCTTTCGCTGGGCTCCGGCACCTTCATTTACTATGTTCAGGAATACTTGTGGGATTGGGCATCCTGAGATAAGGCTGTCAATAAGAAAGCATTTCTGGCCAATTGACCAGATTGGATTCCTTTGGTAGCGAGGGCTCAATCGAAGAGTCCGATTCTTGTACTCACCATAGAACCAGCTAAGGGCCTGTGTATTTGGTTTTGGTGGTGAACTCATTTTTGTCTTACTCCTTCTATCCCTTTTCGCCCCAACAATAATTTCATTGACCCGCATAAGAGAATGATTTCTTTGTTTATATTCGTATAAAACGCCTTCAGATTTCCTGCTGAAAGTAATAAAAAGCCCGAGTCCCAACAGCATTAAGCTATCAGTTCCCGGGCTTAGATCATTCTCGCCATCTCAAGGTAGAATGTTATTGGGGAATCAGAAACCTTCTCCTTCAATCACGGTGTCTCGTTAACATTATCCTATAGCTCTTCAAGATTCAAATGCCACCATGTAACAGTTTGTGCTATATGGCTGATTCGGTTGCCGGTGCCTGGTTGCATACTCCTGCTTCAGCAAAAAACTGTATCAATACCGCCATTCGTTTTTGATTTGGGATTGTTTAAGCGATTTTAGATCAGGCGGGTTCGATCAGGCGGTCGAGGATCAGACCGAAGAAGGGGGAGCCGGCGGCGGCGCTGAAGCGCCACCCCAGGTGGATCCCGCAGGCGGCGCAGAGGCACACGCGCCAGGTGTGGCCGGCGAACCAGGTGAACTCCTCCGAGGCCGGGCCGATCGCTCCGCAGCCCGGGGCATTCCGGAAGCAGCCGATTTCAAAGACGATCCCGTGCGGGTTGGCGAAGGTGTGGCGGTGCCGGCCTTCGATTTCGATCCGATCGGCCGGCCGGGTGATGGGGTGCAGGCAGCTGCGGCAGTGGATGAAGGCTTCTTCCCGAGGGGCCTTCTCTCCAAGGGTCGTTGGGCCCGGTTTCGACACCACCTCCTGCGGCGGCCCCTCCGGGGGCTGCCGCTGGCAGCGGATGCCGAGGGCGTTATCAACCCGCATGGGGCGCTCCTTCTTTCAAGTAAGTTGAATTTTTCCGTGGGAGCGGCTTTCCAGCCGCGCGGATCGAGGCTGAAAGCCTCTCCCACAAAAAACCAGCTTGCCGGCCGATCAAGTGGCGCCAAGCGCCATGGCCACGCTAATAAGGATTCGACACGCTTCATGTCGAATCCTGAACTCTTGACTTTTTCCCGGAAAGGGTTAAAACTATATTGATTGAATCAATGGAGGCCAACATGCCGGTTTACGAATTCGAATGTTCCAAAGGGACCACCACCGAACGCATCGTTCCCATGGGCACGGAAACCATCTCCTGCCCCTGCTGCCACAAAAAGGCCAAAAAAATCGTTTCCCGCTTCTCCTTTGAATTGAAAGGCGGCGGGTGGTATGCCGACGGCTATTCGTCCACCCGCTCCTCCGGCGGCTCCTCGGACTCTCGATGAAAACGCCGGCGCTGGCCGGCGTTACACCCCCCCATCCGAATCGCTCAGCGCACGTAGCTGGTCACGTAAAAGTCGTCGATCAACCCCTTCCCCTTGAGCTTGCGGCCGTATTCGCGTGCCGACTGCTGGTCCGGGAAGTGCGAGATGCGCACCTGGTACCAGGTTTTCCCGCCGCTCGACGTTTCCGTCCAGTAGGCGTCTAACCCCTTGCTTTTCAACTCCTCCACGCGCTTGACGGCATATTCCGACTTGAGGTAGGCGGCCACCTGTAGTGTAAAGGGATCCGGCGCCGGAGCCACGGCCGGCGCGGGCGCCGCGGCGTCCGCCGGCGCCGAGGCGGTGCGGTCGAAAAGATCAAGGGCGTCGATGGCCAGCCACAGACCGCCCACGCCGACCCCTGCGATCAAGAGCACCCCCAGCGCATACCGCAGACCGGGAAGCCGGTAGCCGAAACGGATCGCTTGCGCCAACGCCACGCCCAGCCGGTGAATCGCCGACAGGGCGGCGCCCGCGGCCGAGCCCATCGCCTGCGCGAACCAACTCAGGTAGGGCCGGGCGGCCCGAGAGTCCGAAAGAATCGACTCGCGCTCCTCCTGCGCAACGGCATCGGCGGCGGCGGAAATGCGGAAGGCGGCCTCCGGCTCGTCCCACTCGTCGGCCGGAAGATCCGGGTCCGGCTCCCTCGCTTCGGGAAACTCCGCCGGGACCCGGAGCGCGTCCCGTGCCTGACCGATGGCCGGCCGCTCCTTCTCCGGCGCCGCCTCCCGCGCATGGGGATAAACCTGCCGGGCCCACTCATCGGAGCGGCCGCTTTTTTTCAACAACCGCGCCAGGTCCTGGCGGAACTCCTCCGGCGCTTGCTCCGGCGCCTCGCACACCCGGCGATAGCTTCGCAGCGCGGGGTAATCGGTGCGCTCCAGCATCAGAAACAGGCGCGCCTGCGCCAGCTGGATGGCCGCGTTCCGGGGGTGAGCGGCTCCGAGCCGGGCGGCCAGGTCCTGGTGCTCCTCCCGCAACCCGCCCCGGCCCTCGGTCTGCCGAACCCATTGCTCGGCGACCTCCTCGTCCTCCGGGCGCACCCAGAGGTAGCGGGTGAGGAACTCCTCGGCCGCCGGATCAAAGCGGGCCTGAGCCAGATAGAACCGCGCCAGCCGGCCCGTCAGGCGCATCAGGGCGTTGCGCCGGTCGGCGGGCGCCACCCAGAAGCTGTCCAGGGCGGCCAGCGCCTCCTGGAAAGCCGCTTCGGCTTCGGCCGCAAGGCCTTCCCGCTCCGCGACATCGGCGCTGCGCATCAGACGCGCCACCCGCCGCAATCCGGCCCGGTTGACCGTCCAGGTGAAAAACAGGAACACCGCCGCCAGGCCGCCGGCCACGACGAACGGTATAACGTCGATCCCCACGACGGGCTGGAGGAGGGGCAGGACCCAGAGACTCCCCATCCCGCCGACCAACAGCGTCGCCCAGAGACAGACGGCGTTGTGACGTAAAAAATGGGTCATGGGCGCATCTTCCCCCTCACTGTCCGCTGGTGGGCAGGCCGGGCTCTCGCCCCCCCGAGAAGGGGGCCAGCGACGGCAGCTGCGAGGCCCTCAGCGCCACGTCCACGCCCCGCGGGCCCCACGGCAGCGCCGGCTGGCCGGTGGTCGGCACCAGTTGGACGAAGCGGATGTCCGCGGGCACCGCAAACTCCCGCTGCGGCTCGCCCTCGGTGGCCTTGCGCATGAACTCCGCCCAGATGGGAGCCGCCCCCCGGCCGCCGGTGATGCCGCGACCCTGGGGGTCGCGCATGCTCATGCCCCGGTCGAAACCGACCCAGACGGAGACGCTCAGGGTGGGGGTGAACCCGGTGAACCAGGCGTCGTTGAAGTCGTCGGTGGTGCCGGTCTTGCCGGCGGCCGGAAGTTGAAAGCCGAGCTGTCGGACCACGGTTCCCGTCCCCTCGTCGAGCACGGCCCGCATCATGTCGACCACCTGATACGCGATGGAGGCGTCCAGGGTCCGGCGGCTGCTCATGATCCGCTCCTCCAATATGCGGCCGGTGGAATCCTCCACGCGGCGGATCCAGAAGGGGTCGTGCTGAATGCCGCCGGTGGCGAGCGCGGCGAAGGCCGAGGCCATCTCCAGGGGGCTCACCCCCGAGGTTCCCAAAGCGAGCGACGGCACCAGCGCGAGCGGGCTCTTGATCCCGCAGCGCCGGGCCACGTCCACCAGCGCCGGCGCCCTGACTCGCTCCACCAACTGAGCGGCGATCGAGTTCACGCTCCGGGAAAGCGCGCGTTTCAGAATCATCGGCCCCTCGTACTCTCCGCTGAAATTTCGCGGCGCCCAGGGGGGTTGGCCCGGGATCGGAATCGTCACCTTCCGGTCCACGAACACCGAGGCCGGGCTCAGCCCCGCCTTTTCGAAGGCGGCGTAATACAGAAAGGGCTTGAACCCGGAGCCGGGAAGCCGGTTGTTTTGCACGGCGCGGTTGTATTCCGTCTCGGTGTAATCCCGGCCGCCCACCATCGCGCGCACCGCCCCGGAGTGCGCCTCGACCGCCACCAGCGCCGCCTGGGGGTGGGCGTTGGGATCCCCGGCGGCTTCCGCCGGGATTTTCAGGGTCTGGTCCAGTTTCTCCAGGCCGTTTCGAACGGAGTCGGCGGCCCACGCCTGCAGCTGCGGGTCAAAGGTGGTGAACACTTTCAGCCCGGCGTGGTGGACGACATCGGTTCCGTAGCGCTCCTCGAGGTCCTTCAGCACCAGGTCCAGGAAATAACTGCCGGCCGGCCCGGTTCTGCCGGGAGGCCGCAGATTCAATCGCGCCTGATGGGCCTGCCGGGCCTCCTCGTCGGAGATGGAGCCGACCGCCACCATGCGGGAGAGGACCACTTTCTGGCGCTCCTTGGCGCGCTCGAAATGCCGCAGGGGGTTGTAGCGCGTGGGCGACTTCGGCAGCCCCGCCAACAGGGTCGCCTCCGCCAGGTTCAGCTGCTGAGCCGGCTTTCCGAAAAAGACCTGGGCGGCCTGCTCCACGCCGTGGGCGCCGACGCCGAAGGCGATCTGGTTGACGTAGGCCTCGAGAATCTCGTTCTTGCTGTAGCGGGCCTCGATCTGCAGCGCCACCAGGAGCTCCCGCACCTTGCGCTGGTAGGTGCGCTGAAAGGTGAAAAAAAGGTTTTTGGCGAGCTGCTGGGTGATGGTCGAGGCCCCTTCGACCCGGCCGGTGCCGGTCAGGTTGACCCAGAACGCCTTCACCAGCCGCAGCTTGTCGATGCCCCGGTGGTCCCAGAAGCGGTGGTCTTCGGTGGCGATGACCGCCTGGATGAACAGGGGCGAGACGCGGTTCAACGGCACGGCCTCGCGGCCGCCGATGAGCATGATGCGCTCCCCGCTGGCCGCGTAGATTTCCGTCGGAGGGGTCTCGATGATGCGGCTGAGCGGCTCGGGCACCTGGGGCAGCTCGCGCAGGGTGACGAAGAAGAAAACCCACAGGCCGGCCACGGCCAGCCCGAGCAGCAGCAGGCCGAAGTAGAACGCGGTTCTGAAGCGTCGCAGCCAGGCCGTCATTGGGGTGAGATCCCCCATTGGGGCGTGACCCCCTCCAGCGGGCTCTTGGCCGGCCGCGGGGCCGGGCTCTTGCTCTCCAGAAGGGCCCGCAGCCGCCAGACCGACCAGTCCTGGCCCTGGAGCAGCATCACCCGGCTCTGGGCCCCCTTGCGGAGTTCAAAGCCGATGTCGACGAAGCCCGCAAGCGCCTCGTCGGAAAGGCCCACCCGGACGATCTGCCCGGAAACCTCCAGCAGCCGCTCGGGTTGGGGCACCAGCGCGCGGCGCTCGTCTTCCGAAAGGGAGGCCAGGGCCGCGAAAAACCGCTCGGCGGTGTAAATCCGCCCCTGGAAGCCCGGCATCTGTTCAAGGGTCTGGCTCGTCGCGGCCGCTCGTCGCGCCAGCAGCGCCAGAGGGGCCGAGGAGACCTTGAACTGCCGCAGGACGTGGTTGTTCGGCTCCAGCAGGTAGACCATGAGCCCGTCGGAGGCCTTCTCGAGATAGGTGCGGCTCCAGCGTCCCTCGTTGGCCAGGCGCAGCAGCTCGAAGGGGGATATCATGTCGCCGGCCATCCCCGGCGGCAGTTTCTGGTACAACTCCCGGAAGTGCTCGGCGGAGAGCATGGCGCCCTGGCCGGGGGCCAGCGTCTCGACGACCTCGCTCAGGTTCCCGGCGTTGCGGGCCATGCGCTGGTAGGCTTCCCGGTCGCCCGCCAGCCGCTCGACGGCGGAGCGGGCGGAGCGGGTCTTGCGCCCCTTCTCCCAGATCGCGCCGGATTCCGGCCGATCGGAGTTGGTCGCCATGAGGTAAACGCCGATGGCGCGTTCGACCCAGTGCAGCTGAAGTTCGGCAACGACCATGGCCACCAGCACGGCCCCCACCAGCAAACCGGGAAGCGCAAAAATGCGGGCCGCCCAATCGCGCAGGTCTCTGGGTTCCGTCAACTCTTCCATGGGGACCCATGGTACCAGCAACCCCCGCCTCTGGCAAGCTCACCCCGCCGGCATAGCGGCATCTTGTTACTCCGGAAAATGTCTTTCAAGTAAGGTAACTACTCAGGTAGATAGGCTGAAGGCTGAAGGCTTTTAGGGAAATGGGCACTACGAAATACGCGAAGGGCGCGAAAAGGTGAAGCCACGCTACTGTGTGGAACAAAATCCCCCCGGCCCTCTTTTCCAAAGGGGGAGAGCCACCGGGAATCCCTTAATCCCCCTTTAGAAAGGGGGAGAGCCGCCGAGATCCGCTTACGCCCCCTTTAGTAAAGGGGGTTGGGGGGATTTGAGAAACGACTTCGCAGTCAAAAGCGATTTCAACTATCTGAGTAGTAACCAAATAAGTTGATTTTTTTTCGTGGGAGCGGCATCCTGCCGCGATTTTGTCGTGGCTGGACCTGCCTGCCGAAGCCTCGGCGCAGGCAGGAGCCCCTCCCACAAAGAACCAGCTTGCGGGCCGAAAAAAGGCGCCAAGCGCCATGGCCCGTTAAACAGGTTAAACGTGAGCCGACGCCAAGCGGAGCGGGGTGCCCGCCGCGGCGCGCCGCTCCGCCTCTTCATGAGATGCGGGATTTGCCTTATCAACCGCCGGAATAATAATGCCGGCGTGAGCGCAAGCAGGAAAGCAGAGCCGGGGGGTCCAGATTCATTTGTATTTCCAGATGGAGCCGTCCGCGGCCGCGACGTAAAGCGAACCGTCGCCGCCCACGGCGGCCGAGGAGAGGCCGTTGCCGACAAAGGCCGCGTTGTGGCTGCGAACCTTGAAATCGTGGGACACGGTGAGCATCTCGTTCGCCGGCAGGTAAACGCACTCGGCGGTCACCGCCGGTGAGGCGATGCTGGGAGCGGGGAGCCGGAGACGTTGCGGGACCCCGGACGGCCGGGCGGCCGTTCCGTCCGCGGCCTGAACGGCCAGCAGGTGGGTTTTGGATACGGCGAAGACGAGGCCGCCCGCGGAGACGGACGGCGTCGAGAGAACCGGCTCGCCGGCGTCGTGCTCCCACATGCGAACGCCCGTTTCCGCATCGTAGGCCAGGAGTTTTCCGTCCCGGCGGCCGAAAACAACCAGGTTGTTGGCAAGGATCGCCGGTGATGAGTGAATGATGCCGGGATGCGCATCGTCCCAAACGCGGGAGAGCTCATGCCCGTCCCAGCGGAAGACGCCCACGCGGCACAGGTTGTCGGCCACGGCGATCAGCATCCCGGAGCGGTCCGGCTTGGCCGCCGGGGAGGGGTCCAGAACCGCTCCGGCCGGGTCGGCCCCGCGCCTCGACGGCCAGGCGGAGAGCAGCCCCCAGCTCTCGAGCATGCGCGCTTCCACTGCGCCCGGGTCAAGGCAATCGCCGAGACCTCGACGGCTCATCAGCTCCGCCCCGGCGTCGGCATCGCGCACCACCGCCAGCTCGGAACGCGGGCCGCCGGGGCCGCGCGTGATCATTTGCACCAGCGCCAGGGGTTGGCCGGAGAAAGTGAAGGCTTTGGGAGAGCCCAGGGAGACGCCGTCGTCCGGCAGGGCAAAGGACCAGCGCCGAGCCCCCTGGCGATCGACCTTGTGAAGCGTGCTTTTAAGGCGCCCGCCGGCAAGCTCCATGGTGGTGAGGACCAGGACGCTGCCGTCGTCCGCAACCGAGGGCGAAGAGACGATGCGGCTCCTGCCGTCGACGTCCCCGAGGCGCCGAACCCAGCTCACTTTGCCGCTGGAGGCATCCACGGCCACCAGGCGCGCATCGGCGGTCCCGACGAAAACCAGCTCCGCGCCGGCGGCATCCCTGCCCACCACGGGCGAGGAGCCGGCAAGGGAGAAAGGCTCAGACTTCCAGGCGGGGAAAACGGCATAGCCGCTCTTGACGTTGAGAAATCCCTGGCCGGAAAGATCGCCTTGGAAGTGCCGCCAGCCGGTAAGGCTGGGCGCACAACCGACGACAGAAATGGCCAGTGCGGCCAGCGCCCACAGCGTCCACCGGCGGTTCATGGCGCTTCCTTTCGCATGGGGGGGGTGAAAACCCGGCAGCGGGCTGGCCTTCAGCCGGTTGCCGGAAGACGGTTAGGGCACATTAGGCCCCCCGGCAACCGCTGTCAACAACCATGCGAAGGACGGGCGTGGAGATGCCCATCGTGTCTGAATTGAGCGGGGCGCCATCCGCTCAACTCCGCTTCAGTCGACCTCCCCCAGGTCGGCCTTCAGGTCCTCGCGGACATCTTCGTCCAGAGATTTTATTTCCGGAAAGAGGCCGGAAAGGAGGGCTTTGGCCTTGTCCACGTGGGAGAGGGCCTGATCGAGCCTGCCGCCCTCGGCCCGGGTCAACTGAACGCGCCCGCGGATGTCGTCAATGTCGTCCCGAAGAACATCGCACTCGTTGATAACGTTCAAAAACTCCTCGGCTTGCATGAATATTCCCCTTTAAAACGGTGATCGCACTCCTCCGACCATCGGAGCGCCGGCAGAGGCCGGCAAACCGCCGCAAAGCGCGGGCGCCCCGGTTCGTTGGGGATATCGGCATTCGGGGGATGGCACTTTAATTGCTTTTAAGCCGGATTTGTGGTTAGCATGCCGGAATGGCGGCGACCCCTACCCGGCGAGACCTGAACGACCTGGCAGCGCATCTGGCCTCGGTAGCCGAGGGCGATGTCGCCGCCGAGAGGCTGCTGGGGCCCTACACTTCCTATCGCATCGGAGGTCCGACGGCCGTCTGGGTGGCCCCAGGATCGACGCGGGGCGTGCAAAGGGTTCTGGAGTCCGTCCACTCCGCCGGCGTCCCCCTCTTCGTGCTCGGCCGGGGCTCCAACCTGCTCGTGTCCGACCACGGCTGGCCCGGCGTGACCCTCTACATCGGGGAAAATCTGAGCGGCCTGCGCTTCATCGGCGACCAGGCCGAGGCCGACGCGGGATGCCCTCTGATCGACCTGGTCCTGGCCGCCGTGAAGCGCGGGCTGGGCGGCATGGAACAGCTGGCGGGGATCCCCGGGGGCGTCGGCGGCGCCCTGCGCATGAACGCCGGCGCCTTCGGCCGGGAGATCGAGTCACTGACGCTGGAGGCGGCCGGGTTCAGGGACGATGGCAGCCCCTTCCGGGCGGTCCGGCAGGAGATCGCCTTCGGCTACCGGCGCGCGCCGGAACTGGACCGGGTGGTCATCACCTCCGCCCGCTTCCAATTCCAACCGGATTCCCGGGAGGCTCTCAAGGCCCGTGCCGACGAGATCCTCGCCCTGCGGGCCCGCAAGCAACCCCTCGATCACCCCTCGTGCGGCAGCGTGTTCAAGCGGCCCGCCGGCTACTACGCCGGCGCCCTGATCGAGGAGGCCGGGCTGAAGGGCGAGCGCTGCGGCGGAGCGCAGGTCAGCGCCAAACACGCCGGCTTCATCCTGAACGTCGCCGACGCCACCGCTGCGGACGTCTACCGCCTGATCCGACGCATCGAGGAGCGCGTGTTCGCGCGCTTCGGCGTCCGGCTCGAACGCGAAGTTCTATTGGTGGGAGATTTCAGCGACTAGTATGGATTCTGCGGCAAACCATCCGGCGGCGGAGGCACCGCCGCCGCCCGACATGCGGCGGTTGACCCGCTTTTTCATCCCTCTGGCCGTCCAGGCCGCCTCCCAGTCGCTGTGCTACCCGCTGGTGGCCATGGTGGCCACGCGGGGCCCCGGCGGGCCTTTGGATCTGGCGGGTCTCGCCCAGTCGAACGCCGTGTTGTTCTTCCTGGGGATGTTTGCGATCAGCCTGGTCCCGGCCGGCATGGTCTTCGCCCGCACGCGGGAGGGTTATCGCCAGTTTTATCGGTTGAGCATCGCCGCCGGCATCTGCGCCACCGTCGCGCAGGCGCTTCTCTGTATTCCGTCGGTTTCGCATCTGCTGTTCGGGCAGCTGATCGGCCTGCCGCCCTCGATCGAAGCGCCGGCCCACATCAGCCTGCTGGCCAGCATTCCCCTGCAGCTGCTTTTTTTCTCCCGGATCCCCTATTTCGTCGTCATGTACATCGGCCAGGCCACCGGCATCGCCAGCCTGGCCACGATCGGCCGCGTAACCTTGACCGCCGCGCTCTCTCCGCTCTTCTGCCTGGCCGGCCTGGTGGGGCCGGTGTGGGCCGTGGTGGCGCTGACCCTGCCCGTGGGCCTCGAGGCAATCGTCTCCTGGGCGTTCGCGCGGCCATTTCTGAAAAATCAGCCGGCCGAGCTGGGCGCCCTCCCCCGCCTGCGGGACCTGCTCAAGTTCACATTGCCCCTCACCGGCGGCGGCTATTTCCTTTCCCTGGCGACGGTCGTTCTGACGGGGATCATGGCGCGGGCGCCCGACCCGGAGCGCATGATCCCGGTGTATTACCTGGCCCTCGGCCTGGCCAGCCCGGTGGCGTTCGGGGCCACGCGATTGCAGACGATCGTGCTCGCCTTCCCGCCGGCCGACCGCCTTCAACGCCAGACGCTGCGGTTTGCCGTCGCCGCCGGGTCACTGCTCGGGCTCCTGCCGCTGCTCTTTATCCTGCCGGGGCTGGATCAGCTCTATTACGTAAGCCTGCAGAACCTGGACCCGGCCGATCTGCCCTGGGTTCGCCAGACAGCGGCCATCCTCACCCTGCTGCCCCTGGCCGTGGCCCTGAGGGCCCAGAGCGAGGGGCTTGCGACCTGGCTTAAAAGGCCCTCCATCGTTCTTCTCGGCCACGCCGTTTTTCTGATCACCGCCGCGGCGACGGGGGCCGTCGCCTTTGGCGTGGGGATGACCGGCTGCCTCATCGGCGCCGTCAGCCTGCCCCTGGGAAGCCTGGCCTCGTCGGCCACCATGCGCCTGGCCCTGAGGGGGGCGGTGGCAAAAGGAATTTGACCGAAGTCAGTCCTCCTCCCACTTGATGCAGTCCACCGGGCAGGAGCTCATGGCCTCCTCGATGCAGTCTTCCGGCCCTCCTTCCTCCTGGGTCACTTCGGCTTTTTCCGAGGCGTCGTTGAACGCGAACACATCCGGGCACAGCTCGACACATGTCTGGCAGCCCACACACTCCTCCGCTTCTATTATCACCCGCTTGGCCATGTCGCTTCCTCCTGTGTGAGATCTATCCGGCGGGTGCCGGCCTGTGGGCGACTCCCGCCCTGTTGCCACTTCTTCTTCGTTCTGCTACGGTGCCCGCGCCCCATCGGCATGACCATTCCCGTTTCACCCAATGAAGGAGACAAGCGATGACCGAGGCGTACGAAGATGAAAATACCGAAGACTCCTACGAGTTTAAACTGGATCGGTCCAACCTCTACCAGGAGGAGACGTTCACGGATCTGAAAGTCGGTACCGTCAAGCGTTTCACCCCGGTAAAACCCGATGGGACGCCGGACAAGTCGCGCAAGACCGTGTTTGCCGGCCAATCCAACCTGTACACGCCCCATGGGCCCCTGCCCATTCAAAACGTGATCCCGGCGAAGGACCTCGCCCAGGCCTTCAAACGATTCCCCGAGGCCATGGAAGAGGCGATGAAGCGGCTCGTTGAAGAGGCCAACCAAATGAAAGACGAGAAGCCCTCGCCCCTGATTCAGACGCCGGAATCCCGGATCATCGTTCCTTGAATTGCGGGGTGCGCTGAGGCGCCCCCCGCAATTCAAAACGAAGGGCTACCGGAAAAGGGGCTGGTGCCGGGATTCAGCCGCAATGGATAGCCATCACCCCGCCGCGCCGGCAGCCGCCACCGGGTTGAGGGGACTGCCGGGCGGGTAGGCCCGGGCGGCCAGTTCCCGGTCGAGCATCAGCAGGCCGGACTTGTCGCTTCCCACCATGGCGAGCTGCTCGGTGATCTTGCCCGCGTTTGACTCTTCCTCGACCTGCTCGTCCGCAAACCACGCCAGCAACGGCTCGGTTGCATATTCCTTTTCCTGGCGCGCGATGGTGATCAGCGCGTTGATCTTGCTGCTGATGAACTGTTCGTGCTTTAAGGCATCCTGGAACGCCTCCAGCGGGGACTTCCAGCTGGTCTTGAGCTGCTTGAGGTCTTTCAAAACGACCTTGCCACCGCGATCGATCACGTGATTGAAGAACTTCATGGCGTGTATCATCTCTTCGTGGGCCTGCACCCGCATCCAGTGGCCCATGCCATCCAGCGCCTTCGAATGGAAATAGCTCGCCATGGAGAGGTAGATGTAATAGGATTCGAGTTCGTTCTTGATCTGGTCGTTGATCGCGTCGCCCATCTTTTTGCCGATCATTGGTTCCCTCCTTATTGAAGTTGAATTCAAGCCCCTGTGATTCCATTGGCAGGAGCAGATGGTTAGCATCGGGGGCGGGGTTGTCAAATCCGGATATCTCCTTGACTCGAAACGGCTTTTTCGCCTAAACTGCCCTGAAATCAGCTCCTTCGAGAAAGCAGGGCAGACGACATGACCGAGCAGCTCAGCCTGTTTAAGGCCCCCGACGCGCCGCCGGCCGGAAGACCGGAGGCCACCGATCTCGACTTTCAGGAAGCCGACGGCAGCGCGCTCGATGAGCTCTTCCGGCTCAGCCGCGGATGGAGCCGCAGCTGCGACTATCTCGAACTTCTCGAATTCATCGCCCGCTTCCGAGCCTATTCCCCGCTGAACTGCTTTCTCATCCACCTCCAGGACCCGGCGGCCACCCAGGTCGCCACGGCCCGGGCGTGGTTTCGCAAGTCCCGGCGGCGCATAAAAGCCGGGGCGCGCCCCATCACCATCCTGGCGCCGATGTCGCCGGTGCTCTTTGTCTTCGACGTCCGGGACACCGAAGGCCCGGCCCTCACGGCCGAGGCCTTCAAGGCCGCACCCGCCGCCGACCGCCTGCCGCCGAAACCCTACGAGGCCACGCTGCACAACTGCGGCATCCAGCACATCGCCGTGCGCGAGGCCGCGGCAGCGAGCATTTCAGCCGAGCGGACCGTCCGGGTTACGCCCGCAATCCGGAAAAAACACCCCGATTTCGGCCTGGAGCCCAACACGCGCTACCTGGTCCTCATTGAAACCGGCCTCAGCCTGGAAGAAAAATACGCCGCCCTGGTCCTGGAGCTCGGGCACCTGTTTTGCGGACACCTGGGAATCGACGGCGATGCGTGGTGGGCCGATCGCAAGAACTTGAATTTCGAGCGCATCGACATCGAGGCGGCTTCGGTTGCCTATCTTGTCTGCCGCCGCCGCGGGCTGGCCCGGACCGGCAGTCGCTTTCTGGCCGCGTGCCGTGAAGCGGACCGCGAACTGCCCTTCTTCAGCCTGAATGCCGTCTTCCAGGCCGTTACCCACATCGAGGCCATGGGCAAAACCACCTGGAGCAAGCCACGTCGGCAAGGGCGCCGATAGAAGATGAAAAAAAACACTATTCCCGACCGCCCCGTGCCGGAGAAACCCGTCGAAACCGTCATCCCCCGCGAAAAGGCCGTGTTCCGGCTCGACGGCCGCGGCCGCTGGTGCAATGCCCACGGGGTCTTCCGCAACCCCCGGATCAGCGCCTATTTCCACTCCGCCATCCGCCGCGACGAGGGCGGCTATCATGTCTGCCAGGCGCACGGCGATCGCGTCGAAAAGGTCTATTTCCCTTACGAGGACACCGCGCTGTTTGCGGTGGACGTCGATCTCTGCGAGGAAATCCGCCTGCGGCTGAACACCGGGCGCGAGCTGCGGCTGGACCCCGCGGAGCTCTTTGCGGCCGGCGACAGCCTCTACATGACCTGCGACGGGGAGCGAATCAAATTCTCCGAACGCGCCATGCTGAAGTTGGCGGAGGTGATGGAGTTCACCGAAGAGGGCTACTTCATCCGGTTCCGGGGTCGGTGCCACCGCATCCGCGAGGCGGGCGGGAGCGACGGGTAATGCGGATTTCGTTTCAAACAACCGCCGCCCGAGGCGAAAACCGGACGGTCTGCGCGATTCTGGCCGAAGGGGCCGGCCTCCCGAAGCTCAGGGTCAAGCATGCCATGCAGAAGGGTGCGGTCTGGCTGACACGCGCCGGCTCCGGCGAGCGGCGCCTTCGGCGGGCGCAGAGCGTGCCGCAGCGCGGCGACGTCCTTGCCATCCATTATGACTCGGAGCTTCTGGCCCGCGTTCCCCCGGCCGCCGAGTGCCGGCACGATGCCGTTCGTTTCAGCGTCTGGTTCAAGCCGGCCGGGCTGATGACCCAGGGCAGCCGCTTCGGGGACCACTGCTCGCTGCTGCGGCAGGCCGAGGTGATGCTGCGCCCCCAGCGGCAGGTCTTCCTCGTTCACCGCCTCGATCGCGAGGCGGCCGGCCTGGTGCTGATCGCCCACGACCGGCCATCGGCCGGAGCCTTTTC
>CAZLSV010000077.1:19046-24579 GCA_964562235.1 uncultured Desulfatibacillum sp.
GCCGACGAGGCCGTCACAGGCGACCGTTCCGGCTTCGCGGCCGGGTCGGCCCCGAGTCCTCCGCCGGCCGGATCGATCTGCCGCTCGATGGCCGAGCGGCGGCAACGGAGTACACCGTCGCGCGCTATGACCCGACGACGGACACCTCGCTGGTCGAGATCGTGATGCGCACGGGGCGTCGGCATCAGGTGCGCAGACACCTGGCTATGGCCGGCTTCCCGGTGATGGGGGACCCGCGTTACGGCGAAAACAACCGGAACACCGAGGGCTTGAAGCTCACGGCCTGGGGCCTGGAGTTCACCTGCCCCTTCAGCGGGCGGCCCATGGTGTTTCAATTGGAACCCACGCCTTGATCTTTCCGAAAACCCGGGCGATAGTGAAGAGGGCACGGCCCAAATTCTCCGTCCACCCGAATTTGAAAGGAACCCTTGCATGTTCAAAGTCAGCGTGATGTACCCCAACCAGGAAGGCGCGCGGTTCGACCTCGACTACTACCGCACCAGCCACATGGACCTCGTCATCCGGCTCCTGAAGCCCTTCGGCCTGGTTCGCACCGAGGTGCTGAAGGGCCTCTCCGGCGGCGGCGGTCAGCCGGCCCCCTACATCTGCATCGGAAGCCTCTACTTCGAGACCGCCGAGGGGTACGAAAAAGGGGTGGCGGCCAGCGGCGGAGCGCTGCGGGGCGACATCCCCAAATTCACCAACGTCACCCCGGTCCGTCAGATCAGCGAAGTCTTGACTTCGTAGGAAAAGGGCGGCGGCGCGATGCGCCGCCGCCCTTTTCCTATATTTTCCCTGTGGGAGCGGAGTGTTGCCGACCCACATTTTCTTGTCAACTCAGGGTTAGAAAAATCAAAGAGAACCCCGCAAAACCAGCGGCCACATCGTCCCTCAAAGGCCTTCTCCTGCTGGCCCTGCTCAGCCTGTTCTGGGGCCTGGGCTGGCCGGCGATGAAGATCACCCTGGCCGAAGTCCGGCCCTGGACCTTCCGGGCCGTCTGCCTGATGGTATCCGGCCTGACACTGCTGGCGCTCGCCCGCGGCGGCGGCCACCGCCTGAGGGTGCCCCCCGAGGACTTTTGGCCGCTCATCCTCACCTCGATCATCAACATCACCGGGTGGCACATTTTGTCCGCCCACGGGGTCGCGGCCATGCAGGCGGGTCGTGCGGCCATCGTCGCCTACACCATGCCCCTGTGGGCGATCATCCTGAGCCGGTTGATTCTCAAGGAAGAGATCGCCGCGCCGCGCCTTGGGGCGCTGGCCGTCGGGTTCACCGGACTGGTCCTGCTGCTCGGCCCGGACATTCAAAAAGTCGGCGCGGCACCGACCGGGGTGATCTTCATGCTGGCGGCGGCCTTCTGCTGGGCGGCGGGCACCGTGCTGGTCAAGTTATTCAGCTGGCGCATGCCGGCCGCGCTCGTCATGGGATGGCAGTTGCTGATCGGCGGCATCCCGGTGCTCATCGGGGCGTTGCTGTTCGATCCCCTGACGGCCCTCGGCGACATCTCCTGGGAAGCGGCGGCCACCTTCCTTTATCTCATCGCCGGGCCGATGATTTTCTGTCACTGGGCGTTTTTCGTGGTGGTCCGGCTTTTCCCGGCCAACGTGGCCGCCTTGAGCACCCTGAGCATCCCGGTGATCGGGGTTTTCAGCAGCGCGCTGCTGCTGGGCGAGGCACTGAGCCTCTACGAACTGATCGCCTTGTGCCTGGTGGTCGTCTCTTTGGCTTTGACCAGTTTGAGGAAGGGGTCATAAATTTCAGAAAATTGCCGATAATGGGTCTTGATGTTCGCTTTTGGGCAGCCGCCGGGGATACAGGTGATGGTTGCGATGGTCGCAGTCACGGGTCAGATCTGATTCTTATCGGCGGAAAGGCGCCCCTCAAGCTCGGTGCCTTTTAAATTAGCGGAGTCCTGTATTATGAAAATGGCAGCCTCACTGGAACGGCTCTTTCGAATTCTCATGGTGCTTGGGTTCGCGTCGGCCCTTCTTCCGGCCCAGCGCGCTGAATCCGCCTTCGACCGGATCCCCGCACCCGATCCGCCCACCATCGAACGACAGGCCCCGGCGGTCCCCAGCACCCAGGCGGCCGCCGACTTCATGGCGCCGTCCGCGACCACCGAGTGGACCTACCACAAGACGGCCGACAACCTGCACCCGGACGGCAACGAGCAGCAACTCGTGTGGCTGATGAACCGGGCGCGCTCGGATCCGGCGCAGGAAGGCGCCTGGCTGGCCTGGCTCGGCAGTGGGGGGGACCCCGAGATCACGAGTGCCTGCAACAACTCGCTATGGGTTGTCAACATGACCGTGCTTCAAAACGAGTTCGCGCTTATCCCGGCCAAGCCGCCGGTCGCCTTCGACGTGCGCCTCTACAACGCGGCCAAGGCCCACTCGGATTATCTGATCAGCATCGACGGCCAGACCCACGACGGATGGTCTCAGCGCATCGACGCCGCCGGCTTCGACTACACGACGGCGGCCAACATCGTCTATTCCTATTCCGAGCACACGATCTACGGCCACGCCGGCTTCAACATCGACTGGGGACCCGGCACCGACGGCACCCAGGACCCGCCCGGCCACCGCTACGCCATCATGTCGGTCAATTATGACTACACAAACGTGGGTTATGCCGTCGTCACCGAATCAAACCCGAACACCGCTGTCGGCCCCCAGGTGATCACCGGCAACATGGCCTACGCCTACTCGGCGACCGCCGGCCATTTCAACCGCTTCCTGGTGGGTACGGTCTGGGTCGACGGCAACGGCAACAACCAGTACGACCCGGGAGAGGGCATCGGCGGCGTCACCGTGGAGCCGGTCCCGGGCACCTATTTCGCCGTCACATCCGACAGCGGGGGTTATGCCGTCCCCATCACCGCGGCCGGGACCTACGAGGTCACGTTTTCAGGCTCGTCGATCACGACCCCGGTCGCGCGCACCGTCACGGTGGGTTCGACCAGCGTGCTGCTGGACCTTAAATACGCGAACAACATCACGCAACCCGAGACCAACACCGGCTCAGCGACCTCCGTCGGCAGCGGCTCGGCGGTCCTCCACGGCACCGTCACTCCCAACGGCTCCGAAACGACCTATTATTTCCAGTACGGCACGACCGCCGGCTATGGTTTGCAGACCACCAGCCGCACGACCGGAATCGATCTGTCGGTCTCCGAGACCGTCACCGGGCTCTCGGCGAGCACCACCTACCACTATCGCCTCGTTGCGACCAACGCCTCCGGCACCAGCTTCGGCCCGAACCGGACCTTTCAAACCACCGCTTCGGATTCAAGCCCCAGCGGCGGCGGGGGCGGCGGCGGGGGCGGCGGCAGCTCCTGTCTGATCTCGGCCGCCGGTAGTGCGACCGAAGGGCGCGCCGCGGAGGGTTGGCTGCTGGCCGGACTGGTGGCGGTCGGGCTAATGTTTCTGCGAACCCGCACCTGTTGCCGGATTCTCCCCGACCCGGGAAGCATTCGCACGGCGCCGATCCACCAGCGATAGCACTTTTTTTCACCCTTCCCATCAAAAAATCCGCCCCTTCCGGGGGGCGGATTTTTTTAAGATTTCCTCGTATTCGGCCGATAAGGGTATTTCAGAGACGGCTTACTCCCTGTTCCGCGGTTTCATCCGCCAGACAGATAATAAGGGTTGCATAATTGTATAGACACGGACGCCCCCTCACCCTGCCCTCTCCCCCAGTCCTGAGGGAGAGGGCAAGGGAGAGGGGGTCGCTCTCGGTCCATACTATTCCGAGACGATTAATAAGCAAGCGCACCGCTCGCGTACGAAGGAAAAACCGAGGGACGATGGAATGAACTATGATTGGGCTTTTGCCCGACGGATCCGATGCAGCGCGGAAGACCAGCGGCAGTGTCTGGATCTGATCTCCGAAATCCTGCTCTTGACAAAAAAGGCCCGGTCCCTGGGACTGCTGTCCCTGATCGAGACGATCGAGACCTCCTCGAACCGTTTTTTGCAAAAAGGCCTGCAGCTCATCGTGGACGGCGAGAAGCCTCCCGCCGTGCGCGAGATCCTGGAGATCAGCATCATGGCGGGCGGCTTTCGCGGGAGGGAGCTGCTGGAGCGATGCATCATTCTGGAAGGCTTGATGGGCCTTCAGGTCGGGCTCAACCCCAAGAGCATCGGAGAGCTGCTGCTGTCGTTCCTGGGAGAAGAGATCGCGTCCGCGTATGAAACCGAGTCCGCGGCCAGGGCCCGCAGGGATCTGGAAAGCTTCCTTATGACTCTTGAGCAGTCTCAAACGCCGGGCCCGGTGCAATCCCCGCTGAGCCTTCTTTTCAGCAGGCTCGACGACGCGGAAACCCGTCAGTGCCTGAAGGAAATCAGCACGACAGACCTGGCCACCACGTTAAAAAACATGGACGCCAGAACCCAGATGCGCATTTTCAACACCCTTCCAAAACCCGCCGCGTTGTTTCTCCGGGAAACCCTGGAGCAGATGAGCCAGGTGCCGCCTTCGGAGGTGGCCGAAGCGCAAGAGAGAATCGAAGCCGTCGTAAGGGACGTTCGCCGGCGCACCTCCCCGCCGAAGGCCGCCGCCCACCAAACGGCCCCCACCCCCGACTGAACGATCCCGCAGCGGAATGCCGGCGCCCGGTTCGCGCTCACCGAGCGGAAACCAACACCTCTTCGCCCTTTTCCATGATCTCTCTAAGGCGCGCGATATGACGGTTCTCCTCCGCGATGATGGCTTGGAGCTGGGTGCGGGCTTCGCCGCTTTCGATGAAGGGTGCGATCATCTCGTAAAAGAGGACGGTGTCCTTTTCGAACTCGATGAAAATGGAAACAAGTTCGCCCGGGCCGGCCACTTTCGAAAAGTCTACCTCTTTGAGCGAGAAACTCTGTCCGCCGATCGCCTCCTCAAGGAGCTGGTGGCCTATTTTTTCAAGGAATGGGTTTTTGCGGCTTTTACTGAGGGCGGACTTGAGCTCGGCGAACCAATCGCCATGCCGGGCCTCTTCTTCCGCCATCCAGGTCAGCAAGGCCTTCAGCTCCTCATCAGTTGACTCTTGAATCGCCTTGCGGTAGGTGGCCTCACCGTTTTTCTCCAGACGGATCGCCAAGTCCAGGATCTCTTTGGCTTGAAACATCTTCACCTCGCTTGTTCAATGGAGTTGGCGATCATCATAGCAGAGCCGGAAAGAAATTCAAGCCGCGCGATTGGCCGCACCCAAGGCTGCCAGATAGCGAAGCGGTCCACCCACAAAATATTACAAACATTTCCCAATTCCTCGACTCCCGCACCCGAACCAATTTTTACCTACTGATTTTACAACAAAATAAATTGCTCCGAAGAGTAGCACGGTTTTTGCAGATCTTCTGTCGGCAGCTTTTAAAAACCGAAATCCAAAGGCGACACACATGGACATGCTGGACATATTGGGCGCTGCCATCACCCTCACCGCCCTGGCCCGACTCGTCTTCACCTGAAGCGGGAACCCGACCGTTTAATACTTTCAAGTAAGTTGAATTTTTCCGTGGGAGCGGCATCTTGCCGCGAAATGATC
>CAZLSV010000078.1:0-7128 GCA_964562235.1 uncultured Desulfatibacillum sp.
TGCTCGGCCGGGCTCGTCTCGATCACCGCCAGCCCCTTGGCTTCGAGAAAGCTTTTTATCTTCGCGCAGCGCTCGGCGCTCACGCGCACCGGGCAAAGAACGATCTTGCGGCCCTTGATCGAATCGGCGGCGCTGTCCGGCCCGAACATGGGGTGGGTGCCCAGGATGTCGACCCCGGCCGGGAGCGTCTCCAGCATCCAGCCGACCGGCTGCTCCTTGACCGAGCAGACATCGGCCACCAGGCTTCCGGTCCTGAGATGGGGCCGGACCTGGGCGAGCACCTCCTGAAACCGCGAAATCGGCACCGCCGGGATGACGATGTCGCTTTGCGCAACGGCCGCGAGATCGGCCGGCCGGGCGCCGCTCGCCAGGATCTCCGGCGCCGCGGCCGCGGGGTCCCAGACCCGGACCACGCCCTCCGCGGCCAGGTGGCGCGCCATACGCCGCCCGAAGCGGCCGAAGCCGACGATCCCGATGGTGCGCTTCGCCCCCCCTGCCCCGCCGCTCATGCGTAGAGCCCCTCGAGCGTCTCCCAGAAACCCGGAAACGATTTTCCGACGCAGGCCTCGTCCAGGATCCGCACGCCGGGCGCCTTCAGGCCGGCGACGGCAAAACTCATGGCGATGCGGTGGTCGTCGCGGCAGTCGATGGCCGCCGGCCCCGGCGTGCCGCCCTCTACCCAGAGGCGCTCCGCGTCGCAGCCCGCCGCGATCCCCATCCGGCCCAGGCCGTCGCAGACGGCCGCCAGCCGGTCGCTCTCCTTCTCCCTCAAATGCGCCACGTTGCGGATCAGGGTCCGGCCGCGGGCAAAGGCCGCCACGACGGCCACCGTCGGCACCACGTCCGGGATGTCGCCCATGTCGACATCGACGGCCGCGAGCGCCCCGCCCGAAACCGCGACCCCGTCCGCCCGCGACGCCACGCGGCACCCCATCCGCTCCAGGATCTCCAGGACCCGGACGTCCCCCTGGCGCGAGTCGCGGCGGGTCCCCCGCACCAGGAGCGTGGAGCCCGTGACGGCCGCGGCCGCCCAGAAATACCCGGCCTGGGAGCAGTCGGGCTCGACCCGGTGCCTGCCGGCCCGATAGCACCGGCCGCCCGGCACCTTGAACCAGGTGTAGCCGTCGCGCTCCGCCGGCACGCCGAAGTCGGCCATGGTGTCGAGGGTGATGTCGATGTAGGGACGCGACACGGGCCCGTGGGTCACGGCCACCTCCAGCCCCTCGGCCGTGTACGGGCCGACGAGCAGCAGCGCGGAGAGGAACTGGCTGCTGAGGGCGCAGTTCAGCTCGGCGCGGCCGCCGGCGACCCCGCCCCCCTCGATCTCCACCGGGGGAAACCCGTTCCCCTCGAGCGAGCGCGCAGCCACGCCCACCTGGGCCAGGCCGTCGAGCAGGTCCTGGATGGGCCGGGCCCTGAGCCGCTCGGTGCCGGTCAGAACGGTTTTCCCGGCCGCCAGGGCCGCGACGGCCGTGAGCAGGCGCATGGAGGTCCCCGAGTTGCCCAGGAAAACGGGGCTTGCGCTGGCGCGCAGATCCCCTTTGGACCCGGTAACGGCCAGCGCCCCGCCCTCCGGCGCGACCGCGACCCCCCATTTTTTCAATGTCTCGGCCGTCAGACGGGTGTCTTCGCTCTCCAGGGCGTTCTCGATCAGGCAACGCCCGTCGGAGAGCGCCGCCGCAATCAGCACCCGGTGGGTGTAGCTTTTCGACCCCGGCACCACGACCGCGGCCTCGGTCGGCTGAAGCGTTCTTATTTCACGCATAATGGCACTCTCTCAAACATCGATTGGCTTTGCCGGAGTCGAGCCGGATAAGCCCCTCATTCGAAGAACACTGAGGCAATCATTAGTCGTCTTGAAACGTTTAAGGCAGAGAGCGGCCCCCTCTCCCTGACCCTCTCCCCCGCAACCGGGGGCGAGGGAAGAGTGAGGAGGCGTCCGTGTCCAAACAATTTTGCAACCCTTCCAATCAAGTTGGCATTTTTTTCTGTGGGAGCGGCTTTCCAGCCGCGAGGATCGAGGCTGAAAGCCTCCCCCACAAAGATCAAGCTTGCTGGCCGATAAAATGGCGCCAAGCGCCATGTCCCGCTTAATAAGAAAAAAAATCAAAACTAGAGCAGTTGACGAAGTAGAAAGCCCAAGGTCAAGGCGCGCGAGTCCCGCGGCGCGAGGCGTACGGTTCGTACGCCGCAGTGACCGCGGGGCGAAGCGCAACGCGGAGATTGGGTTTTCTACTTCGTCAACAGTTCGGCTTCCACGGCCATCCGCATGATATCGATCGGCGCCGCCAGCCCCGTCCAGAGCGCGAACTGCCTGGCCCCCTGGTGGACGAACATGGAAAGCCCGTCGATCGTCTCGCAGCCGGCGGCCTCCGCCTCCTGCAGCAGCCGGGTCTTGAGCGGGTTGTAGACGATGTCCATGACCACCAGGCCCGGCTTCAGCTTATCGCCGGGCAGCGGGGTCTCCCGCCCCTGCGGGGACATCCCCACCGGGGTCGTGTTGACCAGGATGTCGCATTGCCCGGCGTCGAATTCGGACAGGGGCTTGAAATCCGCGCCGAGGTCGGCCGCCAGCGCCTCGCCCTTGTCCCGGGAGCGGTTGAAGATCGTCGCCGCGGCGCCCTGGTCGATGACGCCGAAGGCCACGGCGCGGGCGGCGCCGCCGGCGCCGAGAATGCCCACGCGCCGTCCCGCGACGGGAATTTTTTCGGTCAGCGCCTGGATGACGCCGTCGCAGTCCGTGTTGAAGCCCTTGAGCTCCCCGTCGTCGTTCACGATGGTGTTCACGGCCTTGATGCGGCGCGCGACCGGGTCGATGAAGTCCAGGCAGGCCATTACGGATTCCTTGTGCGGGAGCGTGATGCTGGCGCCCCGGAGCCCCAGGGCCCGCAGCCCGGAGACGGCCGGCCGGATGTCCTTCACCCGGATGGCCGCGTAGATGCCGTTGTAGCCCGTGGCCGCAAAGGCGGCGTTGTGCATCACCGGGCTCAGGCTGTGCACCACGGGGTTGCCGAACACCGCGAAGATGGCCGGGGTCCCGAACCCGTCGGCCGGGTGCGCCGCCGGCCCCTGGACATCGCGGGCGGCCGCCATGAGCGCGGCGAAGACCCGGACCACGTAGCGGTTGGCGAGCAGGCTGCCCTGGTTTTGGCGCATCAGGCGCTGGAACACCTGGGCCTCCCGCCGGGTGTCCCGGACCCCGAGCCCGAGGCCCGCCTTGATCGTTCCGATCCGGGCGGCCACTTCCAGCCGCTCGTTGAACAGCCGCAGGATCTCCCCGTCCAGCCGGTCGATGATGCGCCGCTGCTCCTCGAGCCGATCGGCGAAGTTCTCCGCGGCGGGTGCCGGCTCGCCGCCGGGTCTGGGTGTCTTCTTCATGGGTTCGGCCGTCGCTCCGTGGGTTGTAGAATGCCTTCAAACGCCGCAGCCGCCGCCTGCAGCTCCGCGATCGGGATCTCCTCGACGACGGCCCGGCCGATCTCCGCCAGCGTTACAAAGTGAATCCGCTCCGCCCGGCGCTTCTTGTCTTTGAGCAGCGCCTCCATCACCCGGCCGAGATCGGCGGGCGCCGCGCAGGGCAGCCGCAGGGCGCGCAGCAGACCGGTCATGCGCTCCAGCGCGGAGGCGTCAAGCCGCCCCCGCCGGACCGACAGGGCCGCGGCGAGCACCATGCCCACGCTGACGGCCTCGCCGTGGGAGAGCCCGCTCACCTTTTCCAGGGCGTGGCCGAAGGTGTGGCCGAAGTTGAGTTTGCGGCGCTCGCCGGTTTCGCGCTCGTCGCGGCCGACCACCGCCGATTTGATGAGCACCGAGTCCCGGACCAGCCGCTCGATCACGGCCGGGTCCAGGCTCAGGGCCTTGGCGGCGTTGGCCTCCAGGAACGCGAAAAGAGCGGCGTCGGCGATCAGGGCGTGCTTGACGACCTCCGCCAGGCCGTTGACCGCTTCGGCCGGCGGCAGGCTCTGCAGCAGGCGCAGGTCGCAGAGCACGAATTCGGGCTGGTTGAACGTGCCGACGAGGTTCTTGTACCCTTCCAGGTTGACCCCGTTCTTGCCGCCGACGCTCGCGTCGACCTGGGCCAGCAGGGTCGTGGCGACGAACCCGAACCGCAGCCCCCGCATGAAGGTCGAGGCGGCGAACCCGGCCACGTCGCAGACGATGCCCCCGCCGATGCCCAGGACGAAGGTGCTCCGGTCGACCTCCAGCCCGAGCAGCGAAGCGTAGAGCGCTTTGACCGTCTCCAGGGTTTTGGCGGCCTCCCCGCTGCCGATGCTCAGCACGGCCGCCGCCGTCGGGAACCGGTCCTGGTAAAGCCTGCGGACGTTGCCGTCGGTGATCACGACGATGCGGCCCGCCGGAAGAAGGCGGCCGAGGTTTTCGATCGGCTCCCCGACCAGGATGGTGGAGGGCCGGCCGCTGCCTTTGATCTCGATCGGTTCCATGGTGTGCTCGTTCGCTACGGTTGCGGGTTTCGGGTTTCGGGACCTGGTTTTTTCGAGTTGCCTTTTCGGTCGTAGCGGTCGTATTCCTTGAATCCGGGCATCCGGATCGCCCGTCAGTACCGCTCGGAAAATCCCCCCAGCCCCCTTTTTCAAAGGGGGAGGGATGTGGAGAGCCCTTTACCAAAAGGGGGGCCGTTTCATGCAGCCCTCCCTGCCTTTGTTTAACTGGGGGCTTTGTCTTGCAGCCCTCCCTGCCTTTACTGAACGGTGGGCTGTTTCGTGCGTCCCGCCCTTGCTTTTATCTGAAGGAGAAACCGCGGCATTCGGCCACCGGGCTCTTTTTTTCGAACGAAGTGTCATCCGCCCCTTGGCCGAAGCGGGCGCCGCGCAGCGCCGGCCTCGCTCCCCCTTTGAAAAAGGGGGCCGGGGGGATTTCGCTCCGCACACCGGACGCTGCATCCATGCTGTTTGGAGACGGTTAACATTGGCCGCTCGGAAAATCCAACTGCTACCCCAACGCCCCGGCGATCTTCTGCGCCGCCCACAGCACCAGTTTTTCGGTCGTCTCCCAGGAGATGCACCCGTCGGTGATCGAGACCCCGTGCTTGAGCCGGGAGGGGTCGCCGCCGAATTTCTGGCTGCCCTCGAAAAGATGGCTCTCGAGCATCAGGCCGACCAGGCAGTCGTTTCCGCCGACCCGCTGCTCGACGACGCTGCGCCAGACCATCTCCTGGCCCTGGAACTTCTTCCACGAGTTGGCGTGGGAGCAGTCGATCATGATCGCCTCCGGGAGCTGGTGGCCGATCAGCCCCAGCCGCGCCTCGGCGATGCTGATGGGGTCGTAGTTCGGCCGTTTGCCGCCGCGCAGGACGACGTGGCCCAGCGGGTTGCCCCGGGTCTGAACGATGCAGGCGTAGCCTTCCTGGTCGACCCCGATGAAGGTCTGGGGGACGCGCGCGGCCACCATGGCATTGATGGCGGACTGCAGGTTGCCGTCGGTGCCGTTCTTGTACCCCATGGGCATCGAAAGCCCGCTCGCCAGTTCGCGGTGGGCCTGGCTTTCGGTCGTGCGCGCGCCGATGGCGCCCCAGCTGACCAGATCGGCCAGGTACTGGGGCGTGACCATCTCCACCATTTCGGTGCCGGCGGGCAGGCCCATCTCGTTGATCTTCTGGAGCAGCCGGCGGGACCGGCGCAGGCCCTGGTTGAGATCGCAGCTGCCGTCCAGGCCGGGGTCGTTGATGAACCCCTTCCACCCGATCGTGGTGCGGGGTTTTTCGAAGTAGACCCGCATGGCGACGAAAAAAACCTCGCCGACCTTCCGCTGCAGCGCCAGCAGCCGCTCGGCGTATTCGAGCGCGCCCTCCTCGTCGTGAATCGAGCAGGGGCCGGCCACCAGCAGCAGCCGGCGGTCCTGCTTGAGCAGGATCCGGCCGATGGTCTCGCGCGCCGACAGCACGGTCCGGGCGGCCGCCGCGCTCACGGGGATCGTCTGTTTCATCTCCCGCGGCGAGATCAGGCGGGTGTAGCCTTTGACTCTCAGGTCGTCGGTCTGGGTCTGCATGCTTCTCCTCCCACGGTTTTTATCACTCCGGCAAAATAAAACGAAACGGCCGCGGGTTTATCCGATCCCGCGGCCGTTTGAAAAAAACCAAAGCCGCGGGCTCCTTCGATCCGCCCCCGGCTTTTTCGCGCTCTTGTTGTTGTTACCTCTCAGCGCACCGCAGGCGGATCGGCGCTAAAATAATAGTACCAATAGCTGAAGTAGAATCTGCCTGTGGACGCTGATGCCATCGATCATCCTCTTCGAAATGAGATCACCACTAAGCGAAAGGTCGATCCCCTGTCAAGCTTTTTCTGAAAGCTCCCCGCCCGAGAGGCACGCCAGGAGCGCGCCCAGGTCCGGCCCGACCCAGTCGGCGCCGGCATCCAGCAGCTCCTGCGCGCTGCAGGCCCCGGTGGGCAGGGCAAAGGAGCGCACGCCGGCCGCCCGGGCCATCTGCACGTCCTCGACCGCGTCGCCCACGTAGCCGCACTCGCGGGCCTGCGCTCCCAGCGTAGCCAGCATGGTCCGCATGGGCGCGGGCGAGGGCTTGGGGTCGGGCACCTCGTCGAAAAAAAGGCTGGCCTGAAAAAGGCCGGCCAGGTGCGCGGGGAAAAGCCTCGCGTAGAGATCCCGGAAGGTGTTCGACAGGACCCCCAGCCGGTACCGGCCCGCCAGGGCGCTCAGAACGGCCTCGGTCTGCGGGAAGAGCTTGAAGGCGGTCCGCGCCAGCTCCGTGTAAATGGCCTTGCGGCGCGCGACGATCTCCGCCCACTCGGCGTCGGAGACATCCCCGACGTAAAGCGCTCTTTTGGCCGAGGGCGGCTGGGAGATGTGCCGCAGGACGGTCTCGCGCGAGAGCGAATACCCGCGCTCGCGCCCGGCGCGAAAGTAGGACTCCACCGCCAGGTCCAGATCGTCCACGAGGGTGCCGTTGTAGTCGAATACGAGAGTGGTAAGCATGGGAAAAGTTTAAAGTTGAAAGTTAAAAAGGAAAAAGTCCTTCCCTTTCATCTTTGGCCCATAGCCCATAGCCTATTCTTTTATTTCCCATAGCCCATAGCCTGTTTTTTATCCCATAGCCCATCGCCCATCGCCAATTCTTTTGTTTCCCATCGCCCATAGCCTATAGCCTATTTTTTT
>CAZLSV010000078.1:7138-11878 GCA_964562235.1 uncultured Desulfatibacillum sp.
CAAGATGCAGTTTGTCGTAGTTAGTTTTTATTTCTCCGTCAGGGCGGCCACCCCCGGAAGGCTCTTGCCTTCGATGAATTCCAGCGAGGCCCCGCCGCCCGTCGAGACGTGCGAGACCTTCTCGGCCATGCCGGCCTTTTCAATGGCGGCGGCCGAATCCCCGCCGCCGATGACCGTGGTGGCGCCGGCGGCCGTGATCTCGGCCATGATGCCCGCGACGGCGAAGGTCCCCCGGGCGGTCGGGTCGATCTCAAAGACCCCCATCGGCCCGTTCCAGACGACGGTCCGGGCGCCCTTGAGCACCTCGCGAAACTTCTCGACGCTCTTCGGCCCGATGTCGACCCCCTTCCACCCCGCCGGGATCTCAGCCGCCGACACCTCTTTGAGCTCCCCCACCTTGCGCGCCTTGATGTCGAGGGCGTCGGTCACCAGGTAGTCGACCGGCAGAACGATCTTGTCCCGGCCCTCGGCGAGAAGCCGGCCGGCAAAATCCACCTTGTCCTGCTCGACCAGGGAACCGCCGACCTCCAGCCCCTGCGCCTTCATGAAGGTGAAGGCCATGCCGCCGCCGATGATGATTTTATCCACCTTGGGCAGGAGGTTGGTGATCACGTCGATCTTGCCCGAGATCTTGGCGCCGCCCAGCACCGCCACGTAGGGCCGGGCGGCCGTGCCGACGGCCCGGCCCAGATAGTCGAGCTCCTTCATCATCAGGTAGCCGGCCGCGGAGTGCTTGAAGAAGCGCGTGACGCCCTCGGTCGAGGCGTGGGCGCGGTGGGCCGTCCCGAAGGCGTCGTTGACGTAGAGATCGCCGAGCCGGGCCAGCCGGCGGGCGAAGTCCGGGTCGTTGGCCTCCTCCTCCGGGTGAAAGCGCAGGTTCTCGAGCAGCAGCACCTCGCCGTCCTTGAGCCTGCCCGCCGCCGCCTCGGCTTTTTCGCCCACGCACTCCTCGCAGAACAAAACCGCGCGGCCGAGCTGTTTTTCGAGGACCTCCAGGCAGGGCCGCATGGACATCTCCGCCACCCGCCGGCCGTCGGGCCGGCCCAGGTGCGACATCAGGACGAGCCGGCCGCCCTTGCCCAGAACGTAGCGGATGGTGGGCAGCGCGGCCCGGATGCGCGTGTCGTCGGCGACCTGGCCGCCCTTGAGCGGCACGTTGAAGTCCACGCGCATCAGCACCTTTTTGCCTTTGACATCGAGATCTTCGATCGTCAGCTTTTGCATGGTCATCTCCCGGGCATTGGGTTGGGTTTGCGGCCCTCCGCGGCGGGCACCCCGCTGCGCCAAGGGCTCAACTTCCTGACTTCAAATCGTGATCAAGGAGGGAGAACTGCGGATCAGCTCCGCCATCCCTGGCCGTCGTGCGGGTCGTATTCTTTGACTCCGGGAATCCGGATCATCTCCCGTGAATGTCAATCGCAAAATCCCCCCAGCCCCCTTTGCCAAAGGGGGAGGGCTGTAGAGGGCCATCGGCAAAAAAGGGGGGGCTATGGTGAGAGCCCCTCGAAAAATCCCCCCGGCCCCCTTTTTCAAAGGGGGGGCAGTGTCGTGCAGCCCGCTCTGCCTTTGTTGAACGGAACGCTGTCTCGTGCGACCCTCCCCAGCTTTTGTTAGAGGGCCAACCGCGACCCCGTCCGCCGGGCTTTTTTTGGCATACGGTGTGTGATCCGCCCATTTGCCGAAGCAGGCGCCGGCCTCTCTCCCCCTTTGAAAAAGGGGGCCGGGGGGATTTCGCTCCACACAACGGACGCTGCGCTCCCCCTGGAACCTGAGTGAGGGTCGATCGGTACGTTTTTTTACCGGCCTCCACAGCGATAGCCCAGGCAGAACATACCGGGAGTGTAGCGTCGATGGTTGAAAATTTCAAGGCGGGCCCCGTCGCAGGTTGACTTCGGCGGCGCGGTGTGAAATGAGACTCGGCCATGCAAACCGCTCATCGCGTGCACTTCCGGGACTCCCGAAAGATGAAAGAGACCGGCGCGGCCAGCGTCGAGCTCGTGGTCACATCTCCCCCCTACCCCATGATCGAAATGTGGGACGAGGGGTTCGGCGGCCGCAACCCGGCCATCCGCAGCGCCCTGGGGCGGGCGGACGGCCTCGGCGCCTTCCGACTCATGCACGCCGATCTCGACGCGGTGTGGCAGGAGGTCCACCGGGTGCTGAAGCCCGGGGGCTTTGCCTGCATCAACATCGGCGACGCCGCCCGCACCCTCGGCGACGACTTCATGCTCTACCCCAACCATGCCCGCATCCTGACCGGCCTGCTGGAGCTGGGTTTCACGCCCCTGCCGGCCGTCCTGTGGCGCAAGCAGACCAACGCGCCGAACAAGTTCATGGGCTCCGGCATGTACCCGGCCGGGGCCTACGTCACCCTCGAGCACGAGCTCATCCTGATCGCCCGCAAGGGCGGCAAGCGCGACTTCCGGAGCGAAGCGGAAAAAAGACGCCGCCGCCAGAGCGCCATCTTCTGGGAGGAGCGCAACGCCTGGTACTCCGATGTGTGGATGGAGCTCAAGGGCGCCCGCCAGCGCCTGGGGGGAAATTTCACCCGCAACCGCAGCGGCGCATTCCCCTTCGAGCTTGCCTACCGGCTGATCAGCATGTTCTCGGTCAAGGGCGACACCGTGCTCGACCCCTTCCTGGGCACCGGCACCACGCTCCGGGCGGCGGCCGCCGCCGGCCGCAACAGCATCGGGTACGAGATCGAGCCCGGCCTGCGGGAGGGTATCTTCTCCGGCCTGCCCGATCTGCCTCGATTCGCCCGGCAGAGGGTCCTGGCCCGGATCGACGAACACCTGGCCTTCCTGAACCAGTGCCGGGATACCGGCCGGGAGGTGAAATACCTCAACCGGAACTATAACTTTCCGGTCGTAACGCGCCAGGAGACCGAGCTGGTGATGGACGTCCTCGATGAGGTCGTCCTGCGGGCGCCCGACGGGTTCCGCGCCACCTACGCGGAAGACCCCTGCCGCATCCTCGCCCCGGGCTGTGTTTTTTCAGCCGACCGCGGCCCCGAACCCAACGGACAGCTTTCGCTCTTCTGATTGACACGCACTTCAATTCGGCTATAGTCGGCCTCGGTCAGGGCCTTCAGAGCAACGTTTCGCCCGGCGACCGCTCTGCGGCCGCAACCGCTAATGCCGCTGCGCTATTTTTCGGCACATTTCAATAGCCGGGCGGCATATATCAGCATGGACGCCCCCTCACCCTTCCCTCTCCCCCAGTTCTGGGGGAGAGGGTTAGGGAGAGGGGGTCGCTCTCGGTCTATATTTCGAGAGGATTAACAAGGGCACTTCGAAACATCAAGGCGAAATGGAGATAAAAATTTTTACTGTCGCCGAGTTGCGGCTCGCCCTGCTGTCGGAGGATTTTTGGCTTTCCAAAACCCTTCCGATCACCAAGCAGAGAGCCCTCTCCTTCTGCCGGAACCCCCGGGCGGAAGCGGATGACCCGGTGCTGCTGGTGGCCTACAAGGGCCGACAGGTGCTCGGCTACCTCGGCATTCTTCCCGACCGAATCTTCGTCAACGACGCCGGTCGCAGACTGGGTTGGCTGACCGGCTGGTGGGTGGACCCGTCCGCTGCCGCCAGCGGGGTGGGCGTCAGCCTGCTCTTTAAAGCATTGAACTTGTACGGCGGGCATATCGGTGTGGCGGGAGGGTCGAAAGAGGCCAGAAAAGTTCTTAATGCATCGCAGAAGTTTTTTGAGTTGAACCCACTAAAAGGCCTCGATAAAAAACTAAGGCTGAACACGGAAAAATCCATCGGACGGGAAATCCCTTGGACGAAGGTATTCCGGGTCGGGTTCAGGGTCGCCGACGTGATTCTGGACGAAGTCGTCAACCTCAGGTACTTGTCGTGGGAGCGGCGCAACCGTGTCCGCCGGCGCCTGGGGTTCGAGTATCTTTCATCCGTCGACGCGGAGGCCGGACGTTTCATCGAACGACAAAACCATCGGGACCTGACGCGCAAGGGCAAGGCCGAGCTCGACTGGATCATGACCTGCCCCTGGATCGTGTCGGCGCCGGAAAAAGACGCCGCCGGCCGGCGCTATTTTTTTTCGTCCGTCGCCGAGCGGTTTTTCCATCTCGGGGTCAAGGTGTTCGACCCGAAAAACGAAATGGTGGGGTTCTTGATGCTGCGCGTGCGCAACGACCGCATGAGCGTCTCGTACGCCCACTTCGAAGACCGGCACGCCCCGGAGATGGCCGCCGCGGCCGCCCACCACGCGCTCGCGATGGACGCGGGCAGCCTGAGCCTGTATGATGAACGGCTGGTTAAAGGCCTATCGGCGCTCGGCTGCCCCTGCTGGTCCGCCCGGCCGGTCTCCAGGGGATTTTTCCTGCCGAAATCGCTCGCCGGCGATCTGCGGGCCGACCGCCGGCTGCACGGCGGGGACGGGGATTTCGCGTTTTATTGACCGGCGTTTGGATGTGGCAGCTCTTGTTTATCAGTTTTGTGGGAGCGGCGTCCCCGCCGCGATCATTTCGCGGCAGCCAGCCTTCGCCTAACGCTCCGGCGGCCACGAGATGCCGCTCCCACGGAAAAATTCAACTTGCTTAAAAGGGATGCGCAATTGGATCGACACGCACCGCCCCCTCGCCCCTTCCTCTTCCCGGTTCCGAGGGAGAGGGTGAGGAGGCCGCTCTCCGGGTCAACCGCCGGAGTGATAATTGCCGCAGAAATGTCGAATGTTTTATAACGCGCGGATGACAGGGGGCCATGAACGAGAAGATCACGC
>CAZLSV010000078.1:11888-24179 GCA_964562235.1 uncultured Desulfatibacillum sp.
ACGCAGATGCTCTTCGAGGTGCTCGACGAGCTCAACGAACTCCGGCCGCGGGAAGAGCACCTGGAAAAGAAGCTGGAGACCCCTTTGGCCGGCGGCTCCGGAAGACTCGACTCGGCGGGGCTGATCAACCTGATCGTCCTGACCGAACAAAAGGCCGCCGATCAGCTCGGCTGCCCCATCCTGCTGACCGATGACCGCACCATGTCCCGGATCGAGGAGGTGTTCCGCACCCTCGGGTCGCTGGCGGATTGGATTCAGCGGCTGCTGAACGAAAAAAGCGATGGATAAGCAAATCCACACCTGTGTTCTGGTTTCGGATTTCAATCTGCAGAATTTCGCCGGCTATGCCGCGAACGACCCGGACGCCCCCGGATTGAAACCCATCGCCGCCCCCCCGGGACAGCCCCTCCCGGCGCTGCTGGACAAGGCCGCGGCCCATTGGCGCGACCCCGCGGATGCGGCGGTGGTCTGGACCCAGCCCCAGTCCGTCAGCCCTGCCTTCAATGCGCTTCTCATGTACGAACAGGTGCCGGTGCGGGAGGTGCTCCAGGAGGTGGATACGTACTGCGACCTGCTGGCGGAGGCGAGCGCGCGGGTCAGGTTCGCGTTTGTCCCCTCCTGGGTGCTGCCCTCCTACCGGAGCCTCTTCGGCGTGCTGGACATGCAGACCGGGGTCGGTCTGACGAACACCCTCATGCGCATGAATCTGAGGCTTGCGGAAAACCTGGAAAAAGTCCCCAACGCCCATGTTCTGAACGCCGGCCGATGGATCGAGCGCGCCGGGGCCGGCGCCTTCAACCCCAAACTGTGGTACCTGGGCAAGATCCCCTTCGGCAACGAGGTCTTCAAGGAGGCCGTCCGGGACATCAAGTCGGCCCTGGCCGGCATGCTCGGCCAGGCCCGGAAGCTCGTCATCGTCGATCTGGACGACACGCTGTGGGGCGGCCTGGTCGGCGAGCTCGGGTGGGAGAGCCTGGTGCTGGGGGGCCACCATCACACGGGCGAGGCCTACGCGGATTTCCAGCGCACGCTGAAATCTCTGCAGAACCGGGGGATTCTGCTCGCCATCGCGAGCAAGAACGAGGAGCGCACCGCGCTGGAGGCCATCCGAAACCACCCGGAAATGGTCCTCGGGGAGCACGATTTCGCCGGGTGGCGCATCGACTGGCGGGACAAGGCCCAAAACATCCTGGAGCTGTTGAGCGAGCTGAACCTCGGCCCCCAGTCGGCCGTCTTCATCGACGACAACCCCGGCGAACGCGCCCGGGTCAGGGAGAGCCTGCCCGAGGTGCTGGTGCCGGACTGGCCGGCGGACCCCGTGCTCTACCCGGCCGCCCTGCTGAGCCTGCGCTGCTTCGACCTGCCCTCTCTCAGCCGGGAGGACCTCTCCCGCGCCGCGATGGTGCTTTCGGAAAAAGAGCGCCGGGATCTGAAAAAAAACCTCGGCTCCCCGGAGGAGTGGCTGCGCCGGCTGGCGATCCGCGCCCAGGTCGAAGCGCTGCACCCCGCCAACCTGCAAAGAGCGGCGCAGCTGCTGAACAAGACCAACCAGATGAACCTCTCCACCCGGCGCATGTCCGAGGCCGAGCTCATGGCCTGGGCCGAGCCGGAACATCGCAGGCTCTGGACCGTGCGGGTCTCGGATCGATTCGGCGATGCCGGCCTGACGGGGCTCGTGAGCCTGGAGATCCAGGACCGCAAGGCTCAGCTGGTGGATTTCGTTCTGAGCTGCCGGGTGCTGGGGCGAAAAATCGAGGAGAGCCTGCTGGCCACGGCGATCGCGCATGCGCAGGCATCGGGGGTGGAGGCGGTGTACGCCCGCTACCTGCCCACCGCCAAAAACAAACCGTGCCTCGATTTTTTCGAATCCCTGGCCCCTCGGTTTCTTCGGCAGGGGGAGCTCTTCGTCCGGGACGTCGAGCATCCCTTCCAGGTGCCGGAGCACATCGAACTGGTGCGATAAAGGCCCATGGCGGAGCGCACCTTCACATCCGACGATCAGCTTGCCTTTGCCGGGCTTTCCGGCGACCAAAACCCCTTGCACGTCGATCCCCTGATGGCCCGGCGGCTGCTCTTCGGGCAGCCGATCGTCCACGGCCTGCACGCCTTGCTCTGGGCCGCGGAGGCGCACCTGGGATCTTCGGCGCACAGGTTGGAGCTCCGCTCCATCCAGGCTGGTTTTCAGGCCCCCATCGGGCTCGGGCAGACCGTCCGTTGCGCCTGCGCGGACCCGAACGCGCAGCCGGCCGAAATACGGCTCGATGTCGAAAAAACAACGGTCGTGTGGATCCGGATGGCCTGGGCCCCTTCAGCGCCGCCCGGCCCGGAGCCGCCCGGGACCGGGCTTTACGAACCGGGAATTTGCCGGCAACGCTCTTTCGACGAGGCGGCCGGCGCTTCGGGCCGCCTCCCCCTGCACCTGGACCGGGAGCTGGCCGCCAGGCTTTTTCCCAACCTGACGCGGCGGCTGCCGCCCATGCAGCTGGCCGCCTTGCTGGCCACGACCCGGCTGGTCGGCATGGAATGCCCCGGGCTGCACTCGATCTACTCGGGGCTGGACCTGGCTTTTTCCGCGGACCGCGGCGGGGCCCAGGAGCTCTGCTATCGGGCCGCGGAGAGCCACCGGCGCCTGGCCCTGCTTTCGATGGATGTCGAGGCCCCGGGGATGAAAGGGCGGGTTAAAACCTTTTTCCGGCCGACGCCGCGCGCCCAGGCCGCGTTCGCGGATCTCCGTCGCGAGGTCGAACCGGGGGAGTTTTCAGGGCAGCGGGCGTTGGTGGTCGGCGGGTCTCGAGGCCTGGGGGAGGTCGCCGCCAAGCTCCTGGCCGCCGGCGGGGCGGAGGTGGTCCTCACCTACCACCGCGGGGAATCGGATGCCAAACGCCTGGTGGAGGAGATGACGGCGGCCGGGGCCGCGGCGGATTGCCTCCCGTTCGACGTGCGGGCGCCCGCGCCCGCGATCTTGCGCCGCGTCTCGGACCGCCCGAAGCCGCTCTTTTTGTACTATTTCGCCACCCCGTTTATTTTCGGCGCCGCCCGGGGACGGTTCTCGGCCGAGCGCTTTGCCGCGTTCAGCGAGTATTACGTCACGGGTTTTTTGCGGACCGTTGAAGCTGTCACGGAGGCATCCGCCGGGCTGGAAAAGATCCTCTACCCCTCCTCGACGGCGATCGAGGAGCTTCCCCTGGACATGGGCGAGTACGCCGCCGCCAAAACGGCCGGGGAGATCCTCTGCGACTTTTTGCAGAAAAAAAACCCGGCAGTGGTGATCCACAAGCCCCGCCTGCCGCGCCTGGCCACCGACCAGACGGTGAGCCTGGTCCCGGTGAAAAGCCAAGACCCCGTGCCGGTCCTGCTGGCCCATCTGCGTCATCTCCGGCAGATGGCGCCCCCCCCTCACCCTTCCCTCTCCCCCAGTCCTGGGGGAGAGGGGTAGGGAGAGGGGGGGCGCCTTGTCCATAGAATTACGCTACCCTTAATAACTGCGGCAAATTCCGGAACCAACCACCCGGCTACTGCAGAAAATTCATGTTCGGGGCGGCGGCCAGTGGCGGTGAAGCGGCGAAAAACTCGTCCAGCACCGCCTGGATCTGGTTCAAGCCGGCGGCATTCTGAACCCGGATGTAGAGCGTGTGGCCGAACTGGAAGTTCGCGGCAAAATAAAGCGTGAACTTGCGGAAGCGCAGCACGGCGGGCTTCTCCTCGAAGTGCTTTCCCATCAGCCCCAGCAGTGCGCGCGCCGTGGCCGGGAAAACCTCCGGCCCGGGGGAGGCTCCCCCGGTCCACTCGGCAAACACCCAGGGCCGCGCGACGGCGATCCGGCCCAGAGCGACCCCGTCGCAGCCGGTCTGCTTCAGCATCCGCAGACAGTCCTCCGCACGGAAGACGTCCCCGTTTCCGAAAACGGGGATCTTCAGCGCCTGCTTGACTTGGCCGATGTAGTCCCACCGGGCGGGCCGGGCCCGGCGGTCGGGCGCCACGCGCGGGTGGAAGGTCACGGCATCGGCCCCGGCCGCCTCCAGGCCGCGCGCCATGTCGACCGCCGCCGCGGGGTCGTCCTTCCAGCCCGTGCGGAATTTCACCGTCACCGGAAAGCGCACCGCCTGGCGCACGCGCTCGACGATCCGCCAGGCGGTTTCGGGCGTCTTGAGCACTTCCGCCCCGCAGCTGCGGCGGCAGATGGCGGTGCTGGCACAGCCGAAATTGAGGTCCACCCCGAAAAAGCCCTCCGCCTCCACCCGGGCGGCCGCCGCGGCCATGACCTCGGGGTCCGACCCCATGATCTGGCAGGCGAGAAACGGCAGCTCTTCCTCGCGCCACCGAAAGTGCCTCGAGACCCGCGGGTTCTCCGTCGGGACGGCTTTGGAACTGCACATCTCCGAAAACAGCAGCCCGAAGCCCCCCATACCGGCCAGCAGCTCCCGGAACGCAACATGGCCGAGAAAACTCATGGGCGCCAGGACCAGGCGCTTGGGGATGGTCCTGCCACCGATGCGCAGCGGCCGGTTGAGAAGGGCGCTGAGCTCGGCGATCGTGGTTTCCGGGGTAGTTGTCATGGCGGTTGGGGAGTTGGGTGTTTGGGTATTTAGGTGTTTGGGTATTTAGGTGTTTGGGTGTTTGGGTGTTTGGGTGTTGGGTGTTTGGGTGTTTGGGTGTTGGGTGTTGGGTGTTGGGTGTTTGGGTGTTGGGTGTTTGGGTGTCTTGTTGTTTAGCGGGCCACCTATGCGGATGGCGGGCTTGCTCTTCGTGGGAGAGGCTTTCAGCTTCGATCCTCGCGGCTGGAAAGCCGCTCCCACCGGAAGAGATGCCAACCTCTTGGCAAAGTGCTTTGTCAAACCTCGATCCGGTGTCCGGTGGCTCCTGGATTTCAGCGGGTATGAATGCTATATAATCCGAAGCGGGCGGGAGCTGTCGTTGCAGCAGCGGTCGAAGGGGCGTTAGTCTCGCATTTCCAAAAACCACGCGCCCGAAGGCCCAACGCCCAAACACCAAAATACCCAAACACCAAGACACCCAAATACCCAAACACCCAAACACCCAAATACCCGATCAGCGATCGGAAGGCAACCATGTCCATCCGCATGCTCGCCAAAGAGCTTTACCAACTGCGCCAGGACGTCGAAAGGCTTGAACGAGCGTTGGCCTCGGCCGCGGCCGGCCAGCGCGAGAAAATCGAGACGCAGCTGCGGGAGGCCAAGGCCGATCGGAACCACCTGCGCGCCCTTTTGGACGGCCGCAAGGATTCCCCCGGCAAGCCCGGTCGTCAAACCGGCAGTTGAACGGTTGCGCAGCCCCTGATCTGCAGCGCCCGGTGCGGGAAGCAAAATCCCCCCGGCCCCCTTTTTCAAAGGGGGAGAGATGCTGAACTCGGTCTGTCAACCTCCGGTTCAACAATGGCCTCTGAGATCAAGCTGATGACCGATCCCCCACCGGGAGGAGCGGTGCGGAAATGAATACGCTCACGGCCGGAGTGGCCGTTCTCGGGTCGACCACGATCGACCGCAACCTCATCGGCCGGGCCACCCATTTCAAAATCGGCGGAGTCACCGCCTACGCCGGCCTCACTTACCGCCGCCATGGGCTGCCCACCCGGGTGATCACCAACGTGGCGCCGGCCGACGTTTCGATTCTGGACCGCCTGACACGCGAGGGCGCCCGGGTGGAGACCGGAGCGAGCGCGTCCACCACCCGCTTTGTAAACTGCGTGGATTCCGACGGCCGCCGCCAGGAGGCCCCCTCCGTCGCCGCGCCGGTGAACGTTGAGCAGCTCGCCGCATGGGCCGGCAAGGTGGACCTCGTTCACCTGGGCCCCCTGCACCCGGAGGACATCGATGCGCGGGTGTTCGCCCGGCTCGCGGAAGCGCGTTCGGCCATCGCCCTGGACGTTCAGGGCCTGGTTCGAAAAATCTCAGCCGGGCGCGTGGAGGCCGCCGTTTCAGAGCACCTGGCCGCCGCCCTCGCCGCCGCCGGCATCGTCAAATCCGACGAGGCTGAACTGCGCCTGGTTCTGGAGGCCTACGGGACGGGCGTGGAGGAGGTCATGCACCGCTTCGGCGTCGCCGAATGGGTGGTGACCGCGGGCGCTCACGGCGGGTCCATCCACACGAGGGGCCGGGGCCCGCAGTTTTATTCCGCCGCGCCGGCATCCCCCGCCGTGGACCCCACCGGCGCCGGGGACGTGTTTTTCGCGGCCTACCTCGTCGGCCGCCTCAGGGATCGGAAGCCGGCCGCCGAAGCCGCCCGCGCGGCCGCGGCATGCGCCGCGGAGCAGGTGGCCGGCCGCTATCTGACCGATTTGACCCTCGCGCCCCGCTCCCCAACAGGGGGCGGCCGGGAGACCGGATTTAATTGCGTTGACAACGGATTGAATGAAGGATAATAAATTCCGGATTAAGCTTGTGTGCCAGCGGATACCCCAATGATCAATTCTTCGCGCAGACTCATCCCCGAAGGCTTTCAACGCGGCTTCATGCGCACGTTGAACCCTCTCGTGCGCTTGCTCACGAAATGGGGGGTGAGCCCCAATTCGCTCACCCTGGCCGGGGTCCTGATCACCTTTCTGGCGACGATCGCCTTTTTCGTGAAATTTCCGCGGCTCGCCGGGTTTCTCGTGCTGCTCGGCGGGTTGTGCGACGCCATCGACGGCTCGCTCGCCCGAAACTCCGGCAAGGCCACCCGCTTCGGGGCCCTGCTCGACTCCTCGGTCGACCGCTACTCCGAATTCGCCATGCTCTTCGGCATCGGCGGCTATTTCCTGATGACCCAGGACTACCTGAACTCGGCCGGGACCTTCCTGGCCCTGTGCGGCTCCTTCATGGTCAGCTACACGCGCGCCCGGGCGGAAAGCCTGGGGCTGTCCGCCAAGGTGGGCGTGATGCAGCGGCCCGAGCGCATCGTTTTTCTGGGCGCCGGCGCCCTGATCCACCCCATCGCCCTGGCGATCGCCATATGGATGGTGGCCGTCTTCGCCAACGTCACCGCGCTGCAGCGCCTGCGCTTCGCCTTCAAGCAGGATTCGGCCCCGCCCGCCCCCAAGAGCGAAGAGCCCGGGCTCAAATCCGCCCCGTTCACCAATAGCAGCACCTGACGACCGGCAGGACGCCCGGTGCCGCCCCCAGACTTCTCCCCGACCGGCCCTGTAACCATCGACTCGAGGCGCTGAGGAGGCCGAATGCCCGCAGCTCGCAAAACCGACTTTGACGTCGTCATCGTAGGCGCCGGCCCGGCCGGACTGTTTGCCGCTTATCACCTCTGCGAGCACTCCGAGCTGCGGGTGCTGGTCGTCGACAAGGGCAAGGGGCCTCTCAAGCGCCGGTGCCGGGTCAACGACTACCGCGAGTGCTTCAAGTGCAAGCCCTGCGACATTTTGAGCGGCATCGGCGGGGCCGGTCTTTTTTCAGACGGCAAGCTGAACTTCATCTACAAGCTGGGGAAAACCGACCTCTCCCAGTTCATGCCGGTGCCGGAGGCCGAACGTCTGATCGCCGAGACCGAAGCGGTCTTCAACCGTTTCGGCATGGACGGCCCCGTGTTTCCCACCGACATGGAGCGCGCCCTCGAGATCCGCAAACAGGCCAAGCGCTTCGGCATCGACCTGCTCATCATCCGGCAGAAGCACCTCGGCAGCGACCGTCTGCCCGAATACATCGCCGCCATGGCCGAGCACCTGAGGTCGCGGGGCGTGACCTTCCGCACCTTGGAGGAGGTCAAGGAGATCGTTTTATCGAAGGGCCGCGTGGCGGGCGTCGCCACCGGCCGCGGCCGCTTCTCGGCCCGGTACGTGATCCTGGCGCCGGGGCGGGTCGGCGCCGACTGGATGGGGGCGATCGCCCACAAGTTCAAGCTGGGCCTGACGCAGCGCGGCATCGAGGTCGGGGTGCGGGTGGAGGTGCACAACGACATCCTGCAGGACCTCTGCGAGGTCATCTACGACCCGACTTTTTTCATCCAGACGGCCAAGTACGACGACCTCACCCGCACCTTCTGTACCAACCGGGGCGGGGTTGTTTCGCTCGAAAACTACAGCGATTTCGTCTGCGTGAACGGCCACGCCTACAGCGAACGCAAGTCCGAGAACACCAATTTCGCCTTCCTCTCCAAGGTGGTTCTGACCGAGCCGGTGACCGACAACCAGTCCTACGGCCAGGCCATCGGCAGCCTGGCGACCCTGATCGGCGGCGGCAAACCGATCCTGCAGCGCTTCGGCGATCTCAAACGCGGCCGGCGCAGCACCTGGAACCGCATCCGCAAAGGCTACATCCGGCCCACCCTCACGAACGTGGTCTGCGGGGACATCGCGATGGCCCTGCCGGAGCGCATCCTCACCAACATCATCGAGGGGCTGGACAAACTGAACTTGGTCGTGCCGGGCGTTTCCAACGACGAAACCCTTCTGTACGCCCCGGAGATCAAGTTCTTCGCCACCCAGATCGAAACCGACAGCGACCTCGCGACGGCCGTTCCCGGCCTGTATGTCGCCGGCGACGGACCCGGCGTGGCCGGCAACATCGTTTCGGCCGCCGCCACGGGCCTCATCCCGGCCAAGGCCATCATCGCGAGCCGTTGACACACCGCACGGTTTTCACTATCTAGTGTCCATCCGGAAATGGTGGATTTCGGTTCAGGCCAAGGCCGCAGCGATTTCGCAACCGCAGGCGTAGTGAGGCTACGCCGAGGATGGCGAAGAGCGAGAACGCCGGCAAGGGCCGAAAGACGCCGTTTATGGATGGGCACTATCTATTGATCGTCTCGAAACAGCATAGACCGAAAGCGGCCCCCTCACCCTGGCCCTCTTCCCCGGAACCGGGGAGAGGGCCGGACGAGGGGGCGTCCGTGTCTATGCAAACATGCAACCCTTAACCCAGGCACACCCATCACGACCACGGAGCCGCGCATGCCTCAGGGCGCCCGAAAATCGACCGAAGTTCGAAAGACCCCGCGCGGGCCGTCCGGCAGAGCGGAAGACCCCGCCGGGCCCTTTGCCTTCGGTGCCGCCCCGCGGCCGGGCTTCCGGAAAGCCCCTGCCTGACCATGGGCCGGGGGGTCGACACGCCGATCGCCGTGGTGGGGATGTCCGGGCTCTTCCCCGGCGCCCTCGATGTTTCCGCGCTCTGGGACAACATCCGTGAAAAGCGGGATGCCACGGCCGAGGTCCGGCGGGAGCGCTGGATCGCGGCGCCCGAATCCATGGTGAGCGCGGGGCTGGAACCCGACAGGGCCTATTCCCGCCGCTGCTGCCTGCTGCCCGAGTTCCGATTCGATCCTCACGGCCTGGGCCTCGACCCCGCCCTGCTCTCCGCCCTCGACCCGCTGCACCACGTGGTGCTGCAGGCCGGCCGCGCGGCATTGACGGGAGAGGGTGCGCCCCGGCTCGAGCGCGATCGCACGGGCGTCGTCCTGGCCGCCATCGTCCTGCCCACGGAGGCATCGTCGGCCGTCACCCGTGACATTCTCGGCCGGGTGGTCGAAACGGCGGTCCTCGGCGAAAAGCCCGTCCGGGAGCCGGGCGGCTTAGACGGCCCCGCCCGCTATTTCGCCAGTCGCGTGGCCTCGCTCCCGGCGGCGCTGCTGGCGGCGGCCTTCGATCTCGGCGGCGGCAGCTACACCCTGGACGCCGCCTGCGCCTCCTCGCTCTATGCGGTCAAGCTCGCCTGCGATGAGCTGGCCGCCGGCCGCGCCGACGCCATGCTCGCCGGCGGCGTCTCCCGGCCGGACGCGCTTTTCACCCAGGTCGGCTTCAGCCAGCTGCGGGCGCTCTCCCCCAGCGGGCGGTGTTCGCCCTTCGACCGCCGCGCCGACGGTCTGGTGGTCGGCGAGGGCGCGGGGCTTCTGGTGCTCAAACGCCTGGCGGATGCGCTGCGGGACCGGGATCGGGTCCTCGGCCTGATCCGGGGCGCCGGCCTTTCCAACGACCTGCGCGGCAACCTTCTCGCCCCGGCCGGCGAGGGCCAGCTGCGGGCCATGCGCGCCGCCTACGCGGGTGCCGGCTGGTCGCCCGCCGACGTGGACTACATCGAGTGCCACGGCGCGGGCACCCCGGTCGGCGACGCCGTCGAGCTCGCCAGCCTTCGCAGCCTCTGGGGAGAATCGAACGGGAGCCCCGGCCGGTGCGCCATCGGCTCGGTCAAATCCATGATCGGCCACCTCCTGACGGCCGCCGGCGCGGCCGGCACGATCAAGACCCTGCTGGCCATGAGAGACGGCCTTCTGCCGCCCACGCTGCACTTCTCCGAGGCCCCGGACGGCAGCCCGCTGGAGGGCGGCCCCTTCCGGGTGCAGACCGAAGCGGCGCCCTGGAAGCGCCGCGGCCGCCGGACTCCCCGCCGGGCGGCGATCAGCGCTTTCGGGTTCGGGGGGATCAACGCGCACCTTTTACTGGAGGAGTGGGTCCCGGAATCCAAGGGCCGCACCGGCGCGAGCGGTGCCCGCCGGGTAAAGCAGCTCCCGCTCGCGGGCTTAGGCGCGGAGGGCCCCGCAGGGAGCCCCGGCCCCGGGATAAGCCTTGCGGAGGAGCCGGTGGCCATCGTGGGCATGGCGGTGAGCATCGGCCCGGCGGCCTCCCTCGAGCGCCTGGCCGACGCGTGGCGCCGGGGCCAATCCCTGATCGGGCCGCGCCCCGAAGGGCGCTGGAGAGGCTGCGAGGCGGCGCTGCCCGGGCGGCGGGGGATCCAGGGCGCTTTTCTCGAGGAGGTCGCCGTCGAAACCGGGGCCTTCCGCATCCCGCCCCGGGAGATCCCCGACATCCTGCCCCAGCACCTTCTCATGCTCAAGACCGCCGCCGAGGCGCTCCGCCACGCCGGCCTGCCCCTGCGGCAGGAGCGCCCCTCCATGGGGGCGGTGATCGGGATCGACTTCGATTTCGGCGCCACCGATTTTCATCTGCGCTGGAACCTGGAGCGGGTCTTCCCGGAATGGGTGCGCGCGCACTTCCCGTATCTCCCGGCGCACGAAGCCTCCCGCTGGCTCTCCGAGCTGAAGGAGGCCTGCAGCCCGCCGCTCACGGCCAACCGCGTGCTGGGCGCGCTCGGCAGCATGGCGGCCAGCCGCATCGCCCGCGAGTTTCAGTTGGGCGGGCCGAGCTTTGCGGTGTCGGCGGAGGCCGCCTCGGGCCTGCGGGCGCTTGAGATCGGCGTGCGCGCGCTCCAGTCGGGCGAACTCGACATGGTGCTGGTGGGGGCCGTGGATTTGGCCGGGGACCTGAGAAACGCCGCCCTGCACATCGGCCGGGCCCCCTTCCGCCCGGCCGACGGCGCCGTGGCCCTGGTTCTGAAGCGCCGCGACCGGGCCCTGGCCGACGGGCACCGCGTTTACGGGCTCGTGCGGGGCCTGGGTGCCGCCTCCGGCGGCGGCCTCGATACCAACGGCCCGAGCCCTGCCACCTGCGCACGCTCCCTCTCCCGGGCCCTGGCGGAGGCAAAACTCCCGGAGCCGGCCGTCAGCGGGATCGAGGTCCACGGCAACGTTTTTCCCGGCGAGGAGCGGCCCCGGACCGAGGCCGTCACGGCGGGGGCGGCACTTGCACCGGCCGGCCCGAAACCGGTCTCCGCCGCGGCGCTCCTCGGCGAGAGCGGCGCGGCCGCCGGGCTGGTCTCCCTCGTCACGGCCGTCCTCTCCATGGCCTCCTCCGCCGATCCGCTCCCGCGCGCCCTGGCCGCCGCCGCGACCCCCGACGGCAACTGCCTGCACGTGCTCGTCGAGGGGGGAGCCGAAGCGGCGGCGCTCCTGCGCGCGCCCGACGTCGCAGCACCCGCACCGGCCGACGCAAAAGCCACCGTCCGGGTACCGGCGGCCGGAAGGCCGCTGCGCCTCCCGCCGCCGCCGCCGCAAGCGCCGGCGGATGCCCACCGGCCGCCGACCCCGGCCCCCGGCGGCGATCCGCTCTCCGCCGGGGTCATCGAAACCCTGGGGGCCGTCTCCGAGGCGACGGCCAGGGCCCACAGCGCCTACCTGGATCTCTCCCTCGAGATAACCCGCGCCTGGGCCGAGGCGGTGGAGATTCAAAGCCGCCTCGCCGGTCGCGCGCGCGGTGCGCCCGGTTCCCCGCCGCCGCCCGCCGGCCGATCGGCGCCACCGGCCTTCGACCGGGGCCAATGTCTGGAATTCGCGCGCGGCTCCGCCGCCGCCGTCCTGGGGCCGGAATTCGCCGCGGTGGACGGTCTCCCTGCCCGCGTGCGCCTGCCCGACGAGCCGCTGATGCTGGTCGACCGGATCCTCGAGGTCCACGGCACCAAGGCCCGCCTCGGGCCGGGCCGGATCGTGACCGAACACGACGTCCTGCCGGGCGCCTGGTAC
>CAZLSV010000079.1:0-7652 GCA_964562235.1 uncultured Desulfatibacillum sp.
GCCGAGGATAGCGAAAGTGTTAGCCGTGAACACGATGAAGGGGTCTCTGGTTACGGCGAAGATGGCCGGTATGCTGTCGACCGCGAAGACGAGATCGGTCACCTCGACCAGAACCAGGACGAGGAATAGGGGCGTAAATGCGCGCTTTCCGTTCTCGATGACCGAAAAGCGCTCGCCATGCAGCCCGGCCGTAATGCGAACATGACCGCGCAGCCAGCGTAACAGAGGATTCGAGCCCAGGTCGCTCTTCTTGCCGGTGAACAGGAGCATCTTGATGCCGGTCGCGACGAGGAAGGCGCCGAAGACGTAGAAGATCCACGAGAACTGCTGGATCAGCAGGGACCCGAGGTAGATCAGGACAGCACGCATAACGATGGCGCCGACGACACCCCATAGCAGGACGCGCTTCTGGAGCTCGGGCGGTATCGAGAAGTATGTGAAGATCGTGATCCAGACGAACACATTCTCGATCGCGAGACCTTTCTCGATCAGATAGCCCGTTGCATATTCGAGTGTTTTCTGCGTCGCCGTTTCAGCGCCAAACTGCGCGCTCAGATGCGACCAGAACCACGCGCCGAAGGCCCCGGCGGCACCGAGCCACACGACGGACCACCACGCCGCCTCTTTCATCGACACCTTGTGGCTTCCCTGCGAGCGCAACAAAAGGAAATCGACGCCCAAGAGCACGGAGACGAGCAGGCTGAAGCCCGCATAAAGAAGCGGCGTTCCGGTGTGCGCGAATTCAGTCATAAGCAGACCACTGTGCCGGTGCGAGACGTTGACGCCCAACAACGATTAGATGGTTTTCTCAATTATAGAGATTGATGGTTAACGATGCAACGCCCATGCCTGCGCCTCCTGCCGTACATGGCGGGTGGCCGCATCCAGGCGCAGCTCGAACTGGCGCTTATATTGCTGCGCGGTGGGGTAGAGTTTGTGGCTGTCCGGGCAGGTGCTGCTATCCACGGCCACGGCGTCGTGGTCGGGCAGGCAGCGACGCGGCGCCAGCTGTGCCTGCGCCTGAAGCTCATCGGGGTAAGCCGTGTACCAACGCCACCACTGGCCGCTGATGAGCCGTCCCTCCCACAGATCGGCCGCTTCCTGTGCGCTCTGGGCGCAATCCGGGATGGGCAGGTTTGCAAAATCGTAAGCGACGCTGCTCAGGTCCGGCGGGGCGGCCGGGTTGTAGAGCGGCAAGAGTCCGTCAGCCCCCGGGGGCACGCAGTGGGCATAGAAGGAGTGGGCGTAAAAATCGCCGATGGCATGCGTGGCCAGGCCGAAATCCGCGATCGAGCCGCTGGCCAGACGCTTTTGAACCCGTTTCCAGCCCTCGGGGATGTAGGCGAAATCGAAGTGATCCCGCGGGTCGTAATCCAGCACGTTCACATCGACGATGAAGCTCTGGTGCTTCACCTGGCGGATCTCCTCGGAAGACAGAATGCCGGACAGGGCATGGTCAAAGATGTGCTCGTGGGCCTTAACGGCGAAAGCCGGGTCGAATTTGGTCCAGAACCGGTCGATGCGGAAGCCCAGGTAATCTCTGAAACCCATCGCCGCCGGACGTTCGCGGCTGCGAATGCGCCAGAGGTGGTCACGGTTGAAGACAAAATGCGGCACATACTCGATATCTCTCCTGGCGGAAGCCCCGGGCGTGCGCCGGCGCTTGACGAGCCCCCGTGCAAGCTTCTTGTGACGGGCGTCCCGAGCCGCTCGGCCCGCGCGGTTCAGAGAAACCGGCTCTAAAATTTCCCAGCCGCCCTCTTCGCATTGATAGACGACCCACGCATGATACCCGCCCTCGCCGGTTTGGTGATCGATCAGCCGACCCAGGGCCACGCGGATGCACGTGCGCGAAATTCCGCTTTCCTCAAGGAGCGCCGCGAGCAGGAACGCCAGGTCTTCACAATCACCGCCGCCGCGCGCGAGCGTCTCTTCCGGGAAAAGCCATTCATCGAATCCGCGCGCCGAGCGGATGTACCGGACCTCTTCGGAGAGGAACCTCCGAATGGTGTGCGCCCGAAAATCGAAGCTGCCCGGCGTGCGCGCGGAAAAGCGGCGGGCATCCCCGGCGGTGAGCCTGCCGATCATCTGGTGCAGCGCACGGCGCAGCACGGCGTTGCTTTCGATCGAAAGGAATCCCCGGATGTCGATGGGGTAGCTTCGCCGCTTCGTGTTGGGAATACGACGTGCCGCCGGGATCACCGCGTCGTAGACGATCTCGTCACCTGCCCAATGCCACTTCTGGTAGGGCCTCAGGCCGGTCATCTGCATGCACATGGAGTCCCCCTTTACGTCTTCCGGGTTGAAAACATGACGGCAATGTCGCCCCCCGCGTTTGGTCGGTAAGACCGGTCGGAATAATTCGCACCCTTTGATGCGATGCTGTCCCAAAAGCGCAGCTTCTGGAGAGTGAAGTTTACGGCGATAGGGTCGAACGTTTGCGCTCAGGCGCGCGGCTCCATGCGCGTCGGCTGCAACGCGTTGTTAGGCGTGATTGTCTGCGCGATGCTCATGAGAGCCACCGGGGCCAAATACCATGCAGAAGGCCAAAGCCTGGCCAGACATGGCGTACCTGGCGCAGGCAGTCCTTAACCAAGCGTTTTTGATCCGTCGTAAGCGGCGAGCACTCCCTGCGGATGGCGAGCACAGCACTTCCAAGTTCCGCGATCAACTCGGAGGATGTGGTCCATGTGCCGTTGAGGATCTCCTCCAGGCGACGAGCGTGCGTTACGAAATTGCCCTCCTTCAGGGAGGAAGCCAAAGCACGAAAGGGCTCCGAACTCGTTTTGGCCATTGTCACGCCTACCTGATCATTTAGATGGTTTCTATATGAGACCCCACAAAGGTAGCATATCACAGGTTTGGAGTTTTGGTGATAGGCCGGATGATACCTCACGCCGGCGGTGGAGGGTGCTTTGAGATTCGTCTCAATTCATCCTCCAGCAGGACCCCGCAATAGCGGCAGAGGTCGTCGGACTTGCGGTCGACGTCGGCCTCGCTGCGGCAGTAGTGCATGATGCAGGCGGCGTCCGGGCAGTGGCGCAGCTTGAAGGTGTGGCCGAGCTCGTGGACCGCCTCCTTGACCACGCGGCCGACGGCGATTTGTGGGGAGCGGAGGGTTTCGGGGCCGGAATTCAACCGGTGGGTGGAGACGATGCAGGCCCTGCCCCCGAGCTGGGCCTCGCCGTAGACGTGGGTCAGGATGGGGATGAAGAGGTCCACGTCGGTGAGGGCCAGCACCCGGAGGGCGTCGGCCGGCGAGGCCTGCGCCAATCGCTGCAGGATCGGCGTCGAGTGGTACTGCTCGCGGCCGGGGTCGAAGGCAAATGAAATATCCGCCAGCAGCGGGCTCACCTCGGGCCGGGCGCGGAACACGCGCTGGATCTCGCGGCCGACCGCCGCCGTCAGCGGCGGGTCGACTCCGCCGATCGGCGCGATCAGGATGCGGGGCGCAGGAGGCGTTTTCACGCGTCTTTCTTAAGTGCGTAGCGTTTGATCTTGCCGTAGAGCGTCGAGCGGTCGATGCCCAGGGCGCGGGCGCTGCGGGAGACGTTCCACTGGTGATCGCTCAGGATCTGCCGGATGTGCGCCTTTTCGACCTCCGCCAGGGTGGTGGCGCGGGCCGTTGCCAAAGGCGCACGGCAGAGGATCGGCAGGTCCTCGGGCAAGATCTGGCGCGCCTTGCCGACCACCACCGCGCGTTCGATGGCGTTTTCGAGCTCGCGCACGTTTCCGGGCCAGTCGTAGACCATCATCTCGTCCAGGGCCTCCCGGCTGATGCGGTCGACCGTCCGGTGGGTCTCCTGCGCGTAGCGGCGCAGGAAGTGCTCCGCCAAGAGCGGGATGTCCTGCTTGCGCTGCCTCAGCGGGGGAAGCGTAAGGCTCACGACGTTTAGGCGATAGTAGAGGTCTTCGCGGAAGTCGCCGTCGCGGATGGCCTGCTCCAGGCTGCGGTTGGTGGCGGCCACCACCCGGAAATCGGCCTCCATGGGTTGGGTGCCGCCGACACGATAGAAAACCCGGTCTTCCAGCACGCGCAGCAGATCGATCTGCATGCGCATGCCGATCTCTCCGATTTCATCAAGAAAAAGAGTGCCGCCGTGGGCCAGCTCCAGGCGGCCTTTTTTCGTCTCCTTGGCGTCGGTGAAAGCGCCTTTCATGTGGCCGAAGAGCTCGGTCTCCATGAGGTGCTCCGGGATCGCTCCGCAGTTGACGACCACATAGGGCCCGTGGCAGCGGCGGCTGTGGCTGTGGATGGCCTTGGCGGCAAGACCCTTGCCGGTGCCGGTTTCCCCGCCGATGAGCACGGTCGTGTCCGCCGGCGCCACGTCGCAGATGAGCTCGAAGACTTTCTGCATGGGCTGGGACTGGCCGATCATGTTTTCGAAACGGGTGCGCTCCTTGAACTGCTCCTTGAGATAAAGGTTCTCGCGGGCCTGCTGCTGGTGGCGGATGATTTTTTCGATCAGCACCCCGAGCTCGTTGGGGTCGAACGGCTTGAGCATGTAGTCGAAGGCGCCGTTTTTCATGGCCTCGATGGCGGTCGCAATCGAGCCGTAGGCCGTGATCATGACCACCGCCACGTCCCCGTCGCTCTCCTTGACGCGGCGCAGGACCTCCAGGCCGCTCATCCCCTCCATCTTGATGTCGAGGAGCAGGATGTCGAAACGGTTCTCCTTGCATTTTCTCAATGCTTCCTCGCCGCTGCCGGCTGTTTGAACCGCATGCCCGTCCCGTTCCAGCCAACCGGCCAGCGACTCGCGCATGATCGTTTCATCGTCGACGATCAGGATCTTGGCAATCGTCACGGAGGCCTCCTCTCTATGCGGTTTTGTTCCCGGAAGGACGAAGGGGCAGTTTGATGCTGAAGGTGGAGCCTTCGCCGAGGGTGGACTGAACCCCGATCGACCCCTCGTGGTCCTGGATGAGCCCGTAGGCGACCGAGAGCCCCAGACCGACGCCCTTGCGCTTTTTGGTGGTGAAAAACGGTTCAAAGAGCATGGGCAGGTTCTCCGGGGGGATGCCGACCCCGGTGTCCTTGATCCGCACGAGGACCTGCCCGTCCGCGGCGGGGGAGGCGCTTTCGATCAGCAGCAGGCCGCCCTCCTTGGGTTCCATGGCCTGGGCGGCGTTGGAGACCAGGTTCATGAAGACCTGCTTGAGCTGGTCCTCGGAGCCGACGATTTCGGGCAGGGCCGGATCCAGACGCGTCTCCACGCGGACGTTGGCAATCTTCAGGAGATTGGCGTTGAGGATCAGGGTCTGCTCGATCAACCGGTTGAGGTCGAGCGGTTTCATTTCCATGCGGGACTGGTTCGTAAACGGCAGCAGGTGGGAGACGATGCGGCTGATGCGCCAGGTTTCGGTTTCCATCAGATTCAGATAGAAGCTGAACTGCTCGATCTCCTTGGCGCCGAGCGGGGTCTCGCCGATGATGCGCTTCATGAGCATGGCGAGATTGAGGACCCCGGCGATCGGATTGTTGATCTCGTGCACCACCGAGGCGGAGAGCTTGCCGAGCGAGGCCATCTTGTCGTGGTGCAGGAGCTTCGCGTGGGTTTCCTGCAACAGGCGGGTGCGGTCTTCCACCATCTGCTCCAGGCGCCGCGTGATCTCCTCTTCCTGCTGGCGCTGCTCGGTGATGTCGCGGCTGATGTGAATGAACCGGGAGATTTTTCCGCTTTTCTCCCAGATGGGGTAGATGCTCACTTCGTAGTAGCGGATGTCCCCGTTCGGCAGCACCCGCTTCTGAAGCTGGCGGTCCTGGCGCTTGTTCTGAATCACCTTCTGCAGCGGGCATTGCTCGCTGGAGGAGTCACAGGGGCGGTCGATCTTGTGGTAGACCTCGTAGCATTTGCGGCCGATGACCTGCGCGCGCGAGTAGCCCATCTTCTGCAGAAAAGACTCGTTGGCCTCCACGATGGACATGTCCGGGTGGATCACCAGGATGAAGTCCTGGATCCCGTTCAAAATGGTTTCCATCTCCTCGGTGCGCTGGCGCAGCTTGCGCTCCTCGTCGCCGATCGCCTTCCAGAAGATCTGAAACACGTGATAGGAGAGGATGCGGATGCGCTCGGGGCGGGTTTGCAGGATGTCCCGCAGGATCTCCTCGTCGGGGGTGAGCAGGATGATGAGGTGGATGCTGTAGCGCGGATCGTAGAGCTGGCGGTAATCGGTGAACGTCAGCAGGCCGAGCTCTTCGGCCAGCACCATTCCCGGGCTTGCGGGGTCGGGGTCGGCCACCGCGATGAAGGGCGCCTGGAGCTCTTCCTGCTCGAACACGGAGGTGGTTTTTTTCAGCAGCTCGGTGCAGAACTCGTTGCCGCCGACCAATCCGATGTGAATGATGGAGACGTGCCGGTCCATTGCGATGGTCTCCTGCGGTTGGAGGGCCGCCGGCCGGGACCACACAGGGAGCGGGGCAGGGGCCGGCGAGGTCGAGGGCAGAAGGTCGGTGCCGGCAATCCGAGGCGGAGGAGGCGGTCGGGACCCAAATCCCCCGTTTCTTGTTTACAAGTGGTTTCAAAACCCTGGATCACGCCTGCGGGCAAGGCGCCGGTTGATTCGGAAAGCGGAGCAACCTCCATGAGTTGTGAGCATTTCCGAGAGGCCGGCAATCCCGCCTTGGCGGGACCCCCAGGCGTCAAACGGGGTTATGGGCCCACTTGTAGCACGACTTCACCGCCGCCTTCAAGCCCTCGCCGGATGCCGGGCGGTTCCATGGCGCCGGCGCTCCGAAAGCGCGCGCCCGGCTTGCTTTTTGCCGGTGCTTGTGCCAATACATTTCCACGCGCGCTCGACGGCCGAAACGCGCCTGACCTTGTCGCCTGTGCCTTGCCGGACCCGACCGCGGCGGTGGACGTCCGGTTCCTCATCCAGCATTGCCGTCTCCCTTTCCTCTGTTGCCGTCGGGCCGGGAGGAGGCAGCATGCACGCTGAAAACGCTAAGGATTATCTCCTGAAGGCGGCCGAGGCCTTCCCCAGCCTGCTGGTCGTCATTTCTCCGGACTACCGGGTCCTGGCGGCGCGCTGCAATCTCAGCACCGTTTCCGACGAGCAGATCATCGGCCGGCTCTGCCACGAAGTCTTCTTCCACCGGCCCGACCCCTGCGCCGACTGCGCCGTCCAAATGGTGCGGGAGACCCGCCGTCCCGCCTGGAGTCATCGCAGCGGCGAGATCTCGGGGGTCGAGAAGGCGAGCTGTCTGTTCGCGTACCCCCTGCTCGCGGACGAAGCGGTGGAGGCCGTGGTCACCATGGAGCTGGACCTGCCGCCCCGCACCCGGGTCGAGGAGCAGCTCCAGCGCGCGAACGCGCTGCTGCGCAACCTGATCACCAGCGCCGTGGACGGGGTGATCGCCGCCGACCGAAACGGGAAGGTGATCATCTTCAACGACGCGGCGGCGGCGATTTTCGGGTACACCGTGGCCGAGGCGCTCGAGCACCTGGACGTTCGCAACATCTATCCGGAGCGGCGGGAGCGGGAGGTCATGCGGCAGCTGCGCAGCGAGGAGCATGGGGGCCGCGGCAAGCTCGCCTCCTACCAGGTGGAGATCCTGCACCGCGACGGCACGCGCATTCCCATCAACTTGAATGCCGCGATCGTGTACGAGGGGGACCGGGAGGTGGCCACCATCGGCTTCTTCCACGATC
>CAZLSV010000079.1:7662-23911 GCA_964562235.1 uncultured Desulfatibacillum sp.
AAACCCACCGCATGAAAAGGGAGCTCGAGAAGACCCAGCTGCAGCTGCTGCAGTCCGAGAAAATGGCCTCTCTCGGCAAGCTGGCGGCGGGGGTGGCGCACCAGTTGAACAACCCCCTCGGCGGGGTCACGCTTTTCACCAAGCTGGTGCTGGAGGACTACGAGCTTCCGCCGGGCGCCCGGGAAGACCTCGGCCGGGTGCTGAACGACGCCGAGCGCTGCCGGGAGACGGTCAAGGAGCTGCTCGAGTTCACCCGCCAGACCCGCCACCTGATGCGGCCGCACGACATCAACCAGGCCCTCGACCGCACTCTTTTTCTGCTGAAAAGCCAGGCGCTGTTTCAGAACATCGCTATCGAAACCCAGCTCGACCCGGCGCTGCCCACCGTCATCAGCGACATTCAGCAACTGAACCACATGTTCATGAACATTATCCTCAATGCCGCCCAGGCCATGGCCGGGCGCGGGCGGCTTACGGTGCGAACCGCCCGCGTGCCGGGGTCCGGCCAGGTGCATATTGAAATCGCGGACACCGGGCCGGGCATTCCGCCGGACGTTTTGCCGCGCATTTTCGAACCGTTTTTCACCACGAAGGATGAAGGGGAGGGGACCGGGCTCGGGTTGAGCCTGGTTTACGGCATCGTGCAAAACCACGGCGGACAGATCAAGGCGACCAGCGAGCCGGGACGGGGGGCCGCCTTCCAGATCGAGCTGCCGATAACGCCCAGAGCCGAGGGAGACCGCGCGCGTGAACAAGAGGGCTGATGAGCTGACGATTCTGATCGCAGACGACGAGGGCGACATCCGTGACGGGGCGGAGCGGATCCTGAAGCGGATCGGCTTCCGCGTGGTGAAGGCCGCCCGCGGGGACGAGGCGCAGAAAACCGTGGAAGCGCTGCGCCCGGACATGGTGCTGCTGGACCTCAAGATGCCGGGCCTGGACGGCATGGAAGTGCTGAAGTTCATCCGGCAGATGGACCCCCGGGTCCTGGTCATCATCATTACCGGCTACGCCACGGTCGAGGCCGCCATCGAAGCCATGAAGCGCGGCGCCTACGACTTCATCCCCAAGCCCTTCGAGCCCGACCAGCTGCGCATCGTGGTCAATCGCACGGCGGAGAAGATCCGTCTGCGACGGGAGGCCGAGCATCTCGAACAGGAGAAGCTGCGCACGCTGGCCGACCTGGACACGGAAAAGAGCCGGATCCACAGCATCGTCGAGTCGCTTCCGGACGGGGTGCTGGTCACCAACACCGCGGGCAACGTGGTCCTCATGAACCCCGCCTGCCGGCAGCTGATGGGACTGGCGGACATGAAGCCCGGCCGGCCCATCGACGAGTGCATCCCGGACGAGGCCCTGTGCCAGCTGATCCAGGACATCTCCCAGGGCCGGATCCTGGACTACGAAGACATCCCCGCCCAGGAGTTCGCGCTGCCCGACGGGAAATACCTGCGCGCCCGGGCGCAGCCGGTGCTGGGTGAGCGCAAGGAGTGCCTGGGGGCCGTCGTGAATTTTGCCGATATCACCACGCTGAAAATCGTGGATCGGCTCAAGTCCGAGTTCGTGTCCAAGGTGTCCCACGAGCTGCGCTCGCCGCTGTCCACCATTCACGAGCAGCTCGCCACGGTGATCGGGGACCTGGTGGACCGGGCGCCCGTTCAGGACCAGCACATTCTCACGCGCGCCAAGGAGAAGACCAAGGGCATGATCTCCCTCATCAACGACCTGCTGGACATGTCGCGGATCGACGAGGGGCTCATCTGCCGCGAGCCGCGGCCGGTCCTGCTGGAGGAGCTGCTGCGCAGCATCGTTGATTTTCTGGGCGTCAAGGCGCAGGCCAAGCAACAGGCCCTGACCCTCGTGCTGCCCGAAACGCCGCTGCCCGAGCTCCAGGCCGACCCCTTGGCGCTGGAGAGCATTTTCGGCAACCTCATCGCCAACGCCATCACCTACACGCCCGAGGGGGGAAGCATCCGGGTGGAGGTGGACATGGCGGGGGTCAACGTGCGGGCCCGGGTGATCGACAACGGCATCGGGATCGCCGAAAAGCACCTGACGCGGATTTTCGAGCGCTTCTACCGGATCAAGGAGGAAGCGACCCGCTACATCACCGGGACTGGCCTGGGGCTGCCCATCGTCAAGGGGCTGCTCGACGCCATGGGCGGAATTATCGAAGTGCAGAGCACTCCCGGCGAGGGCACGGCCTTCACCGTGCTTTTGCCGGCGACGCCGGCAAAAGGTGGGGGAAAAAACGACAGCGCGCAGGGATAGGGGCAGAAATTACCTTGTAGGTTTCCCTGTGCCTTACCCTCCCGGCCCCACGCCGTTGCGCAGGGCGTTGACGAACTCCTCCGGCGGCACCTGAATTCCGGTCCACAGCTGGAGGGTGCGGCGCGCCTGGAAGGCGAGCGGGCTCAACCCGTCGATGAAACGGATCCCTTCGCGCTCCGCCTTCTCCTGCCAGAAGTTGCGGCGGCGACCGTAGTTCAGATCGAAGATCAGCTCACAGCCGCGCAGTTCGAGTTTTTCCACCAGGCCGGCCAGTTCCGCGGACTCCTCCGGACTCGATGCGGAGGTGGCGTTGATGACGATGCGGGCGGGCAGGGGCATTTTGGCGATCATCGACAGCTCGACGCCCCGGCCGCTGAACTGGGCCACGATCTCCCGCGCCCGTTCGACGTTGCGGCCGGCCACCCACACCTCCCGCGCCCGCAGCCAGGTCAGGATGAAGGCCACGGTCCGGGCCGCCCCCCCGGTGCCGAAGACCAGCGCGGTCTGGTCCTCCACGTTGAAGTCGGCCTGGCGCAGGGCGTCCATGATGCCGATGGCATTGGTGTTGTAGCCTTTCAGGCGCTCGCCGTCCCGGACGATGGTGTTGATCGCGCCGATGATCCGGGCGCCTTCGGACAGAATGTCCAGGTGCGGGAGGATCGTCTCCTTGAACGGGGCGGTGACGTTGGCGCCCGCGATGTTGAGCACCCTCAGCCCCTTCAGGGCCTGCCCGAGGTCCGGGGGGTCGACCGCGAAAGGCACATACACGGCGTTGATCCCCTGGCGCTTCAGCACGGCCGAGAACATGGCCGGGGATCGCGAGTGAAAGGCCCGCTCGTCGCTGAGGATGCAGAAGACTTTCATGGGGGTAGCTCCGGTGTTTGGGTGTTTGGGTATTTTTTTGCCTCAAGGGGTGCAGGAACACCCCAATACCCAGACCCCCAAACACCATCGTCGCTTTCAACCGAGCTGCGGGCTCAATCCATCGCCAGCAGGCGCTTGAGGCTCTTGGTGATGTCGGCCGCGGACGCCGGCTTGGCGATGTAGTCGTCCGCCTCGGTGGTCATGCCGTCGGCATGGCTGTACCGGGTGGAGGTCACGTGGGACGCCACCGCGGTCAGAAGCACGATGGGAATGTTGCAGTAGGTGTCGCTGTGCTTCAGCTCCTTGCAGACCGCGTACCCATCCTTCTCGGGCATCATGACGTCCAGCACAATGGCATCCGGGGGGTTGGCCTTCACTTTCGCCAGACCCTCGACGCCATTGTAGGCGAGCTCGACCTTGAAACCTTCCTTCTCGAGGTTGCCCTGGACCAGGGAGGCGAAATCGGCCTCGTCGTCCACAACGAGAATTCTTTTTTGAGCGACCATGCGGCACCTCCATATCTTTTGATTGACGGTTCTGGTTAGCTCACAAAGGCCCGAACGCTTTTTGGGGGCGTCCGGCCTCGCGCTTCAGGCCTTACGTTTTTCACGCCTGCGGCCGGGGGTGCAAGCCCGCCCGTTCCACGATCTCCGGCACCCGTTCCTCCCACTCGATGGCCATGACGTGGAACCCGGCCACGCCCTTGACTTCCTTCAGGCGCTGGATGGTCTCGACACAGATGGTGATGCCTTCCTCGGCCTGCTTGTCCTTCGGGGTGCCCGCCATGCGTTTGATCACATCGTCGGGGACGTCCATCCCCGGCACCTTGGTTTTCATGTAGCGGGCCATGCCGGCGGACTTGAACGGGGTCACCCCGGCCAGGATGAAAACCTGCTCGTGCAGCCCCCGGCCGCGGAGAATTTCCATCCACTTCTCGAATTTGTCGAGGTTGTAGATGCACTGGGTCTGGATGAACTCGGCCCCGGCGGCCACCTTCTTGGCCAGCCGCGGCACGCGGATCTCGAAGGGGTCGGCGAAGGGGTTGGCCGCCGCGCCGACGAACATGGCCGGCGGCCGCTGGATGGGGTCCCCGCCGAGGAACTTGCCCTCGTCGCGCATGCGGCGCGCCGTCTGGAGCAGCTGCATCGAGTCCAGGTCGAACACGTTCTGCCCCTGGGCGCAATCCCCGAAGCGCTGATGGTCGCCCGAAAGGCAGAGCAGGTTGTGAATGTCGAAGGAGGCGGCCCCCAGGATGTCGCTCTGCAGGGCGATCCGGTTGCGGTCGCGCACCACCATCTGCAGCACGGGCTCGAGACCCATCAGCTTCAACCGGATGCACGCCGCCAGGCTGGACATCCGGCAGACCGAGGTCTGGTTGTCGGTGATGTTGATGGCGTCGACGTGCTGTTTGATCAGCTCCGCCTTGTGCACGATGTGCGAGGCATCGCTGCCGCGGGGAGGGCCGCACTCGGAGGTCACGGCCAGGTGGCCGGCCCGCAGTATTTTTTCCAGTTTGCTGGGCGTCTTTGGGCTCATGATCGCAGATCCTCCCTGATGACTTTGCGGGGCCCTCCGGCCCGGTCGGTGGACCAGTCCTTGATCGGGCACAGGTTTTCGTAATCCTCCATCCGTCCGAGCGTCTTGAGCCGGTCGACGATCAACTGCCAGGCGCAGGCCACGTCCTTGCTGATCTCGCATTTGCCGTCCGTGGAACCGCCGCAGGGACCGTTGAAAAGACGTTTGGCGCAGCGGGCCACCGGGCACACGGCGCCGGTGGTGGCCAGGATGCAGTTGCCGCAGCCCTGGCAGCGTTCGGCCCAGACCCCGCGCTCCAGGGTCGCTCCCATGAAGGAGGTGTTGACCCCGGGGTAGACCGCTTTGGACGGGTAGCGCTCGGCGGTGAACTGGATGCCGACGCCGCAGGCGAGCGAGACCACCGCCTCGTAATGGTCGATGCTGTCGCGGATTTCCTCCAGGTATTCCGTGTCGCACTGACGCTCCAGGGTGCGTTCGCCGACGTTGACCTCGCGGCCCTGCTGCAGAAAATACATCCGCAGGGCGGAGGCGAGCACCCCCACCTCCTTCTTGCCGCCGGCCTCGCACACCGTCACGCACTCGTTGCAGCCTAAAACGAGCACGCTGCGCAGACCCTTCACCTGTTCGATGATCTCCTCTATCGGTTTCCTCTCGGCCACAATCATGCGACGCTCCTCCTTTCAAACCCCGGCCGCCTCGGCCGGGGGCTGCCGAACGAAACGGTCAGGGGTGAAGCTCCGCCCCGGCGGGGGCGGAGGCCTTTTTCTTAGAGCCCCGGGCCGTCCGGACCGGGTTGGGGCCGGCGGCCATGATCGCCGCGTGCATCTCCTCGGCGAAGCGCACGAACAGCGGCGCGTCGCTGGAGGAGAGGTTGCACATGCGCACCCGCAGCCCGCCGACCCCGATCCGGTCCAGCAGGTGCTGCGCCTGCTCCACGCGTTTTTTCGCCCTGAAATTCCCGCTCTGGTAGTGGCAGTCCCCCTCGCGGCAGCCCACCACGTACACACCGTCCGCGCCCCGCTCGAAGCACCGGAGGATGTGCAGCACGTCCACCTTCCCGGTGCAGGGCACCCGGATGATCCGCACCGAGCTGGGGTAGTTCAACCGCATCGAACCTGCCAGGTCCGCGGCCGTGTACCCTCAGAAGTTGCAGCAGAAGGCCACGATCACGGGCTCAAATGGGGTCGTCATGACGATTCCTCCTTGATGGGCTCACTCCCGCCCGGCCTCCCCCGCCGAGAGGGGGGAGATTTTCAGGCTATCCGCATTTTTTCTCCGCCACCCTTCCCCTCCCCCGGCGGGAGGGGCCAGGGGAGAGGATCTCCGTTACAGCACCGCATCCAGCAGCGCGTCGACCTTGCACAGCAGCTGTTCGTCCTCGTACCAGTTGAGCTGAATCGCCTTGGCCGGGCACTCGGCCGCGCAGATCCCGCAGCCGTGGCAGAGCGCCTCGTCGATCTCGCTCACTCCGTCCGCGTTGATCTTGGGGACGTTGTACGGGCAGGAGCGCACGCAGATCAGGCAGGACGCGCACAGCTCGGCCGTGACCCGCGCCGTCACGGCCGAGAGCGTCAGCTGGGTCTTGGACAGGAAGGTGACGGCCCGGGAGGCCGCCGCAAACGCCTGGCTGATGGATTCGTTCACCAGCTGGGGGCTGTGGGCGGTGCCGCAGATGAACAGGCCTTCGGTCGCCATGTCCACCGGCCGCAGCTTCACGTGCGCCTCCATGAAATGCCCCTCGGGCGTGCGGGCCAGCTTGACCAGGGAGGCCAGCTCCTCGGTGTCGGTGGGCACCATGCCGGCGCTCAAGGCCACCAGGTCCGCTTCCACCTGCAGGTCCCGGCCGATGATCCAGTCCCGGAAGGTCACGGAGAGCCCGCCGTCGCCGGCCGCGACCCGCGGCGGCGCATCGGTGTCGTAGCGGAAGAAGATCACGCCCAGCTTGCGGGCCTCCTGATAATAGTCCTCCAGTAGGCCGTAGGTGCGGATGTCCCGGTAGAGGATGTAAACCTGAGCCTCGGGGTTGAGTTTCTTGATCTGGATCGCGTTCTTGACGGCGGCCTGACAGCAGATCCGCGAACAGTTGGGGTTCTGATCGTTGCGCGAGCCCACGCACTGGATCATGACCACGGCCGACAGCCCCTGCGCGCCCTGCTCGTGCAGCCGGGCGCTCAGCTCCACTTGGGTGAGGACCCCGTCGTTCTGGCCGTAGAGGTATTCCGTGGGCTTGTATTCCCCGGCGCCGGTGGCCAGGATCACGACCCCGTGTTCGATCTTGCGTTCGTACATGGCCGGCCCCACGAGGACCTCGGTGGTGAAGTTGCCCTTGAAGCCGCTGAAGCCGACGATCAGCGCCCGCGTCAGCGCCTGAATCCGCGGGTGGGACTGCACGCGGCCGGTCAGCTCCTGCAGATAGCGCGGTACGTCCCAGCCCTCGATGGTGGCGTGCAGCCGGTTGGCCATGCCGCCCAGCCGCTCCTCCTTTTCCACCAGCACGACCTCGTAGCCCTGGTCGGCGATGGCGAGCGCCGCGTTCATGCCGGCCACCCCGCCGCCGACCACGAGCGCCCGCGAGTTGACCGGGATGATCTTTTCCCGCAGCGGCTGGAGGGTGCCGGCCCGGGCGGACGCCATGCCGACCAGCTCCCTGGCCTTGGCGGTGGCCCTGGCCGGGGACTGCGCGTGCACCCAGGAGTCCTGGTTGCGGATGTTGGCCATCTCCAGCAGGTACTTGTTGCGGCCGGTGGCCTCGAGGGTGTCCATGAAAATGCCCTCGTGGGTCTTGGGCGAGCAGGCGGCCACCACCACCCGGTTCAGGCGGTGCTCGGCGATCGTCAGCTTCATCTGCTCCTGGGAGTCCTGACTGCAGGTGAAGAGGTTCTGGCCGGCGTACACGACGTTCGGCAGGGTGCGCGCGTGTTCCACCACCGCCTTCACGTCGACAACGCCCGCGATGTTGACCCCGCAGTTGCAGACGAAGACCCCGATGCGCGGCTCCTCGGCGCTGACGTCGATCTCGGCCGGGGTCTCCACCTGACGGGTCAAGGTGTTGCGGCCGGCCGCCAGAAGCCGGCCGGCCAGGCTGGCGGCGGCGCTCGCTTCGGCGACCGATGAGGGGATGTCCTTCGGCCCCTGGAACACGCCGCAGGCGAAAACCCCCGGCCGGGAGGTGGCCACGGGCAAAAACGGCGGCGAGACGCCGAAGCGGTATTTGTCGACCTCGATGCCGAGGCGCTGGGCCAGCTCCTGGGTCTCCTTGGTCACCTGCAAGCCGACCGAGAGCACCACCATGTCGAAGGACTCCTCCTGCAGGCTGCCGTTGTCGTCCACGTAGCGCAGCTGCAGCGAGCGGTCCGGCCCGGCCTCGTCGACGCTGTGGACGCGGGCCTTGATGAAGCGCACCCCGGCCTTGTCCCGTGCCCGGAGATAGTATTTCTCGTACTCCTTGCCGAAGGTGCGGATGTCCATGTAAAAGACGGCGCAGTCGAGTTCCCCGTGGGCGTGCTCCTTGGCGATCATGGCGTCCTTGATGGCGTACATGCAGCACACCGAGGAGCAGTAGCCGTTGCCGGAGCGGTTGATGTCCCGGGAGCCCACGCACTGCAGCCAGGCGATCTTCTGGGGCTCCTTGCCGTCCGAGGGGCGGACCAGGTGCCCCATGGTCGGGCCCGAGGCGCTCAGCAGCCGCTCGAACTCGAGGCTGGTCACCACGTTCGGGCACTGGGAGTAGGGGTAGACGTTGGTTAGGACGGCGGGGTCGAACGGCTCGCTGCCGGTGGCGACGATCACGGAGCCGACCTGGAGGTCCCGGACCGCCGGCTTCTGGCCGTGATCGACGGCCTTGGCCAGGCAGGCCTCGACGCACTGCCCGCACTCGCAACAGTAGCCGCAGTTGATGCAGCGCCCGGCTTCGCCGCGGCCGTCGGCCTCCTCGTAACCGAGCTCCACCTCCCTGAAATTCCCTTGGCGCTCGGAAAGCGGCAGCTCGGGCATGTGCGCCCGCGCCCGCCGGGGTTCGCTCAGAGGCACGGGCCGGTAGCGCGGATGTTCGTTTTTGACCGGCTCGCGCCCCGCGGCCATGTCGCGGCCGTCGACGAAGCGCAGAATGGATTCGGCCGCCTCCTTGCCGGCGGCAATGGCGCCGATCGCCACCCAGGGGCCGGTCAGAAGATCGCCGCCGGCAAACACGCCCGGCCGTTCGGTCGCGTAGGAGATGGCGTCGGCTTCCACCGTGCCCCAGCGCGAGAAGGTGAGGCCGGTGATCTCCTCCAGGGAGGAGAGGTCCGGCCGCTGCCCGATGGCCGGGATGATCTGGTCGCATTCGATCTCGAATTCGCTGCCCGGCACGGGCACCGGCCGCCGGCGGCCGGAAGAATCCGGTTCGGTCAGCTCCATGCGGATGCAGCGCAGCCCGCTCACCCGACCTTCGCGCGTGAGGATCTCCTGGGGCGCGGCGAGATAGGTGATCGCGGTGCCCTCGGCCTCCGCCGCCCGGATCTCCTCCTCCCAGGCCGGCATTTCCTTGCGGGTGCGGCGGTAGATGATGGTCACCTTCTCGGCCCCGAGGCGAACGGCCGAGCGCGACACGTCGATGGCGACGTTGCCGCCGCCGATGATGGCCACCCGTCTTCCGACCCAGGTCATGCCCGTGAGGTTGACCTCGCGCAGGAAATCCACCCCCTGGCGCACCCCGTCGGCGCGTTCGCCCGGGACCCCGAGATCGATCCCCTTGTGGGCGCCGAGCGCCAGGTAGACCGCTTTGAAGCCGTCCGCGAGGAGGCCGTCGATGGTGACATCCCGGCCCAAGGCGGTGTCGGTTTTGATCGCGACCCCGAGGTTGGTGATGACTTCGATCTCGCGGTCGAGCACCTCCCGCGGCAGGCGGTGAGGGGGGATGCCGACGCGCAGCATCCCGCCGGCCGAGGAGAGCGCCTCGAAGATGGTGGAGCGGATGCCCTTGCGCGCCAGGTGGTAGGCGCAGGAGAGGCCCGCCGGCCCCGAGCCGATGATCGCCACCGTTTCGGGCCGCGGCGGCGCGCAGGGGATGGCGAGCTCGCGCGGGTCCACCCGGTCGGCGGCCAGCCGCTTCAGGTCGCGGATGGCGACCGCTTCATCCTTTTCGGCGCGGCGGCAGGCATCCTCGCACCCATGCGGGCAGATCCGTCCCAGAACGCCGGGCAGCGGCAGGTCCTCCATGATGATCTCGAGGGCCTCCTGGTACTTGCCCTCCTTGACCATCTGGACGTAGCCCTGCACGTTCAGCCCGGCCGGGCACGCCAGCCGGCAAGGCGCCCGGTCGGCCTTCTGAATGGCGAAGGCGCCCGGGATGGCCTGGGCGTATTGCTTGAACGCGGCGTGTTTTACGGACAAGCCCTCGTCGTATTCGTTCGGCAGCGGCACGGGGCAGACCTTGGCGCACTCCCCGCAGCTCGTGCATTTGCCGATGTCGATAAAGCGCGGGTTCTGCAGGACCTTGGCCGTGAACCGACCGGGGCCTCCGTCCAGGGACAGGACCTCTGCCCCGGTGATGATTTCGATGTTGCGGTGCCGGCCGACCTCGACCAGCTTGGGGGAGATGATTCACATGGCGCAGTCGTTGGTGGGGAAGGTCTTGTCGAGCTGGGACATCAACCCGCCGACCGCGGAGGACTTCTCGACCAGGTAGACGTAGTAGCCCGAATTGGCCAGGTCCAGAGCGGACTGCATTCCGGCGATGCCGCCGCCGACCACCATGACCGCGCCGACCGGAGAGGTGCCGGCCAAGGCCGTGCCTGAGGATTTTTCATCCGTTCTTGCGTGTTCCATCGTTCCCCCTTGGTTGTTTCCGACAGCCTGCGGAAGGGCTGTTTCTCGGTGAACGTCATTCGGGACCACCGGCAGACGGGCCGCCCCGCCGACCCGGCTAAATGGCCTCGACGATATCCGGCAGCTTGTGCTCCCAGCCCAGTGTGGAGATCATGACCCCCCGGAACCCTTCGGCCTTGATGCGGGAGGCGAGGTCGGCGGCGATGCGCACGCACTCGCGCACCTTGTCGGGCGCGCGCTGGATGCGGTCGATGATCTCCGGCGGCAACAGGATGTGCGGCATGTTGCGTTCGATGTAGCGGGCCATGCCGAGGGATTTCAGCAGCAGCACCGTGGGGATGATGATCGTGCGCTGCCGGTCGACCCGCCGCATGAAGGGCTTGATCAGTTCCAGGTCGAAAAGGGGCGGGGTGATGAAGAAGCGCGCGCCCGCCGCCGTGCGCTGGGTCAGCTCCTCCGCCTCGAGTTCGGCCGACCGGCCCTTGGCGCCCGCGTGGGTCGTCGAGCCCACGACGAACGCCGGCGCCCCGTTCAGGTCGACACCGGCCATGTCGCGGCCGCCCTGGAGGCCCTGGATGGCCTTGAGCAGATCGATGGGGGAGATGTCGTGGACGGCCCGGGCCTGGTGGTGGTCGCCGTAGCTCGGGTCCTCGCCGCCGACAACGACGATGTTGCGGACCCCGCAGGCGCCGGCCGCCAGAAGGTCCCCCTGAAGGGCCAGCCGGTTCCGGTCGCGGCAGCAGACCTGCATGATGGTCTCCATGCCCTGGCCCTGAAGAAGCATGGCCCCCCCCAGGGCGCTCATGCGCATGACGGCCTGGTTCATCTCCGGGATGAGGAAGGCGGCCACCCGCTCTTTGACGCGCTTGGCCTGACCGATCATCTCGGCGACGTCCACACCCTTGGGCGGCTCCATCTCGGCCAGGGTGACGAATGCGCCCGAGTCGAATTTCTGCTCCAGCGTCATGGCAGGACCCTCCTCCCGATGGCAGGTGATGAATCTGGTTGTTATCGTTGCCAGTGCTTTCAGCAATCCCCGTGCCGAAGCGGAGAAGGGCGGTGGTTATGTTTTAATATTAAATAATTTCAGTGTTTTGTTAGAAATAAGGCAACGGCTGCGACCACATTAAAAAGGCTTGAAATTCTCAGACGAGTATGCCAATATGGCCCATTTTCATAGATTTGTATGCAATATTGACCGGTTGTGGGCCTGGGCCGAATCGGCCTGTGCCGGAATGGCCCGGTCAGAACCTGTCACTGTGCACTCTTTCAACGGTCATCCGCCATGGGACCCCGTATCATTATAATCGACGACGATCGCGACTACCTGGATCTGGTCAGAAACCGCCTGCAGACGGCCGGGTTCACATCGGTCGATGCGCTGGACGACTCCCTCGGCGCCGCAGCGCTTTTCGAGAGCGAGGAGTCCTTCGATCTGGCCCTGATCGATGTCGGCATGCCGGAGCTGGACGGCCAGGGGCTGCTCGAAACGATCAAAAAACACAGCCCGGGGACCGAGTGCATCATGGTCACCGCCGTCAACGATGCGCGCACGGCGGTTCAGTGCCTGCGGCAGGGGGCCTATGACTACCTGGTCAAGCCGGTCTCCGAGGAAGACCTGATATTCGCGGTCAAGCGGGCCCTGGAACGCAAGCGCCTGCTGGACATCCTGCATGTCGAACGCAGCCGCCGGCCGCCGGTGTTCAAACACCCGGAAGCCTTCCAGGGTTTTGTGACGCGTTCGACGCCGGTTCTGCGCGTGCTCAAGGAGGCCGAACTGCACGCGGACAGCGACGTCCCCATCCTGATCACCGGCGAGAGCGGGACCGGCAAGGAGCTCCTGTCCCGGGCCATCCACCTCGCCAGCCCCCGGCGCCGGCAGCCGTTTCTGCCGAAAGGGACCGTCCGGGGCACCTGCGGCACTGCGACCACGGGACGCTTTTTCTGGATGAGATCGGCAATCTGCCGCTGGCCATGCAGGGCAAGCTGCTGCGGGTGCTGCAGAACGGGGAGTTCACGCCGGTCGGGAGCTCCGCGCCCCAGCGCGCCGACGTGCGCTTTGTGGCGGCCACCAACGAAGACCTGGACCAGATGGTCGGCGGCCACCGCTTCCGCCGCGACCTTTACTACCGCATCCGCGGCAGCTGGCTCCACCTGCCGCCGCTGCGGGAGCACAGCGAGGACATCCCCCTGCTGGTCGAACACTTCCTGAGCGAACTGGGCCCTGGCGGCGCCGGTCTGCACCCGGACGACGCCGCCCTGGACGCGTTGATGGCCTATGAGTTCCCCGGCAACGTGCGCGAGCTCAAATCGATCATTCAGTCGGCCGTCAACCTCTCCCAGGGAGGAAGGATTTCACTGGACTGCCTGCCCGAACACCTGCGGCGGCGAAGGGCACCCGCCGGCGACAAGCGGCCACACCCCTACAGCGGCTCTCTGCAGCTGGCCGATGTCGAAAAACAACACATCCTGAATGTTTATGAACGGCTGGACCGCAACAAGGTGCGAACCGCCCGGACCCTGGGGATCGGTTTGAACACGCTGCGGCGCAAGCTCAAGGCCTATGCGGTCGCTTGAAACCGTTCGGAAATTCTTGGATTTTCACCACCCAAAATTCCTTGACACGCTCATGCTTTGGGGGCATAATCGCAACCTTGGGCGTGTTTACCACCATGTGGTATGCGTCCAAAATTCAACTCCAGGATGACGGGATTGGTTGTGGGCCATCAGATCCTCGCTGGCACCTTCTCTCAAGATCTTACACACCCTTTTCTTCTCCCGTACCAGACAGATGGTTCATCGGATTTCGGCGCCGCCGTTGAAGCGGCTGCGAACCACTGCGAACCGCAATGAACGCAGGCAGGCACGGAGGTGTTTGCCCTAATTCTGAGGAGAAACTATGGCATCGGCAGGAAACATCAAAAGCGGATCAGTAATGGTCATCGGCGCCGGGATTGCCGGCATGCAAGCCTCTCTGGACCTGGCCAATTCGGACTTCAAGGTCTACCTGGTGGACAAGCTCCCCGCCGTGGGCGGGATGATGGCTCAGCTGGACAAGACCTTTCCCACCAACGACTGCGCCATGTGAGTGATCTCGCCCAAACTGGTCGAGGTCGGCCGGCACACCAACATTGATCTGCTCACCAGCTCGGAGCTCGTTGAACTGAAGGGCGAGCCCGGGAACTTCACCGCGGTCGTCCGCAAGAACCCCCGTTACGTGGACCTTGCCAAATGTACGAGCTGCGGCGAGTGTACCAAGGTCTGCCCCATCGACACCGTCAACGACTACGACGAGGGGCTCTCCCAGCGCAAGGCCATCTTCAAGCAGTACGCCCAGGCCATGCCGGGGGCGTACGGCATCAAAAAGCGCGGCACGGCGCCCTGCCGGGCGACCTGCCCGGCGCACGTCAGCATCCAGGGCTACATCGCCCTGATCAACGCCGGCAAGTACCAGGAGGCCATCGAGCTTTTCCGGGAGGAGCACCCGTTCCCCGGCGTCTGCGGCCGGGTCTGCCACCACCCCTGCGAGAAAATGTGCACCCGCAACGACGTGGACCAGCCCCTCGCCATCCGCGAGCTGCACCGTTTTCTCTCCGACTACGAACGCGGCCAGGGCGAGCCGTCGGTGCCCGCCGTGGCCGAAAAACGCACCGAGCCGGTGGCCGTGATCGGCTCGGGGCCGGCCGGCCTGACCGCGGCCTACTACCTGGCCCAGCGCGGCTACCCGGTGACCGTTTTCGAGAAGCTGCCGGTCGTCGGCGGCATGATGGCCGTGGGCATCCCCGCCTACCGCCTGCCGCGGGACATTCTGAACCTCGAGATCGAGGTCATCCGGCGCATGGGCGTCACCATCAAGACCGGGGTCACCTTCGGCAAGGACGTCACCTTCGACAGCCTCAAGAAAGAGGGTTTCAAATCCGTGTTCCTGGCGGTCGGCCTGCACGGCGGACGGCGCCTCGGGGTGGAAAACGAGGATGTCGCGGGCGTGCTGCAGGGGGTCGAATTCCTGCGGGATGCCGCCCTCGGAAAGAAGGTCGAGATCGGCCAGGAGGTGCTGGTGGTGGGCGGCGGCAACGTGGCCGTGGACGTGGCGCTCACCGCCAAACGCCTGGGGGCCAAGAACGTCACCATGGTCTGCCTCGAGAAGCGCGAGGAGATGCCGGCCTGGGCGCACGAGATCCAGGAGGCCCTCGAGAGCGACATCACGATCGTCAACAGCTTCGGGCCCAAGGCCTTCTTCATCGACAAGAGCAAACGCGTGTCGGGGCTCGAGTTCAAGACCTGCACGGCGGTTTTCGACGAGAACAAGCGCTTCAGCCCCCAGTACGACGAGAGCGCCTGCACCCCGATGTTCGCCGACACGGTGATCATCGCCATCGGCCAGAGCACCGACCGCACGCACCTGGACGGCCAGGGCATCGCCTTCACCCGGCCGGGCGGTCTCCAGGCCGACCCGGTCACCCTGCAGACCAACATCGAGGGGGTTTTTGCCGGCGGCGACGCCTTCTACGGGCCCAAGTCGGTGGTGGAGGCCGTGGCGAGCGGCAAAGAGGCCGCCGAGAGCATCCACCGCTACATCAACGGGCTCGACCTGCGGGAGGGCCGCGCGAAGGAGTGGGAGCACGTCAAGCCGGAGACGGCCGACGAGCCCAAGCACGCCCGGGTGACGGTGCGCTGCCTCGACCCGGCCGCGCGCGAGTGCAACTTCCTGGAGGTCTCCTTCGGCTACGACGAGACCGAGGCGCGCACCGAGTCCCAGCGCTGCCTGCGCTGCGGGATCTGCTCGGAGTGCTACCAGTGCGTGAAGGCCTGCCTGGCCAAGGCGGTCGACCACACCCAGGTGGCCGAGACCCTCGAGATCCCGGTCGGATCGGTGATCCTGTGCCCGGGCTCCGACCCCTACGACCCCGCGCACCTGGAAAACGTCTACCATTACAAGACGAGCCCCAACGTGCTGACGAGTCTCGAGTTCGAGCGCATCCTGAGCGCCACCGGCCCCACCATGGGGCATCTCAAGCGGCTCGCCGATGATACCGAGCCCAAGCGCATCGCCTGGCTGCAGTGCATCGGCTCGCGCGACAACAACCAGTGCGGCAACAGCTACTGCTCCTCGGTGTGCTGCATGTACGCCATGAAGGATGCCATGATCGCCAAGGAGCATGCCCACGGCGAGTTGGAGTGCACCATCTTCAACATGGACATTCGCAGCTTCGGCAAGGACTACGAGAAATACTACAACCGTGCCATCGGCGCCGGGGTCCGCTTCGTGCGCTCCCGGGTGCATACGGTGGACGTGCTGCCCGAGACCGGCAACCTCTCGCTGCGCTACGTGGACGAGGCCGGCGGCCTGAAGATCGAAGAGTACGACATGGTCGTGCTCTCGGTGGGGCTGCAGATCTCCAAGGAGACCGTCGATCTGGCCAAGCGGATCGGGGTGGACCTGAACAAGTCTCGGTTTGCCGAAAGCACGCCCTTCACGCCGGTGCAAACCTCCCGGCCGGGTGTTTTCGCCTGCGGCGTGTTCCAGGGGCCCAAGGACATCCCCACCTCCGTCACCGAAGCGAGCGCGGCGGCCGTCATGGCGGCCTCGGCACTGGCCGAGGCCCGCGGCCGGGACATCACCAGGATCCAGCTCCCCGAGGAGCTGGACATCTCCGAGGAGGATCCGCGGGTCGGGGTTTTCGTCTGCAACTGCGGCATCAACATCGGCGGGGTGGTCGACGTGCCGGCCGTGCGGGCGTACGCCGAAAAGCTGCCCCACGTGGTCTACGCC
>CAZLSV010000080.1:0-11909 GCA_964562235.1 uncultured Desulfatibacillum sp.
CCCCCGGAGGAGTTGCGATCACGGGGGGGCGGTGGGTGTTGTTCGTGGCCGGCGGCAGGTCTTTGCGCTGCCGGGCCTGCGGAGCGCTGGTGCGTAAGTTGGCGCCGGCGACCGGCACCCGCATGCGGAACTCCTCCACGGGGGGCTCGGGGTGCTCCCACTTCTCCAGGCGGACCGGGAAGCCGAGGGCCGCCAGATGGCAGAGGGCCTTTGCCCCGGATTGCCGGCCGCTCGATGCGTCCAGGGTCAGGGCCTGGAAGGGGCGGTCTTTGAGGATGGTGCCGACCAGCCCCGTCAGGACGGCGCGGGGGCCGACCTCCACGAAGGTGCGAACTCCGGCGCGGTGCATCGCCTCGATCTCGCCGACGAAATCCACCGGTTGCAGCATGTGCTCGGCCAAAAGGCGCCGCGCCTCCTCGGGGTTCGTCGGATACGGTTGAGCCGTGTGGTTGGAAAAGACCGGGGCCGACGTCGGGTGAAAGCTTATCGTGTTGACGGCTTTCATGAACAAAGCCCCGGCGGCGTGCATCAGCGGGCTGTGGAAGGCCCCGCCCACCGGCAGCGGCTTTACCGTGTAGCCACCGCGCCGGCACGCATCGGATGCTTCGACGATCGCCTCGCGCGGCCCGGACAGCACTCCCTGTTCGGGGCCGTTGCGATTGGCCAGGACCACCGGAAGCTTCGATCCGTGGATCAGTGCTTCGAGTTCGGCGAGGGGCGCTCGCACCGCCAGCATGGCCCCCGGCTCGGCCTGAGCCATGGCGCTGCCGCGGGCGGCCGCGAGGTCGAAGAAATCCTCTTCACCGATCCAGCCCCCGGCGCACAGCGCCGTCAACTCGCCGAAGCTGTGGCCGGCCAGGACATCGGCCACGAGGCCGAACTCCTCGAGCGCCCGCAGCATGGCCAGGCTGACGGCCCCGATGGCGGGCTGAGCCGTGTCCGTCGCCCGCAGGAGGTTTTCCGTCTCTTCGCTGCCCTGCGCCTGGGGGGGGTAAATCCGGTCGCTCAGCCGGGGTTTGTGATTCAGGCGGCGTTCCGCCCTCTCCATCACCGTCATGGCCGCCGGAAACAGGCAGACCAGGTCGCGGCCCATGCCCGTGTACTGGCTGCCCTGTCCGGGGAACAGGAAGGCGAGCTTGCCGCGATCGACCGGGCCGCCGTAAAAGGCGTTGGGAAGTCTGAAAAAGCCTTGGGGGCCGCGGGAGGTCAGGGCGTCTGTCGCCTGGCGCAATTCCGCCACGGCCTGGTGGGGGTGCTCCACGACCACCAGCAGCCGGAAGGGGCGCCCGGCATCGAACTGCGAACGGCACTGAGCGGCGACCCGGGCCCATTGCGGTTCGGACAGCGGTTCGGCCAGCTGCCGGATGGCGGCCTCGACGGATCCCAGAAGGTCTGCCTGACGTTCTCCCGAGAAGGAGAGAATCTGCACCGAGCCGTCCCAGGCCGGACCCGGTTTCTCCGGACGGTGCTCTTCGAGCACCAGGTGGAAGTTGCTCCCGCCGAAACCGAAGGCGCTGACCCCGGCGCGCCGCGGCTGCCCCGCGGCGGTGAGCCACGGGCGGCTGCGGGTGTTCAGATAAAACGGCGAGGCGTCCAGGCCCAGGGAGGGGTCCGGCGCATCGGCCTTGAGGGTGGGCGGCAGGACTTTGTGGTAAACGGCCAGGGCGGTTTTGACCAGGCCGGCGGCACCGGCGGCGGCCTTGGCGTGTCCGATCATGGACTTGACCGAGCCCAGCGCACAGCGGGTGCCGTTGGTCGCGGTTTTGTCCATGACCTGGCACAGGGCCTGAAACTCGACCTTGTCGCCCACGCGCGTGCCGGTGCCGTGCGCCTCCACCAGCCCGACGGTGGCGGGATCGATTCCGGCAGCCGTGTAAGCCGTCTCGAGCGCCTTCACCTGCCCCTCGAGGCGCGGTGCGTAAATGCTCTGGGAGCGCCCGTCGCTGGAAGAACCGATCCCCTTGATGACGGCGTAAATCCGGCTGCCGTCGGCTTCGGCGTCGGCCAGGCGTTTCAGCACCAGCATCCCGATGCCCTCTCCGAGCACCGTTCCGTCGGCGTTTTTCGAAAACGGCCGGGCGTCGCCGGTGGGGGAGAGGATCTGGGTTTTGGCGAAACACATGTGCATGAAGATGTCGTTGAGCGTGTCGACCCCGCCGGTGATCACCGTGTCGCTGCGCCCCGAGGCGAGCTCGAGCAGCGCCAGGTGCACGGCGGCAAAGGAGCTGGCGCAGGCGGCGTCCACCACGCAGTTGGTCCCGCCAAGGTCGAGGCGGTTGCTGATGCGTCCGGCCACCACGTTGCCGAGCAGCCCCGGGAACGAATTCTCCTGCCAGGGTACATACGAATCGGCGATGGAGCGGATGACCTGCTCGCAGCGCTCGGGCTCGATGCCGGCCTCCTGAAGCGCCCGGCGCCACTTCGGGAAACCCAGCCGCGAGCTCAGCGGGATGACCAGCTCCTGGGTCCCGGTGACCCCGAGGATGACGCTGGTGCGGCTGCGGTCGCAGGAGACTCCCGAATCGCGCAGGGCGTGCTTGGCCGCGGCGAGCGCGAGCAGTTGGGAGCTGTCGGTCGCCTCGAGCGATGCGGGCGGGATGCCGTATTCAGAGGGGTCGAAGTCGACGGGGGAGATGAAACCCCCGCGGGTGCAATAGACGTGGTCCGGGGTGCGCGGGTCGGGGTCGAAATAATCCTGCTTCGACCAGTGGGTCGGCGGGACCTCGGTGATCGCGTCCTGCCCTTGAAACAGAAGCCGCCAATACGCCTTCAGCCCCGCGGATTTGGGGAAAAAGCAGCTCATGCCGACGATGGCGACGGGGCAGTGATTTTCCTTCATGCTCACAGCGGGCGGCCTAATCCAACGAACCTAATCCAAAGAATATAAGATGCGCCAGCGAAACCCTGGCGGGCGTGATGACCTCGCTGTTAAGGGTCGCGGCGGGAAAAAATTCAGAGTAACTTGTTTTCATAGCCAATTCTCAAAACAATTTCAACCTAAATTGACGGAATTGGCGATTCGCCGAGCCATTTGCGGATATCGGCCATCTCCATCGGTCGGATGGAGCCGGAACTGCCGGGCAGGGGGATCCCCTGGGACCGAAGCCAGGCGGCGCGGGTGGCGACCGCGGCGCCGAAAAGCAGGTTCATGGCCACCGTGACCGTGCGGCGGTTCTCGGGCTTTTCGAGGAGGCTGCCTTTCACCCACTGGTTGAAGGCGCCCATGGCCGGTCCGCACCAGATCTGATAGTCGATCTTGCGCGTCGGTTCGCCGCCGGTGGCCCAGGTCGAGGAGCGCCCCAGATAGGAGCGAAACACCAGGGCCATCTTGTGCTTGGGGTCTTTTTCGGCGCGTTCGATCTGCTGCGGTTCACGCGTCATGAAGAAGCGACGTGTCTGTTCCCACTCCTCATCGAAGGTGCAGCGGAAAAAATCGCGCTCCAACGCTTCGCGCTGTTTGGCGGGGATCTGGCCGTAGCTGTCGTAGGCCGTGTACAGCTCGTGCAGTTTGGCGGCCCGCTGGGGGAACATGGTTCCGCGTTTCAGCACCTGGACTTTCGCCCCCAGCTCGAACATGTCCGCGGCCGGGGCCATGGCCACGTCCGCCTGGCCGGCCTCCGCCAACATGGTGCAGACCGCCTCCGAAGTGCCGGCCTCCACACAGCACTGGTTGATGGATCCCGTGAGCACGTATCCCGCACCCATGGCGAAGGCCGCCGCCGTGGCCTGCGGGGTGGCGATGCCGCCGGCAAGCCCGACGCAGGGCGGCTTGGCGTAGCCGTGGGCGGCGACCAGCTCATCCCGCAGCGCGATCATGGTCGGCAGCAGGGTGATGGCCGGGCGGTTGTCGGTATGCCCGCCCGAATCGGCCTCCGCCGTCAGGTCCTCCACCAGGGGAACCGACGCGGCCAGGTCCGCCTCCTCCCGGCTGAGCAGCCGGAGCTCGACCAGCCGCGCGATGTGTCGAGCGGAGGGCGGGGAGAGAAATTTGCGCGCCACCTCGACGCGTGAAACCTTGCCGACGAGACGATTCGGGCAGACGACGCGCCCGTCCCCCTCGCGGCGGATGCCTTTCAGCCGGTAGTAGGTCAGCGGCAGGGTGGGCTCGACAAAGGCCGAGGCGCTGACAAGCCGAACCTGTTTTCTCAGAAACATCTCGGCCAGGGTCATTTCCAGCTCGGGATTGCCGGGGCTGTGGATCAGGTTGACACCGAAGGGAATGCGGGGCTCGGCCCCCTGAAGCTGGTCGACGGCCGCCTCGACCTCGCTGGGCATCAGCCCGCCGGCGCCGAAAAACCCGACCAAGCCCGATCGGCCGGCCTCCATGACCATCCGGACCGAGGTGATGCCGTTGGCCATTTCGCCGGCCACATAGGCGTATTTCAGCCCATGGGTCTTTTTGAAAACGGGGTCCCCCAATGCGCCGGGGTGCAGAGGCGGCACATACGCGTGCAGGGGCAGCGTGCCGTCGTCGCCGGCCGCGGCGCGTCCAAGCTCCGCCGAACCGCTCTGGCTGACGGCGAGGCGCCCCTGCCGGTCGACCACGTAGATCGGCCGGCTTACATCCAGCAGGGCATCTCCGACGGCGGCCTCCAGCGGCTCCGGGGGCGACGCCCCTGGATGCCAGCAGCCGATAGGTTTAGAAGAGTTCAGATGGGTCATTCCGGTTAAGCGTGGGCATGCGCTCCCTGCGGGGAATTCCAATTCGCTCGCCACACTTAGGAGAAACAAGGCATCCGTGTCAAGAATCTATTTTTCAGGATCTGTTTTCAGCTGGCGCTCAGATTTCATCCCCTGGGATGAAATCTGCGGTGGAGTTCCTTCAAACGGTCGCTGGCCACGTGGGTGTAGATCTGGGTGGTGGAAATGTCGGCGTGGCCGAGCATGATCTGGACCGCCCTCAGGTCCGCCCCGCCTTCGAGCAGGTGGCTCGCAAAGGAGTGCCGCAGGCTGTGGGGGGTCACCTTCTTGAAAAGGCCCGTGGCGCGCGCATATTGGCGCAGCAGCTTCCAAAACCCCTGCCGGGTCATGGGGCGGCCGGCGCGCGCGACAAAGAGATAAGGGCTGGTGCCCTCCTTGACCATGCGGCCGCGGGCGTGTTCGAGGTAGAACAGCACCTTTTCGCGGGCGTACTGGCCGATGGGGACAATGCGCTCCTTTGACCCTTTGCCCATCACCCGCACGAACCCGGCCTCCAGCCGGACATCCTGAATCTTCAGGTTGACGAGCTCGGAGACCCGCAGGCCGGCCGCGTAAAGAACCTCCAGCATGGCGGCGTCGCGCAGGCCGGAGGGCTTGCGGCCGTCCGGTGCGTTCAACAGGCGCTGCACTTCCGCCGGGTTGAGCACATCCGGCAGCTTCAACGTGGCCTTGGGCAGATCGACGAGTTTCGACGGATCCAGCGGCAGGACCTTCTCCCGGGCGAGGAAGCGGTAGAACCCGCGCACGGAGACCAGGTGCCGTGCGCGGGAGCGCGCACCGAGGCCCTCATTGCGCAGGTTGATCAGGTGCTTCAGGATGAGGGCGTGGTCTTCCGCCGCGACGGTGTCCTGTCCGTTTTGCAGCAGGAAATCGGCGTAGCGCAGAAGATCGGCGCTGTAGGCTTCGAGAGTCGCCCGCGAAAGCCCCTTTTCCACCAGCAGGTAGTTCAGAAACTGGTCAATCAATTTGGGCAGATGGGGTGCAGCGGACGTCATCCCATGACCTCCCAACCCGGGTCAGTCGAAAACGGAACCGAAATCCGGAGCCCATGACTCGAGTCGGATTCAGCCGCAAGCCAGCTCCCGTCTATACCACCGGCCACCCCGCCTTTCCAGAGGCATCATCGATGCCCGGAGCGCAGCGGTCCCGGCTATAAATCCGGCGGTCAATTATGCCCGAATACCGGATCTCGCGCAGAGGGGGCGCGGGGTGCCCGCCGCGGCGAGAACCCCCGCTCCACCTATTGTCACCTGACGTTAAAGCGGATGGTCGGTCGGAGCAATAATAAATAATTTGAATTCAGTTAACGGGCTGTTGACAATATTGTTAGTCAAAATTAAAAGGATAATCGAATTTTATTTAAACTGCGACACTGGCGAGTGTATGGGTATGGGTCTTAATCAATTGTCCAGGGCGTCCGGCTCCGCAAAGGGGCGTGCGCCTTTTTAATTACCCGCGAAAGGAGAAAGTGCATGAATCTTCACCGCCCCAACGCCAACGACGCTTTGCAAACCGCCAACCGCTCCCGGAACGTGGCCCCCCAATCGGGGATCTGCAGCCGCTGCATCGACGGCTGCCGCGGCAACTGCGACATGTTCCGCGCGACCTTCAGGGGACGCGAGGTGCTCTACCCGGAGCCCTTCGGCAAGGTCACCGCCGGCGCCGACAAGGACTACCCGGTAGACTATTCGCATCTGAACATCATGGGTTACGCCCTGGGCGCGAAGGGGGTCGCGGCCGACCCGGACCTGGCGACCTTCCCCAACGTCGACACGGAGACCCGCTTCGGCGCGGAGCCCCAGGTCAAGATGAAGGTCCCGATTTTCACCGGCGCTCTCGGCAGCACCGACATCGCCCGTAAGAACTGGGAGCACTTTGCCGTGGGGGCGGCCATCAGCGGCATCAGCATCGTCTGCGGCGAGAACGTGTGCGGGATCGACCCCGGGCTTGAGCTGGACGCCAAGGGCAAGGTCGTCAAATCGCCCGAGCTGGACCGCCGGGTGCGCGAATACCGGCGTTTCCACGAAGGCTACGGGGACATCCTGGTGCAGATGAACGTGGAGGACACGCGCCTGGGTGTGGCCGAATACGCCCTCGACAAGCTGGGGGTGGAGACCATCGAGCTGAAATGGGGCCAGGGGGCCAAGTGCATCGGGGGCGAGATCAAGGTCGACTCCCTCAACCGCGCCCTCGAGCTCAAGAAGCGCGGCTACATCGTGACCCCCGATCCGGAGCTCCCGGCGCACCAGGCGGCGTTCAAGGCGGGGCCGTTGAAGCAGTTCGAGCGGCACTCGCGGCTGGGGTTTATCGACCAGGAAGGGTTCATGCGAGAAGTCGAGCGGCTGCGCAAGCTCGGCGCCCGGCGCGTCACGCTCAAAACCGGCGCCTACCCGATGCGCGAGCTGGCCATGGCCATCCGCTGGTCCAGCGACGCCGGCATCGACCTGCTGACCATCGACGGGGCACCGGGCGGGACCGGCATGAGCCCCTGGCGCATGATGGCCGAGTGGGGCGTGCCGGCCATCTACCTGCACGCGATGGCCTACGAGCTGTGCGAGCGCCTCGGCCGTTCGGGCCGCAAGGTGCCGGACATCGCCTTTGCCGGCGGGTTTTCCTCCGAGGACCACGTTTTCAAGGCGCTCGCACTGGGCGCGCCCCATTGCAAGGCGGTGTGCATGGGCCGGGCCCTGATGATCCCCGGCATGGTCGGCAAGAACGCGGAAAAATGGCTGCGCGGCGAGGACGAAGGGCTTCCGAAAAGCGTCTCCCGGTACGGGATGACCAAAGAGGAGATCTTCATGAACTACGAGGTGCTCAAGGAGAAATACGGCGCCGAGGTGGACAAGTTCCCGCTGGGGGCCATCGGGATCTTCAATGCGACCGACAAGATCCGCGTGGGCTTGCAGCAGCTGATGGCCGGCACCCGCAACTGGGCCGTTAAATACATCAGCCGGCAGGACCTCTTTTCGCTGACCGAGGAGTGCACCAAGGTGACCGGCCTTCCGTATGTGATGGAGGCCTTTCGGGACGAGGCGCTGGCGATCATCGACGCCTGATCCCGAGAACGATCATCGCAATCACGCAAAGGAGAATCCCCATGCTGGATATTTCAAGAATATTGTCGTCGCGCGATCCGGGCGAAAAGGAATTCCACCAGGCCGTCCAGGAGGTGCTCGAATCCGTGGCCCCTGTGCTGGAGCGGCACCCCGAGTACCGCCGCGAAGCCATCCTGGAGCGGCTCGTCGAACCGGAGCGCGTCATCCTGTTCCGGGTGCCCTGGATGGACGATAACGGCCAAGCCCGCGTCCATCGCGGGTTCCGGGTGGAGATGAACAGCGCCATCGGGCCCTACAAGGGCGGGCTGCGGTTCCACCCTTCGGTCAACCTGAGCATTCTGAAATTTCTCGCCTTCGAGCAGGTGTTCAAGAACTCCCTGACCACCCTCAACATGGGCGCCGGGCAGGGCGGGTCGGATTTCGACCCCAAGGGCAAGTCGGATCACGAAGTCATGCGCTTCTGCCAGAGCTTTATCTCCGAGCTCTTCCGCCACATCGGCCCCTACACCGACATCCCCGAGGGCGACATCGGCGTCGGTGCGCGGGAGATCGGGTATCTCTTCGGCATGTACAAGAAACTGCGCAACGAGTTCACCGGGGTCTTCACCGGCAAGAGCCTGGACTGGGGCGGGAGCCTGATCCGGCGCGAGGCCGCCGGCTACGGCCTGGTCTATTTCGCCGCCGAGATGCTCGCCACCCGCAACCAAAGCATCGCCGGCAAAGTCTGCCTGGTGTCCGGCGCGGGCAACGTCGCCCAGCACACGGCCGAGAAGCTGATCGAGATGGGCGCCAAGGTGGTGACCCTTTCGGACTCATCCGGGTACATCTACGACGAGGAGGGCATCGACGCCGGGAAGCTCGACTTCGTGAAACGGCTGAAAAACATCCGCCGGGCGCCGATCGGCGAATACGTCGACAAATACTCCCAGGCGCTGTTCATGGAAAGAGGGTCGGGCCTCGATCACAACCCGCTCTGGAAGCTCAAGGCCGACTGCGCCTTTCCATGCGCCACGGAGAACGAAATCGGCTGGAAGGACGCGGAGAACCTGATGGCCAACGAAGTCGGCCTGGTCGCGGAAGGGGCCACCATGCCCTCGACGCCCGAGGCGGTCAAGGTTTTCCTCGACAAGGGGATCCTGTACGCACCGGGAAAAGCCGCCAACGCCGGGGGGGTCGCGGTGTCGGGCCTGGAAATGGCCCAGAACAGCATGCGCCTGAACTGGTCCCGGGAGGAGGTCGACAACCGTTTGAAGATGACGATGAAGAACATCCACCGCACCTGCCTGAACGCGGCCGCCGAATACGGGACCCCGGGCAACTATCTCGCCGGGGCCAACATCGCCGGGTTTCTCAAGGTGGTCAATGCCATGCTGGACCAGGGGCTGGTCTAAAAAGACGTTTGAAAAAAAGGCCCTCTCGATCCCTGAAATTCCCGGCGCGCCCTCGGGCGCGTCGGGAATTTCAAAGAATCGTCACCCAGAGCAGCCGGGCGGGCTCCGGACCCGGGTTTTCCCACTGTTGGGGAGTCTCGCGGCCGAGGAGGATGGTGTCGCCGGCATCGGCCGCGTGGGTCGTGTTGTCGATGGTGAGACGGAGCCTGCCGGAGAGAACATGCCCGATTTCGGGAGCCTTGCCGGCCGTGAAGTGACCGCTGATTTTACGATGCGGCGGGATCTCTATGAGATGGGACTCGGCCGCCAGCCCGGTTTTTCCCGGAGTCAGCAACCACGCGGAAAGCTCCCCGGCCGTCGCACCGGTGAGTTTTGCCGGAAGGGCCTCCGCGTGCGGGAAAACCACCTTTTTGACCTTGCGGGTGGATTCCCCCAGTATGGCTGAAATTTCCACCGACATGATCTCGGACATCCGATAAAGGGCCGGAAGCGAAGGGAAGATAAGGTTGCTCTCGATCTGGGAGATGGTGCTCGCCGTGACCCCGATCAGACGCGCCAGCTCGGTCTGCGAAAATCCCTTCTGCAGGCGCAGAAGCTTCAGGCGATCGCCCAGATCATAAGGCCCCGACGCGCGGTCCTGGGTTTCGAAGCGGACATCCGTTTCCCGCGTCAGGAAGGCCAGGGGCTTGTTCAGGGCGGCCGTGGCCTGCCGTTCCGCCTTGACGATGGTCATGAGGGTCTTGCCGCGTTTGACCGACAGGTCCACGACCACCTGGGCGATCTGGTTGATGCTGGATTTCAGGCGCGGCGTGTGGGCGCCCTTTTCGATCAGCCAGTAGGCGATCGTGTTCAATTCATACAGCCGCGGGCAGGCGCGGGAATAAAACCAAATGACGTGGTCTTCCCCGCCCCAAAGCTCCTGCATCCCGGTCAGGCTTTCGAAAATCAGGCGCACGTCGCCCCCGGCCGCGTGGACGGCCTCGTAAAGCGCGTTCGAGAAGAGCTTGGGCTTGTGCGGCTGCTCCAGGCACACCAGCCGCTGACGGCCCCCGGCTTCTGGACGCTGGTAGAACTGCAGGAACACCTCCGCCCCGGCCCCTTTGCCGTGGGTGAAGCCGTCCAGCACCGTCAGGACCGGCGAGTCGGAGAGCCGGCCCAGCTTGTCCATGAGATTTTTGGGGGAGCGATCGAAGCTGACGTATATCACCGGCTTGCTGCGGGCATGGGCGGCTTCGATGAGATTCCGGCAGAAAACGGGCGCCAGGCTGCCGGCGTCATCGTACCAGATGACGTTGTCGCCGATGAACAGCCCCCCCAAAATCTGGTCCAGTTGCGAAATCCCGGTGCTTTCCGGGGACGGATGAACGGCGCCGTTCACGTCGCGGCCTCCTCTTCGGATAGGATGAAACCGGCCGGAACGGTATTCGAATCGGAAAGCGCTGTCAATCGGTTGAAGAATTTTCCCGCCCGCCGACATTCCTTTTGACACAATCTCCTTTTTCTTCCAAAATAGTCCGGCGATGAACCCAGCCTGAATTCCAGCCTTGTGGAGGCCACGTGAAGTTTAGAGCGGTCATTTTCGACCTTGACGGAACCCTGATGAACTCGCTCGAAGACCTGGCGGATGCCATGAATCTGGTCCTGGAGCGCAACCGGCTGCCGACCCACGACCTGGCGGCCTACAAGTATTTCGTCGGCGACGGAATCGAGATGCTCGTGCGCCGGGCGCTGCCCTTCGAAGTCGCCGGCGAAAACGATTTCCAGCGCTTCGTGCGGGAGATGCAAGGCGAATACGCCTCCCGGCGGCTGTTGAAAACCCGGCCTTACCCCGGCGTTCCCGAAACGCTGGCGGCGTTCGCCGCCGCCGGACTTGCCATGGCGGTGCTCTCCAACAAGCCGGATGAGGCCTGCCGGGAGATCATAAAGGCCCTTCTTCCGGACATCGGTTTCCGCGTCGTGCTGGGGGCCACGCCGGAGCGGCCGAAAAAACCGGACCCCGCCGCCGCCCTGGAGATCGCCTCTCGTCTGGACATTCCCCCCGGGGACTTTTTTTTTATCGGGGACACGTCCATCGACATGCAGACGGCCATCGCGGCCGGCATGTTCCCGGTCGGCGCCCTGTGGGGCTTCCGGCCGGCCGAGGAGCTGATCTCCGCCGGCGCCAAGGTTTTAACCGCCGAGGCGCGGCATTTGATCCCCTGGGTCGCTCGGGCGTCCGGGGCATGATAAAAAATTTTTGATTTTTCATTGCGTGGAACTTCTCATGGCGATCAGCGAGCGAAAGAAACCGCGGGCTCCGCGCCGGAACTCTTCCGGCCAGGCGTCCCAGAGGGCAAGGGAGCGCGCCGTCGAGCTTGAAAGTGTCGTGGCGAAACTGGAAAAGGAGATCGCCGCCACCCGCAGCGCCCACATCAAGCTTTACGAAATGTCCCGGGTTTTTCGAGACGCGGCCGATTCGATCATCATCGAGGATTTGTCCGGGACCATCATCGAGATGAACCGCGAGGCGGAGCGATCCTACGGCTGGCGACGCAAGGAGCTGATCGGCAAGTCCATCAAGAACCTGCTTTTGCCCGAACGGTATCATCTGGCGCTGCAGCTGCGCCAGCAATGCCTGAACGGCCAGGAGGTGCGCAACTGGGAGGGGTATCGGGTCGACAAATACGGCCGGGTGTTTCCCACGCTCATGACGGCGTTTCCCTTGATGGACGAAAACGGCCGGATTGAATTCGTGGCCACCATCACCAAAGACATCTCCATT
>CAZLSV010000080.1:11919-23742 GCA_964562235.1 uncultured Desulfatibacillum sp.
ATAAAAAAGGTCGGGCTTTTTTAATCTTTTCTAGTTCTAGCTTTTTCCAAAGCGTCCAAGAAAAAATCTGGAATTGGAATTGCGGGACTCCCAGCGCCGCTTGAAGGAGTTTTCGCGCAAGAGCATCGAAGCGCTGGAAACCGACCGAAAAGCGGTCTCCCGTGAGCTGCACGACAGCATTGGCGGGAACCTGGCCGCCATAAAATTCACCCTGGAATCCATCGCAGCGAAGATGGCCGAAAGCCCGGGAGAGGCGCTGAGCTCTCTGGAAAACGCCATCTTGCACCTGGCCGAGACCATCAAAGACTGCAAGCGTATTTCGGCCAATCTGCGTCCGGAAATTATAGATGACAGAGGGTTGCTGCCGACCATCAACTGGCACATTCGCCAGTTCAGCCAGCACTTCGGCCACATACAGATCATCCGCCAGATCGAGGTGGATGAGCAGGAGATCCCGGAGCTTCTGAAAATCGTGATTTACCGCGTGATCCAGGAGGCGCTGAACAATGCCGCCATGCACAGCAAGGCGGACACGATCTATGTCCGCCTGAAAAAATCCGGCGATTATTTCGAAGCGGAGGTGGAAGACAACGGCCGCGGCTTTGATTTCAAGGAGGTTTTCATGCGCGGCGACCGCATGCGCGGTTTCGGGCTGAAGAGCATGCGCGAGCGCGTGGAAATTATCGGCGGCATATTTTCCCTGCACTCCTTGTCGGGCACGGGGACGTGTATTCGCATCGCGTTTCCGGTGGTCGGCGAAGACCCGGCGCCTTAGGGTTGGACCCGGACGGCCGAACGGCCGTCACAACGCAAAGTCGGAGATGCCATGGAGACCAAGAAGAAAATCATAATCGTCGAAGACAACGATCTTTACCGCGCGGCCTTGAAGGCCCTGATCGACGCTCAGGCGCATTTGGAGGTGGTGGCGGAGACGGCCAACGGCGGCGAGGCGTTGAAGATTGTCAAGCAGTTTCCCGCGGATTTGGTTTTGTTGGACCTTCGACTTCCAGGGAACAGCGGCTACGACCTCCTGCCCGAACTATCCCAAAACACCGAGGCCAAGATCCTGGTGTTGACCATCCTCGAATCGGAGCACAACATTCGAACGGCGTTTGAGGCGGGGGCGGATGGCTACTGTTTCAAGGATGTGAGCAGCGAAGAGTTGATCAATGCGATTTCAAGCGTCCTGGCGGGAGAACGTTACCTGTCCCGGCCGGCCTCGAGCTATCCGGGGGAGCGACGCGCCGAGCAGCGGCAGGCCTGCGAGTGCAGTATTGTCTGGGCCTATTTCAACAGGGACAACCTGGTCTCCGCGAAGATGGTCAACTGCAGCCGCGCCGGTTGCTATTTTGAAACATCTCAAAGTATTACAACCGGTTCGACCGTCTTGATCCGCCTTGAAAAACCCGTGGCCGGGAGCGAAAAGACCGTTTCCGGGCCCGTGCGATCGAGTGCGGTGGCGGAAGTCAAATGGTGCGACCGGCGAAACCGTCAATACGGGGTCGGGGTCAGGTATCATTTTTCAGGGTAGCGGTATTTTTTCAGACAAGACTTACAGGTTGCTGGAGAGACTGAGCAGGTTCTTGTTGACCGCAAGCTGGGTCTGGGGTTGAAAAAAGTCGTGCGGGTCTTCGAGGAACGGCAGATAGGCCAGGCGGAAGTGGGTGGGGTGGATGCTGATTTGCGAAATCAGCTCCGCGACCCTGCTGCGCGGCTTGAGAAAACCCGCGAGCACCACCTTCAAGCTTTCGCAGGCCTCCTCGACCGCCAGGGTCACCGGGTGATGCCGATCGCCCGGCAGCGCGGGTTCGAGCATCTCCTGGGCCTGGATGAGGGTCAGGCTCTCTGAAAGGCGCAGAAAGGCCTGGGCGCGTAGCTTGAACGCCGGCACCCAGAAACGGAACTCACGCCTCTCGAAAGACGCCTGAGCAACCATCGGGAGATTGGCGACTTTCACCAGATCGGCATAGGTTTTCAGGGCGATATCCGAGATCGTGCACGTGATCTGCCAGAACGGCAGGTGATAGGCTGTTTTTTCGGCATCCGTGAGTGCAAAGGATTCCACCCGCGTCAGCTTTTCGTTGGACGGGTACCAGGAGGCTTTGCAGTTGCGGCAGTGCAGCACCAGCGCGTCGCGATGGCCTTCCAGATCCCAGCCGCAGTCCGGACACAGGGCGGGCACAAAGCCGACGCGCCACTCCGGTTTCAGCCCTTTTTCAGAACCGCCGGGGAAGCCCTCCGGCACCTTGCCCACCGGAGCGTCCAGCACCGCGTCATAAAGCCTGCCTTTGGCGTAAAACGGCGAATACAACAGGCCGACGGATTCTCCTAAATGGGCGCAGTAGAGCAGCGGCCTGGGGAGCGCCTGGCTGAAGCGTTTTTGAAACGTCTTGAAAACCTCTGAAAAAGAGTGGGCCGGCGGGATGAAACGCCCTTGCATGTCGGGTGTGGCGAATTTGAGTCGCATGGCCTGGGCCCGCAACCCGAGCGTGAGCGGCAGGCCGGGGGTTTCCGCTGCACGCTGGTTCACATCGATGAATTTGTGGTCGTTTCCGGCCGGCAGGCTGAACAGCAGCAACCCTTTGAACCGCCAATACGGGAAATAGACGAGCTCCTTGCCGGCCGGGTTCTTGGCCGGCAGCACGTAGCGGAAGTAATCCCGGGTCAACAGAAAAGACTTCACGCGGCAGAACGGGCAGGTGAAAAGCCGGTCCGTTTCCTCCAGGTTCGCCGGGGCCCCGCACTGCGGGCATTGATGCTCGATTTGGAATGAGGGCATAAAAATATAGTGTTAAGTGTTATGTTTTAAGTTTTAAACATTCAATAAAATTGCATAACATTTCTTAAAACTTAACACTTAAAACTTTTTTAAAGTTTCTCTCCGCATTCGTTGCAGTGGATCGAGTCGGCCAGATTTTCGGCCCCGCAGGCCTTGCAGAATTTCTTTTTCGGGCCGGTCCCGGCTTCCAACCCGCAGCGCGAGCAGAACTTGGAAGTGGGGGCGAGGTTTTTGGCGCAGCGCGAGCACTGCGTGAAGACCACCATCTGGTGCCCGCACTGCGGGCAGAACTTGGAATCCGCGGGGGCCCCGCTTCGGCATTCCGGGCATGTCGCGGCCGGGGGGGCGTTGGGCGGCGGTGACGCCGGCTTCTGGCCGGAAAAATACTGAGCGAACATCGCCGGCAGCATCAAGCCCAGTCCGGCGCCCATGCCGGAGGCCGCTTCGCCGTCGCCGGCCGCGGCTTTTTCCACCGCCATGGCGGCCTTCATCTGCATGAGCTTTTCCATGTCCTTGAAAACGCCCATGCGGCTGCGGTCGTCGATCGCCTGTTGGACCTCGGGCGGCGGGGTGACGGCATTGATGAAAATCTGGGTGAGCCGGATGCCGAAGCGGCCGAAGTCCTCCTCCAGACGCTTGCGCAAGCCCTCGGAGAGCTCGTCGTATTTCGCGGGCAGGTTCAGGAGCGTGTCGAGTATCTGGCCCATGTAGTCGTTGAACCGGGAGACGATCACCTGGTTGAGATACTCCTCGACCTCCTCGGTGGTGAAAACCCCTTGAGTCCCCACCAGGCTGTTTATGAAAAGGGCCGGCTGCACCACCTGGAGGTTGAACACACCGAAGGCGCGCAGCCGGATCAGGCCGAGCTCCGCGTCCTTGTAAGCGACGGGGTCGCGCGTGCCCCACTTGAGGTTGGTGAACACCTTCAGGTTGACGAAGTAGACCTCGGCGCGCAGGGGGCTGTTCATCGCCCAGGGGATGCTGGCGATTTTGGTGAGAATGGGAATGTTGCCTGTCTTAAGGGTGTGGCGTCCCGGCCCGAAAACGCCCACGGCCTTGCCTTTGTAGAAAAATATCGCCGCCTGGCTCTCCCTCACCGTGAGTTGCGCCCCCCACTTGATTTCGCCCGAGCCTTGCTGGGGAAGGCGGTGCACGAGCTGCTTGCCGGTTTCGTCAAACCACTCGAGGTTTTCCAGAAAAACCACATTTCGGTCAGCCATGTTTCCTCCTTTGGGCCGGTGGTTACACGAAGATGAAGCGGGGCGGCCGCACACCTGTGTATCGGCATTTAAGGGATGACACTTGAGCGCATTTGACGACAGTTGCGGGGGGGGGAACGGGTGGTTATTAATGCGCCAATAAATCCGGCCCGCAACAAACTGCGTTCCGGAACCACCCGTCATGAAAAGCGCGTCTGCCCGGCGCGACAAGCCGGCTTGCCATAGAAAGGAGAAAAAGCCATGATCCGCATATCAAAAAACTTCCGGTTGAAACCGGAGGAGGTCCTTGAAAAAGCCTCCCGCTATTTCGGAAAAGGCGGGGAGGGGCTGGACGAGACGGAGCGCGGCCCGTGCTGCATTTCGTTTTCGGGGGCCGGGGGGTATGTCACCGTTACGGTCTCGGAAAGAGACAACCAGCGGGAAGTGGAAGTGGAAACCCGGGAGTTCGAGTACCAGGCCAAGCGTTTTCTGGCGTCCGTTTGAAGTGGGTCAGCGCCGCGCCAGCCAGTAAATCAGAGGTGCCAGCAGCGCCGCCAGGATCAGAAGGCCCGGCGGGGAGAGGTAGGCCGAATACCACGGGAGGTTGCGTCGGCGGGAGTTTCTCACCTCGGAGAGGAACCAGTTGCCGAGGATGGCTGCCCCCAGGACGACCGATACCAGTTTGGCGATTTCTACGAGAGATGGCATTCTAAAACGAAAGCAAATTGCGGTTGATATTTTCGACGGTTAATGTATATTGTTCTCTTGACAAATGGCGCCGGGCGCCGCGCTTAAATTGCCGGCTGGCGCGCCTGGAGGGATTCGAACCCCCGGCCTACGGATTAGAAGTCCGTTGCTCTATCCAACTGAGCTACAGGCGCACGCGGATTTTTCTAACACATGTCCGCAGGGGTGTCCATACCCGGCCCGGCTTTTGGCAGTCTGCTGGAAATCTGCGCCCCATGCCCTGATCCGGCGCTGCGTGGCTCTTGCACGTGCCCACATATCAGCCGATGTGCCGCGCTTTCCGAATCACCCCACGCCCGGGTTGAGGGCCGGAAGCTTGTTTGTTTAACAGCCGGTTAGACCTGACAACCGCCGAAAAACGGCGACGTTTATTCCCCGGACGAGCAGCAGAATGAAAAAAGAGGCAGCGAAAAAGAAACCGGTGGCCAAGGCCAAAGTTGCCGCGGCGAAGAAGCCCGCGACCAAGCGCAAGCAGGCGCTTAAAAAGCCCCTCAAAACCGGAGCGGCCCCAAAAACCACCGTGCGCAAGCCGGAGGCCAAGCCGGCCAAGCCCGCCAAGCCCGCCGCCAAGGCCAAGGCGGCAAAGAGAGCCGTGCCGGCAAAGGCGCCAAAGCCCTCGGCGTCGCCCAAACCTGTGAAAACGCCTCCAAAAGGCAAACCGGCCAAAGCGCCTGATGCGCTCAAGGCTCCACCCGCGCCCAAAGCCGGCCGGAAGCCGAAGGCAACTCCCTCGGTTCCCGAGGCCCCGCTTGCTGGTCCGGAGGAAAAGCCGGCGGTCGCGACGGCCGAGAAGGCGCCCGCGAATACGCTCAAGCCCCTGAAATCCACGAAAAAAGAAAAAGACGAGGATTCCGACAAAGCCCTGGTCAAGTTCGACCCGCTGCAGCGTTATCTCTCAGAGATCAGCAAGTACCGGCTGATCACCCGCGAGGAGGAGCGCGAGCTGGGCACCCGGGTCAAAGAGCAGGGCGACAAGGAGGCGGCGTATGCGCTGGTCACCGCCAATTTGAGGCTGGTGGTCAAGATCGCGCTCGAGTTCCAGCGGGTGTGGATGCAGAACCTGCTGGATCTCATTCAGGAAGGCAACATCGGCCTGATGCAGGCCGTTAAGAAATTCGACCCCTACAAGAACGTCAAGTTCTCTTACTACGCGTCGTTCTGGATCAAGGCTTACATCCTGAAATTCATCATGGACAACTGGCGTCTGGTGAAGATCGGCACCACTCAGGGACAGCGCAAGCTTTTCTTCAAGCTCAAGAAGGAAAAACAGCACCTGATCGAACAGGGGTTCGACCCCAAGCCCAAGCTGCTCTCCGAGCGACTGGGCGTCTCGGAGCGGGAGATCGTCGACATGGACCAGCGCCTGGACGGATGGGACGTGTCCCTGGATGCGCCGCTCAAAAACGACTCGGAAACCGAACGCATCGAATTTCTCAGTACGGAAAGCGAGTCCATCGAAGACCAGGTGTCGAAGAAAGAGATCGAGCTGTTGCTGCACAACAAGATCGCCGAATTCCGCAAGAAAATGTCGCCGCGGGAGATCGAGATCTTCGAGCTTCGAATTTTTTCCGACAACCCCGTCACCCTTCAGGACATCGGTGACCGATACGGAATATCCAGAGAGCGGGTCCGGCAGATCGAGAAGAACATCATTCGGAAGATGCGTGATTTCTTCAAGCATGAAATCCCCGATTTCGCGTCATATTCGGACGACACCGGCATGGAATAGAGACGCCGCGCCCGTGCTCCTCCTCGCCCCGGCACCAGGGAAAAAATAAATGACAAATCAGATAAGTATCGTTGCGGCAGCAATGTGTTTGTTCAGCCTTGCGTACGGATGCGTCCGGCCGCCGGGAAGCGTTCCCGCGACAACCCCCGATGCGCCTGCCGTCGCGGCGGCCGCGCAGCCGGCCCGCATGGGGGTCGCAAAACCGGAAAACGCCTATTTCTATTTTCTGGCGGCCCAAAACGAGCGGCGGGCCGGGCAACCGGACAAGGCGATTTTGCTGCTGCGCAAGGCCATCGAGGTCGAACCGGACACGGCCTACTTGCAGCGGGAGCTGGCGACCGTCTATCTCCAGAACAAGGAGGAGGAGAAGGCCCTCGGGGTCCTCGACGAGCTGCTCGCCAAGAACCCCGACGATGTCAAAGGGCTCACGCTCTACGGCGGCCTCCAGCAGATGCGCAAGCAGAACGACGCGGCGCTGAAGACGTATGAGAAAGTGCTCCTTCTGGATCCTTCCCAGGAAAAGATTTACGCGATTGCCGGCGGCCTGTACCTGGAGGCGAAGGATCTGAAGAACGCGGAGCGGGTGCTGGGAAAACTGGTCGAGAGGTTCCCGAACTCCTACACGGGCCATTTCCTGCTCGGGCGGCTGTATGTCTCCACCGGCAAGCCCGCTCTGGCGGAGAAGGCCTTCCGGAAAAGCGCCGAGGGCGACCCCGACAGCATCGAGCCCCTGTTCGAGCTGCTCAAGCTCGCGCGCGAGAAGGGCCGGCGGGATGAAGTGCTCAAGCTCAACCAGGAAATTCTCGAGCGCGACCCGGAGAACAGCCGCGCCCAACTGGAGCTTGCGCTCTACTACCGCCAGACCGGAATGAAGGCCGAGGCGGCCGAAGTGCTCAAACAGCTCGGCGAACGCAGCCGCTCCGAGTTCGAAGTCGTGCTGCAGGTGATTCAAGGGTATGTCGACCCCAAGAAGTTTGACGAAAGCCTCTATCTGCTAAACGGCATGCTCAAGGGCGCGCCGGACAGCCCGGATCTGCACCATTTGAAGGGATTCACTCTTTTCGGGCTAAAGAAAAGCACCGAGGCGATGGCCGACTTCCGCCGGGTCACCCCCGAATCCCGGTTCTACCAGGACGCAACGGTGCACATCGCCTTTATTCTTCAGGAGCAGGGCAAGACCGCGGAGGCCATCGAGCAGCTCAACGCCGCCATTCAAGGTGATCCCGCGAACGTCGAGCTCAAATATTACCTGGCGACGGTCTACGAAGAGGCCCGCGACTTCGACCAGGCCGAACGGCTGCTGCTGCAGGCCATCGAAAAAAACCCGGGAAACCCCCGCTTCCATTTCCGCCTGGGCGTGGTTTACGACAAGCAGAAGAAAAAAGATGCCGCCATTGCCGCCATGCGCAAGGCCATCGAGCTGGACCCCAAAGACGCCAGTGCGCTCAACTACCTCGGATACACCTACGCCGACCTCGGGCAGAACCTGGACGAGGCCGAACAGCTGGTGTTGGAAGCGCTCAAGCACAAGCCGAACGACGGCTTCATCACCGACAGCCTGGGGTGGGTGTACTACAAGAAAGGCGAATACGAGAAGGCCCTGCAGATCCTGAAAAAAGCCGGGGAGCTTTCCAACGAGGATCCGGTTGTCCTGGAGCACATCGGGGACGCGTATCTCAAGCTGAACGACAAGGCCAGCGCTCTCACGTACTACCAGAAGTCGCTCTCCAAACGCGAAAAAGAGAAGGACCCGGACAAGGATCCTGAAAAAGCCAAGGAAAAAAACGAGCTGAAGACCAAGATCCGTCAGCTGAAAGAGGGGGCACGGTGAACGCGAGGGAGCGCAAGACGACCGGCTGCGCCAAGAGGTTTCGGGTGCCGGCGATAGGGGTCGCATGGGTCATGGCGGCGGCGCTGGCGTTGTCCGGCTGCGCCACCTGGTCGGGCGTGCTCGAACAGCCCCCTTCCGAGGAGGCCGACTCCGCCGACGCGGCCGAAGCCCGGCAGGTGCTGGACCGTCTGCAGAAGACGAATGAGCGGCTGAAGAGCTTCAAGGGCGTCGGGCGCCTGACGATCCGCCAGGACGGCAAGGTCCAGATGGACGAGCGCCTGGCCTGGCTCGGGTCGGACCCGCTCAAGCTCAGCATCGTCCTGTTCGCCGCCGGTTTTCCGGCCGTGCGCATGGCCGGCGACGGCGAGTGGCTCTATTACCAGGAAGACCCGGCGCAGGGGGCGACGATCAAAAAAATCCGGGCGAGCGATCCGGATTTCAAACGGCTGCTTTCCATCCCGATCCAGTCCAGCGACATCATTGCCCTCATGCGCGGCCGGATCCCCATCCGGGAGCACCGCTCCGCGCGCCTGAAGCCCCTCAAATCCGGCAACGGCTACGTGCTCATGCTGATGCGGACCTGGGGGGTTCACCAGATGATCTTCCTGGACGAAACCAAGACCGAGGTGCGCCAGACAGAGGTGTACGACTCCTCCGGAGATCTTCTGTTCCAGGCCAACTTTCTCGAGATGCAGCTCGTCGACGGGTACAAGGTGCCGCTGCGACTGGCGGTCTCGGGCAAGGACAAGGCCCTCGTCCAGCTGGTGGTGGAAAGGTACTGGGCCGATGTGCCGGTGACACCGTCCATGTTCGTTCTGGGCTCGCCGGGGTAGGGCATGGACAGATAGGTATTTAGGTGTTTGGTGTTTAAGGTGTTTGGTGTTTGGTGGACCATGACGCTTGGCGTCACCGGCTCGGCCGGCAAGCTCGTTCTATGTGGGTGAGTCTTTCAGTCTCGATCCTCGCGGCTGGAAAGCCGCTCCCACAGTGAAACATGGCCATTCGGTCTGAAGGTGTTTGGGTATTTTAGGTGTTCGGCTGTTTCGAAAGCCCCCCAACCACCCAACCCAAAACACAAAACACAAAACCCAAAACACCAAACACAAACCACAATCCCCCCATGATTGCCGAAATCATCGCAACCGGAGAGGAGATCCGCACCGGGGCGCTGGCCGACACCAATTCGGCCGCGATTGCCCAGGCCCTGGAGGAATGCGGTGTGGAGGTCACCCGACTCAACGGGGTCGGGGACGACCTGCGTCGGCTGAGCGCTCTTTTCAAGGAGGTCGGGGAACGCGCCGATCTGTGCGTGGTCACCGGCGGGCTGGGGCCGACCGTCGACGACCTTTCGGCCGAAGCCGCGGCGGAAGCCGCCGGCCTCGGCCTGCGCCTCGACCAACCCGCCCTGGACTCGATCCAAGCCTTTTTTCTCAGGCGCAACCGGCCGATGAATCCCTCCATCCGCAAGCAGGCCATGCTGCCGGAAGGAGCCGAGGTGCTCTTCAACCCGGTCGGCACCGCCCCCGGTTTCAGCCTGAAAATCGGCCACTGCCGGTTTCTTTTCCTGCCGGGAGTCCCGTTCGAGATGAAACGCATGCTCGCCGACCAGGTCCTGCCGCGTATCGTGACGTGGATGGGCGGCCGACGGGTCCATCGCCTGATCAAGACCCTCTCCTGCTTCGGCCTGACCGAGTCGCTGACCGGCGAGCGCCTGGCCGGACTGGGGGACGAGTTTCCCGGCGTGCGGCTGGGGCTGAGAGCCAAATTCCCTGAAATTCAGGTGAAGCTTTACGCGAGCGGCGCCGACGAGGCCGCCGTGTCCGGGCAACTGGGCGGGGCCGCGGCATGGGCTGCCGAACGCCTGGGGGATATCGTTTTTTCGGGTTCCGGCGAGCCCATGGCGGCGGCCGTCGGGAGCCTGCTGAGGCAGCGGAAGGCCACCCTGGCCGTGGCCGAGAGCTGCACGGGCGGGCTGATCTCCCACCTGCTGACCGAGATAGCCGGGAGCTCCGACTACTTTCTTTTTTCCGCCGTGACCTACGCCAACCCGGCCAAGACGGCCGTGCTGGGCGTCTCCGAGGAGACGCTCCTGCGCTGCGGGGCCGTGCACGAGGACACCGCCCGTGAAATGGCCGTCGGCGTGCGCCGGGTCTGCGGGGCGACCTACGGCATTTCCACCACCGGGATTGCCGGGCCGACCGGCGGCTCCGCGGAAAAACCGGTCGGCACGGTCTGCATCGGCCTGGCCTGCGAAGAGAAGGCCCTGGGCTGGCGCTTTCATTACCGCTACGACCGTCGTTCCATGAACAAACAGATCTTCGCGATGAAAGCGCTGGACACTCTCAGACGGGAGATGCTGGCGCTTCCGCACGGGTAGCCGGCCGTGTCGACGCTGCTCTGCGCCTTATCCGGACTGGTCCTCGCCTACCTGCTGCTCTCCCTGGTTCTGACCTACCTGGTCCAGGAATACCCTCGTCGGCCGTACGACGACGCCCCGGACTGGGGCCGGGTGACCGATGCGCGGATCCCGACGGTCGAAGGCGCCCGCCTGGAGGTCTGGCGCGTGGAGCCGGAAGGCGCCTCGCGGGGCATTGTGGTGCTGGCGCATGGCTGGGGGCGCAACCGGGGCCGCATGGTGCGCCGCGCCCGGATCTTCGGCCGCTGGGGCTTCACGGTCGTCATCCACAGCGCCAGGGACCACGGCCGCTCGAGCCCGCGGCGTTTCATGAACGCCGCCCGGATGGCCGAGGACATCGAATCCGTCCTGGACTGGGTCGGCGAGCCGGTGCTGCTCTACGGGCACTCGGCCGGGGCCGGCGCGGCCGTCATCGCGGCCTGGCGGCGGCCGGAAAAGATCCGGCTGCTGTTTCTCGAAGCAGGTTACGCGGACAGCCGCGAGGCCCTGCTGAGCCTCTACCGCTGGTTCAACCGTTTTTTCGGCACGGCCTTCGGCCCGATGATCCTCTTCTGGATGAACCTCTTCTACCGCAACCGGCTGAAGGATGTGAGCCCTGCGAAGCTGGCCCCGTCCATCCGCGCCCCGGTGATGCTCATCCACGGCGCGCTGGACAAACGCTTTCCGCTCGAATTCGCCTTCAAACTCAAGTCCAGTTTTGCGCCGGGACAGGCCGAAATTTTCGTGGCTGAAAACGCGCGCCACAGCGAATCCAGCCTCGATCCGGGCTACGCGGCTGCCGTAGCCGGGTTCATCGAACGGCATCTGCCGGCCGCCGGAGGCACCGGGGGGCCGCCGTGAAGCTGCTGGAGCGGATCGCGAACTGGCTGCCGAAGATCGTCAGGTTGAGAGGCCGGCCGGCCCAGGCGCCGGGCTTCGCGCCCCCGACGGAAGCGGCGGAGGCCGAGGCCCGCGGCATGACGATCTTCGCGGGCTGGCTCATCGACGGCAGCGGCGGGTCTGCGCGGCGAAACGTCCGCCTGGATATCCGGGAGGGGCGCATCGAATCGATGGAAGAGATCGCCGGTGCGTCTGACGAAACGTCCGCGCCCCGATAGAAATCGAAAGTCGATCTCAGAGGGT
>CAZLSV010000081.1:0-22911 GCA_964562235.1 uncultured Desulfatibacillum sp.
CCTGGCCGTGAAGGGAGTCGCCGTTCACGGTGACCGGGGAGGATGAGCCGATCAGAATCTCGGAGATGGCGTCCATGAGCTCGGTCAGAGCGGAGCGGAGCGCCTCCGGGTTGCCGGCGGTGAAAAATTTTCCCCGGCCGTTCACGGTGGCGTGCCACAGATCATCCACCGCCTCGGGTTTGTACGCGGCGTCGGGAACGGTCCACTGAATGGGGTTTTTAGTGATTTTGTGTCGAAGGTCCGCATCGTAGTCCGCCGGGTTCAGGGTGCCGCTCACACCGAAGGCGACGGCATGGGTGGCCATGTGCTGGTGGGCGGCCCGGTCGTATTTGTTTTTCGGCACCTGGTCGGCCAGCGCGTTCAGGTCCGTTTCGTAATAGTACATGGCGATATCCGCCAGGCTGTTCGAGTGGCTGTCGGCATAGGGGGCCCCGTTGTCGCCGTCGCTGTTGCCGTCGAGCGCGGTGCTCAGATCGTCGTAGTAGCCGTCGGTGAGAATGATCGCGAAGGACTGCTGGCAGGCGGCGCCGGCGGCGGCCGTTCCATAGGGCGCCGGGCCGGTCACGGTGTCGAGCGTTCCGGTGTTCTCCTTGAAGTAGGCGCCGACGTTTTTTAGCCCGACTTTGAGCGGGGTGCCGCCGGAGGACTGATAAGGGTAAAGCTTCTCGAGCAAGTTGGCCGTGGCATCGCTTAGCGCAAGCCCTTGCGCCACCTTCACGTTCGCCAGTGGAAGAACGACCTTTTTGTTGATTCCGTAGATCCCCACCCGGACCTGCGACAGTCCCATGATGACATGGGCCAGGGCATTCTTGGCCGCGAACTCCCGGCGTCGGTGGTAGGTGAACCAGTTGGCGAAATTCTGCCGCTCCTCGGCATACGTGCGTCCCGAGAGCACGTCGGCCGGCGGGCTCGGCACCAACGTGAGCGCGGAGATCTTTCCGGCCGGGCCGGACCCGGCCACGGTGAACGAGTAGTGTTTTTTCGAGGAGGAGGCCTGGTCGAGCACCACCAGGTAGTGCCTGTTTTCGCTGGCGGAGTGCACAACATAGCGCGCGTGTGGAACCGTTGTGCTGCCGACCGTGTAGGCCAAGCCCTCCAGGTTGAGGGTATGGCTGCCGTTGATGGGGTGGCTCCTGGGGCTGTCCCTGTCCGCATCCGTGAGTGTCCGCCCGGGGTAGCTCGGCCAGGGCTTGTAGGTTACGCCCGGATTGTAATACATCGCGTTGGTCTGGAAAAACTGGGTCTGCCAAAGCTTGCGGCCCTCCTGGCCCGCGTACCAGGAAGGCTGGCGGTGAGGCTTGAAAACATTGTCGCCCACGTCGTCAAACAGGTAGCAGAAACCGTGAGGATCGATCGCCAGATCCTCCGGGCCTTTGTCCGGGTTTGGAAAGCTCCCGTCGTGCTGGCCGGTCACAAGGAGTTCGAAATTCATGCTCCCGGAGTCATCGAGCACGAACATGATGTTGGCCGGCGGCGGCAGGACCCTGGCGAACATCGGCGTGTCGGAGAGATCGATTCCCGCCGCGGGGTGAGGCGCCCCAGCGCCCGCGGCCATGGCGGCCACGAGGCCGAACAATACCGCGGCCGGACCCAGGCCGGACGGTCGCTTTCGGGTCTGCGCTGGTTTCGATTTTCCCTGCACCGGCATGGCCGAGATCCTTCGGGGGCGCGAAAATTCGGTTCAGTACGCAGCGCGGTAACCTATTTTTACGATGGCGGTGCCTTCCCAGACACAGCGACCATAAATGGCGATCGCGTGGACGGTGGGCTTGCTCATGTCCAGGGACCACCCCGGCGCAACCCCGTCGTGGCCGACCAGAAAAAGGGTATGGTTCAGGTCCACTTGGGACGGCTCGGGAATTACGCTGTCACCGGCCGAATGGCCCCAGTAATTTTTCAGGCTGTCTATGTGCAGCTCGCCGGTGACCGATTCCATCCATGCCTCGGGGCTCTCCTTCAGGTCGCCGTGTTTGGCCAAACGATCGGCGGCTTCCAGGGCGGCGCCCTCGGCCAGGTAGAAGTTGCGTTTGTAAATCACCTCGTTTCTGGCCATGGCCGCCTCGGTGCCGGCCACCCGCGAAGCGGAAATCCCGATCACCGTCATCAGGATCAAAATGACCAGGGCGGCGACAACCGCCAAAAACCCATCTTCATCGTTCGTCGGCAAAGGGTTGACCACGACACGTCTTTCTGTAGGCTGCCCGCCCGAGAACTCACAGGCCGATGTTGCGCAGGCGCACGCGGGAAGAGTAGGTCCGCGCCACCTTTTTATTGAAGCCTGCCGGCTCTTCGACGGTCAGGGTGAGAATCAGGCTCCGAATTCGACTGCGCTCGTTGTTGTTGGTGATGAGGTTGTCGCCGTTATCGAGAAAAGTAAAAACAGGTGTACCGTCCGGATTGGCGATGACTTTTTCCAGGATGCTCTGGCATGCCCCGCTGGATTCATCCTTCCCGTAGGACCCGGTTTCTTCGTACAGGCATCTTTTAATCGCCTTTTGGCCCGCATCGTACAGATAGGTGACGATTTCGGAGATGTCGTCGAGCTCGCCGTCGGGCTCGGGATTGGGGCAACCCGAAGAGCCTACGGGCAGGTCGCAGCGGTCCGAGGAGAACCGCAGCTTCCGGCCGCTGGCGGTGATCTCCTCGACACCGGCGTCGGTTTTTTCCAGCGGGTCCAGCCCGGCCATCCGGATGTCCTGCAGCATGTACTCAATGCCGGCCCGGGCCGATTGCTGGGCGCCGGCAGCGGCGTTTTGAGCGGTGGAGGCGCGGGTGAAGTTCAACAAAAAGGCGGTCATGATCCCCAGGACCGTCGCGGCCAGGCCTAGCGCAACCAGAACCTCCACCAGGGTGAACCCTTTTGCGGAATGAGCGTGGCGCAGGAGTTTCTTCATGTTCCGTTGCCCCTGGTGATGGTGGTCAGCTCCACGCTTCGGTATTGGCCGAGACGCCGCCAGCTGACGCTCACCCGGATGCGTCGCGAGGTGTCGTAACCGACCGGGTCATCGATGACCCAGGTGCGGTTGAATATGCCGCCGTTTCGGCCCCGCCAGTCGACGGGGTTGTTCGGGTCGCTGTAGGTCTCGGGATGGAGCTCGTCGACCGGGCCCTTTTTCAGGGTCTCCAGCGTCTCCACGGCCAGCAACGTGGCTTGCGTGACAATGTTTCCCGTGGTGTTGGTGCGCGTGGTGGACACGATAAGGGTCCCCACCGCCAGAAAGCCGATAGAAAAAATGGCGACGGCGATCAAAATTTCAACCAGAAGGTAGCCCCTGTTGTCCGCCATGGTAAGGTACCGGCTCGGTTTGACAAAAAAAGCGGCTCCTACGAAACCAAATCATCCGTCCTTGAGTTTCACTTTTCCGATGGGTGAGATGGAAATAAATCTGCTCTTTTTCTGAAGATTGGAAAGGACAATGGTGCAGTTGTCGGCCCCGCCCCGGGAGTTGAACCCTGTCTGGTCGCCATGGACGGAGTACTGGTCATGGGTTTTGTCGATGATCACATCCTGCGGCAGACGCGCTTCCTTTATCGGGATGAAGTTGTTGTCCGGGTCCTTGTAGCTGAGACGGTATTTGCCCTCCGCCGGGACGAACTTCACGTAAATGTACTTGTTCTCCTTGCCGGCCAGGACTTTGGCCAGCTCCAGGTTCTCTTTCAGCTCAATGGCCGCCGCCCGGAGGCGCATTTGGCTGCGCCATTTGATGAGATCGGGAATTGCGGCCGCGCCGGCCAGGGCTAAGATGGCGAGGACCACCAGGGCTTCGAGCAGGGAAAATCCCTTGGGAAAATCAGAACGAGTGCGTTTGTAAGGGTAGCCCCGCAGCTCGAAATCCAACAAGTTGTGGCTTGTTGGAACTATGCTATCAATATGTGGTAGCATGTTTTCCCTGATCGCTGCGCGCCGCTGTCTATGTCATTAATGAGGATAAGGTCAATTATCTGCAAATGACTCGATTGTCCACAAAAAAAATAATCCGCGCGATTAAGCAAAATTTATTCCACCAGCCGCGTCATCAGTTTTTGTATCATTTTTTCAGACTGTTATAGATTTTTTCCATTTATGAATCCAAGCCCTGGTTTACTATCGACCACGGGTTGGGAAGTAAGCTGCCTTTGTTCTGTTATAACCAGTTGCTAGAAAACCAGCCGGCAACCGCCCCCCGGAAACGATGGCAATAAGCCTTGCCGCCTCCCAAGGGAAGTCGTGGGGTTGCATGTAAACGTTTCCGGGGTCGTCAGCGTCAGATTCAGCTGATTGTTTTTGGGGCAAGATTGTTGTTGACGGCCCCCGGAAACGTGTTATATTGCGCGCCAACAAGTCGCCATACCGGTGGATCGGTTTTCAGATGAGCAGCGTTAATTCACTGCTTTCTTTTTTTTGGGGAAACGAAACCCAAGGGGAGTCAAACGCTCCCGCAGGGAGCGAGGCGTTAAGACAATCTGCTTTTTCAGGGTGGCCTCTTTGCGGAAGGCCTTTTTTTTTGCAGCCGCCGCCGGCCTGCAAACAACCTCGGATAGATGGTAGTAAAAACAATGCGGCTGGTAATTACTAGCCACGGAGAGCAATAACCGTCATGCGCAAAACCATGTGGATCATCATCGGCATCACCTGCGCCTTCAACATCGCGTTGTGGTCCGTGTTCAACCAACCGGAAAACCCGGAACCCGGGTGGTCCGGAACGTTTAACTATGTGTCGTTCAGCCCCTATCGTGACGGGCAGGATCCCATCGCAAACAAGTTCCCGACGCCGGAAGAGATCAGAGACGACCTGGTATTTTTAAAAGGCAAAACCAAGGGCGTGCGCACCTATTCCTCTCTGGACGGGATGGAAGCCATCCCGGGCATGGCCGCCCGGCTCGGGTTCGAGGTCACCGCCGGCGCCTGGATCGATGGCCGCTACGAGCGCAACGAAGACGAGATTTACAACCTCATCCAGAATATCAACCGGTACCCCACGACCATCAAGCGGGTCATCGTCGGCAACGAGGTGCTCTACCGCGACGATCTCAGCGTGGAGGAGCTCATCGCCTATCTGGACCGGGTGCGGGCCGCCGTGAAAGTGCCGGTCGGAACGGCCGAGCCCTGGCATGTCTTCATAAAAAACCCGGAGCTGGTCAACCACGTCGACTTCATCGCCATCCACGTTCTTCCTTATTGGGAAAGAGTTCCTTTCAGCGATTCCATCGGCTGGGTCTTTGATCGCTTGAAGCAGGTGAAGGACGCCTTCCCCGACAAACCCGTGTTTCTCGCGGAAGTGGGCTGGCCGAGCAACGGCGAGAATTTCGGCAAGGCCAAGCCCGGCCGGGAGGATGCGACGCGTTTTTTACGGCGGTTTCTGACCGTCGCCGATCAGCGGCAGCTCGATTACTGCATCATGGAAGTGTTCGACCAGCCCTGGAAAAAACCACACGAAGGGGTGGTCGGCGCTTTCTGGGGCATCTATGACGTGGACCGCAATCCCAAGTTCTCGTTCGAGGGGCCGATTCAGTCCGCTACGCTGATGTACAGCGGGCTCGCCGCGGTGCTCGCGGGGGTTTTGCTGGTGTGGCTGTATCTGCGAAACCAGCCCTCACAGCCTTTCAGCGGCAAGCTGTTTTTCGCGCTGCTGCTTCAGACAACGGCATCGGTTTTGGTGTGGGTGCTCGCCTCCCCGCTGATCGGCGAGTTTTTGTTCTGGGAGACGTTTATCTGGGCCTTGCTGCTGCCGATGCAGGCCGGATTGCTCATGATCATTCTGGTCAACGGCTTTGAGATGTCCGAGATGATCTGGACGAAAGGCCTGAAACGACGTTTCACGCCCTTGACCGACGGACCCGGCGCGGCCGCACCGCTGGTTTCCATCCATGTCCCCATCTGCAAAGAACCGCCGGACATGGTGATCGAGACCCTAAACGGCCTGGCGGCCCTGGACTACCCGAACTACGAGGTGCTGGTCATTGACAACAACAACCCGCACCCGGAGCTCTGGCAGCCGGTGCAGGCGCACTGCGACGCCCTGGGCGCCAGATTCCGGTTTTTCCACCTGGAGAAGATCGCGGGATACAAGGCGGGAGCCCTGAATTTCGCCCTGCGGCACACCGCCCCCGAAGCGGAGCTGGTGGCGGTGGTCGACAGCGACTACATCGTGCGCCCCGACTGGCTCAAAGCGCTGGTGCCCCACTTCGATCGCCGCGAGGTGGGCGTCGTGCAGGCACCCCAGGATCACCGCGCCTGGGAGGGCAGTCTCTTCAAGGAGATGATCAACTGGGAGTACCACGGCTTCTTCGAGATCGGGATGGTGCACCGCAACGAGCGCAACGCCATCATTCAGCACGGCACCATGACCCTCATCCGCAAGTCGATCCTGACCGGCTCGGGCCAGTGGGCCGAGTGGTGCATCTGCGAGGACGCCGAGCTCGGCCTGCGCATTCAGAGCCTGGGCTATGACACCGTCTACGTCAAGGAGAGCTTCGGCAAGGGCCTGACGCCGGATTCCTTCGGCGGCTACAAGCGCCAGCGGTTCCGCTGGGTCTACGGCGCGGTGCAGATCATGAAGCGCCACTGGCCGGAGCTTTCGCCGTTCAGCCGTAAAGGCGGGTTGAACCTCGCTCAGCGCTACCATTTCATCGCCGGCTGGCTGCCTTGGTTCGGCGATGCCATCAGCCTGATCATGAACGTGCTCTGCATCCTCTGGGCGATCGGCATGGCGCTCTTTCCGAAATACTTCGGGGCCCCGCTGTACGTGTTGATGCTGCCCCCGATCGGCGCCTTCCTGTTCAAGCTGATGCACTTCCTGTGGCTTTACGCGGCGCGGGTGCCGTGCCCCTTCCGGCAGCGGCTGGGCGCCGCCCTCGCCGGAACGGCCCTCACCCACGCCATCGCGACGGCCATCCTGCGCGGCATCTTCACGAAGAGCATGCCGTTTCTGAGAACGCCCAAGTGCGAAAGCAAGAGCGCGGTGCTGAAAGGGCTTGCAATGGCCCGCGGCGAGGCGCTGATGATGGTGCTGCTTCTCTTTGCGGTGGTGGTCAACTACAACTTCGGCAACGACCAGACCGAGGAGCGGCTGATCCGGGCGGCCCTGCTTTTAATCCAATCGCTGCCCTATGCCGCCGCCCTGCTGCTGTCGCTTTTCAGCGTTCTTCCCGAAGGCGTTCGGTGGCCGTGGTCGTCCCGGAAGCCTGTCCGGCCGGAGACGGTCCCAGCTGCCAATCGCCTGCCGATAGGGTCGTAGCGGACGATTTTAATCAAGGTTCAAATCCGCAGAAATAGAAAAGCGGGGCCGCAAGGCCCCGCTTTTCTATTTCAATACCCGAAGCGCTCGATGGCCTTGGTGTCCTTGCGCCATTTCTTCTGCACCCGCACGAACAACCTCAGATAAACCTTGGCCCCCGTCATCCGCTCGATGTCCTGCCGCGCCTCGGTGCCGATGCGCTTGAGCATGGCCCCGCCCTTGCCGATGAGGATCCCCTTCTGGGAGTCGCGCTCCAGGTGGATGGTAGCGTCGATCGAAATCCGCTTTTCATCGGCGCTCGGTTTGAAGGCCTCCACGGTCACGGCCGAGGCATGGGGGATTTCCTCGCCCGTCAGCCGGAAGATCTTCTCGCGGATGAGCTCGGCCGCGATGAACCGCTCGCTGGCGTCGGTCAGGGTCTCCTCGGGAAAATAAGCCGGCCCCTCGGGCAGGGCCTGGATGATGGCGCCGATGAGTTCCTCGACCTGGGTGCCGTCCAGCGCGGAGACCGGCACGATGGCCGCGAAGCTCTGCCGCGCCGACCAGCGCGCGATCACCTCCAGCAGCTTCTTCTTCTCCGAGACCCGGTCGATTTTGTTTAAAGCGATAATGACCGGCAGCTTCAGGTTGAGAATCTTCTCGGCCAGAAGGGCCTCCGCGGCCGGGTCCGGATGAGCGGCGTCCACGACCGCCAACAGCACGTCGGCGTCGCCGATGGCCCCGCAGGCCGTCTCCACGATCCGGGCGTTCAGCGGATCCGTGGCGGAAAAAATGCCCGGTGTGTCGTAGAACAGGATCTGGGCCCTGGGCCGCTGGCAGACGCCCAGGATCCGGGTGCGCGTGGTCTGGGGTTTGCTTGAGATGATCGATATCTTCTCGCCCAGAATGCGGTTGAGCAGCGTCGATTTGCCGGCGTTGGGCGCCCCGGCGATGGTGACATAGCCGGATTTGAACGGGGGCGCCGTGGAATCGGTTTCGGTCTTCATGTCAGGCCCGCTCGTCTTCGGGCGCCGCCGTGGCCAGGTCGGCCAGGACCCGCCAGAGCACATCCCGGCCCTGGCGGGACTTGGCGGAAAACAGCACGAGTTCGTGGGGATCGACCTCCAGCGTGCCGGCGATGATCTTCAGTTGCTTGGCCTGGGAGGTTTTCGACAGCTTGTCGGCCTTGGTGACGACCAGGACCGGGGCGATCCCGCGCCGCGAGAGCCAGTTCAGAAGCAGGGCGTCTTCCTCGTTGGGCGTGCGCCGGATGTCCAGGATGAGGACGACGGCTTTCAGGTTTTCCCGGCCGGTGAGGTACTTTTCGATCATCGGCCGCCACTTGTGGCGCTCTTCCTCGGACACCCGTGCATAGCCGTATCCTGGCAGGTCGACGAACATGAGCGCGTCGTTCACCCGAAAAAAATTGATCAGGCGAGTCTTTCCGGGTGTTGAGCTGGTCTGGACGAGTTTCTTGCGGCTCACCAGGGTGTTGATCAGGCTGGACTTGCCCACGTTGGACCGGCCGGCAAAGGCGAACTCCGGCAACTCCTCAGCCGGGTACTGCTGCGGCCGGACGGCACTGATGACGAATTCTGCCGATTTTATGAGCATGTCATTGAGCGCAGGTTGGGGTCATGGTTGGGTTGTTCCACGCGCAAGCTCAAAAGTCAACGCCGGGCCGGCACTATGCCGCACCCTCCGCTCGCGCTTTCAGCCCCAGTCGCTTTCACGCGGGTCTCCCCGGCGGGCCTGCAAAACCGCCGTTCAACGCCGCACGCAAAGCGCAGGCCGTTTCCGGTTAACGCCGCGCGCTGAAATAGCGCTCGAGCCGGTTCATGGCCTCGACGATGTTCTCCATGGAGTTCGCGTAGGAGAAACGCAGGTAGCCTTCGCCGTGTTGGCCGAAATCGATACCGGGGGTGACGCCCACGTGGGCCTTCTCGAGGATGTCGAAAGCCAGCTGGTAGGAGTCGCCGGAGATGTGCTTGGCGTTGGCGAACACGTAGAAGGCGCCCGTCGGCTCCACGGTAATGCCCAGCCCGATCTCCTTGAGCCGGCGGATCATGAACCGGCGGCGCTCGTCGTAGACCGATTTCATGCGCGCGACGTCGTCGCCGGCGCACTGCAGCGCGGCGATGGCGGCCCGCTGCACCATGGAGTTGGCGGAAATGAAAAAATTCTGCTGCAGCTTCTGCATGGGCCGGATGAGCGCGGGCGGGGCGATGACATACCCCAGCCTCAGCCCGGTCATGGCGAAGAGCTTTGAAAACCCGTTGAGCACGAAGGCCCGGTCGGTGAATTCCAGGATGCTGTGCTCCTTGCCCTCGTAGACCAGGCCGTGGTAGATCTCGTCGGAGACGATCATCGGGGCCTCCGGCCCGGACGCCATCTCAGCGATTTCCCGCATGCGATCGGCCGAGAGCAGGTTCCCGGTGGGGTTGGAGGGCGAGTTGATGAAAATCGCCTTGGTCCGGGCGGTGATTTTCTCACGGATGGCTTCGGGCCGGAACTGGAAGCCGTCCTTTTCGAAGACCGGAACCGAAACCGGCACCCCTTGAACGAACTTGATGAAGTTGGGGTAGCAGGCGTAGTGCGGATCAGAGATGATGACCTCGTCGCCCGGATCGAGCAGGGCGGAGAACACCAGCAGGATGGCCGGCGAGGAGCCCGAGGTCACGATGATCTGGTCGGGCTCGACGCTGGTGATGCCGTAGGTTCCCCGGTAGTAGTGGGCGATGGCTTCCCGCAGCTCGAAATTGCCCAGGCTGTGGGTGTAGTGGGTGTGACCCTCCTCCAGCGCCCGGCAGGCCGCCGCCTTCACGCAGGTCGGGGCATCGAAATCCGGCTCCCCCACCTCGAGGTGAATGACGTGGACGCCTCGGCGCTCCATCTCCTTGGCCTTTTCGAGCACGTCCATGACGATGAAGGATGTCAGTTCCTGGGTTCTTTTTGAAACCATAATTTTTCCTTTGGAAAAATTAATGTCAACATATTAAACAAAGTAGTTTAAAGCTGTCTTTTCAAGCTTTAAACTACTTTGTTTAATGGGTATTCGATGATGCCTTCGGCGCCGTGCGCGAGCAGCCGGGGGATGAGGTCCCGTACGATCTCGCGGCTGACCATGATCTCCACCGAAAAATAGGTCGAACGGTAGAGCGGGGCGACCGTCGGGGATTTCAGGCTGGGCAGCATGCCGACCACCTCTTCCATGCGCTCTTCAGGCACGTTCATCTTCAGGCCGACCATTTTTTCACCCAGCAGGGCACCCTTCAGAAGCAGTGCGATCTGCTCGATCTTCAGTCGCTTTTCGGCATTCGCCCAAGCGGCGTGGTTGACGATCAGCTGCGTGTTGGTGCGCATCAGCTCATGGATGATCCGCAGGCCGTGGGCCTTGATGGTGCTCTCCGTTTCGGTGACTTCGACGATGGCGTCCACCAGCCCGGAAACGACCTTGGCTTCGGTGGCCCCCCAGGAAAACTCGATATTGACGTCGATTCGGCGTTCGGCAAAGTAGCGGCGGGTGAATCCCACCAGCTCGGTGGCAAGCTTTTTCCCGGCGAGGTCTTCCAGGCGGCTGATCGGCGAATCGTAGGGCACGGCCAGCACCCAGCGCGCCGGCCGCGCGCTCACCTTTGAGTAGACAAGATCCGCCACGACCTGAATGTCGGAGCAGTTTTCGGCGATCCAGTCCTTCCCGGTGAGCCCGGCATCAAGGGTCCCGTTTTCGACGTAGCGGGACATCTCCTGGGCGCGGCAAATGGCGCATTCGATCAACTCATCGTTTATTTCCGGGAAATAACTGCGGTTGTTGACATTGATGTTCCAACCGGAGCGCTTGAAAAGCGCGATGGTCGCGTCCTGCAGGCTCCCCTTGGGGATGCCGAGTTTCAGTTTCTGGGTCACTTTCGATAAACCTCCTTCGGGTCGAACAGCGGCTGGCCTTCTACACGAACCGCCCCGTTTTCAACCTTTTTGAAAAAACAGCTCCGATGTCCGGTGTGGCAGGCGGCGCCGCCGACCTGTTCAACCTTGAGGATCACCGCGTCCTCGTCGCAGTCGATGAGGATCTCGTGCACGCGCTGAACGTTGCCGGACGTTTCGCCTTTCACCCAGAGGCATTTCCGGCTGCGGCTGTAGTAAGTGGCCCGTCCGGTGGCGAGGGTTTCCTTCCAGGCCGCCTCGTTCATGAAGGCGAGCATCAGGACCTCGCCGGTCCGGTGGTCTTGAGCGATCGCGGGTACCAGGCCGCCGAGTTTGTCAAAGTCGAGCGTGAGCATGCAAAGCCACCCTTGCGGCGGGTGCGGTAATGCCTCGGTTCAGACATTGAAATCGATAAGATTCGGAGCTATTATTCGGTGCATCGCCGCTGAATGCTGAATTCAAACACAGCCAAAAACTTTTCTACTAATATTGTTGCCCGGCCGAAGTCAATTGTTTTTTATTGTTGGCGACCCTGTTTTCTGGTAACAGGTGGGGTGTGAGTTCGAACAGGCACCCGTCCGCGCAACCGCAAGGCATTTGATCCATGGCTCAGAAGGCAGCTGCTTCCCAGAACAAACCCCACCCCCGGAGCCCCAAAAAGCGGGGGCGCTTCAGGCGCTTCGTCCTGTATCCCCTGCTGGCGCTCTTCGTCCTCGGCGTGCTCGGCGCGCTGGCGCTGGTCAGCGGGTACCAGTACATCAGCCAGGACCTGCCGAGAATCAACTCCCTCATGGACTATCAGCCGCCCATCATCTCCAAGGTCTATGCCGCCGATCAGCGGGTCATCGCCGAGTTTTTCAAGGAGCGCCGGGTGGTCATACCGCTGAGCGATGTGCCACCGCGGCTGGTGAAGGCGTTCGTTGCCGCCGAGGATTCCCGGTTTTTCCAGCACCAGGGCGTGGACCCGATGGGCATTCTCCGCGCCGCCCTTAAAAACATCGAGGCCGGGACCATCAAGCAGGGCGGCAGCACCATCACCCAGCAGGTGACGCGCTCGTTTCTTCTGACGCCCGAGCGCAGCTACATCCGCAAGATCAAGGAAGTCATCCTGAGCTACCGCATCGAGCAGGCGTTTTCCAAGGAGGAGATCCTCTTTCTTTATCTCAACCAGATCTATCTCGGCCACGGGGCCTACGGCGTGCAGGCCGCGGCCGAGAACTATTTCGGGAAGCCGGTTCAGGAGCTCAACCTGGCCGAGTGCGCGATCCTGGCAGGGCTTCCCCAGGCCCCGTCCCGCTATTCGCCCTTCCGCCACCCCGAGCAGGCACGGGCACGGCAGGTGTACGTCCTGAACCGGATGGTCGAGGAGGGCTACGTCTCCCGCGCCGAGGCCAACGAGGCCCTGGCGATCAAGCTGGACATCAAGCCGCGCCGCAACATCTACGTGGAGGAGGTGCCCTACTACACGGAGCACGTCCGCCGCTACGTGGAAACCAAATATGGCACGGACGCCCTTTACACCCAGGGGCTGCAAATCTTCACGGCGGTCGACATCGATTTGCAGAAAACGGCCGAACTGGAGGTCAACCGGGGGCTGCAGGAGCTCGACAAGCGCCAGGGATATCGCGGGCCGCTCAAATCGATCCCTCCCACCGAAATCGAAGCCTACGCCCGCGATCAGCTGGCGGAGCTTGAGAAAAACCCCCTGGAGCCGGGCCGGATCACCCCGGCGGTGGTGGTCCAGGTGAACGATGCGGCCAAGGCCGTGAGCGTTCGAATCGGAAACGACCCGGGGATCATCGCCCTGGCGGACATGGATTGGGCGCGCAAGCCCAACCCGGACCTGGCCCACTACGAGGCCAAAATCCGGCAGCCGAGCGCGGCGCTCAAGGCCGGGGATGTCGCCCTGGTCAAAATCAAGGACAAGCGCAAGAACCCCCAGGAGCCCTGGCGCCTCTCCCTCGAGCAGGAACCGCTGGTCCAGGGCGCGCTCCTGTGCCTGGAGGGCGAAACCGGCCTGGTGAAGGCCATGGTCGGCGGCCGCGATTTCACCGAGACGCAATTCAACCGGGCCATCCAGTCGCGACGCCAGCCGGGGTCCTCCTTCAAGCCCATCATCTACGCCGCCGCCCTGGACCGGAAGTTCAGCGACCCCAGGAAAGTCTACACGCCGGCGACGGTCATCGTCGATTCCGCCCTGGTTTTCGAGGACCGCGTGCGCGACCAGACCTGGAAGCCCAAGAATTATCGTGAGACCTTTTACGGGCCGACCCTCCTGCGGGAGGCGCTGGCCCAGTCGCGCAACCTCGTGACGGTCAAAATCCTCCAGGATATCGGCGTCGACTACACCATCGACTACGCCCGCAAGCTGGGGATCTCCTCTGAGCTCACCCGGACGCTTTCGCTGGCCCTTGGTGCCTCCGGGGTGAGCTTGTTGGAGCTGGTCCGGGCCTATTCGGTTTTCGCCAACCAGGGGTTTCTGGTCGAACCGGTCTTTACCCTGAAAATCATCGATCGGAACGGAAACGTCCTGGAGGAGGCGGTCGCCTCCGAACGCAGAAAGGTCATCGAGAAGGACACCGCCTTCATCATGACCAGCCTGATGGAGAGCGTCGTCCAGCACGGCACCGGCCAGCGCATGAAGGCCCTGGGCAGGCCCTCGGCCGGCAAGACCGGAACCACCAACGACATGTACGATGCCTGGTACATCGGCTACACCCCCGAACTCATCACCGGGGTCTGGGTCGGTTTCGACACCGAGGCCCCGCTGGGAAAGGCCGAGACCGGGGCCTCGGCGGCCAGCCCCATCTGGCTGGGTTTCATGAAGAAAGCCCTGGCCCAGGCACCGGTCACGACCTTCCAGCCGCCGGAAGGGCTGGTGTTCGCCAAGATCGACGCCGAAACGGGCCTGCTGCCCGTGCCGGAATCGCGCAAGACGATTTTCGAGTGTTTTAAAGAAGGCACGGTGCCGGTCGACTACAGCAAGCGCCCGGGGGAAGTGCGAGAACCCGAGGATTTTTTCAAGAAAGACCTGTAAATAATTTCCAGCGGCGGGACGCAGGAAATTATTATTAGAACGGCACTCGAATATGGCAACGCTTGATAGGGCGCCGGCGGATGGGGGTTCCCGCCGGGTAATTGGATTCTGGAATTTGCCAGATTTATTCGCCGCAGTAATAACGACCGGGGCAGCGATTGGCCCCTTACCGCTCCTTGGGCTCGTATACGTGGACAACGCTGCCGTCCGGCAGCGCGATCGCACCCTCCTCCATGTCCGTCTGCGGCAACACCTTCACCTCTGAAAATCCAAAGTCCTGCCGGAGGGCTCCGCAATTGGCGTTCTTAAGCCCGCGCATGCGCGACACGCTTCTCGGGTGAACACGGATTTCAAGTGTCTGGCCGGAAACGGACGGGCGCTTCAAGGCGTTCCGGGCGGCCGCCAGGAAACAGGCGCTTTGCACCAGATGGCCGAAGGCCGGGTGAAACGGCCCGGCGACCACCACGCCCTCTCGGGACAGCTCCTCGGTGGGCTGAAGCCCGGTGCGGATCACCGGAATCCCGTGCCGCCGGAAACGGCGGTAAAGCGGCATCGTCTGCTCGACGGCCGCTTCCACCGCCAGGGGCTGGTAGCGGCCCGAATGGTACCACGCCTCCAAAACGCTTCCGGCCAGGACCAGGGTCGGGTAAATGCGGACGAAATCCGGCTTCAGCTCGACGATGCGCCGACCGGTCTCGAGAAGACGGGTCGCGTCGTCGCCGGGCAGCCCCACCATGACCTGCAGCCCCACTTCGTAGCCGGCGGCCTTCAGCCGCTCAACGGCGGCCGTCGTATCCTCTGCACTGTGGCCCCGCTGCGTGAGCAGGAGCACCTCTGGATCCATCGACTGGACCCCCAGCTCCACGGTTTGCACGGGGAAGTCGGCGATCAGGATCAGGGTTTGGCGGTTCACGGTGTCCGGCCGGGTGGAGAAACGGATGCCGTCGACCTTCCCCTGGCGCACATATTCCGAGGCGGCAGTCAGCATGGCAAGGATGCGTTTTTCAGGTAACCCGAGGAAGTTGCCGCCGAAGAAGGCAATCTGGGCTATTCCTTGACGACGGCCGTGGCGACCGTGGAATTCTGCGTCAAGGGGCGGCCAATCGCCGGGTTCGGGCAGAGGGCCCCCTTGCCCGGTGACAGCCCTCTGGTTGCAAAAAACGCAGTGATGGGGGCAGCCGGCATGCGGAATAAAAACCGGAAAGATGAGGGCACGCGGCGCCACGTCAGCCCTTAATGAGCACCAGCGCTTGGCGGGCCGCGTCCTGCTCGGCCGATTTCTTGCTCTTGCCCATGCCCAGGGATTCGATGTTCATCACGCTCAGCTGCACCCAGAAGGTCTTGTCGTGGTCGGGCCCCTCTTCCCGGGTGACCGCATAGCTCGGCATCATGCCGGGATGCGCCTGCACCAGCTCCTGGAGCTGGCTTTTGAAATCGGCATGCCCGTTGGCGCCTTCGAGCTGCTGCACCAGCGGCAGAAAGACCTTTTGAATCACCTCAAAAGCGGCGCCGAACCCGCCATCCACGTAGACGGCCGCCAACAGCGCCTCCAGGGTCCCGGCCAGGATGGAGTTTTTTTCATGCCCGCCGGACTGGGCTTCCCCCTTGCCGAGCTTGATGGCAGAGCCGAGCTCCAGACAGCGCGCCAACTCCGCCAGTTGCTGCTCGTTGACCAGATTGGCCCGCATGCGCGACAAGTCCCCCTCCCTCAGGCCGGAAAATCGAGTCAGCAGGATGTGGCCCACCACCAGGTTCAGCACCGCGTCCCCCAGAAACTCCAGGCGCTCGTTGTCCCTGAGACCGGTCTCCGTGATCTCGTTGACGAACGAGCTGTGCCGCAAGGCTTCCTCCAGCAGACCGTGGTCTTTGAAGGTGTAATGGATGAGCGTTTCGACAGGGGAGGTCGGGGGAATGTTCATGGGAAGCTCCTGTGCTCGAAAAAGGCGGGCGGGCGCGGCCGGCTCAGCTCCCGATCAGTTTCTCGTAGAGCGCGAAGGGGACATGCAGATTGCCTCTGCCGACCCCCATCCGGGTTTCCGGTAAAATGTCTCCGTGAAAGTCGGTGCCGCCGGTCATCAGCAGGTCGCAGCGCTTCGCCAGCTCGGCGTACCGAAGGGTCTGCTCCGGGGTGTGGTCGGAAAAATAGACTTCCATGCCTTTCAAGCCCATGGCCATCATTTCCCGCAGGATCTCGTCGAGCTGCTGATCGCTCTCGAGCTCCAGCAGACAGGGATGGGCCAGGACCGGGATGCCGCCGGCGGCGTTGATCAGTTCAATCGCCTGGCTGCATTCGATCCGGAATTTATCCACGTAGCCGGGCTTGCCGTTGCCGAGGTAGCGCTCGAACGCGTCATCGATCGTGCCCACGAGGCCCTTCTTGACCAGCAGCTTTGCGATGTGGGGCCGGCCCGGCTGACCGTCACCGGCTTCGCGTTCGACCTCTTCGAGGCGGATGGGAATCCCCAGCTTGTTCAAACGGGCGATGATCTGCGGATTGCGGTCTTTGCGGGCATCCTGCAGCTTGTTGAGCGTCCCGTTCAACTCGGGGTCGTCCAGGCGCATCCCGTAGCCCAGGATGTGAATGCTGCCGGCGCCGGGATAGGAAGGCGGGGGTTCGGCGCTGATTTCCACACCCGTGAGAAAGCCGAGGTCTTCAGGGATTCCGCCGAGCACGGCCTCCCGGGAACCGGCAATGGAGTCATGGTCGGTGATGGAGATGGCGCCCAGGCCAAGGCGCCGGGCGAGGGCGATGATCTCTGCAGGGGTGAGCGTGCCGTCGGAAGCCGTGGAATGGATGTGAAGATCTATGGAAAGTTGAGGCCTAAATTCCAAGCGCTTTCTCCAGGGCTTCCTCTTTGGCCTTGCACTCGATGCACTGGGTGGTCACCGGCCGCGCCTTGAGCCGTTTGACCGAGATCTCCTCCCCGCACGACTCGCATATCCCGTAAGTCCCGTTTTCGATCCGCTCAAGCGCCTGCTTGATTTTCTTGATCAGCTTGCTCTCCCGGTCGCGGATCCGCAGCAGGAAATTGCGGTCGGCTTCCAGGGAGGCGCGGTCGGCCGGGTCAGGGAAGTTCTCATTGGTGGCCGTCATGCCGGAAACGGTGTCGTCGGCCTGGCTCAGGAGCTCCTGCAGTCTGAATTCAAGGTATTTTTTGAAAAAATTGAGGTCTTTCTTTTTCATGGCAGGTCCCGTCAGTAAGGTCTGGCGACTGGAGTTTAATCTTTAAAACTAAATATTTAACACACCCCGTGCCCAAAGTAAACACTTATGTGACGGGACGCCGGCCATCAGGCGGTTCCCTTTGAAAATTCCTCCAGCTGGGCAAGGCTGCCGACGTTGTGAACCGTCGCCGGGTAATCCTTAGGCAGAATCTTCTTCACCAGACCCGCCAGGACCTTGCCGGGGCCGACTTCCACGAAGGTTTCGACACCGGCCGCCTGCATGAGGCGCATGCTGTCGAACCAGCGCACCGGGCTGCAGAGCTGGCGGGACATGATTTCCCGGATTTCGGCCGGGTCCGTGGCGGCGGCCGCGGTGACGTTCAAAACGACCTCTTTCCGAGGGGCCTCAAAGGCCGATTTGCTGAGCGCCTCTTTGAATTCGGCTTCCGCGCCCCGGATCAACTCGCTGTGCCAGGCCCCGCTGACCTTGAGCGGGACCGCCTTGGCGCCTTTGGCGGCGGCCAGGGCTCCCACCCGGGCCACCGGTTCCGGCGCGCCGGTGATCACGATCTGGGTTTCCATGTTGTGGTTGGCGACCGAAACGGTCCCCTGCTTCCGGCCCTCCGCCACGAGGGCCTCCACCTCGGCCATGTTCAAGCCGACGATGGCCTGCATCGCGCCCTGCTGCCGGCTGGCTTCACGGTGCATGAGACGGCCGCGCTGAAACACCAGTCGCAGCGTGTCCTCTGTGGAGATGACCCCCGCGGCGTAAAGGGCGCTGTACTCCCCCAGGCTGTGGCCGGCGCAAGTACTGAAATCGGCGTTGGCATGGCGCAAGGCGGCCAGGAGCGCCAGGTTGACCGCCGTGAGCGCCGGCTGAAGGTTGACCGTCTGGGTCAGCTCCTCCATCGGCCCTTTGAAGCACAACCGGGACAAGTTTATCTTGGTAATCTCCTCGGCCATGTCGAAGATCTCCCGGACAAAACCGAATTCCCGGTACAGATCCTCTCCCATGCCGACGACCTGGGATCCCTGGCCGGGGAACAGAAATGCCGTTTTTTTCATTTTACCGCTGACCTCCTGCGTCGTTTTCGTCAAGCTTGAACAGTTTGCGAACCATGTCGATCTGGGCCGGCTTGTCGCCCAGCATGCCGTCTTTTTTTAGGAACACGGTGGGCTCGTGCAGAACCTTGTTGATAAAGGCCCCCATCATGCGCTGCAGGGCCTCGGTGGCTTCCGCGGACATCGCCTGGCCCTGGGCCGTGCGCTTGATCTCCATTTCCGCCATGGCCTCCAGTTTCTTGCGCAGGGCGACGATGGTGGGGACCACCTCCAGCCCTTCGAGCCATTCCCGGAAACGGATGATCGCCTCGTCGATGATGCGCTCGCCCTTGACGGCTTCCTTCAGGCGGTCCTCGATGTTCTCCTCGATGACGCCTTTAAGGTCGTCGATGTCGTAGACATACGAATGGTCCAGGCGGTTGATCTCGGGGTCGATGTCGCGCGGCACGGCGATGTCGATGAAGAAAATCGGCCGGTTACGGCGGGCGCGGATGACCGGCTTCACCTGATCGCGGGTGAGCACGAAGCCGGGGGCGCCGGTCGAGCTGATGATGATGTCGGCCTGCTTCAGGTGCTCCCCGATCTCCTCGAAACGGATGGCGGTGCCTTTGAAGCGCCGCGCCAGGGCGAGGCCGTTCTCGAAGGTCCGGTTGGCCACGAAAATCCCGGCGACCTGATGACGGATCAGGTGCTCCACGGCCAGCTCCGCCATCTCCCCGGCGCCGATCAGCATTACCCGTTTGCCTTCCAGGCTTCCGAAGATCTTGCGGCCGAGCTCCACGGCGGCGTAGCTGATGGAGACGGCGTGATCGCCGATACCGGTTTCGGTGCGGATGCGCTTGGCGATGAAGAAGGCGCGGTGCATCAGGCGGTTGAGGATGACGCCCGTGGACTTTGCCTCGGCTGCGCCGCGATAGGCCTCCTTGATCTGGCCCAGAATCTGGGATTCGCCGACGATCATGGAGTCCAGGCTTGCGGCCACGCGAAACAGGTGCCGCACGGCGTCATCGTTTTCGTGGACGTAAAGGCTCTTTTCGAACCGGGCCATGGAGGTCTTGTCGCGGCCGCAGATGAACTCCTTGGCGGCCTCGACGGCCCGGGCCTTGTCGTCCGTGACGAACAGCAGCTCGACCCGGTTGCAGGTGGAATACATCAGCGCCTCGAGCATGAACGGGGATTGGCGCAGCGTCTCCAACGCCGCGGCCGATTCCTCCTTGTCGAAGGCGATGCATTCCCGCAGCTCGACGGAAGCCGTTTTGTGGTTGATGCCGATCAGGATGATATCGCGCATATGCCGAACGCCAAAAAAAGTCCGTCCCGTAACCCGTCCGCCCGATCGGCCCGATCGGCCCGATCTCAAAAATCGCCGCCAGACGGGCAGACCGCAGACCGTCAGAGCGGTGACGGGTCGACCGATGTCATTTGGTAAATTCCCGGTGATGGCCTTCCATGAACAGGTTCACCCCCAGGAAGGTGAACAGCAGCACGCCGAAGCCCACGATGGCCATGATGGCCGAGCGCCGGCCCCGCCACCCGGCCGTCAGGCGCTCGTGCAGGAGGGCGGCGTAAAAGAGCCAGGAAATGCCCGACCACACCTCCTTGGGGTCCCAGCTCCAGAACTGGCCCCAGACCGACCGGGCGTAGACCAACCCGGTGATGAGGCCGATGGTCAGCAGCGTGAACCCCACCACGATGCAGCCGTAGCCGGTCGAGTCCAGCAGGTCCAGGGAAGGCAGGCGCTTGAAGAAGAAGCGGTGTTTTTTCGCCTTGATGGAGTTTTCCTGGATCAGATACAGCACGCCGACCCCGCAGGCCAGGGCGAAGGCCGCTTCGCCGAGGAAAATGGCCGTCACATGGGCCACCAGCCAGACGCTCTTGAACAGCTGGGTGGTCTTGGCCGGTTCATCGGGCAGCTGCGATCCGATCACCATGATCAGGGCGATGAACGGCGCCGCATACACCCCCAGGATTTTCAGGTTGTACCGGTAGCTGAGCAGGATGAAGGCGCCGGCAATCGCCCAGCCCGCAAATGACAGCGTCTCCCGCATGTTGGTCGCCGGAAAATGCCCCAGGCGGACGCAATCCAGGCCAAGGGCCGCCGTGTGGAAGGCGAAGCCGCCCAGCAGCAGAACGAAGCCCGCCTGCTGCAGTTTTTTGCGCTGCAGGAGAAAGTAGGCGAGATAGGCGCCCGTGCTGAACAAGTACAACAGGATGCTGATGACGACGGCTGCTTCCATGGGCTGCCCGATAGTAAGGGGTTATTAAACCGGCAAGCCGATATGCCAACTACTTTACCGGTGAAGGTGGCGCGGGGTGCCCGCCTCTAAGTGAAATTCCCGAAGTTGGCATATTCAATTGCCGGAGCAAGAATCCTCTTGGGCGAGGAGTTCTTCCGCGCTCCAGCCTTCACCCAATACCTCCGCCAGCAGGCGGTTCACCTCCTGCATGCGGCCGTCCCGGATCCACTCCAGAATGTCGCTGTGGACGATCTTTTCAAAAAGGGGTTTGTGCGCTTCGGGCGCGTGCGCCTCGGCGAGCAGCCGTTTGCGAATCGCGCCCATCAGCTTCAGCAGCACGGCATACTCCTCCCCGAACTGCCGCTCCAGCTCACGGCGCAGTTTTTTAGCCAATGCGGGGCTCCGGCCGGAAGTGGAGACCGTGAGGACGAGGTCGCCCCGTTGAACGATGGCGGGCAGAATGAAATTGCACTTCTCCGGCCGGTCGGCAATGTTGCAAAGGATGTTGAGCGCCGCAGCGTCGCTGCTGATCCGGCGGTTGAGGTCCTCGTCGTCGGTCGCACCGATCACAAGGAAGATGCCCTCCAGGTCCGAGGCGGCATAGGCCCGCTCCCGGAGCCGGATGGCGCCGCCGGCCGACAGCCGGCGCAGCCCCTCCGTGACCTCCGGGCTCACCACGGCCACGCGGGCCCCGCACGCCAGAAGCGTCTCCACCTTGCGGGTGCCGACCCCGCCGCCGCCGACCACCAGGCACCGGCGTCCGCGGACATCAAGTTGTATCGGATAATATCGCATATCCACTTCAGTCCAGGCTCACGCGCATCAGGTCCCGGGCCAGGATCAGCGGCCCGCTGTAGGTGCGCCGGCACTCCGCCACGATGTCCGTCTCGGCGCACACGGGGTAGAAGTGGGTCAGCATCAGGCGGCGGACCCCGGCCCGGGCGGCGATCGCGCCCGCCAGCGCGGGTGTCAGATGGCCCTGCACCTTCCGGTTTTCCGGGAAAGAGGATTCACATATCAGAAGGTCGGCCTGTCGCGCAAGATCGACCAGCTGCTCGCTGTCGTCCGTGTCCCCGGAGTAGACCAGGCGTTTGCCGCCCGGGCCGGTCAGGCGAAAAGCCACGCTCTGTGGGCTGTGCTCCATCGGAGCGGTGTCGATCTCGACCCCGGCCGCGCGCAGGTGGTCGCGGCCCCCGGTGTCCATCTCGACGATTTTGAAAAGATCCTCGCCGATGTCGATCCAGTGGCCATAGACCTGCCGGAGCCGCTGGAAAAAATCCGCAAAGCCGCGGCCGGCAATGATGGTGAGCGGTTCGGTGCGGCCGCCGTTCGGGTACTTGGTGGCGAAGAGCAGCGGAACGAGATCGGCGGTGTGGTCCGGGTGAAGGTGACTGTACATCAGATAGGAGAGCTCGAAGATCGTCGTGCCGGCTTCGAGCAGGCGCCGCAGGGTGCCGGCGCCGGAGTCGATCAGCCATTTCCGGCCGGCGGTCTCCACCAGAACCGAGCAGGAGCTGCGCTCGAGGCTCGGCACGCAGGTACCGGAGCCGAGCACCGTTACCGTGATGTCGGCAGACTCACTCATGGGGGCTGTTCCCGGCGGGGGCCGGCTTGGCGGCGGAAGCCTTTCGTCCGGCTCTTTTTTCGGTGCGGGTGATGATCCAGTTCAGCACCTTGCGGGGGTCCTTGGAATCGAAGCCGGCCTCTTTCGGTTCGGCCAGGCTGATCTCGGCCCGGGCCATGGTCTTGTGCCCGCCGGCCGACCCGACGTCCCCGAAGCCCTCTTCGGCGACCCGTCCCGCTTTTTTGCGGGCGCCGTCGTTGCGGAAAATGACGATGAGATTTTTATCGCAGATCCCGGAGACGATGCTCCAGGTCACGGTGTGGATCCGCATGAAAAAGTCCGCGATGATCACGCACACGTCCGGGTTGGCCACCTCGCCCAGGTGAACGAACACCCGCCCCTTGCGCAGGTGCATGTGGTGCAAGGCGGTTTTGAAATACTTGAGATAATCGAACCGCAGATCGGCCTGCGTGATGCGCCGGGCGAGCTGAATGTTGGTGCGCCGGAACAGGTACTGAAACGCCTGGAGGTCTTCGGCCAGGGTCTGGCGTTTGAAGTCGTCCGTGTCGGTCTTGATGGCATGGTAGAGGGCGGTGGCCAGGGTTTGGGCCGGGACGATCCGCGCGGCGCGCAGATACTCGGTCATGATGCTGGCGGTGGCCCCGTAGGCCGGCCGGATGTCGGTGAACGGCGCCCGGTAACCCGTGTCGGGGTGGTGATCGATGA
>CAZLSV010000082.1:0-5613 GCA_964562235.1 uncultured Desulfatibacillum sp.
GCAGGGTCGCCTGAAAAATTGGTTGCGGCGCGCTGCGGCGGGCACCCCGCTCCGCCGCTTTGTGAGATGCGGGAATTGAAAATAATTAACTGCCGGAGTAATAACCTGGGATCTCGATGACTTCAACACCTGCAAACGAACCTGTGATTCAAGCGAAAAACCTGACCCGCATCTACCCGCTGGGGGACAGTTCGGTGGTGGGAATCCACCAGGTGAACCTGAACGTCGGTCCCGGGGAGATGGTCGTTCTCAAGGGCAACAGCGGTTCGGGCAAGAGCACGCTTTTGTCGCTGCTGGCAGGCCTGGATCATCCCAGCTCCGGGGAGCTGGTCGTGGCCGGGCACGATTTGTCCAGCCGCCGCGGCGTGGACCTCACCCGCTTCCGGCGCGAGGTGGTCGGGATGGTGTTCCAGTCCTTCAACCTGCTGCCGACCCTGAGCGTTCTCGAAAATGTGTGCCTGCCGGCGCTGCTCGCGGAAAAAGAGCTGGAGACGACACGCCGAAAAGCCATGGAGCTTCTCGACTGGCTGGGGCTCAAAGACCGCCGCCGGCATCACCCGGGCCAGCTTTCCGGCGGTGAGATGCAGCGCACGGCGATTGCCCGGGCCCTCATCAACGATCCCGCGCTCATTCTCGCCGACGAGCCCACCGGCAATCTCGACAGCCGCAACGGAGCGGCGGTGGTCGAACTCCTCGCCCAGCTGAACCGCGACGCGAAGCGGACGGTCCTGATCGCCACCCACAGCGATCTCGCGGACGCGTTGGCAACCGTGCACATCCGGATCAAGGATGGCACCCTGACGGACCCGACATGCAACGGTTGATGGCCTTCCTGCGCCTTTTTCTGCATTTCAGCGTGCGCAACCTCCGCCGGCACTGGGGCCGGGCCCTGGTTGTGCTGCTCGGCATCGCCCTGGGCGCCGCGGTGTTCACCAGCGTACGCCTGGCGGTCCACGCATCCCTGCACTCCTTCACGCGCAGCATGGACTTTTTTACCGGGGCCGCGGAGAAGGTGCTGGTGCGGCCCGGCGGTTATTTCCCCGAGGGGGTCCTGGCGGTGTTGTTCACCCACCCCGCCGTGAAGGACTATTCGGCCCTGCTCACGACCTACGTCCGGCCCGCCGGCGGCAAAGCGGACGCGTTTCTCCTGATCGGGATCGACCCGCTCCTGGATGCCTCGTTTCGCAAATGGCGCATCCACGGGGAGGGGGACAAGGCCGTCGAGCGCTGGCTGGACCTCATGCGCGAGCCTTACACCGTGGTGCTGACCGAGGCGCTGGCCCGGGAGCTGCAGGCGGTCACCGGCTCCCGGCTGAAGCTCGAGCACACGCGAAACGCGGCCGAATTTCGCGTGGCGGGCATTCTGGAGCCGCAGGGGCTGGCGCTGGTGGAAGGCGGACGGGTGGCGGTGACCGACATCGCCACGTTTCAGGAGCTGACCGGCCTTCACGGCTTGCTGGAGCGCATCGACCTGACGTTCAATCCCAAGGCCACCCGGGAAGAGATCGCGGATCTGGGCCGGAAGCTGCCGCCGGAGCTCGAGCTGCGGTCGCCCTCGGCCGCGCGGGACAGCGGCACGGCCATGATCCGGGCCTACCAGCTCAACCTGTCGGTGCTGAGCTTCGCGTCGCTTTTCGTGGGGATGTTTTTGATCTACAGTCTGGTGGCGCTGAATGTGGCCTCGCGGCGGCGGGAGCTGGCCATCCTGCGCGCGGTGGGTGCTTCCCCCCGGACGCTTTTCGGCCTGTTTCTCGCCGAAGGGGCCGTTCTCGGCATCGGCGGATGGCTGCTCGCGATTCCGCTCAGCTCGCTGCTGGTGAAATACCTGCTCCAGGTGGTGAGCCAGACCATCTCCACGCTCTTCGTGCGGGTCCAGGTCGAAGGCCTGGTGCTCAGTCCGCTCGAGGTCGCCGTGAGCCTGGGCGTGACCCTTGTCACGGCCCTGATGGCCGCCTTTCAGCCGGCGCGTGAGGCCATGGGGATCGCCCCGAAAGAGGCCATGGAAATTTCGCAACCGGGGGGTCATCGCCGGTGGGCGGTCCGGCGCCTGGCGGCCCGGGCGCTGGGGTGCATTCTCCTGTGCGTGCCGCTGGCGCTGATGCCCGGAATGGACGGCATTCCCCTGCCCGGGTATGTGGCCATTTTAATGCTCTTCATCGGCTTTTCGCTCCTGGCGCCCTGGATCCTGGAGCGGCTGGGTCGACTCCTCGCCCCGCTCCTGAGGCGTTTGGCCGGGATGCCGGCCTACCTGGCCGGCCGCTATCTGCGCGACAGCGGCGCCCGCACTTCCATTTCGGTCGGTGCGCTGATCACGGCGGTGGCCCTGTTCACCGCGCTGGTCATCATGATCCACAGCTTCCGCACCACCGTCGAGCTGTGGGTGCGGCAGACCGTGAGCGGAGATTTGTTCGTCACGGCCAAAATGGGCCAGGTCAACCGTTTCCGCTTTCCCATTCCGGAAACCATCGTGGCCGAACTGAAGCGGCTGGACGCCGGGGTCGATTTGGTCCCGAGCCGCCGCTACCAGCTGAACCACGGGGACTTTCCCTACGAATTCGAAGCGATGGGAATGGAGATCTTTCTGAAACACGGCGGGTTCGTGTGGCTCAAGGGCGATCCGGACAAGCTCCGGCCGATGCTCGTCAACGGGGACGGGGTGTTGATTTCGGAGGTCTTTGCCACGCGCACCGGACTCGGCATCGGCGACCCCTTCCGGGCCCAGATCGAGGGCTCGCACGTGGAGCTTCCGGTGGTGGGCATCGTCCGGGACTATCGCACGGACGGCGGAGTGGTGTTCTATTCCTGGCGCCAATTCAAGGAGCGTTTCCACGACCCCCAGTGGAGCGGGGTGCGGTTTTTTTTCCGGGAGCCGTCGCCGGATACCGAGGCCCGGGTGGCGAAGCTGCGCAACCTCATCATCGACCGCTGGGGCGACCAGCTGGACCTGATCAGCGGCAAGGACCTGCGCGAGGCCGTGCTGCGCATCTTCGACGAGACCTTCACCATCACGACCGTGCTGCTGCTGATCGCCCTGGCCGTGGCGGCGCTCGGTATCACCACCACGCTGACGGTCATGGTCCTGGAGCGCACTCGCCAGCTCAACACCCTTTTTGCGGTCGGCGCAAGCCCGCGCCAGATCCGGTCCATGATTTTCTGGGAAGCGTCGTTTCTGGTGGCGGCCGGCGAGGCGGCCGGCCTGGTCTGCGGGTTCATCCTCTCCTACCTGCTGGTCTATGTCATCAACCGGCAGTCCTTCGGGTGGACGTTTCTTTATGTGGTGGACTGGGGGGCCCTGGCGCTGTCGCTGCCGTTGATCGTTGCCACCGCGCTGGCGGCGGCGATCCCGGCCGTGCGCATGGTGTTTAGGCAACCTCCGGCCGCACTGTTGCGAGAACGGTGATGGCAAAGCCGAAAGCCCGATTTCGGCGTTGCGCTTCATGCCGCCGTCACTGCGGCGTACTGCCGTACGCCTCGTTCCGCGGCATTCGCGCGCCTTGAACTCGGGCTTTGGGCTTTGCCATCTCAGATACAGGTGATGTGGAATTTGTATCAATGCGTGAAGGCACAACGATGATGTTTCGGCTCAAAACGCTTTTGGGAGTGCTGTTGTGTTTGACAGCGGCTGTCGGTACTACTGTGGGCGGGGATGAACCGTCGGGGTTTCTCCAGGTGACCGGCCCCTGCAAGCTGGAGTTCCCACGGGATCACTCGCCGCACCCGGGGTTCCGCACGGAGTGGTGGTACTACACCGGGAACCTCAAGTCCGAGACGGGGCGGCACTTCGGCTACCAGCTCACCTTTTTCCGCTACCAGCTGACCCCGTTCGGAGGGACGGTGGAGTGGCCGGAGCCGCCTTCGGCCTGGCGCACCCGGCAGATCTACATCGCCCACGCGGCGGTCTCCGACATATCGGCCAAGCGCCATCTGCAGGCGGAGCGGGTCGGCCGCGATGCGCTCGGCATCGCCGGATGGCTGCAATACGGCCCGGATGTGACCCTGTACCACCGCGGCTGGAGTGTCGTGATCTTCCCGGACGCGCACAAGCTGTCGGCCTACGGCGAGGACTTTGCGTTTACGCTCGATCTGAAGCCGTCGAAATCACCCGTGCGCCACGGCCTCAACGGTTACAGCCGCAAGGGCTCGACACCGGAGCGGGCGAGTTGCTATTATTCCTACAGCCGACTGGAGACGACCGGGACCATTACCGTCTCCGGCAAGCAGATGCCGGTGAAGGGCACCAGCTGGATGGACCACGAGTTCAGCACGGCGCCCCTTGAGCGCGGCACCGAGGGCTGGGACTGGTTCAGCATCCAGCTGGCCGACAAGAGCGAGCTCATGATCTACCGGCTGCGCCAGGAGGGCGGCGGCCTGAACCCCGCCTCCAGCGGGAGTTACATCGACTCCCAGGGCTTTTTGCGGCACCTCGACCGCTCCTATTTCGAGGTCCGCGCGCTGGATACCTGGAAAAGCAAGATTTCGGGGGCCGTTTACCCGTCGAGCTGGCAGATCAAGATCCCGCTGCTCGAGGTCGATCTCGTGGTGACCTCGAACCTGCCCTACCAGGAAATGCGCACCGCCGAGAGCACGGGGGTCACCTACTGGGAGGGCAGCGTCTCGGCCAAGGGAACCAAGGGCGGCAGTCCGATCGAGGGCCAGGGGTATGTGGAACTCACCGGGTATGCCGGAACTTTCTCAGCGCTGAAGTGACGACCCATGCAACCGATCATCGAAGTCCAGCACCTCTTCAAGAAGTTCAACGACGTCACGGCCGTGGACGGGCTCTCCTTCACCGTGGGCCGCGGCGAGTTTTTCGGGCTGCTCGGCCCCAACGGCGCCGGCAAGACCACCACCATCCGAACCCTGTATGCGTTCTCGCCGCCGCCGCGGGGCATCATCCGCATCTTCGGGATGGACATCGCGCGCGACTGGCGGCGGATCAAGGCCCGCATCGGGGTCTGCCAGCAGGACAACACCCTGGACCCCGATCTGACGGTCGAGCAGAACCTGATCGTTTTCGCCGGCTATTTTTCGATCCCGGCCAAGGAGGCCAGGGCCCGCGCCCGCGAGCTGCTCGAGTTTTTCGCGCTCTCCGGCCGGCGCGAGGCCAAGGTGATGGATCTCTCCGGAGGAATGATCCGGCGGCTGATCCTGGCGCGCTCGCTCATCAACCGACCCGAGCTGCTGATTCTGGATGAGCCGACCACCGGGCTCGATCCCCAGTCCCGCCACCAGGTCTGGGACCGGCTGGAGAAACTCAAGGCGAGCGGCCTGAGCGTCGTGCTCACCACCCACTACATGGAGGAGGCGAGCCGGCTCTGCGACCGGCTGGTGATCGTGGACCACGGCAAGATCCTCGTGGAGGGCAGCCCGGAGGAGCTGATCCGGATGCATGCCGGCCGCAGCGTGATCGAGATCGGCGGTCCGGACCAGGCGCTGCGCGACTACCTGAAGGCCCACGAGGTCCCGCACGACGACCTCGGCCGGCGCATCATCCTCTACACGCCGGACGGCAACGAGCTCAGCAGCGCGGTGCGGGACAATTTCTGCCACCAGCAGTGCACCTTCCGCACCGGCACCTTGGAAGACGTCTTCCTGAGATTGACGGGCAGGGAA
>CAZLSV010000082.1:5623-16460 GCA_964562235.1 uncultured Desulfatibacillum sp.
GGAACTGAGGGAATAAGATATTGGAGATGGGGGTTTGGAGATTGGTGTTGGGTGTTTCGTGTCTAGTGTTTTGTAACCACCCAAAACAAAACACGAAACGTGGGGAGGCTTTCAGCCTCGATCCTCGCGGCTGGAAAGCCGCTCCCACAGGAAAAAATGCCAACTTGGCGGGAAGTATTTTATATCCCCCACCAGACCCGAAACACCATTGCCCACACACCCGGATACTCAACTAACAAGAATGCTGCCAATCATGATCGACACACGTGCCATATCCTGGCGCTTCGTCAAAGTCTGGAAGCGGAACCTCGTCACCTTCCAGAAGATCTGGAAAGTCAACTTCATCACGCCGCTGCTGGAGCCGCTGCTTTTTATCGCCGCCTTCGGCCTGGGGTTCTCCGGCCTGGTGGGCACCGTTCGCTACGGCGGGGCCGAGCTTTCCTACACCGCCTTCATCGCGCCGGCCCTGATCGCCACCGCCGTCATGAACAACGCTTTTTTTGAGACCACCTACGCCTCCTTCGTGCGCATGTACTACCAGAAGACTTTCGACGGCATGCTGGCCACCCCGCTGTCCATCGAGGAGATCATCATCGCCGAGATCGTCTGGAGCGCCACCAAGGCCGCGGCCGCCGCGGGTATCATGCTCGGGGTGCTCAGCGCCTTCGGCTACGTCCAATACCCAGCGGGCCTGCTGGTCATCCCGCTCGCATTTCTCGGCGGAATCGCCTTCGGGGCCATCGGCCTTTTCTTCACCGGGATCATCCCCACGATTGAGATGTTCAATCTGCCGATCTTCCTGTTTGTGACGCCCATGTTTCTTTTCAGCGGCACGTTCTTCCCGGTCTCCAACCTGCCGATCTGGGCCAAGCCGCTCGCGCTCGCCTTCCCCCTCTATCATCTGGTGGAGCTCGCCCGACTGGCCTGCCTCGGCCGCTGCGAGACCGTGCCCCTGCTCAGCGTCGCTTACATCCTGGTGTTTGCCGGCCTTTTTTCAGCCCTGGCGCTGCTTTGCATGCGCCGTCGGCTTATCAAATGACGACTTCGCGGTTGCATTGGATCGTCCTGCCGCTGGCGGCGGCCCTTTTCGTGGCGGCGGCCGCCCGGCCGCTTCCCGGCGTGGGAGCTTCGGAAACGGCCCCGCCCGGGCCGGCGGTCGCACTTTTTTTCGGGCGCCTGCAGGCCGCCCTCACCGCGGTCTCTGAAACCCCGCTCCGGATCCAGGTGGACGGGCAAACCGTCCTTTTCGAATCCCCCGAACGGCCCACGCGCGCCGGGAACATGGCGTTTGCAGGGCACTTTATCCTCGACCCGTCCGGCCGCGCGTTCGAAGGCGCGCTGGAGCGCTTTTCTCTCAGCGGGGGACGCATCGAGCTGAATCTGAAAGCGCCGGCCCGGCTCCGCTGTGCGCCGGACGGGACGCTGTCGATTGAAGGCTTTGATGCCGACGGTCCCCAGGGCCGCATCTCCGCCGAAGCATCCATTACCCGCGAGGGGAAATACGACGCGCTCCTCCGGCTGGCGGGCGCCGACCTGAATGCCTTCAGCCCTCTCCTGGCGCCGTCGTCGATGGGGACCCTGGACGCCGAGCTCGAGCTGCGCGGGGACTGGGAGAGCCTTCTTTCCGATGCCGGGCCCACGATGGAAGTCCGGCTGCGCGGAGGAAGGCTTCGGCCGGAGTCCGGGATCCCGGTCATGGAATCCCTCGATGGGAAGGCCGGCCTGGTCGGAAGCCGGCTCGAGATCCGGTCTGTCGAAGGCCTTGCGGGCGGAGCGCCGTTTCGGGTGGCGGGCCGCGTCGAAAACCCGGTGAGCCTTTCTGAAAACGGATGGGTCGACCTGTCGCTCACCGGAGACAATCTCCTGCTCTACCGCAGCGAGGAGGTGCGCGTGCGCGCCGCCGCCGACCTGCGGCTGGCGGGGCCGTTCGCGAGCCTGGCGCTCAGCGGCACGCTCGACATCACCGAGGGCCGCTACGAGAAGAACTTCGACCCGCTGCCGTGGGCTCGAGGCGCGGGTCAAAAGGGCTCGGCATCGCGCCTTGAGCTTTTTTCGATCCGCCTGCCGCCGTTGCGCGATGCGGTGCTCGACGTGGTTGTCACCGCATCGAAGCCTTTCGAGATAAAAAACAGCCGGGTCCGGGCCGCCGTGCGCCCCGAACTGCGCCTGACAGGCACCGGCGGGAAACCGATCCTGACCGGAAGCGTGTTCTTCGACCCGGGCGCGCTTTACCTTCCGGGAGGCCGCCTGCAGTTCGAAAGCGGCGCGGTTCGCTTTCAGCCCCCGGACCCCGGCCGGCCTTGGCTGGAGCTCAGTGGCCACGGGCGGCTCCAGGGCTACGACGTCAGTGCCGTCGTGGAAGGCCCTTACGACCAGCCGACGGTGACGCTCTCCTCTTCGCCGGTTCTGCCGAACGAGGAGCTGCTGCTGCTGGTGCTGAGCGGCCAGTCGCCGAAACCGCGCCGGGCGCTGGATTCCGAAAGATCGCGCAATCTCGACGTGGCCCTCTTCCTGGGCAAGGACATGATCTCGCGCATCGAAGGCCCCCGGTCGGACGAAACCACCGAGTCCATCATGGAGCGATTCAACGTGGAGGTCGGCCGCAACTCCGCCCGGTCCGGGGACGAAACCGTGCGGGTCCTGTTTCGAATGGCCGACGGGGTCTTCCGCGAGGGCGACACGCTCTCGCTGGCCGCCGAAAAAGACGCCTACGGCTACTACAACGGCGGGGTGAGAATTGCCTTCCGGTTCCGATAGCGCCAGTGCGCGAAGGTGGCGGACGCTGGCCCGGCTCGCTTTGGCGTTCGCCGGCCTGGCGGCCTTGAATGTCCCGGCGGCGGCCGCCTCCCCGCCGGAGCCGGGCCCGGTGGAATTGATCTTCCAGGGCAATGCTTCCAAGAGCGAGGCCGAGCTGCGCCAGGCGGCCGCGGCCGAACTGTCCGGTTTTGAACTTAAAGGGCAGCGGCCGGCGGACCTGGACGACGCCGCCTTCCAGATGGAGGCGACCTACCGCAAGGAGGGCTACGCCTTTGTCAAGGTCGACTACGGGATATCGCAAACCGAGGGCCTCGCGCGGGTCGCCTTCGTGATCGACGAGGGCCCGCGGGTGCTGGTGGACCAACTCACGGTCACCGGCAGCCAGACGGTGGGCCGCGACGTTATCGAGACCGCTCTTCGCGGAGACCACCTCGCGGTTTTCGGTGAGACCGGTTTTCCCTTTGTGAGGACCAAGGTCGAATCGGCCATCGAAGCGGTCCGGAGGCTCTATTGGGACCTCGGCTTCCTGGACGCCGCGGTCGACGGCCCCCGGTACACTTTTCATGACGATCGCACCCGGGTGGACATCGCCATTCATATCGTCGAAGGAAAGCCCTACCGGGTGCGAAGCGTGAGCTTCAGCGGGGAGGTTCCCGTCGATGCGAAACGTGAAATGGACGATCTCGCCAGCGAGCTGGTTGAACAGCCTTTCACGCGCAGGCTGGAACTGGTGGTCAAGGCGCGCGCAGGGGAGATTTTCGGCAACCTGGGGTATCCCGACGCCGTCATCGAGGTGCACGAGCGGTTGCCGGAGGGCCCCGGCCCCGTCGACCTCGACGTGACCATCGAGACGGGCGCGCTGGTCACGATTCAAGACGTCCGCATCCTGGGGGTGAAGCAGACCCGGGAAGCCTTCATCCGCAAGCGCTTGAAGCTCAAGCCCGGGGATCGCTACAATTTGACGCTCGAAAGAGAGAGTTCTCTGGCGCTTTTCAAATCGGGCGTGTTCACCAAATGCGATATCGAGCTTGAGAAGACCGGGGAGCCGGGGCAGAGGGTCCTGGTGGTGAAAGCGGAGGAGGCCTCATCGCAGGAAGTCTTCCTGGAGCCCGGATGGGGTTCCTACGAACAGCTGATGATGAAAGCCGGCTATCGCCACAAGAACCTTCTTGGATCGGCGCTCTCGTGGAACACGGGCCTCTCGGGCTCACGCAAGGCCCAGGGAGCTTCCAGTACGCTCACCGACCCGTGGTTTCTCGACGCGGACCTTCGGGCCGATCTCACCGGGTTCGGCGACCACCGGGAGGAGCCCGCTTTCACCCGTCGGGATTACGGCGGCAGCTTTTTCCTGACCAGGGAGCTGATTCCCGCGCTGGCCCTCTCGGGCGGTTACACGTTGCGAAACACGCGCCTTTCGGATCTGGGCGCCACGCAGCAGGAGGAGGATTTTCAGCAGAACTACGATTTTTCGAGCCTCAAGCTGCAGATCACCCACGACACCCGCAACGATCTGTTCTTCCCGACCACCGGTCAACGGACTTTCGCCGCGGTCGAGCAGGCCGACACCTGGCTGGGCGGCGACGTCAACTTCACCCGGCTAACCCTGGGCGCGCGTCTGTACCTGCGCCTGGCCGGCGCGACCGTGCTGGGCCTGCGATACGACACCGGCCTGATCCTTCCGGGCCGGGACAACCTCACCGTGCCGCCGGCCGAGCGGTTTTTCAACGGGGGCGAGAACACCGTGCGCAGCTTCAAGGAGTTCAAGCTCGGTCCGCGCGACAGTTCGGGCAAGCCCACGGGCGGGCTCGGCACCAACGTGCTCAGCGTCGAGCTGCGCCAGCGGCTGATCGGCAACTTCACCGGCAGCGTTTTCGGCGACCTGGGCAACGTGTCCCCCAACCGCACCCGCTCCGCGGAGGGGGAGTCGGCGTATCGGAACCGCGGGCAGGTCACCTCCGACACGCTGAGCGACTTCTTGCGGGGGTTCCGGCCGGCCGTCGGCTGCGGGCTCCAATACCAGCTGCCGGTCGGACCGGTGCGCCTGGACGTCGGCTTCAACCCGGATCGCGAGAAGAGCCGCGACGAGGACCTGTACGTCGTGCACTTCAGCATCGGCATGGCTTTTTAAGAACGGCAAAGGTCATCGGTGGAGAGGAGGACTATCATGCCGATCCGGCGTCAATGGAAAAACCTGCTGGCGGCCACCGCAGCGGCGATGCTGGCGGTGAGCTGTTCGGCGCCCCTGTGGCCGGGTGAGACGCATAGAGTTCTCCCGATCCTGCAACGGTGGAGCGGGGATTTTCCCCTGGCGCGGATCGATCGTCTTCCCGAGGGCCAGCGTCAGTCCCGCGTGGGATACTTCGGCGACGCGGAGTCCTTCGCCCGGGCCTGGCAGGGGCTCAAACCGGACACGGCCGTTCCGCCGGTGGATTTCAGCGACCACATCGTGGTTTTTACCCGAAATCTGGATCGCTATAGCCGCACGCTGATCACCAAGGTGATCCTCACCGCGGGTGTGGTCGAGATCGTGGCCGGAGAAACCGCCGCCGCGTCGCCCGTCGAGGACAAGGTTGCCCTGGCCCTGGCCCTGATCCCGCGGGCCGGCATTGAATTCATCCAGGCCGGCAAGGAGCGGATACCGGTGCGCTGATCGGTGCAAGCGCCACGTGTTTTTCCGGGCGCAGGTGCGTCCATGGTGGTTGGCAAAACAACGTTCCGCGTGGCGGGCGTCATTTTGTTACAACCCCTTACGCCGCTCATCTTTTTTCGGGAACATTTTTAGGACATGCGGTATAAATGGTTGACATGCAGAGCAAATAAACTAAACTTTATAGTTTGAACTAATAAGCCGGATCGTCTCAATGACATCGGTGCCGTCCCGTTTTTTCGAGGTGGAGCCGGGCGGCGGTACGCGGCGCAGATGCGGTGAACATGAAGAAACGACTGATAATAGCGGTTTTGTGTGTGGTGGTCCTGGCCGGCGTTCTGGGCGGCATCAAAGGCCTGCAGATCGACCGGATGATCGCCCACAGCAAACAGATGGTCCCGCCGCCGGAAACGGTGACTACGGCGGTGGCGAGTCTGCAGACCTGGGAGTCCCTGCTGACGGCGGTGGGCTCGCTGGCGGCGGTCCAGGGGGTCACCGTGACCGCCGAGCTGACCGGAAAGGTGGTACAGATCGCCTTCACCCCCGGCAGCCTGGTGAAGGCCGGGGAACTGCTGGTGAAGCAGGACACCTCCTCCGAGGAAGCGCAGCTGCGGTCCGCGGAAGCGGCCGCGGCGCTCGCCAAGCTCAACGTGGATCGGCTGGGCAAGCTGCTGGGCGAGCGCACCATCGCCCAGTCCCAATTCGACAATGCCGAGGCCGGCTATAAGCAGGCCATGGCCCAGGCGGACAACATCCGGGCCAGCATCGCCAAGAAAACCATCCGGGCGCCGTTTGCCGGCCGGCTGGGCATCCGCCTGGTCAACCTGGGCCAGGTGATCAACGAGGGCGAGGCGATCGTCTCGCTGCAGTCGCTCGACCCGATCTATGTCAATTTCTCCTTACCCCAGCAGCAATTGGCCAGCATCAAGACGGGCCTTGCGATCCGCATGACCACCGATGCACTCCCCGGGGAGAGCATCCAGGGCAAGATCACCGCCATCAATCCCCAGGTGGACGCCGCCACGCGCAACATCCGCGTCCAAGCCACGGTCGCCAACGCGGAGGAGCGCCTGCGGCCCGGCATGTACGTCAACGTGGCCGTGGTGCTGCCCGGCCGGGAAAAGGTGCTCGCCATTCCGGCCACGGCCGTGCTGTACGCCCCTTACAGCGACTCGGTGTTCATCGTCGAGGACCCGTCGGAGCCGAATCCGGAAACGCCCGTGAAGGTGATCCGGCAGCAGTTTGTGCAGCTTGGCGAAAAACACGGTGATTTTGTCGCCGTGCGCTCCGGGCTCAAGGAGGGCGACACCATCGTGAGCACCGGGGCGTTCAAGCTCCGAAACGGCCAGACCGTGACCGTCGACAACGCCCTGTCCCCTCAGTTCCAACTCCAGCCCACGCCGGCGGGCGACTGAGGCGACAATGCCCGCCCAAGGCCTATGAACATCACCGACCTTTTCATCCGCCGCCCGGTTCTGGCGCTGGTGGTGAACCTGCTGATCGTCATCGCGGGGCTGCAGGCGATCCGCTCGATCAACGTGCGCCAGTACCCGCGCAGCGACAACGCCGTGGTCACGGTCACGACCGTATACGTCGGCGCCAGCGCCGAACTCGTGCGCGGCTTCATCACCACGCCGCTCGAGCGGGTGATCGCGGCCGCGGACGGGATCGACTACATTCAGTCGCAAAGCGCCCAGGGGCTTTCCACCATCAGCGTCCGGTTGAAGATCAACTACGACCCCATCAAGGCGCTCACGGAGATCAGCTCCAAGGTCGACCAGGTGCGGGGAGATCTGCCCCCGGAGGCCGAGGTTCCGATTCTCAACGTGGAGTCGGCCGACAGCCAGTTCGCATCGGCCTACCTGAGCTTCACCTCCGATGTTCTCCGGCAGAACCAGATCACCGACTATCTGGTGCGGGTGGTGCAGCCGCGGCTCTCCTCGATCAGCGGGGTCCAGCGCGCGGAGATCCTGGGCGCCCGCACCTTTGCCATGCGCATCTGGCTCAAGCCCGAGCGCATGGCGGCCTACAACATCAGCCCGTCCCAGGTACGCCAGGCGCTGGCCGCGAACAACTTTCTGGCCGCCGTCGGCCAGACCAAGGGGGCCCTGGTCGAGGTGAACCTCACCGCCAACACCGACCTGCGTTCGGTGCCGGAGTTCAAGCGGCTGGTCATCCGCCAGCAGGACGGGGCCATCGTGCGCCTGGAGGACATCGCCGAGGTGGTGCTGGGCGCCGAGGACTACGACACGGAAGTGCGTTTCTCGGGCCAGACGGCGGTGTTCATGGGTATCTGGCCCCTTCCGAACGCCAACTCGATCGACGTGATCGAGCGCGTCCGGGTCGAGATGGAGGCCATCCAGAACCAGCTGCCCACCGGGCTGCAGGGGCGCATCGCCTACGATGCCACCAACTACATCACCAACGCCATCCACGAGGTGCTGCGCACCCTGGGCGACACGCTCGTGATCGTGGTGGTGGTGATCTTCCTGTTCCTGGGCTCATTCCGTTCGGTGCTCATTCCGGTCGTCGCCATTCCGCTTTCGCTCATCGGCGCGGTCTTCCTGATGCAGGTGTTCGGCTTCACGCTCAACCTGCTGACGCTGCTGGCCGTCGTGCTCTCCGTGGGGTTGGTCGTCGACGACGCCATCGTGGTGGTGGAAAACGTGGAGCGGCACCTGAGCGAAGGGCAATCGCCGCTGCAGGCCGCCCTCATGGGTGCGCGCGAACTCGTCGGACCGATCATCGCCATGACGATCACCCTGGCGGCGGTCTACGCCCCCATCGGGCTGCAGGGAGGCTTGACGGGGTCGCTTTTCCGCGAGTTCGCCTTCACCCTGGCCGGCGCGGTCGTCATCTCCGGTGTCGTGGCGCTGACGCTCTCCCCCATGATGTCCCATCGCCTGCTCAAGCCGGGGATGGAGGAGCGCGGGTTTGCGGGCAAGATCGCGCGGGACTTCAAACGGTTCCGGGGGTTTTACGGGCGGCTGCTGGACGCCACCCTGGACTCGCGGCCGGCCATTTACACGGTGTGGATCGCGGTGAGCCTGCTGGCGATCCCCATGTACACGATGTCCCCGAAGGAGCTCGCGCCGACCGAGGACGAGGGGGTCATCTTCGGCATCGTCGATGCCTCGGCGGATTCCACGGTGGACCAGACCAGCCGGTTTACGGCGGCCGTGAACCAGGCCTATTTCAGCGTGCCGGAAACCCGGTTCACCTTCCAGATCACCCGGCCCAATTCCGGGTTTGCCGGGATGGTCGTTCTGCCCTGGGGGGAGCGCCGGCGCAACATCTTTGAGATTCTGCCCGAGGTCCAGGAGAAGGTGCGCGCCATTCCCGGCATCCGGACGCTGCCGGTCCTGCGGCCGGCGCTGCCGGGCGGGGGCCAGTTCCCGGTGGAGTTCATCCTGGCGTCGACGGCGGACTCGGAGCAGCTGCTGGAGCTTGCCCGCCGGATCCAGGTTCAGGCGATGCAAAGCGGCATGTTCGCCTTCCCGCCGATCATCGATGTCAAAATCGACCAGCCGCAGTCGGAAATCGTGATCGACCGCGACAAGACGGCCGAGCTCGGGCTTGACCTGCAGCAGGTCGGCTCCGACATGGCGGCCATGGTGGGCGGCAATTTCGTGAACCGCTTCGACATCGCCGGCCGCTCCTACAAGGTCATCCCGCAGATCCAGCGCGTGGACCGGCTCAACCCGGACCAGCTCAAAAACGTCTACGTCACCGGCCCGGGCGGGCAGCTGGTGCCGCTCAGCACCGTCGCCACCCTGCGCAACTCCACGGTGCCGCGCTCGCTCAACCGCTTCCAGCAGTTGAACGCCGTCAAGATCAGCGGGGTCTCGGTCCGGCCGCTGGACGAGGCGCTGCGGTTTCTCGAGGACGAGGCGGCGAAAGTCCTGCCCAAGGGCTATGTCATCGACTACACGGGCGAGTCGCGCCAGCTGCGCTCCGAGGGCAACCGGTTCCTGTACACCTTCGGGCTGGCGGTCATCCTGATCTTCCTGGTGCTGGCGGCGCAGTTCAACAGCTTCCGCGACCCCTTCGTCATTCTGGCCGGGTCCGTGCCGCTGGCGATTTTCGGCGCGCTCGTCTTCACCTTCCTCAGGATGCCCGACCCGAACGTCCAATTCTGGACCCACGGCTGGACCACCACCCTCAACATCTACTCTCAGATCGGGCTGGTGACGCTGGTCGGACTGGTGTCGAAGAACGGCATCCTGATCGTGGAATTCGCCAACAAGCTTCAGCTGCAGGGACTTGCCAAGCGGGAGGCCGTGCGGCAGGCCGCCGTCACCCGCCTGCGGCCGATCCTCATGACGAGCGCAGCCACCATCGCCGGCCACTTTCCGCTGACCCTGGTGACCGGCGCCGGCGCCGAGGCGCGGAACTCGATCGGCCTGGTGCTCGTCGGCGGCATGGCCGTCGGTACGTTCTTCACGCTCTTCGTGATCCCTTCGATCTACATGCTGATCGCCCGCGACCACAAGCCGGCGGCCGGGGTCGAGCCGCCGGCAGAACCCCTGCCCGAACCGCAGGCCGCCGGCCATTCGGAGTGACCCACCGGTATGGATTAAGCCGTGCCGATATGGGAATGAACCGCGACATTTGATGCGCGATGCCGGAAGCGGGACCCCGGACCGCGGGAAGGAGAACCCTGCGGCCTGGTGTTTCTCAAGCCGCACTGGTACGGGCATGCCGAGTGATGCTTGATACGGGATCCGAGCAAGGGCGCGATAACTGATCTGCAGCCGGCTGTTCAGAAATGCCCAGATGCAAGGCTTGCGAAATCCCGAGGAATGAGGCGTACGGGCAGTACGCCGCAATGACTCGGGATGAGCGTAACGCAGCAGATGGGCATTTATCAACAGCCGGCTTAGGCTTGCCGGCTCTCGCGCTCGCTGATCCCCATGAGGTAGAGCAGCCCGTCGAGGCCGACGCTGGAGATCGAGCGGTCCGCGTTGGCGCGGACGATGGGCTTGGCGTGAAAGGCGACCCCCAAACCGGCGGCGTGCAGCATGGGCAGGTCGTTGGCGCCGTCGCCGACGGCGATGGTCTGCTCCAGGTTGATGTTCTCCACCATGGCGAGAGTCCGGAGGATCTCGGCTTTCTTGGGGCCGTCGATGATATCCCCCTTGAGCCTTCCCGTCAGCTGGCCGTCGGCCACTTCCAGCTGGTTGGCGAAAATGTAGTCCAGCCCCAGCTTGTTCTGGAAATACTTCCCGAAGTAGTCGAACCCGCCGGAGATGATCCCCAGCTTGTAGCCGAGGCCCTTGAGGGTGGTGACGACGTGCTCGGCCCCGTCGGTCAGTTTGAGGTTTTCCGCCACCTCCGCCAGCACCGTCTCCGGAAGCCCCTTGAGATGCGCCACCCGCCGGGTCAGGCTCTCCTTGAAGTCCAGCTGACCGTTCATGGCGGCCTCGGTGATCC
>CAZLSV010000082.1:16470-22736 GCA_964562235.1 uncultured Desulfatibacillum sp.
GCGGCGCCGGCGCGCTCGGCCAGGATGTTGATGACCTCCGCTTGCACAAGGGTCGAGTCCATGTCGAAGACCACCAGGCGCCGGTTCTGGCTGTAGAGGTTGTCGACGTGGAAGGAGATGTCGACCCCGGTCTGCTCGGATATCGCCAGCAGCCGGCTGCGCAGGGTGTCGGGGTCGGCGAGGTGGCCGGAGACGCTCATCTGGATGCAGGCCTTGGGGCTGGCCTGCGCGCCGGCGAGGGAAATCCGGCCGGAGAGGCGCGTGATGACCTCGATGTTCAGCCCGTTGTCCGCCATGGCCCGCGCGACCTGGTGGATCTGGGAGGCGTTGATCTTGCGGCCGAGGATGGTGATGATGCGGCGTTCCTTGCCCTGCTGGTTGACCCAGGCCTCGTAGCGCTCCTCGTCGATGGCCGTGAACTGCGCACTGATGCCGAGCTTGTGGGCGGCGAAGAGGATGTCCTTGAGCACGGATGCGGACCGGGACTCGTCCGGGATTTCGATCAGGATGCCCAAAGACAAAAAGTCGTGGATCACGGCCTGGCCCATGTCCAGGATGGTGGTGCCGTAAGTGGCCAGGATTTCGGTCAGCCGGGAAGTGAGCCCGGGCTTGTCCTTGCCGGTGATGTTGATCAGAACGATTTCACGCATGGTTCAAAGGTCCAAGGGTTCAAGGTTTCAAGGGTTTCGGGGCTCGAGCGAAAGGAGCCCCGCCGCATAGCGGACGAGACATCTCATGACTGCCGCAGCCCCTTTCGAAGGTGGGTTGTCACGATCGTCGTGGCCGGAGGCGGTGCTAAGAGAAAGAAGCTTTGTTTCACCGAGAGCTGGCGCAGTTCGCTACACCTGGCTTTCTATATTGGCTTGGGCAAGAGGTCAAACGAAATAAGCCACTTTAGAATGCTCGGGTTTAAGGCTGGGACTTGAAAAGTCGGGTTAGACCCAAGAATCAGGGCAAAACTGATCGTTAAAATTCAAAATAAAATTGGCGGGCATAAGGTTAAAAGTATGGGGCCCATGTTACTCTAAATAATGGGCAATATGAAAAAAACCTCTCAACATTAAGATCAATATTAAATAGACACAAGATCAGCACATTTACAACGCTTTGTTTTTATTTTACTTTAAACACAGTTAGATTTTGCATGATTTTTGCTTGATTTTCCACCAGCCTATCTGTCCTTATTATGAAAAAAGGAGTCGGAGTGGGCCCAACCTTTATTTTCGAAAAATTTTCCTCTCTATTATCTCAACCGAATAACCGAGTTGCCTTTAAGTAAAGGCGGTCCGGTTTTTTTTATTTCCAAGCGTCCTCTTGAGAATCTTGTAGCCGCAAATGCGGCGAACGAAAAATTACGCTTTAATCTCTGCGGGTCTAATTCCCCGCAGCTTGCTTCGATATGATGATGAACTCCACCGGAGAGATAGCTCGCGGTTTGCCGCGAAGCTATTGATTGCTTAGCGTTGCGCCAGCCCGCAGTAAGGATTTACCAGAGAGTAACATGATGAAGGTTTCTTGGACGGAAAGAAAGAAAAGAAGTTGATTCACGGTTTACTCTGGAAACCGAACCCCAAAAGGAAAGGAGAAGAGAAAATGAGTGCAAGAAATTTTTTCAAAGCAGCGTCTTTTCTGGTAATGGCCCTGTTGGTAATCAACTTCCCACCAAACGCAAACGCTCTTGATGTGAGCGCTTGCGCGAATTTTCCTCACCAATGGGGTCCAAACATTACTTGTTTAGGAAAGCTTGAGATGGGTGACATGGGTTCATTCGGCGGTGGCGCATGGGCATGGAACACTGATTTCGCGAACAATTGGAACGGAAACAATTATAGCCCTATTTTCAGCCTATCTGAAATAATCCCACGTATTAACGACAATATTAATATTACGGACGGGAGACTTGATAACAGAAGACACACAAATGGCATAACCGATTCGAGAATCGTGATAAAAGGAATGATCAATGGGGTAATTTTACCTTCAATTTGGAAGATGAAGGTGGACGCCCCTAATAATAACCCTGGAGCCTGGGTTGGGCCTCCAACCGCGAATTATCCAATTACAATCTATCATACTGATTGGTTTAAAACTCCTCAATGCTCGGCAGCGAACGCTCCCTCGAGTTGTTGGGATGACAAAAATAATGATAATCGCCCGGACGGATATGCAGGGCCCATTATGAATGTTGTGGGTGGCGAGGCCTTGGGAGTTGATAATGTTGCTTCTGTCTCACTAAACGGATACACCGCGACTCCTTACTATGTGGAAGCAGATTATAACCGATCTTTGTCTTGGAATGCTGGAAACAACTCATTTACAGTTTCTGGAACTTATGTGGATACCGATACATTATATTTTCATCCCTTTCCTGCTTTAATTCCGAAAGGAGGTCCATATGACGCGACGCTAACATTAACCGACAGTAGAACAAAGATTCTAAAAGTTAATGTTCAAAGCGATAGGGTCATGCCGACTATTTCAGCTTTTACAGAAAACCCAAATTACGTTGAAGTCAAAAACAATGGAAAGCTGAAAGATCCAAAGACCTCCAAGACAGTAGTAAACATGTCTGCGCATCCAGATATTTACGGCCAGTTGATCATTCAATGGACAGTGCCAGAATTAGCCTTCCAACCTCCTGCTCCAAACACGGGTGGTATCCGTTTAAGAGTCTTCGTTGGTGAAGGTTGGGAAACTGAGGGAATAATCGACGAAAAAACATTGACATTCCTATTCATAGATACCCCTGTAATATCTGGCAACATCGTGGTGCCGGCTGATCAATGGACATACATCAAGGGCAAGATGAGAGAGAGCGAGAAAAACTATGTCGAGATCGCGGGGATGTATCGTGAGCAATTCGGTTTTTCAATTGCTGATGGTACCCCCTATTTGGGATATCATAACCGTGGCTATACAGACATGGTGAAATTTCAATTCGAGTAAGCCGCGCTCCGCTGGCAGACCGGATAATGTCTGCCATCCAAACGATTTGAGGATGGCAAAAAGTAATTTGCGATTATACAGATACGCCGATGGTATTTAGATTATTCGGATCTCTATGAAGCTCCAGTTCAAGTGTGACCGTATCTGTCACGACCCAGTGTTATAAAGGCCTCATAAACCCATCCAAGGAGGCTTTTATGACAGACTTTACGACAGACTTTGAGATCACCGAAGATTTCCCAAAATCTGAAATCGAGTTTGGGGTAAGGTTCGCTGATGCAAGTGCTTGTTACGATTATCTGTTCAAACAAAAATGGCCCAATGGCTTTGTGTGTTCACGATGTGGTCATGATCAATACTGGTTCAGTTCACGAAAGCTGTACATTTGCACCCAATGCCAATTCCAGAATTCACTGACCGCTGGCACGATCATGGACAGTTCCAAAAAGCCGATCACTTATTGGTTCAAAGCCATGTGGTGGTTCACGACCCGAAAATCCGGGGTCAATGCGGTGAACCTGAAGGAGCTGTTAGGCTTTGGCAGCTATGGCACAGCATGGACCTGGCTCCAAAAACTCAGACGCTGCACCATTCGCGACAAGCGCGAAAAACTGTCCGGACGCGTCGAGGTGGATCTTTGCGCACAGGGCCCAAGTAGGCCATAACCCTGCTGCGGTTTTCCGGCGCGTCATCCCTCATGGTGAGACAAACGGCAAAGTAAGCGACGGGAAGCCGCGCCAGCAGATCTTGGTTGTCTCTCACGAACTCCACCGCCTCAGGCAGCCATTTGGCCCTGCGGATGGCACTTCCCACAATAACCGCATGGTAGGGGCTGAGATCCTTCACGTTCGCGACAAGGCGGATGTCCGCGGACGCGCCAGTCTCACACAGTATTTGTCCAATGGCCTCTGCCACGCCTCCGGTAGAACCACATCGGCTGGCATACGATATTAGAACCCTCTTTTTCGTCGGTCCGGATTTCTGGCATGAGGATTCAATGAACTCGGATCCAGTTTGCTTGGCTGCGGCAACAACGATCTCATGATGAAGGATCGATGTGAAAATTGCACCGGCGGATAGCAGCAGAAAATTTCGACGCCCAATCCCCTTTTCTTCATCGTGCATAACGGGCATCTGCTCATACCTCCTTATGCAACCCCACAGCGAAAGTATACCACAGATGTGATGCTTTGGTGATTTCTCGGGAGGAACTACAATTTTCCAGTTACTGTGGCGGGGTTTTGCCACAGAAACATGTATGTGAGAGTCGTTAACCCAACCTGGATCTACACTGGAATGGAAATAATTAAATTTTCATCTTTACGGCTGATCGGATATGAAGTTAGGGTCTTGAGTTTCATGCCATCAATCGACCGTCCGTCCGGTGAAAATTCGGCGTGATTGAAACTGACGCATATAAATTTTTTAAGATCGTTTTTATACTCCACCTCGGCTCCGTTGTGAGTGCAGGAAATTGACAGCGCGGTGAAACCGTTTTTTCCGGTATTCGCCACAATTATGCGGTCGTTTATGCGCTTATCGATGATTTTGACGGCGCAGCCCTCTTTCAGCAGATCCGGAGTTTTTCCGATATCGATGACGATGTCGACTTTTCCGTTTGCTTCGACAATCTCATAGGCGGGTGGCTGAATGAGGGGTGTATCGCCCGTCTGGGGCAATAGAAGGTTGCATCCGGTCAATCCGCATAGGCACGCTCCGGCGGCGGCCGAGGTAGCAAGGAATTCTCTTCGGGAGACCTTACCGGTATCCTTCATACTGCCCTCCTGTCAGAATTGTATTAACCAATACTCTAACGGCAGCGGGCACGATGGCCGTTTTCTTAAGAACAGGCCCTGAAGCGATTTGGAATGTCTGACGGTTCCCCCCCCGTTGTCATTTCTTGCGTTTTTCGAGGTTTTCCAAAAAATCCATCAGCTTTTTTTGCGGGTCCACTTCCTTGGGTTCCGTGCGCGGTTCGGGTTCCATTTTCATCGGGGGAGACGGCAGCGGTTTAGCTTGTTCGCAGTCGGTGAGTTTTCCGTTCAGCGCGTCGATTTCGGCCTGCAGGTTGATGTTTTCAACCGCTATTTCTTTGATAACCTGGTTCAGGTCTGCCACTTTTTGCTGCAGTTCTTGCATCTCGCGAACGGGATTCCCGCTCTTCGAGTCGTGGTCTCCGCATGCGTTTAGCATAATCAGAAAAAGGAAAAAGAAATACCTCATCACCGATTCTCACAATCCGGGACAGTCTTGAATTGACCCCATTGGCCAGAATGACATCCTGCACTCCGGAGCAAACAAGGGCGTTAATGGCAAGATGGCCGTTCAGCTCACCTTGAGATCATATAACAAATCACGTTCCATAGAAATATGCTTGCGGGATCACCCGTCGGATGCTGTGAGCTGAGACAGGCCGACAGGGGGCCGAGCGGCCGGCGACCGGAAGGCGCTACCCGGAAGCGGTCAGCGCTTCGAGGAACTCTTCGGCCCAGGTCGCGGCCGTTGTTCGCGAGACCACCGCCAGCAGCTTGCGGTGCCGCTCCTGCTTCTCGGCCGGCTCCATCCTCAGCGCCCGGTCCAGGTCCCGCGCCATCCCGTCTACCTGCCAGGGGTTCGTCAGCACCGCGTCCCTCAGTTCGGCCGCTGCGCCCGCGAACTTCGACAGCAGCAGCACGCCCGGCTCGGCAGGGTCCTGCGCCGCCACGAACTCCTTGGCCACCAGGTTCATCCCGTCGCGCAACGGCGTCACGTACCCGACCGCCGCCGCACGGTAAAGCTCGGCCAAATGCGCGTGGCTGTAACTACGGTAAAGGTAGCGCACGGGTACCCACGCCCCTTCGCCGCGCTCCCCGTTGATCCGGCCCACGATGGTCTCGATGCGCTGCCGCTGCTCCGCGTACCCCGGCACGTCCGCCCGGGAGGGGACCGAGATCTGCACCAGGGAGACGCGGCCGCGCCACTCGGGGTAGAGCTCCAGCAGGCGACCGAAGGCCTCGAGCCGCTCCGGGATGCCCTTGGTGTAGTCCAGTCGATCGACGCCCAAAACCAGCCGGCTCGGCGCGATCGCCCGCAGCAGCCGGGCGACCTCATCGGCGACCGCTGGGTCGGCCGGTTCCTGGAACGTCTGGGGGATGACCCCGAGCGGGAACGCCCGCACCCGGACCCGCTGCCCACGGTGCTCGACCGCATCGTCCGAAACCCTCGCCGGCGACAGCGCGTCGACGGTGTGGAGGAAGTTGTCGACATGCGCGGCCGTGTGGAAGCCGATCAAATTATAGTCGAGCATCGCGTCGAGAAGCTGCTCGGCCCAGGGCAGCAGC
>CAZLSV010000083.1:0-11220 GCA_964562235.1 uncultured Desulfatibacillum sp.
CCCGGCTCGCCGCGTGACCTCAATCTTTCGAACCGCCCCCGGTGCGGACCCGCATGCCGGGTGGTGTGGCAGGGGCGCCGTGAGATCATCACGGCCCCCTATGCCGATCGGCTTCATCTTGCGCATCGGGCCGCTAAACCGAACAGATTCAGTTATAACTTTACCTTCCACGGTTTGATTTCTTCAAAACCTTCTTTGTCCAGCCGATCCTTGTCCACCATTTCAAGACGTTCTTCCGGCTCCGGTTCAGGCTCCGGCTCCGGTTGCCCGAGCAGCGCACGTTTGAGGGCAAGGTCCGCCAGCACCTGATCCAGCACCAGGGAGAGCCGGTCCAGCGCGGCCACGTCGCCGGCATCAAACTTTTCCGCAATAAAATCCTTGATTCTGTTTATCTCATTCATCGGTCAGGCTCTGGTCGATCGGGTCTTTCCGTCATTTTGATTTTATAATCACGAAAGCTAAGAAGTACAGCCCCGATCTCTTTTCCCTTGGCCGCATAACGCCCGGTTCGGCGATGAGTCAGGCCCTCGCGACCGAGGATGTGGTTGATAGTTCGGACGGATGGAGGCGATTCCGAGATCCTCGACCGCCCAACGGATGGCTTGAGCGCCACGGAAGGCATCACGATTTTAATAGGTTGAGGCGAATCATCTTAACGAGCTCTTCGGTCGCTGAAATTGTTCGCAGGGGAAAGGTACTGGGTCGATGGAGGTGCGCCTGGTTCAAGGAGATAGAAAGCCCATGATCTATAGGCGAATATTCGAGTCAACGATGTGTTAACACTCGACAGATAGCCATTTGTTTAAATTTTGTTTTTATGGACCCGTATATATATAAAAAAATTGCTCCCACATCGCAAACTGACGTAAAACTGGGATGCAGACAAGGTACCCCTACTGTACTTTTTCTGAAATCCCCCCACTTGTTTCCAAAGCCGATGGCCAGCTCCCGAGACTGAAAATGGGGTGTTTGAGCTTTTCCGCGTAAGACGCCGTCATTAAACATCCCTTGAGCTGGCTGGACATTCATTGTATTTTTCGGGGGGGGCAAAGAAGGGCCTATCCGGTTCCTGCATCCGCTCTCCTGAGATTCATATACAGAGAGAGCTTAGAGGCCTTGCGGGTTGTGCTGCTCATCCTGATGGCATGGGAGGACTATGAGCCTTTTCAGGAAAACGCGAACCTTTATTCAAGCCCATGTAAATCGATCTATATGAAGGGATGGTTCACAATGACTCAGAACCATCCATACTTACGATCAGGTTATGACTCACATCGACCAATACGACATTATCGGCATTGGAGCCTGCTACTGCCGCCAGGCCGCAAAATTGCGCGGCGAGGAACTACATGGAATGCCTGTCGGAGTCTGCATGTGGTTCGGTGAGATTGCCGAAAGCATCACCGAACGGTTGCGGGGGAGGCGCGTTTCCAAGGTGGAAGCGCCAGAAATTGTGGATCGCTGCGAAGAAGCTGGTCTGCTCCATATGAGCCGAAACACGACTGATGAAATAGATTTCATGTGCAACTGTGACCGTTGGCCCTGTGAGGTGGTCGGCCATGTGCTGAAGCAACCCAAGCCTGGCCTGATTTTCAACTCTGGGTTCGAGCCCGCATTTGATATTGAAGCCATATCTCGGGAGGAATAAATTTGCCAAAACCTAACCCAGAGCATCTAAAGGCTGTAATCAAAGCGATCAACACGGGTCCCTTTTTTAAGCATTTGTCCATTAGGGTCACGGAAATAGGTGTTGGCTATTCAGTGGTGGTGATGAAGATTGGGAAAAAACATATGAACCCCTTCGGTGGGCTTCATGGGGGCGTATATGCGTCTGCGATTGATACTGCCGCCTATTGGGCGGCCTACTGCGACCTTCCAGAGGAAAATGGATTGATTTCCATTGATCTTAAAGTGGACTTTCTTGCGCCAGTTCTTGATGAAAAGGTCATTATCAATGGGCAGAAAATTAAATCTGGAAGAACCCTTTATCTTGCCGAAGCCAAGATGTGTGACATGGATGGGAAAATATTAGCCCACGGAACATCCAAGCTGATGGTTACCAGGGACAAACAATCAATCAAAGATGTTGTCGATTATGTCGGTTCAGGCAAACTGCCGAATAAATTTTTAAATCGCTAACCATGCCATTTCTTTCTTTAATAACAAAAGCTATAATGAAGCGTATAACCGTCTAAAAAGCAAGCTGCAGAGGCAATGTGGCTCGGGATACATCCGACATATCTCGAGGTGGTGCCACCTTGGGATATCGCACAAGGGTTCCAAAAAATAATTTTATTTTTCTCTGTTGGCAGAGCTATTGTTACTTCGAAATTGAGTACTCTTTCCACTTTTTTGCCGCACCGAAAAGTCAATTGCTGCATCTGGGTAGCGGCCCGGTCCCAAGGGCTCACTTTCTCATTTTCATTCCGCTGTTCATTCTACCTGTCTGGGTTTTATAAAATTCTGATTTACAACTTAATCCCACGTGGTACTATGAGGTACATGAAATACCTCCCCCGAACGTTACGTTCGCAAATCATGGCGGCCTTCGTGGTCTGCTTTGCCTTCATGGCCGCGCTCATCGTCCTCAACTACAGCAACTTCAGCCAGCTGTCGCGCTCCATGCAGTTCTTCGAGCTGGCCGAAGGGCTGAACAGCAACATTCTGGAGATGCGGCGCTATGAAAAGAATTACTTCCTGTACCGCCAGGATTTCAGTTATGAGGAAAATGTCACCTACACCAACCAGCTTGCTCTGGCGCTGCATCGTGAAAAAGAGACCTTGGTTCAGGCCATCGGCCTGAAAAATTTCAACCTGTTCAGCAAGTATGTCCAAGAGTACTCGGAGTTGATGTCAAAGCTCCATCAAACCCCATGCGGTCCCGACGGTTGTGCCGAGATCCAAGCCTTGATTCGCGGCGTGGGCCAGAACCTGCTGACCCTGGCGGACCAGCTGGTGGCGGTCGAAAGGCGCACCATTCACGGCCTGCTCCAGCAGATGATCCCTCTGCCCATGGTCAGCCTGCTGCTGCTGGTGGTGCTCCTGGGGTTTGTCATCTTTTATATCGGCGAGAAGGTGATCCGGCCGTTGGCACGCATCACGCGCGAAGCCGAGGCCGTGGCTCGGGGGGCATTCGAGCGCATTACCCCCTACGGGGATTCCAAAAACGAGATTCATCATCTGGTGGCCGCCGTCAACCGCATGGTGGGTGAATTGGAAAAACGCCGCGAGCAACTGGTTCAGTCCCGCAAGATCGCCTCCATCGGCACCCTGACCGCAGGGATAGCCCACGAAATCAACAACCCCATCAACAACATTTCGCTCATCCTGGAGTCCCTGCTCGAAGACGAACAGGCCATGGACGACGTCGAACGCCGTCGACTCTACCAGGAAGCCATGGATCAGGCCGACCGCGCCAGCGAGATCGTCAAAAATCTTTTGGAATTTTCGCGGGCCAGCCACCCGCGGATGGAGGAAACCCGCCTGGAGGAGGTCGTGGACAAGACCTTCCGCCTGGTCAAAAACGAATTGGACCTGCATCACATTCGTTTCGTCAAGGAAGTGAACTGCAATCTGCCGCCGCTTCAGCTGGACAAGGGCGGGTTGCAGCAGGTCCTGCTCAACCTGTTCATGAACGGCATCCAGGCCATGGAAAAAGGCGGCGAGCTGAAGGCGGTGATCCGCGCCGCGGAAACCCCCGCCGAGGCCCGCATCGATGTCGTCGACACCGGGCCCGGCATTGCGCCGGAGCACCTCAACCAAGTCTTCGATCCCTTTTTTACTACCAAGAAGGTCGGCGTCGGTACGGGACTCGGTTTGTCCGTCAGCTACAACATCATCAAGAAGAGCGGCGGCCGGATGGAGGTGGAGAGCCAACCCGGCCAGGGGGCCTGTTTTTCCATCTTTCTGCCGCTGGCCGGCCCCGTGGCCGTTGAGGGCTGAGGGGATGGACGGTTTCCGGATCGCTGTCATTGATGATGAACCCATCATCGGCCGCGAAATCAAGCGCGGGCTCTCCAAGGAGCCCCTTTACCAAGTCGAAACGTTTACGGACGGCGAATCCGCCCTGGAGCGCCTGGAGCAGACAAGCTTCGATCTCATCCTGTGCGATCTGCGGCTGCCGGAGATGAGCGGCCTGGAGGTGCTGCAAGCGGCCCGTCGGCGCCTTCCCCACTGCGAAGTCATTCTCATCACCGCGCACGGCTCGGTCGACTCCGCCATCGACGCCATCCGCGCCGGCGCCTTCCACTACGTGACCAAGCCCGTCAAAATGGCCGATCTCCGGCTTCTGGTAAAACGGGCCCTCGAGAAAGTGACCCTCGTCCGGGAAAAAGAGACTCTCAAGGAAGCCCTGTTTTCTCAGAACCGACCGGCGGAGATCATCGGCAACAGCAAAGCCATGCTCCATGTTTTCCGCTTGATCGAAAAGGTGGCGCCCTTGGACAGCAACGTAATGATCCAGGGCGAAAGCGGAACGGGCAAGGAGATGATCGCCCGGGCGATCCATCAGCGCAGCGGCAGGAGCCAACAGCCTTATGTCTCATTCAACTGCGGCGGATTCACCGAAGAGCTGATCTCCAACGAACTGTTCGGCCACGAAAAAGGAGCCTTTACCGGCGCCACCGAAACAAAGATCGGGCTGCTGGAAGCCGCTCACCGGGGTACGATTTTTCTGGACGAGATCGGTGAGATGCCGGCCAGCATGCAGGTCAAGCTGCTGCGCTTCGTCGAGGAGCGCACGCTGCTGCGGGTCGGCGGGGTCAAGCCGTTGCCGATCGATGTGCGCCTGATTGCGGCCAGCAACCAGGACCTCAAAGAGATGGTAAAGGCGCACACCTTCCGGGAAGATCTCTACTACCGGCTCAACGTCGTGATGATACCGTTGCCGCCGCTGCGGGCGCGGCCGGACGACATCCTCTTGCTGATTCGCTGCTTCCTGGAGAAGTACAGCCGAGCCTTCGGCAAAGAGGTCAAAGGCGTCTCCTCGGAGGTGCTGGAAATTCTCTCCCGCTATCCGTTTCCAGGCAATGTCCGGGAACTGGAAAACATCATTGAACGCGCCGTAGCCCTGTCCGATGATCCTGAAATTTCGGCACGCGACCTTCCTTCCGATCTCAGGGAGCTTTCGATGCAGTCCATAGAGTCTGCGCCCAGAATGACCCTCGAAGAGATGGAACGAAGATACATCCGTGATGTTCTGATCAAGACCAACCACCGCAAGAGCCTTGCCGCAGAAATTCTCGGCCTGCCCCGCACCACGCTTTGGCGTAAAATGAAGCAGCACGGTTTGGAATAAGCTGCACTTCGCCACTCGGACCGCACCGCCTTTCTTGTCGTCTCCCGCACCCGCGTGCCATTTTTTGTTTCGAATTGAAACGGACATCTTAACATACTGATTTCAATCTTTATAGGTTTACCCGGGCTGCGGGCGGCGGTATTTTTGTTTCAATGCGAAACAAAATTGTTGGAGGCTTGAAGCCATTTTTGTTTTTACTATTTGATATCATAATAAAAATTATTGTGGCGCGAAAATTGATATAGGGTCGATTGAGCAAGGACGTCTCGTGCTCTGGAGAATACCGGCGATGTCGCCCCAAAAAATTCTGGTTCCCTTGGTTCCGTCGGTAAAAAATCTCAAGAGCGTTCATTATGCCATGTCTTTGGCTGAAAGACTTTACGCGCATGTGTACATCCTTCAGCAAGCTGCTGCGTCGGATTCGGATAATTCGTTCACCACATGGATGGGCGAAGCGTTGTTGGACCTGGTCAACAGCGCGCGCCAAGCAGGTTTGACGGTGTCGCATCACATCACCCACCGGCATTTGGAAGAGGAGATCGTGGGGCTGGTCCGGGATGAAGGGATTGATGTGTTGGTCTTCGGCGATGACGACAGGGCCGGCGAGCGTCTTTTGTTGCAGATCAAGCCTCTGATCCCAAGTCAGATCATCCAGGTCAAGGGTAAGAATCACATCAGCTACCTGAAAGAAGAGGATGGAGCCAGATGACGATTGTAATGATCTCAAGCATGTTTCAGTGCGGACGGGAGGAACTGGCCCAGGTTCTGGCACGCAAAACGGGTTGGCCCGTGCTGAATCGGGAAGAACTGGTCGATGAAGCGCGCAAACTAGGCATCATGATCGGCCGGCTGGAAGTGGCGATGATCAAAACACCGGGCCTGTCCGAAAAACTGGTGCGCGAGAAGGAGCTGTATCTCGCGTTTCTGACCGCGACGCTGTGCGAGAAGGCCAATCAAGGGAACCTCATCTATCATGGCCGCGCCGGGCACCTGCTGTTGCCGGGGGTCAGCCATCGGCTGCGGGTGGGGCTGACCACTCCACAAGAGATTCGGATCAAATGCACGGCGCAGACCTTGAACCTGTCCCCGGACAAGGCCGAGAGCTATCTCGCCCAACTGGATGAGGACATCGGCAAATGGATCCGCTACATACACCGGGTGGACGGTCGCGACCCCAACCATTTCGACCTGTTCTTCAATCTTGAGAACATGGGGCTTTCCAATGCGGCCGGCATCCTCTGCGCCACGGCGGAGCTGCCGGATTTCCAGGCCACCCCGGCCAGCTTGAAGCGGATGAACGACCTCGATCTTTCAGCGCAGGCCAAACTGCGGCTGGCCCTGGATGAACGCACGCTTCAGGCCGATCTCCAGGTGCATGCAGACAACGGAGTGATCACGGTCACCTACCCGCCGGAGCATGACAAGGCCAGCCAACACATTCCCCAGGTGCTGGCCGAGCTGCCCGGCTGCCGTGAGATCCAATGCACCATGGCCGAGACAAATATCCTGTGGGTGCAGGAACGGTTCGAGCCAGGGTCGCAAAATTTCGGCCAGATTATCCGGCTGGCCCAGCGCTGGGGAGCCGCGGTGGAGTTGATGCGCCTGGTCCCGCCCGGAGAGCTGCCGGAAGATGCCGAGGCCCTCGCGGCCAACCCGGACTATGACTACGCCCGTCAGGAATGCGCACTCGCCGCCGACGGCGGCGTGCAGGATGATGACCCGCAGACGGTCGTGGACGACGGTGGGTTGGGCCGGACCGAAGAAGAATTGGTCGATTTGGGCCGTTTCGGCGGACGTCACACCGTCTGCGGGGGTTACGACCAGATCCTGGAGCGGGTGCAAGGCAGCGGTCGCTACACCCTGGTCGTCATCGGCGACATGTTCATGTCCAAGGGACATTCGACGCGCACGCGCCAGACCCGTGAACTGGCGTTGAACATCCGGGACCGCCTCAAGGCGCCGGTGATCACCGCGGACGAACTCAAGGCGCAGTTGCTTTTCGGCAAACGTCAGACCGCCACCCTGGCAGGGTACCTGGCCTTGATCGTTGTGGTTTATGTCCTGATTTTTACGCACCAGAATTCGGTTCTGGATTTTCTGGGCGGTCCGCTTCATCAAAATTTCAAAATCGTGGCGGCGGTGGCGGTAACCCTCTTCAGCCCCTTGATCGCCTATGTGTACGGCACCGTGTCGGGACTGACCTTGAAGATCGTCAACATCGATTAATCTAAAACGGCCTGGAGGGACCCATGCACGAGTTATTCGCTGGACATTTCATCGACATCAATCTGGCCTCGGCCCTGCAGGTGGTTTTGCTGGGTTTTATCGGCGGCATTTTGAGCGGATTTATCGGCAGCGGCGGCGCCTTCTTCATGACGCCCGGCATGATGAACCTGGGCGTGGACGGCGTCATCGCCGTTGCCAGCAACATCACCCATAAATTCGGGAAAGCGCTGGTCGGATCCAGAAAGCACGCGGCCGCGGGAAACGTGGACAAAAAACTGGCGGCCTTCATGCTGACCACGGCCATCATCGGCGTTCAGATCGCCGTCTGGATCAACAGCTATTTCAAGGGCGGGGGGGACGGCCACGGCGCGGATCAGGGCGCCGGCGCCAACCTTTACATCAGCCTGGTGTTCGCCATTATTTTGTCCTTCGTCGCCGTTTCGATGCTCAGAGACATCCTCAAATCCAAGGACAGCGGCGAGGCCGGGGCCGGGCCCTCCATGAAAATCGCCGAATACCTGGCCCGGCTAAACCTTCCCCCGGTCATTCACTTCCGCGTAGCCGATACCAAGGTCAGCCTCTGGGTGCTGATGGCCGTGGGCATCGCGACCGGTTACCTGGCCGGGACGATCGGCGTGGGTGGTTTTATCGGCGTTCCGGCCATGATTTACGTTTTCGGCGTACCCACGGCCGTGGCCACGGGCACGGAGCTGTTCCTGGCGGTGTTCATGGGCGGCTATGGCGCCTTGAGTTATGCGTACCTGGGCTACGTGGACTTGCGACTGACCATGCTCCTTTACCTTGGTTCTCTGGTGGGCATCCACCTCGGTGTGTACGGCGTCAAGGTGGTAAATGAGAAGTATATCCGAATGGTCACCAGCCTGATCATTCTTCTGTGCGTCTTCAGCCGGGTCATCGCGATCCCGGTCTATCTCCGGCAGCTCGGCTATTTGAACGTGGACGCCGGTTGGGACGCTTACTTCAACACGAGCAGCAAGTTCTTTCTCTTCGCCAGCGGCATCAGCGGTGCGCTGGTCATCCTCATGCAGGTGATTCGTGCGTACCGCCAGAGACGCCAAATCCAGAAGACGCTGCTGGTGAGCCGCAAGCCGGGGCTGGCAACGGCGGAGCCGGCCAAGGCCGCGTAACGGTGTTTTCGCAAAAAATGTGGGGGGACGGAAAAAAGATACCCCCACCAGAGGAGGAAACGATGAGCTATCCGTGCGACATTCTCATTGTGGATGATGAGCCGATCGTCGGCGAGCGCCTCAGTGTGTTCATTAAAAAAGACGGCCATCGGGTGGAGACGTTTGTCGATCCGTCGGCCGCTTTGATGCGTCTGGAGGAAAAGGATTTCGACATCGTGATCAGCGATATCCGCATGGGTGAGATCGACGGCATCCAGGTGATGCAGAAGGTGTTCCAGAAATCCCGGCGCACGAGGGTCATCATGATCACCGGTTACGCCACTTTGGAACTGGCCAGAGAGTCGTTGACCAAAGGCGCCTTCGATTTCATTGCCAAGCCGTTCAAGTTAAAGGAAATCCGCCGGACCATCGAAAAAGCCGTGGAGTTTCTGGAAAAAAGCGATCCGCATAAAACCAAAGAAACGGCGGCAGTCTGACCCTCGAGGGCTTCGCGCCCCCACATTTGCCCAAAACGTCTTTCATACTTGCGGCCGCTGCCGGACGGAAGCCAAGGAGTTTTTCATCATGACGATCTACAGAAGCCCAATGGAAAAGATACTAGAGCAGCAAGAGGAGAATACCGTCGTTACCAGCCCCAAGGAGCCGACGAGGACCTTTCTTCGCAAGATCGCCTACGTCGGCTCCTGCTGGAAGGATAAACTTCAAAGACTGTTTCGCCGAGGAAACGGTGGTGACCGGACCTCCTGATCCATGTTCAGGTGCCATTGAAAACCCAACAACTAACTCAGGCAGTATCAAAACCGCTGGCGATTCAACTGCGGCGGTTTGAGCCCGCGTTTGGCGTTACCTCAATAGCACCTTTAAGCGTTTTGGCGGTGGCCGTGGCGATGGTGGAAACGCACTCAGGCCGCTGCCGGGTTTCTCCATTTTCACGAATGCTGAACAGCCACCACCTTGGGTGCTTTTGTCCCCCGCGAGGCTGCCGGTCGAAATAGAGCTTCGTCGGGTCACTGCAATTCGTGGTCACCTCGCACCCGTGTTTGCGGAAATGGATCTCCGGGCTGCCGCGACGACACGGGCCGGTATCCTTCCGAGTCCGAAGCACTTCCATAGCCGAGACCCTCCGCCCACGCCACACGAATTCACCCGGAAGCCCTGCCTCCCCGATGGCCATGCGCGCCGTATCGGAGTATAGGGGACGGTGATGACAAACTAAACCAAGCTGGGCTGTCTAGAAATGATGCATTTGTACTTCGCACAAAGATAAGCATTGGGCCGAGAGGGAGGTTGCGCTGCCCGCCAGACTCTTTTACGGACACATGACAAGCATTCAGATGACGGAAGAGCCTGCCGGTAGATTCTACCGACAGGCTCTTTATTTGAATAGCCCGAACGGGGCTATCCCGTCCTGATTGTATAAGTGCTCTCTTCCTGGGGGTCGATGACGTGCACAGCGCATGCAATGCACGGGTCAAATGAGTGGACCGTTCGCAGGATCTCGACCGGACGCTTGGAATCGACGACCGGAGTCCCCACCAGCGCCGACTCCACGGGCCCGGGCTTGTCTGCCGAGCACCGCGGGCCGAAGTTCCACGTGGAAGGGACCACCAACTGATAGTTGCCGATGGCGCCGTTTTGAATCTGGAGCCAATGGCCGACGGCTCCGCGAGGCGCTTCATTCAAACCGTAGCCGGAAGCGTTGGCGGCCATGGACCAGGACTGGAAAACGCTTCCGCCCGGCTGGAGCTGAGCGAGCCAATTGCCCATGGCACCAGCGATTACCTGGGTTTCCAGGGCGCGTGCCGCAATCCGGCCGATGGTGGAGTACATCTGGGAAAGGGTAAGGCCGGTTGCCTGCAAAAAGCCGTCTACGGCAGCCCTGATTTCCGGATGGTTCAGTCCGTATGCGACCATGACCCGCGCCAGCGGGCCGACTTCGACCGGCTCTCCTTGGTAACGCGGAGCCTTCAGCCAGCTGTAACGATCCGCCGTGTTGTGCGCCGTGAACATGGGCGCGGTCACCCCCGAGGCAGGTGGCAGGGAGGCTTCGCCTTCGTACCAGCTATGCCTTACGTGCTCCAAGATGGCCGAGGTGTTGAGCGGTGCAACCGGTCCTCGGTTAAGAATAACCCCTTGAGGGAAATAGAGGCTGGCAGGTTCCGATCCCGTCTGCGGAAAATCGCCGTAAGCCAGCAAATGGCTTGTAGCACCGAGCCCCGCCCACTCCGGGTAGGCTTGGGCGACCAGAACGGCATCCGGCAGATAGACCGTGTCGATGAACCCCCGCACTTCATCGAGAATCGCGCGAAATTCGCTGATGCGGGTGGCATTGATATCGTAGCTGCAGGTGACTCCGCCCACTTGCAGGCTTTGCACGTGGGGGTTCTTGCCGCCGAAGATCGCATGTATGCGGGCCGCCTTGGCTTGGAGCTTAAGGGCCTCCAAATAGTGGGCGGCCAGCAGGAGGTTTTCTTCGGGTGTAAGAAGGTAGGCCTCATGCGGCCAATACGCCCCGGCAAAAATTCCGAGCTGCCCGCTTGAGACAAATGC
>CAZLSV010000083.1:11230-22708 GCA_964562235.1 uncultured Desulfatibacillum sp.
GGTTTTTCGATGCGGCAAAATCGATGGCCGGAGCGCTGGGGGAGACGGTCGCAGCCAACGAAGCGGTGGCCGCAGGATCGGCTTCCAAGGCCGAAGTGATGTCCACCCAGTCCAAGGCGCTGAGATGATAGAAGTGGATGATGTGGTCGTGAAGGAACTGGGCCCCCATCAACAGATTTCGGATTACGCGGGCATTGCTCGGCACCGTGACACCGAGGGCGTTCTCCACGCAACGCACCGATGTCTCCCCGTGCACATAGGTGCACACCCCGCAAAGCCTCTGGGTGAAGAGCCAGGCGTCTTCCGGGTTTCGCCCCTTGAGGATGGTTTCAATGCCCCGGAAGAGCATTCCGCTGCTCCAGGCGGATGCCACCTGCCCGTTTTTGATTTCCGCTTCCAGCCGCAAGTGCCCTTCGATGCGGGTCACCGGGTCGATGGTGATTCTTCCGTCGGCTGGCGGTGGCAGGCTCGGGGTTGCTGTCGGGCCGGTTCCCGACGATGCGCCGCCGGCGGCGCTGCCCGATCCGCTGCCTCCCCCGCAACCCGACAGTGCCACGAGCATCCCGGCGGGTACGATAACATCCTTCGCCTTCAGAGAAGAGTTCTCTTCTCTTCGGTCGTCAATCGGCAATTCGTTGTGGTTCACACTCATCAGTCACCTCCATTAAGGCTTCCGGTAAAACGGCGTCATGGTGTCCCAGAAATCAGGCTCGCTGCATCCGATGCAGGGGTGTCCGGCCTGCATCGGGAAACTGGTAGCATCGTTGAACTTGATCGCCGGGCAGTTGTTTCCGCAGATCTTGCCCTTGCACCCCCGATCCTCCAGGCAACGGGACTCGTTTTCGCGGTACGGGCACTGGCTGTGGACGGTCCTGCCATAAGCGAACTCCGGCCGCCCATCGGCATCCAACGCAGGCAGGGTTCCTTGCAGCAGATAGTTGGCAATCACCCCCACAAAGTTCACCGGGTTCGGCGGGCAGCCGGGAAGATTGACCACCGGCACCGACAGCCCGGCACCGAGCGCATTTTCCACTCCTGCCGCTCCGGTCGGGTTGGGTGCCGCCGCTGGCAGCCCGCCGTAGGAGGCGCAGTTTCCGATGGCGATGATCGCCTTCGCCTTGGGGCAGATCTCCTGCGCCATGCTCAACATCGTCCGACCGCCGATCCATCCATAGGCACCCCCTGCGGCCGTGGGAATGGCCCCCTCCACGACGCAGAAGAACTGCCCCTTGTTCTGCTCTGCCGTGGTGGTGAGAATTTGCTCAACGGTATCCCCTGCCGCGGCCATCAGGGTTTCCTGGTAGTCGAGTGAAATGGTGTCAAATATCAGATCGGCAAAGCCCGGGTTCGACGTCCGCAACAGCGATTCCGTGCATCCGGTGCACTCGGCAAAATGCAGCCACAGCACCGATGGTTTCGGTCCGGCGGCAAAGGCCTCGAATATCTTCGGCCCGAAGGTTGCGTCCAGACCCAATGCCCCTGCCACCACACCACAGAATTTCAAGAACTGACGCCTTGAAATCCCGTCCTGTTGCCTTCCTTCCTTTTCATGATCGATCATAAATCCCCCATTGTGGCTGGTGATGTTTTTTAACCGCCGGGCCCTTTCCATTAATCTCCCCCTGCGTATAGTAAAGAATCCGAGCGCGGCCTTGCTCGCAGGGTCAAAGTAATCCAAGCTTTCGAAAGATCGGAGTCGCCCAGCATTAGATTGATATCGCTCGTCAAACGCATCTCCCTCTACCGGCGCGGTGGTAGCTCGTGTTTGACAATAAACAAAAATGGGAGACGGCTCTAAGAATGAGAGTGACTAAACGGAGCGCTTCAGCGCCTTGAGTCTTGAATTAGATCCGGCGGCAGACTGAAATAATTCGGGTGTTGCCGGGGAGAGATAGGCCGTCATGCGGTATGCCTCCGGAATCGGATTTTCGGAGGAAAGACCCCTGTTCGATTCCGAAGGTTTTCCTCATCGACGCCTGCGAGGTTAGCTGAAGGGCTAGGGCCGATAAGGTTACCCCTCGCCGATTGGCGATTCGCCCCAGGAAATTGGGTCCCCCGCTCTCGCGGTTCCGAGATTAGGCTGGGACCATGACTATCCTACCAAGTGGTAGTTGTCAAGATTTTTTAAGAATTTCGGATCTGCTCACAGGGCCGCAGACCGGATGAGAAATCCACCCATCGAGGGGTGGGGCAATCGGCCCGGCGCTGGAGAAGAGAGACGGAGGTGTCGGGCGTGCAGACCGGTTCATTTTTTTTGAATTATGATGAAATTATGTTAGCATAAAGATTACCTTGGTCGATCCGCCTTTTTAATGAAAATTTTTTAGGCTTGTAAAACCCCATTCAATCCAAAGGAGCGGGTGCCATGAAAAAAGGTCTTTCCACTGCATGCGTGGCGATGCTGGCGGTTCTGGTTTGCGCGAGCCTCGCTTTCGCGTTTCCCATGAACATCATGACCGGACGTGAGAAAGGAACCTACTACCAGTTCGGCTTGAACCTGCAGCAATTGGTCCAGCCGAAAGGCATCGAACTCGGCGTTCAGCCCTCCACCGGGTCGATCGATAACCTCTACGCCGTGTTCAAAAGACCGAAAACCCAGATCGGCATCGTCCAGTCCGACGTGCTGGCCTTTGTCTCCAGGGTGCAATCCAACCCGACGCTGGTGCGGATTGCGCAGAAGACGAAGATGGTCTTCCCGCTTTACAATGAAGAGGTCCACGTGGTGGGCAAAAAAGAGATCGCCGATTTCGACGGCCTGCAGGGCCGACGGGTGGCGGTCGGGGAAGACGGCAGCGGCACCTATCTCACCGCCCGGTTGCTCTTCGAGGTCACGGGGGTCAAACCGGCCGAAATGCTGACCATCGGAGCGGACGAGGCCTTGGCCCAGCTGAAGGCGAAAAAGATCGACGCCATGTTCTACGTCGCGGGATTGCCGGTGAAGCTTTTCACCGAGGGCGTGGCCGGACCCGACGGGCTGGCGGTGATACCGGTCACGAACAAGAAGGCGGTCGAATTCTACCAGCAGACGAAAATACCGGCCGGGACCTATTCGTGGCAGGCCTCCGAGGTCAACACCGTCGCCGTTAAGGCCGTGCTCGTGTCCTACGACTTCAGAAACCTCGATTGCGAATACGTGGGCCAATTGGCCAAGATCCTCCATGAAAATATCGGCTGGCTGCGCGAGAACGGGCACCCCAAATGGAAATCCGTCGATCTGGATTTTCCATTGAAAGGATGGGAGCAGTACGATTGCGTGAGGAAATACCTGATGAAGAAAGCGGAGCCGGCCCCTGTCGCTCCCGCGGCGCCTGTTGCCAAACCATCCAAGGAGGTCAACCCGGTCCTGGATGCGGTGAAAGAAATGCTCAACCGGTAAGCCAGAGGTGCCCATGTATCTCCAACACTACCAGCTGAAGCTGAAGCCATTTGAGATCGGCCCGGACCCGAAGTTTCTGTGGCTGGGCGAAAAACATAAAGAGGCGTTTGCCGTTCTCAAATACGGGATCCTGGAGAACAAAGGCTTCACCGTGCTGATCGGAGAGCCCGGAACGGGCAAGAGCACCCTGCTGAATGCGATCGCCCAAACGCTCGGGGGCAACATCCGGTTTGCGAAAATTTCCGACCCGGCCCTGAACGAAATGGAATTTTTCAAATTCGTCGCCGATGCCTTTGAAACGGGCCGGTCGTTCAGCGGCAAAGCGGAATTTCTCATTTACCTGGAGACATTCATCAACGAAGCCTCCGCGCGCTCCCAAAAAATCCTGCTGGTGATCGACGAAGCCCAGCGGCTGACACCGGAGTTGCTGGAGCAGATTCGGCTGTTTTCGAATTTCGAGGCACCGGACAAGAAGGTGCTCAGCTGCATCTTTGCCGGCCAGAGTGAATTTTTGGGGATGCTCAAGCAAAACCGGGCGCTCAGTCAGCGCATTTTTTTCAGCCACATTCTCCACCCCCTGACGGAAGCGGAAACAGAGGCCTACATCGCCCACCGGCTCACGGTGGCCGGAGCGGGAAGGCCCATTTTCACTGCGAGCGCCCTGCGCGCCGTGCACGAGCTTGCCGGGGGAAACCCGCGGCTGATCAATATCGTCTGCGACCAGGCCCTGTTGAGCGGGTACTCCTACAACCTTCAAACGATCGGGCCGGACATCGTCCGGGAATGCACGGAGAACACGCTGATCCCGCGTGAGGCCGGGCCGGAATCCGCTGCGGCGCCGAATCCCGTGGGGGCGTCCGGCGCGGCCGAAGCGAGGCCGGGGGCTGAGGCCGCCGCGCCGGATCCGGGTCGCGGGGCGCCGGCGCCCGTTTCGGGAGCGGGCAGCCGCAAAACCGCACCCTGGGCGCTGGCGGCATTGGTTGTTTTGATGGCGGCCTCCGGTTACCTCTATTTTTCAGGCGCATTTGACGGGCTCCTGTCAAGCTTCCGGCCATCTGCGGGTTCGGATGGTGTCGACCGAAAAATCGCTCAAACCGACCCCCCGGCAAAAGCGGTTGAGAAAGCCACGGCGGCCCCGGACGCGGCCGCCATCTCCCAGCTTCAAAAAAACATAGAAAACGCCGCATCCAATCAGGCCGGTCTCAAAACGGAGATGGAAGCCATCAAAAAAGAGAACGCCCGGCTTCAGGCCCAGTTGACTGAAATCACAAACCAGAAAGGCGCGGCAGAGGCCAGGCTCGGTGATCTGCAAAAACTGGGCGACGGGCTGGCGGGGAGCGAGAAGGAACTGAAAAGCGCCCGGGAGCGGTTGGCTCAGCTCGAGGCCTCGGTCTCGGCGGAGAACCAGAAACGAATTCAATTCGAAAAGAAGCTGGAGGAATTGGAAAAGGCGCTGACGGAGGAAAAAGGCGCGAAGAACCAGGTGAGCGCCGAGCTGGCCTCCCGGCAAGCCGCGATCGCGGATCTGCAGAACACTCAACAGGAAAATGCCCGGCTTCAATCCCAGCTCCGAGAGGCCAAGTCTCCAAAGGCGCCGCCGCCGGCACCCGTACCGGCGCCGGCAGCCCGGCAACCGCAAACCCTTCCACCCGAAAGGCCCGCAGAAGCGCCCGACCCGGCCAGCATCATCGACTATGTCCTCAAGAAGAAATCCCAACCCTAAGCTACACGAAGGGCCGGTGTCACTCTTGAGATAGACAGAATCAGGGAAAAAATCTCTCCACTCCCGAATCGAGCCGTGCGGTGTCGCATGGCTCGGCTCCCGATCCCTTTCAAAGAAAAGCGTGTCGAGTCAAAACTTCGCACTTTTACAATTAGTTACACGATCTGATAGCAATCGGCAGAAGCGACGGCCAGCAGTAAACCCCGTACCGGCGAGGGAGGAATTTTATCGCTTTCCGGCGGCGGGGAGCGTGATTTCGGAAGCACGGCCTTGTCCTTGACAAGGGCGGGGCGATCAAGTATGGTTGAACCATTGAAAAAAATGGTCGAAGTTTCCTCTTTCGATAAATACCCAAACAAAATACACCAAACACCAAACACGAACCCCCAACCCCCGGCATTATCAGCCATGTTCACTAAAGTGCGCCAGCCCCGGGCTTTCGAGAGCATCATCCAGCAGGTGGAGACGGCCATCGTCAAAGGCCATCTGACGGTCGGGGACCGGCTCCCCTCCGAACGGGAATTGCAGGGGCTGCTCGACGTCAGCCGCAACACCCTGAGGGAGTCCCTGCGGGTGCTGGAGCAGAAGGGGCTGGTCGAGGTCCGCAAGGGCAACCGCGGCGGGGTCTTTGTCCGCGAGGCCAATGCCGACTCCATGACCGCAAGCCTGGGGCTTTTCGTCCAGTCCCAGCGCGTCACCCTGGAGCAGATCTCCGAGCTCCGCCAGGACCTCGAGGGGCTTGTCACACGCCGGGCCGCCATGCAAGCCGAACCCCAGCGCATGGGCGCTATTGATCGGCTCCTGGAAAAGGCCGAGGCGCTTGCGGGCAAAGGGCCCTCCGCGTGGGATGCCTTCATGCAGGCGGACAGAGAGATCCACCTGGCGCTGGCGCGGCTGGCCGGCAACCCCCTGCACCATTTTTTCCTGGAAACCGTCCACACCCATTTTCACCGCTACCACATCCAGGCCTATCTGCCCCGCGATGAGGAGACCATCCGGATCACTCTCAAGGAGCTCGAAGCCATCGTCCAGGCCGTGTCGCGGGGCGAGGCCGATCGCGCGGAGGCGCTGGCGCGCGGGCACGTCCAACGCGCCACGGAATCGATGAAACAGGTGTCGGCCGGAGCGGGGAAAAAGACGGCGACCTCCAGGCCGCCCGGCACGCGTCTAAAATCCAAACCCGCCCCACGCTCCGCTTCCGGGGCGCTCAAGAACAGGAGACCCGCATGACCCCCATTGCCTTGGAAAGCCGCAGGCCTGAAATTGACAAGGCCGCTGTCGCCACCTCCGGGCCCAGCGACCGTGTCCGGCTCGGCATCGAGCGCAACCGCAGCACCCGCCCCGAGGTCCATCCGCATCGGGCCCTGGCGGTCACGCGCAGCTATCAGGAGACCGAGGGCGAGCCGATCGCCATCCGCCGCGGCAAGATGCTCTACCGCGTCCTGGCCGAGCACCCGGTGACCATCCTGAAGGACGAACTGATCGTCGGCATGAAGGCCTTGACGCCCCGGGGTTCCCCCGTCTACCCCGAGATCAACTGCGCCTGGGTCGAGCGCGATCTCGACCGGCTGGGCACCCGCAAGGACACGCCGTTTTTCGTGAGCGAAGAGACCAAGCGGGTCCTGCGGGCCGAGGTGTTCCCCTACTGGCACGGCCGCCAGATCGGCGACCGCATCAACGCGGCCGTACCGGCCGAGATCTGGAAAGCCGACGATCGCGGCCTGATTTACAACTACTTCCGCTCGCGCACGATCGGCCACTTCCAGGCCGCCTACGACAAGGTGCTCGCCAACGGCATGGAAGGGGTCATCGCCGACGTTGAGCATTCGCTGGGTGGGTTGGACGTCCAGGCGCCGGACTGCCTCCACAAACGGCAGTTCCTGGAGTCCGTGGCGATGGCCTGCCGCGGCGCGATCCTGCTCGCCGGCCGCTACGCCGGCGAGGCCCGGCGCCTGGCCGGGATGGAGCCCGACCCCGTCCGCCGGGCCGAACTGGAACAGATCGCCGGCATCCTGATGCGGGTTCCGGCCCGGCCGGCCGTCACCTTTCAGGAAGCCCTGCAGTCTTTCTGGATCACGCACCTCGTGATCAACCTCGAGACCAGCGGCCACGCCTTCGGCCCGGGCCGCTTCGACCAGTACATGCTCCCCTACTACCGCCAGAGCATCGACTCGGGGGAAATCACCCACGCCCAGGCCCAGGAGCTGATCGACTGCCTCTGGGTCAAGTTCGACGAGATCACCCTGGCCAAGGACTCGGGCGAATCCCAGACCTCGAGCTCCTACCCGGACTTCCAGAACCTGAACATCGGCGGGTTGACCCGGGGCGGGGGCGATGCGGTGAACGCGCTCTCCTTCATGTGCCTCGACGCGCTCGAGCACACCCGGCTGCCCCAGCCGGGGCTTTCGGCCCAGATCAGCTCCCTCACCCCGCCGAAGTTCCTGCTGCGCTGCTGCGAGGTGCTGCGGCTGGGGACCGGCATGCCGGCCATGTTCAACTCGGACGTCATGGTGCTCGGAATGGTCAACCGCGGCAAGACCCTGAGCGACGCCCGCGCGAGCAGCTTGAACGGGTGCGTGGCCGCCTTCTGCGACGGCAAGGACCGCATGGCCTCGACCGGCTACTTCAATCTGGCCAAGGCCCTGGAGCTGGCCCTCAACAACGGCGCCGACCGGATGACCGGCGAGGTGCTTGGCCCGCCCACCGGAGACCCCGGGGCCTTTGCGAGTTTCGAAGAGGTGATGGCGGCTTTCACGGCGCAGGTGGAGCACTTCGTGGCGATGAAGGTGCGCTACGACAACACCGTGCGCGAGATCTACGCCGCCCACTGCCCCGTGCCATTCACTTCGGCCGTGATCGACGACTGCATCGCAACCGCCACTGACTGGCACGCGGGCGGCTCGCGCTACAAGATCGCCACCATGAGCGGGGTCGCCGTCGGCACGGTGGCCGACGCGCTTTCCGGCATCCGCACGCACGTCTTCGAGAAGCGCACGTTCGGAATGGCCGAGTTGGTCGAGGCGCTGGACACGAACTGGCAAGACAGCGAGGTCATGCGCCAGACCCTGGTCAACAAGACTCCGCATTACGGCAACGACGACGATGCCGCCGACGGGCTGGCCGTGCGGGTGCAGGATATTTTCTGCACGGCCGTCGAACGCCACACCGACATCCAGGGCGCCAAATACTGGGTCGACCTGCCGACGCCCAGCCACATCGCCCTGGGCGAGGTGACGGGCGCCACCCCGGACGGCCGCAGGGCCGGCAGCTGGCTCTCCGAGGGCGTCAGCCCGGTGCAGGGCCACGACAAGAAGGGGCCGACGGCCGCCACGCGCTCGGTGGCCAAGCTCGACCACGCCCGCACCAACGGCACGCTGCTCAACGTCAAGATCAACCCCCAGACGGTGAAGAGCGACCGCGACCTGCACAAGCTGGCGGCCCTGATCCGAGGCTATTTCAGCCAGGGCGGTCACCACATGCAGTTCAACATCGTCGACCGCGGCCTCCTGCTCGAGGCCATGGACCAGCCCGAGCAGCACCGCAACCTGCTCATCCGGGTGGCGGGCTACTCGGATTATTTCACGCTGCTGAGCAAGGAGATTCAGCGCGAGATACTCTCCCGCGCGGAACACGGCGTCTAAAGCGGTTTGAAAGCCCCGTCTAAGGCCTGGGGGCTGCGTTGTCCCACGGTTTGAAATGCTCACGTACTGAAGTACGCTCCGCTTTTAACCTGCGGGACGGCCTTGCCCGCAGGCCTGATCCGGGGCTTTGAAACCGCTTGTTATTACTCCGGCGAATAAGCAAGTTCAACGTGAACCGACGCCAGGCGGAGCGGCGTACCAAATGTACGCCTCACTCCGCAGGACTCGCGCGCCTTGAACTTGGCCCTTTTGCAAAGCCACCTGCCAATAGCGGAAAACCGGTTAAAGAACCATCATATTCATGCTGAACTCTTCGACCCTCCCTCCAAAAAGATCAAACCCGCAGGGGTTGATCTTCGACATCCGCAAATACACCCTCCACGACGGGCCGGGCGTCCGCACCACGGTTTTTTTCAAAGGGTGCCCGCTCAGCTGCCTGTGGTGCTGCAACCCCGAGTCCCAGGCGAGCCGGCCGGAGCTGGTCTGGGTGGCCGAGCGCTGCCTGGGCTGCGACCTCTGCCTGGCGGAGTGCCCGGCCGATGCGCTAAAGACGAGCGACGCCGGCGCCAAGGTGGTCGATCGTGAGCGCTGCGAGCGCTGCGGCCGGTGCGCCGAGCGCTGCCCGGGGGATGCCTTGAACCTGTTCGGCCGGCGGGTGACGGTGGAGGCGGTCCTGGCCGAAGTGACCCGGGACGCGCTTTACTTCGAGGGCTCGGGCGGCGGCCTGACGCTCTCCGGCGGAGAGCCCATGGCGCAGCCCGACTTCGCGGCCGCGCTGCTGTGGCGCTACAAGCACGAGGAGAAGGGCGAGAGCACGGCGGTCGAGACCTGCGGTCACGTCGAGTGGCCGGTTTTCGAGAGGCTCGCCGCCGACGTGGACCTCTTCCTTTACGACATCAAGCACATGGACCCTGCGGAGCACCGGCGGCTGACCGGCCGGGACAACCGGCTCATCCTGGAAAATGCGCGGCGGCTGGCGCAGGCGGGCCGGGCGCTGGTGATCCGCCTGCCGCTCATCGCCGGCATCAACGACCACCGCGAGAACCTGGAGGCCACGGCGGATTTTGCGCTCTCCCTGGCCGGGGTGACGCGCGTCGACCTGCTGCCCTATCACCGGTTGGGAGAGCCCAAGTACCGGCGTCTGGAGCGGGAGTACGCGTTGGGCAAGCTGCCGTCGCTGCCGGAGGAGCGGGTGGCGCAGGTGCGTCAGATCCTGGAAAAGCGGGGTCTTGAGGTTCGCGTCGGGGGCTGACCCCCGCGTTTCATGGAGTCAGTCCCACGTGCTGCGCTGCCCCCACCCGAACCATCCCCCTCGGAGGATGTGTGGACCGGGAAGATCGGCAGCAGGCAGGGGGGGGCGATGCGGGGTCCTTCGGGGCGGCACGAAGGCTAAACGCCGCCCGGAGCCCTTCGACGGTCAGCCTGCCTTGCGCCGGCGGCTGCGCCAGCTCGGGGAAGAGTCCACGGAGAAGACCTGGAAAAACGCCAGCACCCGGTAGCACACCCACCCCAGCAGCACCATGCCCCCCGTGAACAGCAGATAGGCCATGCCGGGCGAAATCTGCAGACCGTCCACGATATAGTGGGTGAACTCGCTCATCCCTCCCATGCTGGCCGGGATGTTCAACAGGCCGAAGATGGCGGTCAGGATGGCAAGCCGCTTCATCAGCACGTTGAGGTTGTTGCTCACGATCGAGACCCGCGCGTCCATCATGCCCGAAAGAATGTCCGAGTAGATCTTGGCCTCGCTGAAGCACTGGTTGTTCTCGATCTGGAGGTCCTCGATGAATTCGATCTGCTCGTCGGTGAACCCCAGGCGCGCCTGGGAGGTCTTGAGCCGGCCGATCAGCATTCCGTTCGACTGGATCGCGCTGAGGAAGTAGACCAGGCTCTTTTCCAGGGTGAAGAGGTTCAGAAGGCTTTTGTTGTCGCTCGATTCGTTGATCGAGCGCTCCACCTCGTCGGAGAGCGTGTGGATCACGCGCAGGTGCTCGAGGAAGTGGTATATGGAGCGGTAGATCATCCGCAGCAAAACGTCCAAGGGCGAGCGCATGCGGCCGTAGATCTTGGTCCCGTCGAAAATCGCCATGTCCTCCGACAGCGTCACGATCAGCTGGTTTTTGAAGAGGAAGGCGCCGACCGACAGGACTTTGAACTGGAACTGGTCCGCGGCGGTGTAATAGCGCGGGCGTTTGAAGATGGCCACCGTGTGCTCGGGCTCGAACTCCAGCCGGGCGAGTTCGTCGGGGTCGAGCGAGGAGGCCAGGGTGTGCTCGTCGACCTTGAGCCGGTCGATCAGGAAGCGCTGCTCGCCCTCGTCCGGTTTCACATAGACCAGGACCTGGGCGTCTTCCTTGGCGCAGTCCTGCAGCCGCCCGTCCACGATTCGAAAGCTCTGCTTCAGCATGGCACCCGGTCTTTCCCCGGCCCGGCCGGCGGCCGGTTTTCCCGTCGAAGGGTATGCGGTCGATGATCCCCTTTTTTCCTGTTATCGCCAGAACTTGCGGAAAGCTGAGGCCTTTTTAATGATGCCGCCCGAGTAAGTCAAGCTGAAACGGGCCGGGCCGCCCTCGCCGGATGACAATCCATATTGACACCGGAATCATATTCGCTGTAATAAATTACAGTATTTTTAAATTTTGGCTCGCCGGCGCTTTGTGCACGACCGCGGAACAGGCTGGCGGGGGGTGTTTTCCTGCCGTCGTGGTGACGCCGGGCCTGCGAATGAGGCGATTACC
>CAZLSV010000084.1:0-7942 GCA_964562235.1 uncultured Desulfatibacillum sp.
TTTTGGCCTCGGTGATGTCTGAAAAGGTGATCACCACCCCGTCGATCCGGTTCTCCAGGGTGCGGTAGGACATGATGCATCAGGTTTTTTATTTTAATACCACAGAATTTATCCCGTAAAAATAGTCCCATGCTATCCGTGGCATCTCTTTGAAATTTTTTGATTACTGAGCGAATCCTAAAATATTTCCCAGACTCTAAAATGGTGGACTACGTGCCCTAATCCAACCGGGTTCAGGCTGAGGCTGGGGCTGGTTTAGCAGATCACAGGTGCCGATTCACAAATTGGCAGATGTGTTGCGATTCTGAAGGCCCAGCGGGCTGGCGGCGTTTGGGACGGGTCAGGTGAAAACACCTGGCACCGGTTATTGGCGATCAGGTCTTCCGACCGATGGTGGTCTGGAAATTCCGAGGTCCCGAAAGTGAGCCTGGTACTGCCAGTGGCGCAGTGGACTGTTGATAGCGCCTGGTATGCGTTCCACCGCAAACACCTCGGGTGACGGCGTGTCGATGACGACGATGGTTTCCTCAGTCGGGTTCTTTGCGATGGGGTGGCCGCTCGCCTGGCGGCGCAGGAGCAATGGTTTGTATGTGGACCGAGTCGACGCTCATCGAAAAAATCTGGTTGGAACTTGCCGATGTCGCGGGTTTTAAAGCGGGGTCGTAGGCGGCGGGCCATCCCGGATCCGGCGCCCAGATGTTGAGATGAAAACGCATGGGTCCGGTCGGCACCGAACTTGTCTCGGTCCGAACGAGACGGCCGTCGATGAACCAGGACACTTGGTTCGGCAGCCACACGATTTCATAGGTGTGGTAGTCCGTTATCGATCCGGAAGCATAGGGTACAAATTGCACATTTCCGGTGCCGAGTTTTTCGTTGCTGTAAATGTTGGTTTGGACCTCATGGGGCCGATTGGTGAGAAGCTCGAAATCGATTTCATCGTGATAGGTGGCGCTTCCCGGTTTGAGGCCATATAAGAAGATGCCGCCGACGATGCCCGGCGTGGTGGTGTTCATTTTGGCGCGTACGGTAATGTGGATTCCGGTCCCCAGAGCGAACGATTGATTGCTTCTCAAATCCGTGCCGTAGAAGGAGACCGCCGTCGGGTTATAGGTTTCAATCGCAATAATCGCGTTGCCGTTATCGGCCGCCGGAAGCGACGAACTTTGAGTAAACCGGAACTGGGTATAGCCGACGACGGTTCCATCGGTTGGCGACACCCATGTTGGGATGTGCCACTTGCCGGAGTCCACCATATTCCCGCTGAAGTCATCGTAAAGGAGCGTCTCGGCCAGTGTTGCAGCCGAAGGTGAAATTACGATAAATAAAATGGCCACACAAAAAAGCGCTTTACTCATGATTATGATTCTCGGCTCACCTGGGGAATTCGCCAGTGATTATTAAGAGTTGCATATCCATATAGACACGGGCGCCCCCTCACTCCAACTCTCTCCCCCCGGTCTATACAGGTCTTGAGGGAGAGGGTTGAGGTGAGGGGGCCGCTCTCGGTCTATACTGTTTCGAGACGATTAAATGGTGCTTTTATAAAACTCTTTGATTGCATGTTTACATGCTATCGCCCCGATACAAGCGCCGATAGCGTTTTAATTTGTCTGCTGGCGTTATGCTGCGCTTCTTGAGCTGCGTTCTAATACAACATGCCGCCGACGTAAACGCCGGCGCCGACAAAAACATCATGACCGGGCACCCGGTAGATGTAGGTAAGTTTTTTGGACGGGGTCGTCTTGCCGGGCTTGGGCCACATGTATTCCACCCACCCATGCCCTGCGCTCCTGGCAAGGTTGACGAAGTGAACGAAGAGGGCTTTGTCCGTGGGATCGGTGATCAGCAGGACATGTTCCAGCCTGGTCAGTTCCGGCTGAAACGGATGGGCCAGCATCTTACCCTTCAGGTCCATCAGAAACACGTATGAATCTTTCCACACAAAAGGCCCTTTGGGGTCTCCGATCTGCCGGATACCCTCCTCCAACCCTTTGGAATTGATCAAGGCCGCCGCCTCGTGGCACTTCAGGACACACTCTTCTTTGGTCGCCGAAGCATCCGGCCAAGCTGGCGACGCGCACAAGACCATCGCCATCAACAGGCACACGCTGGTTCGTTTTCTCATAGCATCCCCCCGTGACGAGTTCGCTTTGATGTGGATCCCAAAACGCATGTGCGGCCGGTGGTTCGTATTCAACGAATCCAGGGTTTTCCCACCGGGAGCACGTCTCTTCCGAAAACTTGCGCATAAATGACATGGGCCATCATGTACAACGCCGAGGCAGCGCAGAGCATCAACTCATAGCCGGCGATCTTCGTAAATTCAGGGTAACCGAAGTGGGCAATATCGAGCAGGATAAAGCCGATGAGAAGCAAGGTGAAGGTTGTCGCCATGGCGCCGTGAATCTTCATGGCGGGAATCCACATGATGAAGGTATACAGCGTCCACGCCACAAGGAACCACCCGACATCCTCGGTGCTGGAATGGTAGATATTGAAATGATTGAGGACAAAAATAACCCCCAGCGCAATCCAGAAGGCCCCGTAAGAAACAAAGGCGCTGAAACCGAAGTTGTTGGCGCATTTAAACTCCTGATAGCCGGCGATCATCTGCGCCAGTCCTCCGAAAACAAACGCCATGGAGACGATCGGACCGACGCCGCACCATCCCACGTTGTGAAACTGCAAAAGCAGAGTGGTGATGCCAAAGCCTGCCAACCCCACGACGGCGGGGTTACCCTTTGGTGCTGTGTTTGGCATGAGCTGCTCCCCCCTTTCGTTGAACGACCATAATTTTAACCGGGCTGAAAAAATATAATGGGCCACACAAGGTTTTCGGTTTGGAAGTCGGCGCCGATAAAGGAAACCCTAAAGGTGGAACCTGGTCACCTCGCCGCGTTTCGGCTGCCCCGGAGAAGGCCCCTTGGCCGGGCCCGCGAATTTTCGCTAATGGTCACTGCCACCCGCGGGGTGACCTGGCGGCACGGCGGAAGAGACCTCGCCGGTTTCACACCCGTCCTCCGCTCCAGCGCAGCTTGGCCTTGAGGACGTCGAAGTAATGCCGGTCCGGCAGCAGGACGAGGTTCAGGGGGTGGTCGCTCCGGCGGACGGTGATGACGTCCTTGTCCGTGATGTTCAGCCCGGTCTGGCCGTCCAGGGTCAGGACGATGTCCGAGGAGCCCTTGTCGAGGCGCAGGGTGATCTCCACGTCGTCCGGGACGATCAGCGGCCGGTTGGTAAGGGTGAACGGGCAGATGGGCGTGAGGATCAGGCCGGGGACTTTCGGGTGGACCACCGGCCCGCCGGCGGCGAGCGAGTACGCCGTCGACCCGGTGGGGGAGGCGATGATCAGGCCGTCGGCGCGGAACGTGGTGAGGTAGTGGCCGTTGATGTGGGTGATGATGTTGGCCAGGCGGGCCAGCGCCCCGCGGTTGATCACGATGTCGTTCAGGACGGTTTCGCGCACGAGAGACTTGCCCTTGCGAAGCACCTGCACGTCCAGGCGCAGGCGGGGGGAGATCTTGTACTCGCCCTTTAAAACGCGCTCGGCCGCCTCGAAGAGGTTCTCCTCGGCGATCTCCGCCAGAAAACCCAGGTCGCCGAACTTGATGCCGAGCAGCGGGATTTCGCGGTCGCCGACCCAGCGCACAGCGCTGAGAAACGTCCCGTCCCCGCCGAGGACGAAAACGCAGAGGAGGTCCTTGGGCGGCTTGGCCGGGCCGGTCCCGCGCTCGCGGGTCGGCGAACCGGGGCTGGATTTGCGGATGGCCTCGACGTTGTGCGTCTTCAGCCAGTCCGCCAGCTCTTCGGCTTTCCCGGCGGCCCGGGCATCCTTCTTGATGTAGAGCGCGACCCTGCGAAGACGTTTGCTCTGTTCTTTTTGCATGAAGGCGATCTTTCCGTTACACCGCGGTTCAATCCCCCCGGCCCCCTTGGCCGAAGGGGGGGATAAGGTTTTTCGCAGAACGTAATGGCGTCTCAGTGCGCCGGGATCCGTTGGCGATGAAGTTGAACTTCTTCCGGGTGAAGAAGTTCGGTCATTCTAACAGTTTCGCGCCTTCAGGGACAAGAGTTTTGTTGGGGGCAGGGGGGCTGCCGAGCGCTTCGGCTCAACACGATGGCGCTTTCAGGGCAGATCTCCTGGCGGCAGAATCAGCGGATGCAGGTTTCCGCCCTTTATTTCTTTTTTTTTATCAGGTCGCCCAGTTTCGCAAAGGGGCTGTCGAGCGCCGGCGCCCGTTCCGCCGCCTCCGGCGTCGCTCCGGTGTACCACTCCGCCACCTGGTCGCGGGCGTGCTCATTGTCATGGCAGTAAATGCACAGCAGTTCCCAGTTGCTGCCGTCGGGTGGGTTGTTGTCGTGGTTGTGGTCTTTGTGGTGGACCGTCAACTCCCGCAGCCGCTTGCCCGAAAGCTCGCGGCCGCAGCGGGCGCACACATGCGCAAAGAGCTTGAGGGCGCGCTCGCGGTAGGAGGTTTCCTTGAGCGCCCGATCCCGCCGGGCCGCGGCGATGATCTCCTCCGGGGTAGGGGCTTTCCTGACGGCCATGTGCCAACACCTCGCTTTCGTTTCGATTATCCCGATGTAAACGCCGCGCCACGGGCGAGGGCTCCGTTTCTCAACCGCCCGTCCGGCGCATGCGCCACGTGATTCTCGTTCAGGGCTACCGGCAGTCCCGGCGGGCGATTTCGACGAAAACCGCCACGCGCTTCAACCGGTCCTGGAATTCGACTTCGGCCAGCGCGAAGCCCCGGTCGCCATCGACGGCCGCGTTGCCTTGCTTGACCCCCATCCAGTTGAGGTGCATGACGGCGGGGGTGACGGTCAGGACCTGCTGCGGTGCGTTCAGAACCGCCGTCAACTGGCGCAGATACTCCTCGGGGGAGTCCGACTCGGCGGCCAGGTCCTGGATCTGGCGCTCGATGTCCGCCAGCACCCGGGGGGCGGCAGCCGGTTCGGCTGCGCCCGCGGCCTCTTCCGACCTCAGCGCTTCCAGGCCGTGCGGCCGGGTTTGCAGAATCTTGAGTTTGATGGACAGAATGCGCTGCTGCTCCTTCAGCTCGTCCTTGAGGGAGCGAAGCTGCAGCAAACGTTCGAGCACCTGGGTCACCAACGCGTTCAGGGCTCTTTCCTTCAGCGCCTGCCGGGTATCCACGGCGGCCGTGGAAGGGTCGATGATCCGGTGGTCATGGAACTCCACGGCCGTCTGCGGGACGTCGCGCCGCACGATCTCGCCTTCCGCGGCCGTGGCGAAGATGGTGCGCTCCCTGCGGGTGGCGGTGAGGAGGGCAAAGGCCCGGTCGGCCGGCTGACGGGCGAAGAACGATTTCAGGTGCGAGTCCCTCTGAAGCAGGGAACGCAGCTCGTCGGGGCTTACGAACAGCCCTTTCAGAAGCGGGTCTCGATCCCAGTTTTCCGGTGAAAGCCCCGCCGGTCCCGGTATCGCTTCGATGGTCCGCTCGAGATAGCCGAGCGCGTGCTCCACGGGGGAGCGCAGGTCCCGGCGGCAGTCGCGAAAAGAGCACACCACCGGAGCGCTGGCCTGCACCACCTGGTCGATCGCCCGGGCGAGGGAGTTCTCTTTCAATCGACTCCGGCTGCGCGCCTCCAACGCCCGTTCGGCGCGGGAGCGGATCTTTTTTAAAATAGTCATGGGAGCCACCCTTCCGATCCGGAGTTTCCATCCTTGCGATCTATTATTGATCATCGGTTGAGAGATCTGTCAAGCTTCTTGATTTCCATCAGAATCCCGGGTATAAACAGGGCATTTCCCACTTCTCAACGCGCAGCGACGGACCGCCATGAATTGCCGCCAGCCGTATTGGAACCCCATCCTTGAAACGCTTCCCCTCAAGACCCTGAAGCAGCTTCAGCTGAAGAAGTTCCAGCGCATTTTTCACTGGGCTTACACCCATTCGAAATTCCACCGCGCGCTCTACCGGGCGGCGGGCCTGTCGCCGGAGGGGATCCGTTCGATGGACGACATCCGCCGGGTGCCCACGGTGGAGAAAGCCATGATGCGGCAGATCCAGGGCAAGGACCCCTTTCCTTACGGGGATGCGCTGTGCGTGCCCCTGGACGACGTGACGGTCTTCCGCCAGACCAGCGGCACCACCGGCCAGCCGGTGTACCAGCCGGACACCTGGCAGGACTGGGAATGGTGGGCCGAGTGCTGGTCTTACATTCTCTGGGCGCAAGGCTACCGGCCCAGCGACCGCGTGTTCATCCCGTTTGGCTACAACGTCTTCGTCGCGTTTTGGGCCGGCCACTACGCCGCTGAAAAGCTCGGCTGCGAGGTGGTCCCCGGCGGCGTGCTGGACACCAAGGCCCGCGTCCTGAAAATCCAGGAACTCAAGGCCACCGCCATGATGGGAACACCGACTTACCTGCTCGGCATGGCGGAGATGGCGCGCCTGAAGATGGGCATCGACCCGTCCCGCCTCGGGGTTACCAAGATCACCTGCGCCGGCGAATGCGGGGCCAACATCCCCAGCACCAAGCGGCGCCTGGAGGAGGCCTGGGGCGCCAAGGTCTACGATCACGCCGGAGCCACCGAAATCGGCGCCTGGTCTTACGAATGCGCGGCCCAGCCCGGGGGGCTGCACGTGAACGAGGCCATGTTCCTGGTGGAGATCATCGACCCCGAATCCGGAGAGCCCATCGAGACGCCGGGCCGCCGGGGCAAGATGGTCATCACCGCCTTCGACCGCCAGGCGCAGCCCTGCGTGCGCTTCGACTCCAAGGACGTGATCGAGTGGTCCGACGAGCCCTGCCCCTGCGGCCGGTCCTTCCGGGTGATCCGGGGCGGGGTGGTGGGCCGGGCCGACGACATCACCAAGGTGAAAGGCGTGCTGCTCGCCCCGTCGGCCATCGAGGAGGTCGTGCGTGGCATCAAGGGCCTGGGAGACGAGTACGAGGTGGTCGTGGAGAAGACCGGAGACGCCGAGACGATAAAGCTCCGGGTCGAGGTCCTGCCCGAGGCGCAGGATCAATGCGGTTGGATCCAGTCCGAGCTGCAGGACCAGTTGCGCCTGAAAACCAATCTGCGCTACGATCTGGAAATCTGCGGCTGCGGCAGCCTGCCGCGCTACGAGGTCAAGGCCAAGCGTTTCAAGGACTTGCGCAGCAAGAAAACGGACTAATCTTGGGGAAGGAAAAATTGCATGCCGAGCGCCATCGACATCCACAGCCTGGAACAAAACATCCGGTCGGCCCGCCGGTCCGTCGAGGAGCTCAGGCGTCTGGGCGAAGATTTCCCCTCGGTTGCCAGAAACGCCGAGCGCATGCTGGCCAGCCTCAAAATGCTTGAAATCAATGTCTCCGATGTGATCGACTTGAAGGGTGTGGAGACTGAAAACGGTTATTAGACAGGAAGGAAAAACCCATGGCCGAGTCGATTCTGAACGGCAAACGGATCCTGGCCGTCGACGACGAGCCCGACGTGTTGGAGTCCCTTGAGGAACTGGTGCTGGCCGATGCGCCCCGGTGTCGGATTGAGAAGGCAGGGGCCTACGAGGAGGCCGCCCGGCTGCTCGAGAACAACACCTACGACCTGGTGGTTCTCGACATCATGGGGGTGCGAGGTTTCGACCTGCTGGAGGCGGCCGTCCAGCGTAATTTCAGGGTGGCGATGCTCACGGCGCACGCCCTCACCCCCGAAGCGCTCAAGCGCTCCTACGACATGAAGGCCTATGCCTTTCTGCCGAAGGAAAAACTGGCCGATATCGTGCCCTTCCTGGAAGACGTGCTCACCTACGATTACGCCACCGGCTGGAAGCGTCTGCTGCAGAAGCTGCACGGCTTCTTCAGCGACCGTTTCGTGTCGGACTGGGAGAAGAAGACCGGACTGGACTGGAAAGAATGGAGTAAATAGAAGCGGCTTTGTAATAAGCCCAATTTCGGCGTTGCGCTTCACCTCGCAGTCGCTGCGGCGTACTGC
>CAZLSV010000084.1:7952-10662 GCA_964562235.1 uncultured Desulfatibacillum sp.
TCCGCGATGCTCGCGCGCCTTGAACTTGGGTTTATTACAAAGCCGCCCCGTTTTATTTCTGCTCCGTCTCTTTTTCCCTGGCGAAGCGCTGAAATCTTTTAGTTTAACCGCTCAAAATATAAAAGCCCGCCCCGCTCAACGGGGCGGGCTTTTATCTCATGAGGAGGTCCGGGAGAAAGGTGCAGATCGACGGGAACAGGAACAGCAGAACGGCGCAGAAAAGAATGCTGAGCAGAAACGGATAGACGCCGCTGTAAATGACGTTGAACGGAACCTTGGTGATGTTTTTCACCACGAACACGTTGATGGCCACCGGCGGGATCACCACCCCGACCATGACGGTCAGGGCGATGATCATCCCGAACCACATCGGGTTGAAACCGAGCTTGAGGATGACCGGGTAGAAGATCGGGGTGGCCAGCACCATGAAGGCCAGGTCGTCGATGAACGACCCGCCCAGCAGATAAATGATCGAAATCATCACCATGATGATGTAGCGGTTGAAGGGCAGCGCTCCCACCCAGTCGGCCGTGATCATGGGGATCTTGGTCACCGCCAGGAAATGTCCCAGGACGGTGGAACCGACGATGAGCATCAGGACCATGCACGCCGTTCTCAGGGATTCGGCCACCGATTTCACATAGCCTCTGAAGTTCAAATCGCGTTTGAGGATGGACAGAAGAAGAACGGCGAAGGTCCCCACGCTGCCGGCCTCGGTGGGCGTGAAAAACCCCTGCATCAGGCCCCCGATCACCAGGGAGAAAATAACCAGGATCCACAGCACCTCGGGCAGCGACGCCACGCGTTCCTTCCAGGTGGATTTTTTCCCCTTGGGCCCCAGGGCCGGATTGATCCTGCACCAGCCGTAGATGATGCAGATGAAAAAGAAGGCGACGATCAGCCCCGGGACCAGACCCGCCAGAAACAGCTTCCCGATCGACTGCTCCGTGATGATGCCGAAGACGATCAGCGTCACGCTCGGCGGGATCAGGATGCCCAGGGTGCCCACCGTGGCCACGATGCCGGTGGAAAGCTTCTTGTCGTAGCCGTAGTGGTCCATTTCAGGCACGGCGACGCTGGCGAAGGTGGCGGCCGTTGCCGGCGAGGAGCCGCAGATCGCTTTGAAGGCCGTGGCCCCGGCCACGGTCGCCATGGCCAGTCCGCCCGGGATGTGTCCGATGAACTTGTAGGCCGAGGCATAGAGCCGCTTGGCGATGCCGGCGTTGAAGGCGATCTGGCCCATGAGGATGAAAAGGGGGATGACCGTGAAGCCGTAGGAGGACAACACGTCGAAGAAGTCCTTGGCCAGCAGGTTCAGCCCGGCCTTCCAGGAGACGATGTAGCTGAACCCCAGAAACCCCACCAGGGCCATGGCGAACCCCAGTTCGATGCCCGTCAGAAACAGCAGCAAAACCGCCCCGAGACCAACCAACCCAGCCGTGACTTCACTCATAGGATCCTCTTGAGATTTTCACGATGTCCGCGAGCAGAACGAGGCATTGCACGAAGCAGGAGACGGCCACCCCGTAGGCGACGGGGTAGAAGGGGAGCTGCAGGGTCAGCGACACCTCTCCGGATTGCTGCAGGTCCAGGCCCACTTTGATCAGGTTCCACCCGATGAGCAAAAACAGCGCGATTCCCATGCCGCGGGTGATCAGGTTGAACACGGACCGGGCGGTCCGGGGCAGCTTGCCGGTGAAGAAGTCGACGTAGATGTGCCCCCGCATCCATGAGGTCAGGGGAATCGCAAACCCGACGACGATGGCCCCCGCGAGCGCTACCAGCTCATAAGTCCCGACGATCGGCCGCCGGAAGGAGCGCAGGATGACATCCATGACGGTCAACAGCATGATGAAGGTGATCGCGACGCCGGCGATGATATTGATGAGGCGGCTCAGCCGGCCGACGCCATTCAAAAACCATTCCACTGCGGCTCCTTCCCGTTCAGGTTCGCTGAAAGGCAATGATGAGGGAAGGGGCATCTTCGCCCCCTCTCTTTTTACGGACTACTGAAGTTTTTTAAGTTCTTCCAGGCAGAAGCTGAGCGTCTGGTCGCCCGGCAGGTTCTTGGCTTTCATGTTGGCCACATACTCGTCCAATATGGGGCGGACCAGCTTGGCCCACTTTTCGTCCTCTTCCTTGGAAAGAGCGATGATCTGGTTGCCCTTGGACAGGGTAAACTCCTTGCCCTCCTTGTCAATCTCGTCCCATCCCCGGCCGGTCTTTTCGATCCACTCCAGGTTGACCGCTTCGATGACCTTCTGGACGTCCGGGGGCAGAGACTTCCACTTGTCCTTGTTCATGACCACGAAGAAGCCGGTGCTGTAGGCGGAGCCGAAGTTCTCGGTGGTGGACTTGATCACCTCGCCGAGTTTCCACCCCTTCAGAGACTCGATGGGGTTCACCCCGCCCTCGGCCACCCCTTTTTGAAGGGCATCGTAGCGCTCCGGCATGGGCATGGCCACGGGGGTCGCGCCCAGGGCGCCCACCACCTTGGCGCTCAGGCCGTGGCAGACGATTTTCATGCCCTTCAGGTCATCGAGGTTTTTGACGGGTTTCTTGGTGTGAAGGATCCCGGGCCCGTGGGCGTGGAAGTACATGACCTGGACGTCATTGAACTCCTGGGGCTTGAACTTTGCGTAGTAGGCGTTGATGAGTTTGGTGGCGGCCAAGCCGTTCTTGTATCCCAGGGGCAGGTCGATGACTTCGG
>CAZLSV010000084.1:10672-19448 GCA_964562235.1 uncultured Desulfatibacillum sp.
GGAAGTGGAAGGTGGAGGTGGTGCCGGTGCGGGCGGCGTCGGCGTAGAGCTGCATGGCCGCTTCCAGTTTTCGGATGGCCGCGTCGGGGCAGGTCCTCAGCGCACGCGCCGCCTGTCCCTCAAGCACGCGCCGCGCGGCGAAGATGGTGATCTTGACGGCCCCGTTGGTGCGTTTTTCGACCTCCTGCGCCCATTCGGTGGCGAGCACCGTGTTTTTGTGGGGGGCGGGAAAGAAGATCGAGTAGTTGAGCTTGATGGGGTCTGCCGCCTGGACTCCGCCGGGGGTCCCGAAGAACAGAATACCGATGAACGCTGCCGCCAGAGCCGAACTCATTATTTGCCCCTTTTTCATCGTTTCCCTCCTGTCAGTGGTGCCGGGTTTGAGTGGGTTGGTGCTTGCTGATGATGATTCATAATTTACACTTTTACTAATTCAATATTGGTGCACCTGTCAATTAAAATGTAACTGCATTGTAGCTATGAGTGCCGTGGAGGGGTCGTGGAGGCCGCAAATAGAAAATTAATAAAATCGAATGAATCAAATTTTTTTATTGACATCGTTCTGACATTGTGTATTTGTGTTTGCAACAAAGTGTGCAAAAAATTAATTTTGCAACTTAGTGCGAAGAAAACATCCCGAGAGGAGGCGGAAGAACGATGAGACGTTCGATGATGATGTCCAAGGTCTTTTTTCTGGCTGCGCTGGTGCTGTTGGCCATCGGTTGGCAGGAAGCGGCGGCCCAATCCAAACAGCTGGCTTTCACGCTGGACGCGCCGCCCTACCGGCAGCTGGAAGCCCAGGCCATCGCCGAGCAGTTGAAAAAAATCGGCATTCAGGCCGAGGCGAGAATCTGGGAAAAGATCGTTTTGCGGGATCAAGTCGCCTCGGGGGACAGAAACGCCTATCTCACCGATTGGGGCAGCGCCTATTTTGATCCGTTCGATCTGGGCGAGCCCAAGCTGACGACCGGCGGCCGGGGCAATTTCTCCTTCTATGCGAACCCGAAGGTGGATGAATGGCTGAAAATGGCCTCGAACTCGGCCGACAACGCCGCCCGCAAAGAGGCTTACTTCAAGGTCCAAAAGACGGTGTTCGATGACGCCCCGTGGATTTTCGGGTACTGCCTGCAGAATATCGAAGCCGCTGCCGCGGAGGTCGAGAACTGGGGTCCCGCCATGGACAACCGCGTCAACCTCCACGACGTGAAGCTCAAAAAGGGCGACACCATCATTGTGGGTATGAACGTGAACGCCTTTGTCACTCTGGATCCGGCCATGCACCGCGACCGGGACACCGAAACCGTCATCCGCAACATGTTCGACGGGCTGGTGACCCGCACGAACGGGGCGGATGTCGTACCGGAACTGGCCGAGGGGTGGGAAGAGGTCAACCCCACGACCTATGTCTTCACGCTACGTCCCAACGTGAAGTTTCACAACGGCGACCTGCTGACGGCCGATGATGTCGTCTTTACGTTTGAGCGCGTCCTGACTGCCGGGGCGGTAGGAGGGCAGTCGAGCCCGAGAAAGGGGCTTCTGGGGCCGCTTCAAAAAGTCGAAAAGATGGGCGAGGGGAAGGTCAAATTCGAGCTGGCCAATCCTTTCCCGCCCTTCATGCAGGCGCTGGTGCACTTTCAGATCGTGCCCCAGAAGTACATCAAGGAAGTGGGCGACAAAGCCTTCGCCGAAAAACCGATCGGCACGGGGCCTTTTAAATTCGTCAAAGGCAAGCTCGACTCGGAAGTGGTGATGGAACGCTTCGAAGCTTACTACGGCGGCGCCCCCAAGCTGCCGCCGGTCGGCCCGGCCAAGGTCAAAAAGGCGGTTTTCAGGACCATGCCCGAACCCTCCACCCGGGTCGCCGCCCTGCTGGCCGGCGAGGTGAACATCATCCAGGCCATCCCGACGGATCTCGTTGAAAAGCTCAAGAAGAGCAGCCGGGTCCAGTTGAAGACCGTCGAGGGCACCCGTTCCCACCAGATCGAGCTCAACAACAAGAAGCCTCCCTTTGACGACGTGCGGGTCCGGCAGGCGGTCAACATGGCCGTCGACTGGGGCAAAATCCTGAAGAACATCTACCTCGGGTACGCCACGCAGCTTCCGACCTGCTTTCTCTCCAGTGGATTCGGATACGACCCGAACCTCAAGCCCTATCCGTACAATCCGGAAAAGGCCAAGGCCTTGCTGAAGGAGGCCGGGTACCAGGTCAAATAAGGAGAGTTTCTTCCATGAGGCTGGTGCGCATCATTGAAAGGCTTCTGGCGGCGATCCCGGTGGTGGTGGGGGTGCTGATCATCGTCTTCTTTTTCATGCGCCTGCTGCCGGGGGACCCGGTTGAGATCATGCTGGGAGACAGCGCCGCGAGCAAGATGGAAATGGACTCCCTGCGCAGTGAACTGAATCTCGACAAGCCCCTGTATCAGCAGCTGTGGCTTTTCGTCAGCGGGGTCGCCCAAGGGGACTTTGGAAATTCCCTGGACAAACGCAGGCCGGTGGCGGCGCTGCTGGCGGAGACCTTGCCTCCCACCATCGAGCTGACGCTGGCCATTTTTCTCGTGGCGATCCTCATCGCTCTGCCGGTGGGAGTCTTCACCTCCCTGCGGCCGGGTTCATGGGTTGACCGGGCGACCATGAGCGGTGCGCTGCTGGGGATCAGCATGCCCAATTTTTGGTTCGGGTTGATTCTCATTTTGCTTTTCAGCGTGCAGCTGGGGTGGTTTCCTACCTCCGGCCAGATAGACGCCACGCTGGACCTGACCCGGATCACGGGCTTCATGACGGTCGATGCGGTCCTCTCGGGAAACTGGGAGGCGCTGAAGAACGTGCTGCTCCATCTCTTCCTCCCGGCCACGACGTTGGGGGTGGCCTTCGCCGCACTCATGGCGAGGGTCATCCGCTCCTCCATGCTGGAAACCATGCGCATGGAGTATGTGGTCGCCGCCAGGGCCAAAGGGGTCGCTGAACCGATGGTGGTGGTTCGGCACGCCTTGCGAAACGCCCTGATCCCGGTCGTGACGGTTGCCGGCCTGGAGGTGGGCATGCTGCTCGGCGGCAACATGATCGTGGAGACCATCTTCTCCTGGCCCGGGCTCGGGCGCCTGGTGGTGAGTTCCATTTTTGCGAGAGACTACGTGGTGGTTCAATGCGCCGTCATGCTCTACGCACTCATCTATGTGGCCGCGAACCTGACGGTGGATCTGGTTTACACCTTCTTAAACCCGAAAATCGAGCTCTAGGATGAACCCATGGCCCATGTCACGGAAGCCTTGACGCTGCATGTCTACCTGACAGCGCGGAGCCTGTTTGGCGTGTGGCAGGAGCTGCGCCAGAACCCGTCCGCCCTGCTGGCAACGCTGGTGGTGGGCGTTTACATCTTAATCGCCGTTTTCGGCCCTGTGATCGCACCTTATCCGCCCAGTGAAACGGCCCTCGTCGATCGTCTGCAGGAGCCGGGCGCGGAGCACTGGCTGGGCACGGACGGGCTCGGCCGGGACATTCTGTCCCGTTGCATTTACGGTGGGCGGCTAGACGCGATATTCTCCCGGATGCGCGAGATTCTTATGGCGTTCCCCTATCTCATTTCGGCCATCGCGATGATGGCCTTTCTCGGGCCGGGGTTTTTCAATCTGATCTGGGCCCTGGCGCTCAGGGGCTGGGTTGAATTCTTCCGGCTGGCGCGCGGCGACACCCTTTCACAGCAGACCCGGGAATATGTGGACGCCGCAAGGTCCCTGGGGCAGCCGGGGTGGCAGATCATGCTGAGCGAGATTCTGCCCAACATCGTGCCCTCCATCATCGTCCTGGCGACCCTGAGGGTGGGTTTCATGATCGTGCTGGAGGCCTCGCTCTCTTTTCTGGGCGTCGGGATCCCGCCCAGCATCCCCGCCTGGGGCTCGATGATCAGCGAGGGCCGGGGGCTGCTCTTCACGGCCTGGTGGGTGAGCACGCTCCCCGGGCTCATTCTGATGGTCCTGGTGCTGGCCATCAATCTTCTCGGAGAGGGCCTCCGGGAGGTGCTGGATCCCAGGCTCAAGGTGCAGACATGAACGAGCCGGTGCTGGTCATTGAAAACCTGGGCGTTGAATTCCCCACCAAGCGGGGGGTGATCCGGGCCGTCAACCAAGTGAGCCTGGCACTGCACAAGGGTGAAAAACTGGGCCTGGTCGGGGAATCCGGGAGCGGCAAATCCATGACTCTGCTCACGCTGCTGCGGCTCACGCCGCACCCCGGGCGTGTCAGCTCCGGGGTCCTCCGGTATTTAGGCCGTAATCTCCTCACGCTCCCGCCCAATGAAATGCGGGCGCTCCGGGGCAAAGAACTGGCCATGATTTTCCAGGACCCCATGACCACCCTGAACCCGGTTTACAAGGTCGGCGAGCAGATCCAGGAAAGCCTGAAGGTGCACAACCTGTTTGCCGCCGCTTCTTCCCGGTCCTTATGGAAGCGCAGCCAGCGGGCGGCCGAGCGACAGCGCGTTTATGAGCTCATGTCCGAGGTCGGCATCCCGTCGCCGGCCGAGCGTTATGAAGCCTACCCCCACGAGTTCTCGGGCGGCATGCAGCAGCGGGCCGTCATCGCCATCGCGTTGTCCTGCGACCCGCAAGTCCTTCTGGCCGATGAGCCCACCACCGCGCTGGACGTCACCGTGCAGGCCCAGATCATGAATCTGCTGGATCGTATCAACCAAGAGCGAGGGACCGCCGTGATCCTGGTGACGCACGATCTTTCGCTGGCGGCGGAGTTCTGCGATCGCATCGCCGTGATGTATGCCGGAAAAGTGGTGGAGCTGGGAAGCGTGGCGCAGGTGACCGGTGAGCCGAAACATCCCTACACGGTTGGGCTGATCAACGCCCTGCCCCTGATGCGCTGGGGCAAGAGCAAACCCCTGGAGCCCATTCCCGGAGAGGTGGACCTCGCGCATCTTCCTGCGGGCTGCGCGTTCACGGACCGGTGTGCCCGGGCCATGGAGCGCTGCCGGGACCTGGCACCGGAAAAAACGGTCATGGATTCCGGCCGGGAGGTTCGCTGTCATCTCTTTTCCGGGGGCCGATGATGTCGCTGCTATCCTTCGAAAACGTCACCAAGCACTTTCCTCTGCCCAGCACGCTTCTGGGCCGGGTCCTGGCCGGCCGCAAGGATCGGGTGGTTCACGCCGTCAACGACGTCACGCTGGAGCTCGAGGAGAACGAAACTTTGGGGCTGGTGGGAGAATCGGGCAGCGGGAAATCCACCCTGGGAAGGGTGGGGATCCGGCTGCTGAAACCGACCTCCGGGAAGGTTTTGTTCCAGGGGGAGGATATCAGCACGGTTGACGGCGGTCGGCTGCGGAAGATCCGGCGGGAGATGCAGGTCATTTTCCAAAACCCATACTCCAGCCTCAACCCGCGAAAAACCATTCGACAGATCGTCGGGGCGGCCTTGAAGGTGCGAGGAATAAAGGATCTGAAGGAGCAGGAAGAAGAGATCTGCCGGCTCCTTCAGAGGGTATCGCTCCCGGCCAGGTTCATCGACGCCTATCCCCACCAGCTTTCCGGCGGCCAGCGGCAGCGGATCAGCATCATAAGGGCCTTGGCGGTCCGGCCCAAACTGATCGTGGCCGATGAACCCGTCAGCGCCCTCGATGTCAGCGTTCAGGCTCAGATCATCCGGCTCCTGGAGGAGCTGAAGAAGGAATTCCGCCTCACCTATCTTTTCATCGCCCATGATCTGCGGGTGGTTTATCACATCTCGGATCGCGTGGCCGTGATGTATCTGGGCCGGCTCGCCGAAGTCGCCGAGACCGAGGAGTTGTACAAAGCACCCATGCACCCTTACACTCGGGCGCTGCTGGCGGCCATTCCCAAGCTCGAGCGGACCGGGGTGAAAGAACGGGTGGTTCTGAAGGGGACGGTCCCCAGCCCGCTGGAGCCGCCGCAAGGCTGCTTTTTTCACACCCGATGCCCGGAAAAAATCGGCCCGCAGTGCGAGCAAGCCGCTCCCGGCTGGACGCAGGCGAGCGCCGGTCACCGGGTCGCCTGCTTCCGTTACGGGACAACCCGCATGGGAGGCGCCTGATATGAAACCACGCCAACCGGTGATCGGCGTCACCTGCCACACGGCCATGCAGCCGGGTCCTTCGGGGAATATCCGAACCTTCCATCGCCTGTCCGCGCAATATTCCGCGGCCATCCTGGCTGCGGGGGGGCTGCCGGTGCTGCTCGGAACCGCCCGGGATTATGCTCCGCCCCCCGCGGTCGCGATTTTTCCCATCGATGGTTTGCTTTTGAGCGGCGGCACCGATCTGCCGGCGGGAAGCTTCACGGACAACCCGCGACCCACCTTGCGCGAGACCGATCCGGGCCGCTACGACTACGAGGTGGAACTCGTCCGAGAAGCCCGGCGCCAGGGCATGCCCATCATGGGCATCTGCCGCGGCCACCAGACGCTGGCGGAAGCCTTGGGGGGCCGGTTGATCTTGAACGTTGCGCAGGATCACCCGCAACGGCCGAGCCACTACCAGAAAGAAGCGCCGAGCGCACCCAGCCATGCCATTGTTACCGCGGCGGACACGCGGCTGAACGAGTGGCTGGGCGAAACGGCAGCGGTGAACAGTTTTCACCGTCAGGCGGTGGCGGAGCCTCCGGCCGGGTTCGTTGTGTCGGCGTGGTCCGGAGATGATCTTGTCGAAGCCATCGAAGCAAAGGAGGGCTTCGCCCTCGGGTTGCAATTCCACCCGGAATGGATGTTCCAAGGCCGGGCCGAGTTCCTGCGGCCCTTTCAGGCGTTTGTTCAGGAGGCCGCCGGCTTTTTTGAGAAAAACCGTTGATCCCGTTGACCCGAACATGAGGAAAGAGAATGAAAACGATGAAGAACCTACGCTTTTTGTGCCCGAACGGCCATCTGGGCTTCGCGCCCATCAAGACCGCAAGTTTTTACCTGGGGGTGGACACGAAACCGGATTTCATCCTTGCCGACTCGGGCAGCGATGACATCGGCCCCGGGCCCCTCGGATCGGATACCTCCACCAGCCCCCTGGACTGGCAGCGCCACGACCTGGAGCATATGCTGCGGGCATCACGCCGGCTTGGAATCCCCATGCTCATCGGTTCGGCCGGAGATACGGGGAGCAACAGCCGCGTCGATCTCTATGTCAAGATCATCAAGGAGCTGGCGGCCAAACATAAGCTTCCGAAGTTCAAATTGGGATTTTTCTACTCCGATGTGACCAAGGATTATCTGAAGGCCAAAATGGCGGCCGGCCAACCCATACGGGGGCTGGACGGGCGCCCCGATCTGACGATGGAGGAACTGGAGGCCACCGACCGCATCGTTGCCATGGCGGGGGTCCACCCGTACATCAAGCTGCTGGACATGGGCGCCGAGGTCATCATCGGAGGCCGCAGCAGCGACTGCGTCATCTTTGCCGGGCCGGCCATCCGGGCGGGATTCCCCGAGGAGCTCTCCTACTATCTGGGCAAAGTGCTCGAGTGCGCCTCTTTCTGCGCCGAGCCTTACGCCGGCAAGGAAACCGTTATCGGTGAAATCTCCATGGAAGATGTCAAGGTCACCGCCATGCACCCCCATCAGCGCTGCACGGTGGCCTCGGTGGCCGGTCACGCGATGTATGAACGATCCAACCCCTTCGACGAATTTGTGGCCGGGGGCCGCCTGGACATGAGCGACTGCCGGTATGAGCAGTACGACGACAGGACCACCCGCATCACGGGGCCGCGCTTCGTCCCGTCGGATGAATTTCGGGTCAAGCTGGAAGGATCGGGCAAAGTGGGGGAACGTTTTATCGGCATGGTCGGAATCCGGGACCCTTACACCATCGCTCACATCGACCAGGTGATCCAGTGGGCCAAGGACCAGGTGAAGGAGAGGTTCAGCGAGGGCGGATACGATCTCTACTATCATGTCTATGGCAAGAACGGAGTCATGGGCGACCTGGAACCGTTGAAGGACGCGCGTTCCCATGAGTTGTGCGTCGTGGTACAGGGCATCGCCCCCACGAAGGAGATGGCGGAGGAGGTCTGCATGACGGGCACACGACAGATGTTCTATGCGCGGCTCCCGCAGGTCAAGGGAACCGCCGGCGGCGTCGCCTTTCTGCTGGACGAGGTCCTGCCCGCCAGCCCGGCCTACCGCTGGACCCTGAACCACACCGTGGCGGCGGACCACCCCCTGGAACTTTTTCCGGTCCATCTCACAGAGGCCGGCATTTAAGAAGGAGGCACCCATTGGGCACCGTTAAACTCAGTTCCCTGGCCAAGACCATACGCTCGAAAAACGCAGGGGTCGACCGGATCACGTTTGACATTATTTTTCTCGACCGGGCCTCCTACGAGAAGGTCAAGACGGCGAAGGTGTTGTCGCGGGAATCGGTCGCCGGACTTTACGGCATTCAAGAGTCACGGATCTCCGATTTCGTTTTTTACGATCCGGCGTACGCCATCAAATTCACCATCAGCCGCCTCCGGCCCAGCGGAAGCCCGGGAGACTCCGATATTTTCGGCTCCCAGCAGTATGCTCCCCTGTTGGATATCGAGGTTCCGGCCGGGTAGTGCCGGTGGCATAATGCGTTGAAAGCGATAAACAGGACTCCTTGATGACCCAAAAGAGTACCATTCATGACTGGCTGGCCGCAAGGGCGGAGGGGCTGACGGCCGGCGAGTTGAGCCTCTCCGCGCACCTGGGCGAGCACCTGCGCGTCGATCTGCTCGTCCTCGAGATCGATGAGGTCCATCTTCTTGCGAATCTGCTGCAGCGCCGCCTCGCTGCAGAGCGCGGCCAGGTC
>CAZLSV010000084.1:19458-22500 GCA_964562235.1 uncultured Desulfatibacillum sp.
GGCGTGCACCGCTCCTCCATCGTTCGACTCGCCCAGAAGCTCGGGCTGAGCGGGTTTCCGGAGCTGCAGGGGATTGCCCGAAACGCCTTGTTGAAATCGTTTGCGCCCTCCTCCGAGCTCTATCTCAAATTTTCAGCCAATAGCCATGCGGATGTGGTGGAGGGCATCTATCAACGGGAGTCGAGGAATCTGCGCCAGACCTACGAGTCCCTGGACATCATCGAACTTGAGGCCACGGCCAAGGCGATAGCTCAAGCCGAGCGCATTGTTTTTTTCGGCCGCCGATTCTCCTACCCGATCGCGCTTTATCTAAGCTTGGCCCTGAAAACCATGCGTGACGAAGTCCGATTGGCACCGGACCCCGGCGGCTCGGCCGTCGATTCGCTTTTCGACCTGACGCCTCGGGATTTTGCAGTGATCGTGTCCATGCGGCGGCACTCCCCTGAAGTCCAGCGAGCCATGGGTTTCTTGAGCGAGTTGAAAGTGCCGCAGGCCTTGCTGACCGACGTCAGCATAAAGGTCAACCTGAAAAAGGAAATGCACATCTTATACGCTTATGTGGGCAGCAACAGCCTGCTGGACTCCTATACCGCGCTGACCAGCATGAGCCATGCCCTGCTCTCGCTGACGAGCAATTATGTCGAAGGCGGTCGCAAACGTCTGGAGGCCGCCGAACGCGCGTGGAATAAATTCAATCGTTTTGAATTGTAAGACGGGCAGTTCCTCCGGCTGGGGCTCGAGCCTCACCCGATCCTCAGGCAGCGCATGCTGATGTTGGCGTACTGAAAGCCCTCGTAGAGAAACTCGACCGCTTCCCCCGGTTGCTGCATGCCCAGCACATAGAGCAGGGGCAGGTAGTGGTCGTTGGTGGGAACAGCGGCCGAAGCTTGCTCTATCTGTCCGTATTGAATCAGATCCTCGTGGCGACCTTTCAGGATAAGGTCCTTGGCCGTGGCATCGAAGGCTCCAGCCCAATCCTCCGTTGGCGCGTCTTTATCTTCCCAGTCGATCCGTCGAAGATTGTGCACGATATTGCCGCTGCCGACGATCATGATCCCTTCGGCCCGCAGCGGGAGCAGGCGGCGGGCCAAATCGTAGTGGAATCGCGGCGGCCGGCCGGCGTCGATGCTCAGCTGGAACACGGGGATGTCGGCCGCCGGGAAGAGATGCAGCAGCGCCGACCAGGCGCCGTGGTCCAGACCGCGGCGGAGATCGACCCGGGCGCCGGGATCGGGAACGAGATCGGCCACGCGGCGCGCCGGGCGGGGGGCGCCCGGCGCCGGGTAGACGATGCGGAAGAGATCCGGGTGAAACGGGCCGAAGTCGTAGAGCGTTTCGGGCCGTTCGGTCGCGGAAACGGCCACGCCGTCCCGGCTGAGCCAGTGGGCGGACACCACGAGGATGGCCTCGGGTCGCGGCAGGCCCTCTCCCGCCCGGGCCAGCGCCGCGGTGAAATCGTTTTTCTGGATGGCGTTCAGCGGGTGGCCGTGGCCGATAAAGAGGACCGGCATCATGGCAGGCGCCTCCCCCTAAAACCGGAAATGGCCGCTGCACCGACTGCAAAAAGGGGCCGGCGCTCGGAGCATGGTCTTTGTCATATAATTTCCAGGTTACACCAGTTTCCGGCGTTGAATCGATGGGGTTGGTGGTGTTCGCGGGGCCGTCTGCGAATTTGGTTTTCGCAGGCCCAAAAGACTCAAAAATCCCAAAAGGCATAAAAGGATCAACATGGTCGCGTTTCTTCCAGGGGCATCAGCGGTGCCGATGAAGCACCCAGCCCCGCCACCGGATCCGCTTTGGGAAGCGCCGCCGTTGGTGGGGCCGTTATCGGCCAATCCAATCCCGCCCGGGTCAATGATGATTCCATTGGCGACGCCGTCAGCGTCTCCGGCCCCGCCATCACGAAGGGTTATGCTGGCTGACAAGCGGTCGGCTGCAAATTCAGTGTAAGCCGAAAAGTCGATCCATTTTTCGGAAGCGGTGTCATACTCATACCATTTGCCTGCCGCCGGCGCCGGTTCCTGGAAATACAGCTTCACCACCGCCGGGTCGCCGGGTTTGGCCACGGCGATTTTGATGTTGAGAATCCCGAACGGCATGCTGGCGGGTTTGTTGTTGGCATACAAATCCGACGGACGGGGGTCTTCGGATTCCACCGACTCGATGCCTGTCGCCGTAGGGGTCCCCTTGATGCTGATGCCGGTCTGGGCGGTTGTGCCCTCCATTTTGACCGACTTGATGGCGGGCTGGTTGGAATCTGGCACACCGTCTTTGTCCAGGTCGGCCGTTGGTGCCACTTCCTGGGCATCGGGGATGCCGTTCCCGTTCAGGTCCGTTTCGGTTTTTTGCGTGGAGAAATACTCGTAATCGGACCACGCAGAAACCGTCCCATTGGCGTCTATGAACTGTGCTCGCCAGAAAAAGGGGGCATCTTCATCGAGCACCAGCTTGGGCACCGTGAAGCGGGTCAGTGCCGCGGTGCTCTGGATATCCAATAAGCAGGCATCGTCTTCATCGCGGAACACCTGCCAGCGGGTTTGGACGTGGGGAGTGGCCGCCGAGCTGTTAAAAGGACCTGTTTGGAGTATGACCATCGAGCTGACCACCGAATCGTTTACTGGCGAAGTCAAGAGCGGCGCATTCGGTGGAAGCCGGGTCGGACCCGCGGTGGATTCGGCGTTGTCGCCGATGCCGTTCCCGTTTGCATCCGCCCATTCCTTGGGGTCATTGGGGAACGCGTCTTGGACGTCGGGCACCCCGTCGCCGTCGGCATCCGGCGACTGAACCTGACCGGAACTGGCGGCCTGAATGGTGACTGTCTTGGCACGCGACCAGGGCGATTCCGCCCCCAGGCTGTCGCGCGCCTGGGCTCTCACGGAATACGGCCCGGCGGCGGCCCAGCTGTGCGACTGGCTGGCCGTACCCCAATTGGAAATTACGCCCCCGCCCCAGTCATAGCGGTACTCGACACTGTTCCCGTTGGGATCCCTGGCCGAGGTATTGAAGGCGGCGGCCACATTGACCAATGCGCTGGCCGGGCCC
>CAZLSV010000085.1:0-21404 GCA_964562235.1 uncultured Desulfatibacillum sp.
TCTGGCAGGCCACCCGCAGCTCGCCCCGCTGCGCGATATCCTCCAGGGTGCCCGCAAGACCCATCGTTGCGAACCCGACCACCATCACTAACGCGATCAGCCATTTTACCCGTTTCATCTCTTTTCCTCCTTAGCGTTGGGGTTGATTAGGACCCTACTGCACTTCTTCCGCTGCCACGATTCCCCGTTCGGCCAAGGCGGCCATGAACGGGGCATATGGGACATCCAGGGCGGGGTTGAGAACGCCTTTAGCGGAAATTTGGCCGGCGGCGATCATCTGGACGACGATGCTCGCCGGGAACCCGACCCCCAGACTCATGCCGTAGAGGCCGGATTTCAGTTCGCGTTCGATCACAAGCGAGGTCTTCAGTGTCTTGGGGCGGCCGTCTTTAGTCCCCGAAAAGACATTGTACATGGCGACCACGTCTTTTTCGTCATCGCGGTACTGAAGCTGGGGTTCCAGGAGCTTCACCATGAACTGGTGGGGCGTGAGGGCGCCGTTCAGCCCATGGACGGGCTCGTCTGAAAGCAGCCCCAGGCGTTTCAGGGGCCGCCAGAAAGCGCACCACCCGGGCCAGCGCAGGGCATAGCGGCCCGCCTCCCGGATGCGGGGCGTCACGCCCAGCAGATCGGTGTAGAACACCGCATCGCCGTTCGGAACCGCCTCCATTGCCCCGAGCCCCGGGAAGTCGATCGTGTGGATCATGTCGGTCTCGTGCTGCTCTGCGGCCGGCACCTCGAGTCTTTTGCCCTCCCGAATGAAAACCGAGGGCCGTTTCTGGGAGCACAGCACCATGTCGAAGTTCCAGCTGATTTTGTATTCGAGGGGGTTGGTGCAGGCTTTTTTCTCGGGGATGCCGCCACAGTAAGAGTTCAGCACGTGCAGCTCGTCGAACTGGCGCACCGCGTGCCCGCAGATCACGAGATCGATGCCGGGGTCGAGCCCGCATTCCGGCATGAGGCTGACGCCCGCGGCCTTGGCCGGCCCGTGCAGGTGCTGGATGGGTTTGCCGTAGTTCGTGCTGACCAGCGGGACCCTGGCTTCCAGGGCCGCTTCGAAGGCGTTGACCATGAAGGGCAGCGGCAAAAAATCGATAGCGGCGTCAAACCCCTGTTTGAAAAGGGCCACCAGGGCCTTCTTGGAGGAGCCGTCCACCTGGACCGGTTTGATCTTGGACACATCGGTGATGGCCGCGAGCCGGTCCCACTCTTTCAGGCTGACATCCGCGCAGGTGATTTCGCGCACCCGGGCGCTGCGCGCCAAATCGAGCAGCGCCGCCTTGCCCTGCATGCCCAGGCCCCCGAGGACCGCAATTTTCATGGAGTCTCCTGCTCTAAGGATTAAACAAATGGGTGACGGCAGTTAAATAGATATCCGGCGCTTTTGTCAACATGGAAATCAGAGGGAAAAACTCTGATTCACCTGTATAGAGCACGCGGATCGTCACTCAGGGGGTGACCGTCACATAATAGCCCTGTTCCCCGCGTTGGATCATCAGCACCAGTGATGGTTTCTGCCGAACCTTGACGAGGACCTTGCGGAACTCATCGCGGCTGGCGATGCCGGCCTCGTCGATCTGCCGGAGCAGGTCCCCCGCCCGCAGACCGACCCGCGCCAGCTGCGAGCCGGATCGGACCTCGGTGATCAAAACACCCTCCTTGGCCGCGATGCGATACTCCTTGCGGTTTTTCGGCGTCAAATCCTCCACCTTGATCCCCAGCAGGCTCCAGGCCAGCGGATCGGCCCGTTCGATGGGGAATTCGCCGGTCTTGACGGACACGCTCTGGGCCCGGCCCCCGCGCCAGATCTGGATCTCGAGCGGTTCGCCGGCGGCGGCCGACTTGGACGCGGAGAGGTAGTCGTCAAGCCCGGAGATTTTGCGGGTTCCCATCGCCAACAGGACATCGCCTTCGCGCAGCCCGGCCCGCTGTGCCGGGCTTTCGGGCTCTACGGCCTTGACCATCACGCCCTTGCGGCCGGGGTATTTCAGGTATTGGGCGATTTTCTCGTCCATTTCCTGCACGACCAGCCCGATCCAGGCCTGTTTGACTTCCCCGTACTGGATCAGGTCGGCGACGGTTCGCCGGGCCTTGCCGATGGGGATGGCAAATCCGATGCCCTGGGCCTTGGCGTAGATGGCGGTGTTGATACCGATCAACGCGCCGTTGATGTTGAGCAGCGGGCCGCCGCTGTTGCCGGGATTGATCGAGGCATCGATCTGGATGAAATCCTGAAACACGCGCTCGTCGGTACGGATGCTGCGGTTGAGGGCGCTGATCACGCCGGTGGTCACCGTGTGCGAAAAGCCGAAGGGGTTGCCGATGGCAATCACGGTCTCCCCGATCATCAGATCGTCGCTGTCGCCCATGGGGATGGACGGAAGCTTCTCCCTGGAATCGATCTTGAGCACGGCCAAATCCGAGTCGGGGTCGGCCCCGATGACCCGGGCCTCAAAATCACGTTCATCCTGCAGCACCACCTTGATGGTCCCCGATCTTTGGATGACGTGGGCGTTGGTCAGGATGAGGCCCCGCTCCCCGTCGATGATGACCCCGGAGCCCAGGCTGGTGTGCTCGCGGCGCCGCTCCAGGCGCGGGTCGAAAAAATCCTTGAAAAACTCGTCGAAAAACGGGCTGCCGAACCCGGCAAAGGGGTTGGCGCGGGCACGGGTCTCGTAGGCGGTGCTGATGTTGACAACCGCCGGGCTCGCCTTGCGCACCGCCCGGACCACGGCGCTTTCCCGCAGGCTGTCCGTCGCCGCGGCCCCCCCTTGCGGGTGCAGGGGCAAACAGATGGAAATCAAAACCAACAGCCCGCGGATGCAGCGCAGGGAAATGCGAGGGGCGTGCGCTTTTAAATTTGGCTTTTCCATTTAGTTAGGCTATATAGATAAATTTTTATTTGATGCAACCAGAATGGCCGCATCCGCATCTTTTCCGTGTGTGGCGTTGGCCGTTGCCGGCCAGCCCGATTTTTTTTCTTATACAACTCTACGGCTGGATCGGCAACTTTCGTTACACGATATGGACAAACCCTTGGATTTCCTTACCACCATCGAAAAGCCGAGCCGCTACCTGGGCTCGGAGATCAATGCGGTCCGCAAAGATCCCGGCCGGGTCAAGCTGCGCGTGGCCCTGGCATTTCCCGACCTCTATGAAATCGGCACCTCCCATTTCGGATTGCAGATCCTTTATCATATTCTCAACCGCCGGCCCGAGATCGCCGCGGAGAGGGTTTTTGCCCCGGCGCTGGACATGGAAGCTTATCTGCGGCAAGCCGGAGGCCGGCTCTGCTCCCTGGAGTCGCGCACGCCGCTGGAACGCTTCGACATCGTCGGCTTCAGCTTGCTCTACGAGCTGAACTACACCAACGTGCTCACCATGCTGGAGCTTGGCGGGATTCCCTGGCTCACCGCCGACCGGGATTCCCGCCATCCGTTCGTCATTGCCGGCGGTCCCTGCACCTGCAACCCGGAGCCGGTGGCTGAATTCTTCGACGCCATGGTCGTGGGCGACGGGGAAGAGGTGACGGTCGAGATGGCCCGCACCTGGCTTGAATGGCGGGAATCCGGCGATGCCGACCGGCAGCGCCTGCTCCAGCGCTGGTCCGAACTGGACGGGGTTTACGTACCCTCTTTTTTCGAGCCGAGCTACGACGCTTCCGGGCGGCAGACGCTCCTGCCGCTCCGGGAGGGCTATTCCACCGTCAAGCGGTCCATCGTGGCCGACCTCGATGCGGCGGCGTTTCCGGACCGGCCGGTGATTCCTTTCGGCAAGCCCGTGCACGACCGGCTGCGGCTGGAAATCTCGCGCGGCTGCACCCGCGGCTGCCGCTTCTGCCAGGCGGGCATGCTCTACCGGCCGGTGAGGGAGCGTTCACCGGAAAAGATTTTTGACCTGGCGCTGGAGTCTCTGGCCGCCACCGGCTACGAGGACCTCTCGCTGCTGTCGCTCAGCACCGGGGACTACGGCTGCATCGTGCCGCTGCTGCAGCGGCTGATGGGGCGTTTTGCCGACCAGCGGGTGGCGGTCTCGCTGCCCTCGCTGAGAGCCGGCACCTTGACGCCCGAACTGATGGAGCTGATCAAGAAGGTCCGCAAGACCGGCTTCACCATCGCGCCGGAGGCCGGCAGCCAGCGGCTGCGGGATGTGATCAACAAGAACATCAGCGAAGCGGACATTCTCGAGACGGTCCGTGATGCATTTCAAGCCGGCTGGCGGCTGATCAAACTCTACTTCATGGTCGGTCTCCCCACCGAAACCCCGGAGGATCTCAAAGCACTGGTGGAGCTGGTGCGGAAGCTGAGGGCCCTGAGTGGCCCGGCCGGCCGCCGCGGCCAGATCAACGTGAGCGTCGCCGCTTTTATCCCCAAGCCCCACACGCCGTTTCAATGGGCCTCCCAGATAACGCTCGCCGAAGCGCGGGAGAAGATCGGCTGGATCCAGAAGCAACTGGCCCTGCCCGGGATCGAGGTCAAATGGCAGAACCCCGAGATGAGCCTGTTGGAGGGCGCCTGGGCACGCGGTGACCGCAGGCTCGGACGCGTCCTGCGGGCCGCCCACCGCAGGGGCTGCCGCTTCGACGGATGGGGGGACCAGCTGAAGCTCGGTGCCTGGCTGGAGGCTTTTTCCGAAGTCGGGATCGACCCGGAATTTTACACCACGCGCCCACGGGACTTGAACGAACCGCTTCCCTGGGATCACATCGACACGCTGGTGACCAAAGCGTTTCTCACGGCCGAGTGGCGTAAGGCCTTGGACGAGGCCGCAACCGGCGACTGCCGGGAGGGTGACTGCAATGCCTGCGGCAGCTGCGATTTTAAACGCATTCAGCCCCGGCTGCAGCCGGCCGCCGGCTCCCCGCCGGCCAGCCTTCCGGCCGCAAAGGCCCCTCTCTTCTACAAGAAACTGCAGGTTCATTATTCGAAAACGGGCCCGGCGCGTTTTTTCGGCCACCTGGAGCTGGTCAACGTTTTCCTCCGGGCCCTGCGGCGCGCGGGCATCCCCGTTAAATTTTCGGAAGGTTTTCATCCCAAACCCCGGGTGGCCTTCGACAACCCGCTTCCCACCGGCTTCGAAAGCGAAGACGAGCGCTGTGTGGTGAGCGTTCCGCTCGGGGTCTCTGCGTCCGAGCTGCTCGAAAAACTCAACCCACAGCTGCCGGAAGGCCTGCGGGTCGAAAGCTGCAGCGAAACCATCGCGCCGCTGCCGGCGTGCAGCACGTTCCGTATTTTTCCCGGACCGTCTCTGGCGGGGGCCTTCTGCGACGCATTTGTTCGATACGCTCCCGACCAGGAGCTGGAGGTTTCCTCGCACAAAGGCAAGTTGAAAAAGATCGCCTTAAAGGATATTCTAAAAGAGGTGCGGCCGGCAGGCCCCGCATGCGTGGACATGACCCTTTGCAGCGAGCCCGGCAAGAGCGTGAGACCGACCGTGTTGCTCACACAGGTGTTCGGGTTTTCCGCTGAAGACCTGCAGCACATTCGGTTCAGGAAGATCAAGAACCGCGCATAGCAAACTGAGACGACAGCGCCCTGAAAGGGCGGGGGTTTTATCCCATGTACAAACAGCTCATCATAAACGTCAACGAAAATGAAACGCGGGTCGCCCTGCTGGAAGACGGCACCATCGTCGAGCTCCATGTAGACCGCGGAGACGACTCGGACATTGCCGGCAACATCTACAAAGGAAAGGTCATCCGGGTGCTGCCCGGCATGCAGGCGGCCTTTGTTGACATCGGCCTGAACCAGGCCGCATTCATCTATGTCGACGATGTGTATCACAATAATTTCAAGGATATAGAAAGTTTTTTCACGCTCGGCGCCGAAGAGCGAGAGGCCTCCTCGGAGGAAGAAGAAGTCCCTTTTCCCCCCAAAAAGCGTGATTTCCTGATCGAGGAGCTGCTGGTGGAGGGCCAGCAGGTGCTGGTCCAGGTGGCCAAGTCCCCCATCGGCACCAAAGGGGCCCGCATTTCATCTCATATCTCCATACCCGGGCGCTTTCTGGTTCTGATGCCTTCCTCAACCCACATCGGGATCTCACGGCGGATCGAAGACGAAACCGAGCGCTCCAGACTCAAACAGCTGGTGCAGGAACGACGCAAAGACGATTCCGGCTACATCATCCGCACGGCGGCCGAAGGTGAGCCCGAAGAGAAGATTATCTATGAAATGGGTTTTCTGAACAACCTGTGGGGGAACATCCAGTCGAAGTTCGAAACCGCCACAACCCCCTCCATGATTTACAAGGACCTGTCCATTAGCCTGCGCGCGGTGCGGGACCTGCTGATCCACGAAGCTGAAAAACTGGTGATCGACTCCAAGCCCACCTACGAGGCCGTGCTCTCTTTTTTGGGGACCTACATGCCGAGTCTCAAGGAAAATGTGATCCTTTATGATAGTCCCGAGCCGGTCTTCGATGCCTACAACCTTGAAGGCGACATCTCCAGGGCCCTGAAACGCAAGGTCTGGTTGAAATCCGGCGGCTACATCCTCATCCAGCACACGGAAGCGCTCACCGCCATCGATGTCAACACCGGTCGCTACGTCGGCAAGCACAATCTGGAGGAGACCATTCTCAAGACCAACCTCGAAGCGGTCAAGGAAATCGCCTACCAGATCCGCTTGCGCGACATCGGCGGCATCATCATCATCGATTTCATCGACATGGAAAAGAAATCCAACCAGGAAAGGGTGTTCACCGCTTTCAAGGAAGCGCTGAAGCGCGACAAGGTCAAGACCCACGTCCTGCCCATGTCGGAAATGGGCCTGCTCCAGATGACCCGCAAGCGCACCCGGGAGCCCCTGACGCGCATATTGTGCGAGCCCTGTTTTTATTGCGACGGCGAAGGCTACATCGTCTCCCGGCAGTCGGTCTGCTACCACGTCTACCGCGAAATTCTGCGCAGCTCCCGGGATGTGATGGGCCATCGGGTGGCCATCCGGGCCAATCCGCAAGTGGCAGAGTTCCTGCACCGGGAGGAGAACCACCTGATCGGAAGCCTGGAGCGCTCTCTGGCGAAACAGATCGTTATTTACCCGGAGCCGCAGTTTCACATGGAGCAGTTCGAAATCTTCGAAATCCAGGATAATTAGACCTCTCAAGAGATCCTTCTTTCCCCGCGGCCTTGCCGCCTCCTTGTGATTCTGCTTGACAGTAACCGCCTAATGTGATTAATTCCAAAGGTTTTTTATATGGCGACCTCATAATCAACCTTTTTTTTCGGCCGTCCCGTCCGGGGCCGCCGGGGAAACGGTATGATATGTGGCAGATGTGTTTGTTTTCGCTGCGACGATCTCCCGCAGCCCCAATCTGAATTTCTGAATTAAGGACATCGAATCATGAAAAGACCGTTTCAGCCCAGCAGACTTCGGCGCGTACGCAACCACGGATTTCGAAAACGCATGGCCACCAAGGCCGGCCGCCAGATTTTGAACCGCCGCCGGGCGAAGGGACGCACTCGCCTGGCCGGTTGATGCCGCTCGGTTTTAGGAAGCGGCAGGTTGACTGACTGCCCGAGGGTGCATCGCCGTTGCGCTTTTTTCTAAAAAAAGCCGACAGGATCCTGAAGCGTTCCGAATTCGTCGGCTTGTCCGATTCCGGAAGAGCGGTTCGCGGGGAGTTCTTCATCGCAGTGGTGGCTCCGGCCCGCGGCGAAAACTCGCGTCTGGGAATCACTGTCACCCGCAAGGTTGGGGGGGCTGTCCAGCGTAACCGCATCAAGCGGCTGACGAGGGAATTTTTCCGCAAGAACCGGCAGCGAATAAAGGGCATCTGGGACATCAACCTCATTGCGCGCAAGGGCGCGGCCGAGCAGACCAATAAGGTTATTTTCCTGGCGCTTGAGGATATTTTCGCAAGGCTATCGAGGCAGCTTGAAAGCTAACCAGTTGCTGAAATTCATTTTGACAACTGCAATTCGAATTTATCAGACAGCCCTGTCTCCGCTTTTAGGGCCCTCGTGCCGGTTTTATCCTTCCTGTTCGGAATACGCTCTCCAAGCCATTTTACGTCACGGACCGGCAAAAGGCTCGCTCCACGCACTCAAGCGGCTGCTGCGCTGCCATCCGTTTCATGCCGGAGGCGTTGACCCGGTACCCTGAACCCAAGGTGCCACAGCAACCCCGGTTGACCGTCGCCAGGCTTCGGTCGCGCAAAAAAGCTATAACTATTTATATTAAAAATGTTTTCAGGAGATCCACATGGACCAGATGCGGTTGCTTATAGCGCTTGTTCTTTCTTTTCTTGTCTTCATGCTGTGGAATGTGTTCTTTGGCCAGGAGGCCACCCAAAAACCGACCCCGCAGCTGCAGCAGGAGGCTATCAAGGAAGATAAAAAAGCGCCGACGACTTCGGCAACCCCATCACCCGATTCCAAGACCGCGGCACCCGGACTTGCCCCTGCCGTAAAAATGGACCGTCCCGCGCGCAAGATTTCGGTCGAAACACCGCTCTACAAGGCGGTGCTTTCCGAAAAAGGCGCCAGCATCACGAGCTTTGTCTTGAAGAAATACCGGGCGACGGCCGCCGACGACTCGCCCTTGATGAACCTTTTGCCTGAGAGCGGCAATATCGCCGGGCTGTCAATGGGGCTTTCGAGCAAAGGCAACGGCGGGCTCGAAAATGCCCTTTTCCAAGCCAGCTTGGGCGGCGACCAGGTGAGCCTCACCGATGGATCGCGCGATATCGTTTTCAGCTTTGTTGCCGACAATGGGCTTCAGGTTGAAAAAGTGTACCGGTTTTCGGCTGATTCCTACGTCATGGATCTAGAGGTGCGGCTGACTAACGGATCCGGCCAGCCCCTCACCGAAAGTCTTTTTGTTGCCCTTCGAAACGAATTCCACGGAAAAAAGAGTCAGTACGGGTTCGAAGGCCCCAGCGTCCTGGTGGAGCGCTCCCTCGAAAATGTCCCGATCGATGAAATCGCCAAGAAAAGCAGCCTTTCCGGAAATATCAAATGGATGGCCTTGGAAAGCCGTTATTTCATGACCAGCGTCATCCCTGCAAAGGAGCAGGCGGCGACCGTTCGACTTTCCGCTTTTCCTGGCAACGGGGTGGAGGCTCAATACGTCGAGCCTGAGCAAACCATCGACCCCGGAAGCCAGTTGAAGCTCGATTTCCTGCTTTTTTTCGGCCCCAGGAGCATCAGTGCGGTTAAGCAGGCCGGGCATGACCTGGAGCGCATCATCGACTTCGGTTACTTTGACATCCTGGCCAAACCCTGCCTCTGGCTGATGCAACACCTTTACGGCATCATTCCGAACTACGGAGTGGCCATCATCATCCTGACGATTCTGAGCAAAGTCCTGCTCTGGCCGCTTGGGACCAAAAGCTACAAGTCCATGAGCCAGATGAAGAAGCTGCAGCCGCTGATTCAGGAGATCCGGGACAAGTACAAAAACGACCGGAAAAAAATGAACGAGGAGGTCATGCGGCTGCATCGCACCTACAGCATCAACCCGCTCGGCGGCTGCCTGCCCATGGTCGTCCAGATCCCGGTTTTTTTCGCCCTGTACCGGATGCTCGACCAGGCGATCGAACTGCGGCACGCCCATTTTTTTGGCTGGATCAACGATCTGTCGGCGCCGGACCGGCTGGGAAATTTCAACTTCGCGATTCCCTTCATGGAGGCGCCCTACGGGATCCCGGTGCTCACCCTGATCATGGGCGCGACCATGCTGCTGCAGCAGAAGATGACGCCCACGGCCGGAGACCCCACCCAGGCCAAAATGATGATGCTGATGCCGGTCGTGTTCACCTTTATTTTCATCAATTTCTCTTCCGGGCTGGTGCTCTACTGGCTGGTCAACAACGTTCTTTCGATCGGACAGCAGTATTATACCCAGAAGAAATTCGGCTGAAGCCGGGTCACCTGTTGACGGGCCATGGCGCCTGGCGCCACCTTGTCGGCAAGCGAGCTTGTTTTTTGCGGGAGAGGCTTTCCGCCTCGATCCTCGCGGCGGACACCCCGCTCCGTTTGTGGGTTCGATTCCCGAATTTGTCGTATTTAACTGCCACAGTAACAACAAGGCGGCATCTTCCGAAAGCAGAAGTGTCACTCCCGGTCTGTGGCCGCTGATCAAAGCTGCCTGCTCGTCGCGCGGGCCATGGCAGCCGCAGGTCCCATGGACGACTCCACGATAGCCGCCATCGCCACGCCGGCCGGAACCGGTGGCATCAGCATCATCAAGATATCCGGCCCCCGGGCGATCGCCATCGCATCCGCCCTTTTTCAAGGCGCCTCCCCCACCCTGTCGGATGCCGCGCCGCCGGTCGAATTCCAATCTCACCGCCTGCATCATGGCCACATCGTTGATCCCGAAAGCCGCGTCGTTTTAGATGAGATTCTGCTTTCGGTGATGAGGGCCCCGCATTCCTACACCTGTGAAGATGTCGTCGAGATCAATTCTCACGGATCGCCGACGGCGGTCCGGGCCATTCTGGAAAATGTTTTGCGAGCCGGCGCCCGGCTGGCCGAGCCCGGTGAATTCACGCGCCGGGCCTTCTTGAACGGCCGCATCGATTTGACCCAGGCCGAGGCCGTGATCGATCTTATCCATGCCCGCAGCGCCCGTGCCCTGGAAATCTCAACCGCCCAAATGAGCGGATCCCTGAGGCAGGAGATTCTGGTTCTTCGGGGCGTTTGCATCGACCTGCTTTCCGGGATCGAGGCCGGGATTGACTTTCCGGAAGAGCTGGAGGAGAACTTCGACGGTCCGGAAACGATCCGCCGCCTTCATGGGCAGGTGATAACGCCCATCCGGCGGCTTATCCGTCTGCATGCAGACGGCCGCGCAATTCGCGACGGATTGACGGTTGCCATCGTTGGGCGCCCCAACGTCGGCAAGTCCAGCCTGATGAACCGGCTGTTGAGCCGTGAGCGCTCCATTGTGACCCAGTTTCCCGGGACCACCCGGGATGCCATTGAGGACCTCCTTGTGATCAAAGGGGTGCCGGTGAGTGTGTGGGACACGGCCGGGCTTCAGGAGTCAGGGGACCCGGTTGAATCCATCGGCATCCAGAAAACATGGGAGCGCTGTCAGCAGGCGGATCTGATTCTTTTTGTGCTGGAGGCCCACAAGCCTCTGTCAGAAGCGGACCTTCTCATTTTTTCAAAAATTCGTTCCCGACCCGTCGTTTGCGTTTTCAACAAGATCGATCTGTTGGAGAAAAATAGCCCTGAACCCGTAATCCCGCCGGACTGGACCGCCCTGCGGAGGGTGCCGGTCTCCGCACTGAACGGCCTGGGTCTGGATGAACTCCGAGCGGCAATCAGCCAATCGGCTTGGTCCGAAAATGTTCTCGCCGGGGAGGGCAATATCATGCCCAACCTTCGCCAGAAGGTGGTTCTTGAGCGCTGTGCCGAATCAGCCGAAGCGGCCGCCGAGTGTGTCAAAGCGGGCGGAACCCCCGAGATCGTGGCGATCCATCTAAAAGAAGTCGTTGATTTGCTGGACGAGGTCCTCGGCGCGCGGGTGAAGACCGACATCCTGGAAAACATTTTCAACCGTTTTTGCATCGGCAAGTGACAATGTTTCACGTGGAACATTAACTCCGGCGGAGCGGCGGCGCATGAGTCCCTTGTTCCACGTGAAACACTCCTTATTTTACCGGGTGTTGCCCTGGAAAAGCTGAATCGCTTGTTGAGCCCCGCATGACTTGATCCGGCGCGGTTGGTGGGCCGGAAACCGAACAGGAAAGGCAATCCATGGATTTTGATTTCACTCCCTACTTCGAAAAATATGAGAGACTCGTGGCGGCGTCGGATGCGGCATTTGACCGCGTTAAAAAAACCCATGCCGATTGCGTCCAGTGCAAGGAGGGCTGCTCTGATTGCTGCCATGCCATTTTCGATCTCACCCTGATCGAGGCGCTCTACCTCAACCACCGTTTCAAGGAAAAATTTCAAGGAAACGCCAAGGCGGAGTTGGATGAAAAGGCCAACCGCTCCGATCGGCAGATTGCTAAAATCAAACGAAAGGCGCATCAGGATCTCCTGGACGGCAAAGCCGAAGAGGAGATCCTGGCCGACCTGGCCAGGGAACGCGTGCGCTGCCCCCTCTTGAACACTCAGGACCTTTGCGATCTATACGATCACCGGCCCCTGACCTGTCGTTTCTACGGAATCCCCACTGCCATCGGCGGCAAAGGGCATACCTGCGGGCTGTCCGATTTCAAACAGGGTGAAAAATACCCCACGGTAAACCTGGATGCGATCAACGGCCGGCTGCAGGAGATATCCGCCGAGTTGGTTCGGGATCTGCAGTCGCGCTTCATCAAGTTGGCCGATATTTTAGTGCCCCTATCCACCGTCCTGGTCACCGATTACGATGAGATTTATTTCGGCCTCAAAGACGCCCCACCCGAGGAACCGCCCAAAAAATCCAGGCGGCCCAGGAGGCACGCATGAGCGAGTTTTCACCCGAGGAGGTGGAGCACCGCAAGAAAATGGTGTTCGACAGCATGTCGCCCCGACGGCAACGCCATATCCTCCAGAAGGGCTACGAAAGATGGGACCCCTTCCAGGAACCGAAGGACCCCATCGACATCCGCAAGGATAAAACCAAGCGGACCACCCAGACCCTGGTGCGTGAGTTTTTGCAGACACGCCCCGGAGAGGCCGAGAACAACGCCTACAACCGGGGAGTGTTGGAGCTGGCCCTTGGGATCGTCAACAACGAAGATCGTTTCCGGGGCATGCTGGAATTCGCGTGGTGGTACCGGGAAATCCTGGATAAGGAGGGCGTGGAGTAGCTCGAACCCTCTTTCATCTGCGTAAGATCAGGTTTGAGGCTAAAACCCACACCGGCCCCGTCCCCCACTTGACCCCTTTCCGCCTTTCCGATATACGCGATGGTTACTCATCGCACGTGATAAGAGACTTCTGTTGATGGAGGAACGCCATGCATAGAAAATGGTTTGCTTTTCTGTTGTTGCTGATGGTCGCGGGCGCTGCGGGAGCCGGCGCGGCCGCTGCCGAAAAGCCTTTTCCCTTCGGTCTTCTCCTAGTAGGCCCCTACAACGACCACGGCTGGAGCCAGGCCCACTATGAGGCCGGCAAATATGTGGAAAAAATGGTGCCCGGCACCAAAATGATCTACATCGACAAGGTCAACCCGGCCGATCGTCCGGGAGTGACCATTCCCCAGCTGGTGGACGACATGGTGGAGAAGGGCGCGCGCTTCATCATCGCCAACTCCGATGACATGAAAGACGGCGCACGCGAAGCCGCCCGCCAGCACCCGGACGTTTACTTCCTGCACATTTCAGGAGATGACGTTCTGACCGGAAAGGCCCCGCCGAACCTGAGCAACCTCATGGGAAAAATGGAATACGCGAAAATGATGGCGGGCTTTGCGGCCGCCCTCACCACCCAGACCGGGAAGATCGGCTATCTCGGCCCGCTCATCAACGAAGAGACCCGGCGCCTGGCCGCTTCCGCCTACCTCGGGGCGCGCTATGCATGGGAAACCGTGTTGAAAAAAAACCCCGACAGCCTCAAGTTCCAGGTGACGTGGATCGGATTCTGGTTCAACATTCCCGGGGTGACCACCGACCCGACCCAGGTTGCCCAGAATTTTTTCAACACCGGTCATGACGTGGTGATTTCAGGAATAGACACCACCGAGGCGCTGACCGTCGCCAAGCAGAAACGCCAGGAAGGCAAGCCCGTCTGGGCGGTTCCTTACGACTATGTCGCCGCGTGCCAGTCCGCGCCCGAGGCCTGCCTAGGGGTGCCTTATTTCAACTGGGGCCCCGGCTACCTTCATTTTATAAAAGCCGCCATGGCCAAGAGCTGGAAGCCGGAATGGCTCTGGCTGGGCCCGGACTGGAAGAATATCAACAATCCCGACACCAGCACGATCGGTTTCATGCCGGGGTCCGGGATAGCGGCCCCCGTCAAACAGAAGCTCGACACGTTTATTGCCGATCTCGGCTCGGGCAAGCTGAACCTCTTTAAAGGGCCTCTCGCCTATCAGGACGGCAAAAATTGGGTTCGAGCGGGAGAAGCCGCCACCGACAAGCAGATCTGGTACCTTGAGCAGCTGCTCCAGGGCATGGCAGGTCAAAGCAGCGCAAAGAAATAGGATGAATCCAAGACATCCCCATAAAGAACCACCCAGATCATAATCAACATGAGTGCAGAGGGCGGCCATGGCCTTCTGCACTCATATTGTTTGTTACGGCACACAACGGATTAGGCGATGCGCGTCGAGCTGGTGGACATCCGCAAGCATTACGGGTCGGTGAAGGCCAATGACGGTATCAGCGTCACCTTCGAGCCCGGGGAAATCCACGGCATTCTCGGAGAAAACGGGGCCGGCAAGAGCACCCTGATGAAGGTTTTGTCCGGCTTCACGGCCATGACCTCGGGGGAGATTGTCCTGAACGGCCATCCGGCGGTCTGCAGAAGCCCGGCGGAGGCCGCACGACGCGGGATCGGGATGCTCTACCAGGACCCGCTCGATTTCCCCCAGCTTTCGGTGCTGGACAATTTCATGCTGGGCCATACCGGGCGCCTGCGTTTGCACCGCAAACTGCTCAGGCCGCGTTTTTTAATCCACTCCGAATCCTTAGATTTCCGCCTCAACCCGGATGCCACGGTAAAAAGCCTCACGATGGGCGAACGGCAGCAGTTGGAGCTGCTGAGGCTTCTGGCGCTAGGAATCGAGGTGCTCATTCTGGACGAGCCCACCACCGGAATTTCAGCGGAGCAGAAAGAGACGCTGTATGCCGCGTTGCGTCGGCTGGCCGCTGATGGAAAATCCGTGGTGCTGGTGTCCCACAAACTGGAGGATGTCGAAGCCCTCTGCGACCGAGTCACGGTATTGCGCAGCGGGTGTGTTTCGGGCACGATGCGGCGCCCGTTCGGCACGCCGGCGCTTTTGGCGATGATGTTCGGCCGCCCGCCTCAGGTGCCCCCCCGAATCGGCCACACGCCCGGCCGGGAGGTGTTGAGGCTGGATCGAGTGTCCGCCCCGGGCGGGCGCTCCGGCCTGGCGGAATGCACGGCCACGATCCATGAAAACGAGCTGGTGGGACTGGCGGGCTTGGAGGGCAGCGGCCAGGAAGCGTTTCTGCGGGCGGCCGCCGGGATCACGCCCCCGACCGGCGGCTCGGTTTATCTATGCGGCCGGGACATGCGCGGCGGGGACTACCACGGGTTCCGGCGCTGCGGAGCCGTCTTTGTTCCGGCAGCGCGTCTGGAGGAAGCCCTGATCCCGGGGCTCAGCATTGCAGACCACCTGGTGCTTCAAGCCGACCCGCCGACATTCCGTTTGCAGCATGCGGCGGCGGTTAAGCGCGCATCCGCCAAGATTAAGGATTTCCAGATCAAGGGCCGCCCCGAGACCAGCGTCGAGGAGCTTTCCGGCGGCAACCAGCAGCGGCTGCTGCTCTCGTTTTTACCTCTGAACCCGCGTCTGCTGCTGCTGGAAAACCCAACCCGTGGGCTCGATGTGGATTCCGTGAACTGGGTCTGGAATTACATCAGGGGTTATTGCCAGCGTGGGGCCGCTATCGTTTTTTCCTCGGCGGAGCTCGATGAGATCCTGATGGTGGCTGACCGAATTCTGGTTTTTTTCAACGGGCGGATCACCAAAGATGTGAAAGCTTCAGAAACCGACGCCCATGATTTGGGCCGGGCGATCGCAGGGAAATCGAATCCATGACCCCGACACCCACCCCAAGCACTGGTTCCGTCCTTTCCCGGCAGGTGCGGGAGGTTCTCGTATTGTTGGGGTTCGTTTCGGCCTTCACCGTCTTGGTTCTGGCCGTCAGCGGAGCGCCCCCCCTTTCCGCCGCCTACCATCTCTTCATGGGTTCCCTGGGGTCGTGGGTAAAGTTCAGCCATGTTATTAAGGCTTGGATCCCCCTTACGCTTTGCGCCTGCGGGCTGCTTTTCACTTTTCGTATCGGGTTGTGGAACATCGGGGTTGAGGGCCAGCTCGTCATGGGTTCGGTGTTCGCCACCTGGGTATTGCGCATGGGCGTGGAAAGCCCGGGGGACGGATCGCTCTGGCTGACGGCGGCGCTGGCGGCTTCCGCCTTCGGCGGTGCGGCCTGGGCCGGGATCGCGGGTTTTTTGAAGACCAGGGGCGGAGTAAACGAGATCTTCGCCGGACTGGGGCTCAATTTTGTGGCCCAGGCCATCGTGCTTTGGCTCATCTTCGGTCCGTGGAAGCAACCGGGGGTGGCTTCCATGAGCGGCACCGAAACATTTCCAACTCCGCTCTGGCTCCAGGTGGCGCCGGCGCTGCGGATATCACCGGCCGCTCTGCTGATTGTGGCGGCGGCGCTCGTGTCGACGGGCCTTTTGCTGGGCTGCACGCAAGTCGGCCTCCGCCTGAAGGCCGCCGGCAGCCGGCCCTTTGCCGCAGTTCTTTTCGGCCTGCGGCCGGGTCTGCTCATGTTGGTGGCCATGCTGTTTGCAGGCGGTTTTGCCGGCCTGGCCGGCAACCTTCAGGTGACGTCCGTGTACCATCGTCTGATACCTTCTATTTCTAGCAATTTCGGGTATTTGTCACTTCTTGTGGTGATGCTGGCCAATTATAATATCTGGCTGGTGGCGCCGGTGGCGCTCTTCTTTGCCTGTCTCAACGTGGGCAGCATTCAGCTGCCGATGATGCTTCAGCTGGACTCTTCACTGGCCGGGATTATACAGGGGGCGTTGGTGCTTGCGACGCTGGGCGTGCAGGGGTGGCGGAAAAGAAAAAGCTTGGGCGGCGAGTCTTGACTCTGGCGCTTTGAATCAGGGAATGGGTCGATGATCGATTTCGACATCAGCATCATTGTTGCCAGCGTGATCGCCGGGGCCGCTCCGCTCGTGCTGGCAACGATCGGTGAAACGCTCACGGAAAAATCCGGCCTGATCAACCTGTCGCTTGACGGCTCCATTCTTCTGGCGGCCATGGCCGCGTTCGTCGTAACATTGAAGCTGAACAGCCTCTGGGCGGGGTTTGCCGCCGGCGCGCTGGTCGGTGCCTCCGTTGCCGCGGTGGTCGCCTTTTTCGGGATTTTTCTGCGCCAGAACCAGGTGGCCGTCGGCTTCGTGCTGACGCTGATGACGCGCGACCTGGCCTATTTCATCGGCAACCCGTACTCCCGCATCCAGGGCCTCCAAACGGCCCTCGTGCCGGTGCCCCTGCTCGAACAGATCCCCCTCGCCGGGGTCGTATTCTTCAACCACCACCTCCCGGTCTATCTGAGCTTCGCCTTCGCCGTCGGTTGCTGGTTTTATATCTACCGCACCTCGCCCGGCTTGAAGCTTCAGGCCGTCGGCGAAAACCCAAAGGCGGCGCATGCCCGCGGGATCAACCCCCGGCGAGTCCAACTTCTCTACGCGGTTTGCGGCGGGGTCCTCGTCGGCCTGGCAGGCGCCACTTTCTCTCTTTGCACCAAGCCGGGTTGGGGCCGACCCCAGGGGGCTGAGGGCATCGGCTGGATCGCTCTGGCGCTGGTCATTTTCGGCGGGTGGCACCCGCTAAAAGCGGCGGCGGGCGCCTATCTGTTTTCATTTCTCCAGGTGCTGGGGATTTTTTTGCAGGAGTGGCTTCCGAGCATTCCGCCGCAGGTGTTTCAGGTGGCACCCTTTCCGCTGATGATTTTCACACTGCTCATCATGTCGTTCGGCCAAAACCCATCCATCCAGCGAAAAGCCGAAAAACAAAGATGGGCCCCGCGCCTTCTGCGTTTTTTCTCCAGCCGGGCGCCCGCCGCGCTGGGCCGGCCCTATCATCCGGATTGACGCCGCTTTCGAGAGGGAATCAAGGTGAACCCTCTTTTCGTCTGGCGTTTCTCCGGAGTCATGAGATCCAGCCGGAACCGGGGCTTTTTTAAGTCGGGGCCGGGGCTTCGACGGGGGCGTGCGGTGGGGGCGGCTCCGGGGAAGCGGATCTTTTGGCCGCAGCTCTTGCAGTGGACGGCGGAGGCGCCCTCAGGGATCCGCGATCGCCGAATACGGTACTCGCGGAGGCACCGGGGGCAGCGCATCTCAAGGATGGCCTGTCGGTTGCAGGGATCGTTGTCGTTAACGGAATCTTCCCGGTAGCCGGGCGCCATGGCCATGCCTTCATTCCAGCAGTGATGAGCGACAGCGCATTGCAGCAGACGGTGATGGAAAACAGTGCCATAGCGCACTGAACGCCCGCATGGCGCTGCAAGAGCGATATCGGCTTGAAAGCTGAAAAACTTGAGGCGGGCTTTCAGGGGGTGGGCCGGCCGAGCTGTTTCAGGTAGTCTTCCCATTCAATGGGTAAAAGTTGTTTTTTAGCTGTGTTGCACTCCTTGCAGCAGGCCACCACGTTGCCTTTTGTCGTTTTGCCGCCCCGGGAGACCGGAACGATGTGATCCATGGTGAGTTCCCGGGGCAAAACACTCCGCCCGCAGTAGTGGCACCGGCCTTTGGCCAGGCGGCGTTTCCACCACTGGCTCTCCCGGAGTTCGCGGGCCTTGGCGCGTTCGCGCTTGAGGTCGGCCTCTTCCAGGTTCAAGGGGTAGCTGCTTGCGCTGTCGTTGTGCTTGCCCATAAGATCCCGTCCGCATCCCACTGATTTTGAGTCGTTGAAGACCCCGATCCTGCCGCAGGGCTTGATTCGCCGAACAAGGGCGGTGAGCCCCATCGTGGCATCAACTGCCGATGCGTTTCAGCCACTGGCCGATCTCTTTGCGCAGAATTCGGTAGTAGGCTTCGGACCCCCCCAACCCCACCCGACCGAAAAAATAGTTTATTTCAAGCAGCAGCGGGGAGTACCGGGAGTCCTCCTCGGCAAAGATCACGTCGAGGCCGGCCAGATTGATCTGCGCGCGGCGGCAAAACTCCGCGACCCATTCCTCGGCCTTTTGCTTCAGGACGGGGTCGGATGTCAAGTCGACCTTGGCGCCCTTGGAGATGCTGGCATAAAAACACTCCTCCCCGGCATGCGCCCACCAATAGGAAATCGCGCGCTCGCCGATCACCGCCACCCGCAGGGAACGGTTGCCGGATAAAATGAAGCGCTGGAGCAGGAACCCGCTCTGGCCGGAGGCTTCGTACCGGCCGGCCTGCTGCAGCATCTCTTTCAGGTCGTTCGCGGTGTTGAGCAAGAAAACCGTCTCCCCTTCCCCGCCCCAGTCGAATTTGAAAACCACCGGAAAATTGGGATGTGCGCCATCCGGATAGCGCATTCGGAACTCGGCGGTGTTGGCGAAAATTTCAGCCTCCGGGTGCGGGGTGTCGGTTTCACGAAAGAGCCGGATCTGACCGATCTTGCCGGGGTATCGGAAGCGCGCATCGTAGTTCGGGAAAACATGCGGGCAATTTTCGCGCGCCATCCGGTACAGCCGCTGCGGGCACCCCTGCGGCAAAACAACGGCCCGGGCGGCCCGGATGGCGGCAAGATCATCAGGCCCGGGGTCGCGTCCGGCGCAAATGCGGTTGAGATCGGCCTCGAACAGCGGATGAAAGGAGACGACCATGGATTGGGTGCGTTTGATGAGGATTTCCTTTAAGCTGATTGTCAATAACGGATTTCCATCCAGTACGTCACGCCCAGTTTGGGAGCTTTCTCGTGGAGCGACTCGATCCGGCCCGTGGAGGAGCTCATGTACTTCTTCTCGTGCGGGTCCCTTCCCGGCAGGCCCAGAATGGCGGGCGGATGGATGTTGCCAAAAAATTCAACGCCGGACGGCGCAAGGTTCTCGAGGGTGTCTTTGAATTTCACTTTGACGAGGTCATCTGCGTCGATTTTCGAGTCGCCGGTGATGTCAAAGAGGCTGCCCTCTGCCGACCCGCCCGTGAACGCATTTATTTCCATGAACATGGAGTTGCCCCCGGGCCCGCAGCGGTCCTTGTTGGGCGTGAAGGCGACGGCCAGCAACAGCCCGTTGCGGATAACGACGTCGCTGATGACCCGCTCGCCCGTGTCCAAATCGAAATAATACCCCACATGGTTGTCCCGGGTCGAGGAGGGATTTGGTTTACCCCGCGGCTCGGGGTCCTTCTCGGTGACCCAGGCCGGTTTCGTGCTGCCGAGAAACCGTAACCGGCGGTCGATCCCACCGATCTTGACCGTGAAAACGCCCTGCTTCTGTTTCAGCAGGGAGACGCTGCCCGGCTGATTGGAGAGCCGGGGCGCCGTGGCGCTCCTGGTAAAAGCGCCGATGAACTCTTTATCGTCGTCAAGGGTCCACTCTTGGGCGCGAAGGTCGTAGAGGGCATCCCCGTAGTCCCAAATACCGTAGACCGACTGAACCGTGGTGTCCCGGGTATCGCTGTCGCCCAGGTATTTGCCGGTGCCGAAGCAGACGATGAAGCCGTCCCGCTCCGGGTGGTGCATGACGTCCGGCCGGGTGGTGATCGGCTGAACCGTGCCGCCCGGGCCCCTGGCCTGGAAAAGCGGCTGCGGGAGGCGGTCCCGGCTGAACGCCGCTTTCCAGTCCCTGTGGTCTTTGGCCCTCAGGTCAAACTTCCACAGGTGGCCCTTGAGATCGCCGGCGTAAACGAAATCAGCCTTTTCATCATAGCTGGCATCCACGGCGACGGGGCTGGAAAGACCATTGTCGGGGCCGGCACCGGCGTCTATGCGCGTGATCAGATCGCCGGTTTTCGGATCGATGATGTAGAGCGCCGAGTTTCCGTTTTCACTGTTGTAGCCGTTGCCGAAGATCACCACCCAGGGGTGAGCGGTGCTGTTCGATTTGACAACGACGGGTTTGCTGAACGTATAGCCCATGTCCGGGTCATCGGATTTGGGAAATTCCCATAGCACTCGCCGGGCAAGCTCGGTTTCGCTGCGGATCGACTTCGCATCGGTCACGTTCAGGCCGAAATACCCCTTGCCGCCGTTTCGCAACCCGCCGACGAGCAGCGTGTCCATTGTCGCGCCGCCGAAAATGCCCCGGCCTTTCCTTACCGTGGGGGTGAGATCGACATAAAAACGATGGGTGTAATCCGGATCGGCCAGGAGCTTGAGATGGCCGAAGACCAGGTTCGGCACGTAGGCGAAGATCTCCGCGCCGGTGGCGGCGTTAAAGGCATGCAGCATGCCGTCGTTGGCGCCGGCGTAGATCACGTCGTCCATAAACACCGGCGCGGAGTTCACGAAGTCGCCCAGTTTCTGCGAGCGGAAGCGGTAGCCGTTGACCGCCCCGCCGCGCAGGTATTTCACCTTTTGGTCCGGGTCCGGCCCGAGCGCGCCCCTCTGCAGCTCGCTGAGCGCGCCCTCGGCGAACGGAACGCCCCGGATGCCGTTAAAGGTGGCGATCCGGCGCTCGTCCCAGGCCTTGCCCTCGAGCATCTGGGCCGCCGACCACTTCGGGGCGTGGGTCAGGACTTCCCCGGTAGCGGCGTTGACCGGGAAGGCCCTGACGTCACCGGTCCACTCATGCTCCTTGTGGCTGTAAAGCCCCTGGTAGATGAAGGTGTT
>CAZLSV010000086.1:0-21068 GCA_964562235.1 uncultured Desulfatibacillum sp.
TGATCACTGACGACCCGCTCACCGTGATACGGGCCTACCGCGAGCGGCTGCAGCTGTTTTAGCAGGGTGTTGAAAACCAGCGTCTCGGGCCGTGATCCGGCGTTGCGCGGCCTTTTGTGATTGCTCACATACTGGCCAGTATGCTGCGCATCCCAAAAGCCGCGCGCCTTGGCTGACGGTCCGATACTTGGTTTTCAACACCCTGCTACTTGCCTGCTTCCGGCGTCGATACCACGAAGCGCAGGCGCAGCACCCCCTCCGCGTGGTCGGCTGAGACGATGCGGAAGCCGCCGATCTCGCCGGTGCGGCCGACGTGCCGGCCGATGCAGGGGCAGTGGTCGTAGTCACCGACCGAAACGATGCGGATCGTTTCGCCGGCATCGGCGGGCAGTTTCCCGGTGAAGTATCCGGCCTCCGCCTCGGCGCGCTCGACCCTGCGCTCGGCAACCGGCAGGTTCGCTGCGATCACGCGGTTGACCGCCGTCTCGACCGCCGAAATTTCCTCGGCCGTAAGCGGTCGAGGAAATCGGTAGTCGCACTTGGACTTCTTTTTTTCGATGTGGGCGTTGAACGAACGGCCGCACCCGAACAGGCGATCCATGGTCTGGTTTAAAATGTGTTCGGCCGTGTGCATGGCCGGGTCGTAGTCCTTTTTGCCCATCCTACACCGTTCCTCTCAGGGTGATTTTCTCAAGCCCATCCAAAAACCGCTCGCATAGCCGCCGGTCCGCGGGGTGCGCATACACCGCCCCGTCCGGGGTCAGGCCGCGGATGCGGCCGTCGGCCCGAAACCGGGCCAGCAGGTGGCGGCCGGCGTGGATGCGGTCGCCGGGGTCCAGCGACTCGGAATCCGCCGGAGTGGGTGCCGGCAGCGGGAGGCCGTGATCGAGAAGGTATTTCATGAAGTTCAAGATCCGGCCGAGGCGCAGCAGGGTGGCGGACTCGATCCGCCGGGTGGTGTGCTCGATGGGCAGAGCGCTCGAGCGCATGCGGCCGAGAGCGCCGGGAAGCAGATCGAGCCGGCGACAGAGCTCGAAATCGGGGCTGCCCGGCGCCGGGTAGAACACCGACACTCCCGCCAGGACCCGGCGCTCGGCGAGAAACAGCAGATCCGCCACGGAGGCCTCTGCCGACTGGCGGGGGGCGCCGACGATGATGTATCCGACCGCGGACAGGCCATGGCGTTCGGCGAGATCGAGCGCGCGGTCGAAGGCGGCGCGGACGTCGGCGCGGTGAAACCGCCGGAGCTGTTCGATCTCGGTCGAGCCCAGGGAGAGGTTGAGGGCCTTGAACCCGGCCGCGGCCATCGCGGCCACGACCGTTTCGTCGAGCGTCGGCGGAAAGAGGCCGTTCATGGCGCGCAGCTCGAGCGGTCTTGCGCCGAACCGCTGTTGAATTGCCTGCAGCAGCTCCAGGAACCAGTCGCGGTTGAGCGAGAGGTTCTCGTCCTCGAAGTCGATGAACCCGGCGTCGTGGCGCAGCACCGCGGTTTCGATTTCAGCCAGCACGTGGGGCACCGGGCGCAGGCGGTAGGGAAGCCAGGAGGATCCGCCCACGCTGCAGTAGGAGCAGCGCAGCGGGCAGCCCCGGCTGGCGACGACCACCGCGCTCCCCCGGCCGCTGCGACGATAGCGGCGCCGGTCCAACAGATCGAGCGCCGGCTGGGGAAACCGGTCGGCGGAGGCCACGGCGGCCGGCGGATTTAAATGCAACCCTCCCTCCGGCCGCCGGAACGCAATGCCGGGAATGTCCTCCAGCGGACCGTGGTCCCGAAGGCGCTCCGCCAGCAGCGGGAGCGACGCCTCCCCCTCCCCGCGCAGCACGTAACTCACCGCCGGCGAGGCCAGAACGTGCTCCGGCATCACCGTCGGGTGGTGGCCGCCCATGACGATGGTGCACCCCGGGTGCCGGGTCTTGATGGCGGCGGCCGTGGCGAGCGCCTCCTCCGCATAGGGCGTGAACAAGGAGGAGACGCCTACCAGCCACGCCTCCGATTCCCGGGCTCTGCGGGCGACGGTGTCGAAGCCGGCGCCGAAATGCCGGAAGCGGTTGAAGAGGGCGAAGGGCGAGACATCGGGCCGGCCATAGAATTCCGCGAGGTCCGACATCTCCGCCGGCAGCCCGGCCGGCCGGCTCTTGGAAGTGGCCAGCGCGTCCAGTATCCCGACCGAGAAGCCCCGGGCGGCCACGGCGGCGGCGATGCTGGCCAGGCCGTAGGGGATGGTGCGTTTGGCCGTGAGGTAGAAGTCGCGGATCGGGGGCTGGACGAGGAGCACGTCGGTCATGCGGATCGCGGGCCCCTTCCGGTGGTCTTTTCTCTCGCCGCGGGCGGTTTCAAAAGCGGGATGAATTTGCGGTTGGCTCCTGGAAAGGCAAACCGGTCGATTTCCGCGATGCGGACCCAGCGATGTTCGGCCGGGCCGTTCAAGCGCACCCGGCCCGCCGTGAACCGGCAGCGGAACACGTGCAGGTGGACGCGCAGGTGCGAGTAGGCGTGCCGGACCTGCGCCAGGGGCTCCTCGATGGTCACCTCGAGGTCGACTTCCTCCTTGATCTCGCGCACGCAGGCCGCGGCCGGGCTTTCGCCTGCTTCGATCTTCCCGCCCGGGAACTCCCACAAACCGCCCAGCAGCCCCTGCGGCGGGCGCCGCGTGATCAGCACGCGGCCGTTCTTGAACACGACGCCCACGGCGATCTGCTCCTCGGGGACCGGGCGGGAGGCGACCCGGCGCGGGTAGCGCGCGACCGTGCCCTCGCGGTTGGCGGCGCAGAATCGGGTCAGCGGGCAGGCGGGGCAGTCGGGTGCGGCGGGGGTGCAGACCAGGGCCCCGAGCTCCATCACGGCCTGGTTGAAATCGCCGGGCCGCTTCCGGTTCAGCAGGCGATCGGCCTGCGCCTGGAAAAGCTTGTGGGAGGCGGCTTGGTTGACAGGGGCCCCCAGCGCCAGCAGGCGCGCGAGCACGCGCTTGACATTGCCGTCCACGACAGCATGCGGGCGGTCCAGGGCGATGCTCAGCACGGCGGCGGCGATGTAATCCCCGACCCCCGGCAGCGTGCGAAAGCCCTCCCAGCGGTCGGGGATGCGGCCGCCGTCCGCGGCCAGGATCCCGGCGGCCCGGTGCAGGTTCCGCGCCCGGGCGTAGTAGCCAAGACCCTCCCACAGCTTGAGCACCTCCCCCAGGTCGGCGGCGGCGAGTTTTCTCAGCGTCGGGAATCGGGCGAGAAAACGCCGGTAGTAGGGCAGGGCCGTGTTGACCTGGGTCTGCTGCAGCATCACCTCGGAGACCCAGATCCGGTAGGGATCACGGGTATCGCGCCAGGGCAGCCTGCGGCGGTGGCGCTCATACCAGGCGAGCAGGCGGCGCCGCAGGCCGGAAATTTCGGCAGGGGTCAGCATGGAGCCTTGCCAATGGTCTGAATTTTGAACTCCCAATCCCTTAGATTTGGCCGCCCCCACGCTCATCAACCTATTTCTTTCCCAGGATGCGGTCGAGCATGGCCTGAAGGTCGGTGACGGACTCCTTGCAGGCGGCGCCGACGCAGAGGTGGGCGGCGGTCCGGCCCTGAACGACCTGCAGGCCGTCCGTGTAGCCGGCGAACCGGGCGAGCTGCGAGGCGTTGTCGGCCGACTTGAGCTGGGCCACCTGGTTCGGAGTGAACGCCAGGTTGAGGGCCGAGATCAGCTTCGCGGCATCGGCGGAGCCGGTCTCGCCGGCGATGACGATGTCCTGCCCCGGGCGCAGGGCGAAGTCCAGCCCGCAAAGGAAAAACGTGAAGGCCGACGGCTGCCTGCCGATCGAGCCGGCGAAGCCGCGGAGCATCTGATCGGCTTTGTCCGCCCAGGCCGGCTTCCCGGTGAGCCGGGAGAGCCAGAGCAGGTTCAGCAGCGCGACCGAGTTGGCCGAGGGGATGGCCCCGTCGTAAATCTCCTTGGGCCGCACGGGAAGCTCCCGGTCCCCGGCCCCGACCAGGAAAAAGCCGCCGCCGGCCTCGTCCCAGAGCTCCTTCAGCATGACCTCCTGCAGGGCGGCAGCCCGCTCGGCCCAGGTGACATCGAAGGTGCTGCGGTAAAGGTGCAGCAGGCCGTAGATCAGGAAGGCGTAGTCGGCGGCCTGGCCGGGGATGGCGCGCTCCCCTTCGCGGAGCCGGTGGAAGAGCCGGCCGTCGCTTCCGAGCATCGTGTCGAGGATGAACCTCGCCGCCCGCCCGGCGGCCGCGGCATAGTCTTCCCGACCGAGAATTCTGGCGCCCAGGGCGAGCGCGGCCAGCATCAACCCGTTCCAGTCGGTCAGGACCTTGTCGTCCTTGAGAGGGTGGATGCGCGTGCGGCGCGCCGCGAACAGACGGGCCCGCGCCGCTTCCCAGCGCAAGGCCAGCTGCTCTTCGGTCAGCCCCAGCTCCCCCGCCCAGCGGCCGAAGGGCCGGGTGAGATGCAGGATGTTGGCGCCGGTGCTGTGCCCGCCGGCCTCCTCCTTGAAGTTGCCCTCGGCCTTGAGGTTGAAGACCGGCTCCCAGAAAGCGGCCTCGGCCGGCCCGAGCGCCTGCCGGAACTCATCCAGACGCCAAACGTAGAATTTTCCCTCGACGCCCTCGCTGTCGGCGTCCTCCGCTGAAAAGAAGGCGCCTTCCGACGAGGTCATGTCCCGCAGGACGTAGGTGAAGATCTCGACGGCGGTTTGGGAGAGCAGCGGCGAGCGGGCCACCAGGGATGCCTCCAGGCAGGCCATGGCCGTCAGCGCCTGGTCGTAGAGCATTTTTTCGAAGTGCGGCAGCAGCCACTGGCCGTCGGTGGAGTAGCGGTGCAGGCCGAACCCGACGTGGTCCCAGATGCCGCCCAGCCGCATGGCCGTCAGCGTGCGCTCCACCATTTCAAGCGCGCGGGGCTCGGCCGTGCGGTCGTGGCAGCGCAGCAGAAACAGGAGCCGGTGCGGCGTGGGGAACTTGGGGGCCGGCTCGAACCCGCCGTGCCGGCCGTCGAAGCTGTAGGCGATGTCGTCGTAGGCGCGGTCCAGCAGCCGCACCCCGGGCGTTTCGGCCGACGTAAACTCGAAGGCCTTGCCGAGCGAGCCCGTCACGTCGGCCGCCGTGGCGGCGACCTTGTCCGGCTCCTGAACCCAGAGCGTTTTCACCCGCTCGCAGAGCTCGACCAGTCCGGCGCGGCCGAGGCGGCTGCGCTTGGGCAGGTAGGTGGCCGCGAAAAAGGGTTTTTTGTCCGGCGTCATGAAGATGGTGAGCGGCCAGCCACCGCTGCCGTTCATCATGTGGCAGGCGGCCATGTAGACGGCGTCGATGTCGGGGCGCTCTTCGCGGTCGACCTTGATGCAGACGAAGGTTTCGTTCAGGTAGCGCGCCGCCTCTTCGTCTTCGAAGGACTCCTTTTCCATCACGTGGCACCAGTGGCAGGTGGCGTATCCGATGGACAGAAAAATGGGTTTGTTTTCGGCCGCGGCCCGGGCGAAGGCCTCGTCGTTCCATGCGTGCCAGTCGACCGGGTTGCGGGCGTGCTGCAGCAGATAAGGGCTTTTTTCGTTGATGAGGCGATTGGCCTTCATGGGGGGGCACCCAAAAAAGGGTTCAGAGTGCAAGGTTCAGGGTTGAGGGTTGGCAAAAAATAACAAGGGGTTCGTTATCCTCGCGCGTGGGTGGTGGCGCCGGTAGCGAACAGGTCCGGACTATCCCTTTTCCTTGAACCTTGTACCGTGCACGGTTTACCTTTCTTGTCGATTATAGGCATCCGGTACGGGGATGGCAATGCCAGCGCCCGTCGGGAGAGATACAGCGGGTGTCGAGCGCCCGCAGCCTCAGTTCAGGATCGTCTTCATGCTCCGCATCGGGCATATGTCGCCGCACATGGTGCAGGTGCCCTCGTCCGCGGGCGTCGACGCCTGCCGATAGGCACGCGCTTTTTCGGGGTCGATGGCCAATTCGATCATTTTCGAAAAGTCGACGTCCGCCCGCGCCTGGCTCATGGCGTCGTCCCAGTCGCGCGCGCCCGGGAGGCCCTTGGCGATGTCCGCCGCGTGTGCGGCAATCCGGGCGGCAATGATCCCTTCCCGGGTGTCTTCCAGGTCGGGCAGGCGCAGGTGTTCGGCCGGGGTCACGAAGCACAGGAAATCCGCTCCGTTGGCGGCGGCGATCGCCCCGCCGATGGCACTGGTGATGTGGTCGTAGCCGGGCGCGACATCGGTGACGAGGGGGCCGAGAACGTAAAACGGAGCACCGTGGCAGAGTCGTTTCTGCATCAGCATGTTGGCGGCGATTTCGTTGATCGCCATGTGGCCGGGCCCCTCGATCATCACCTGGACGTTTCTGGCCCAGGCTCGCCTCGTCAATTCCCCCAGGACAATCAGCTCTTCGACCTGAGCCGCGTCGGTGGCATCGTGGATGGACCCGGGCCGGCAGGCATCGCCCAGACTCAAGGTGATGTCGTAGGCGGCGCAAATGTCCAGCAGCCGGTCGTAGTGCTCGTAAAAGGGGTTTTCACGCTGGTTCAATTCCATCCAGGCGAAAAGAAGCGCACCGCCGCGCGAGACGATGCGGGTCAGCCGCTTGTTGCGCTTGATCCTCTCGGCGGTGGTCCGGTTCAGGCCGCAGTGAATCGTCATGAAGTCGACGCCGTCCTCGGCGTGGGTTTCAACGACCTGGAAGAATTCGTCCACGCTGATGTCCTTGAGTTCCTTGCCGAGCAAACCGATGGCATCGTAGACCGGGACGGTGCCGATCATGAGCGGCGACATTTCGACCAGCCGGCGGCGAAATTCCCGGGTCTTTCCGTGGCAGCTCAGGTCCATGATGGCGTCGGCCTTCAGCGCGATGGCGGTTTTGGCTTTCTCGAGTTCGAGCTCGGTGTCGCAGCAATCTCTCGATACGCCGATGTTCACATTGATCTTCGTGCGCAGCCCTTGGCCGATGCCCGCTGCCGCCAATGACCGGTGATTCATGTTGCCGGGAATGACCACCTGGCCGGCGGCGACCCGCTCCATCAGGCATTGCGGGTCCAGGCGTTCACTTCGGGCGACCACCTGCATCGCTTCGGTCAGGGTTCCTTGTTTGGCGGCTTCCATTTGAGTGGTCATGGTCGTTCACTTCCTCCGGAGGTCTTGAAAAATAAAAAGGCAAGCACGGATATGCTTGCCCGGTTAAATCCTCACTTGTCCCTACGGTGGTATTAGCCACATCAGGTTCAAAGGGTTGGACGATGGTCCTCTCAGCCCGGGGGCACCCCTGTGCGATATGTTTTCACCATAAGCCTTTTTAAGCCCATTGTAAATGATCCCGTTCCCCAAACGGTCCCGGGTTCAGCGGTCGCGGAGGTGGGAATAGGGCGGGAGAGTGGTCAGCCGGGCATCCTCCAGCGGATGCCCGACGGTGAAATGGTAGAGGCTCTGGTACCGATCGTCGGGCAGGCCAAGGAGCTCGTGCACGGCGTCGTCGAAGAAACAGCCGATGCCCGTGCCCCGCACCCCGTGGGCCTCGGCCTCCAGGTAAAGCACCTGGCCGATCATGCCGCTTTCCCAAAAAAGGTGGCGATAGCGGAACGGCTCCTTGCGGACGGTGTCCCCAAACCGCGCGAGCATTCCGAGGGAAAAGGCGCTCGCGCCCGCGATCTCCTGATGGCAGCTCACCATGGCGGCGGTCCGCCGGAAATCGCCCGGCTCGAGCAGATACAGCGGAAAACCCGCTTCGACCGGCTCCCAGGTGAACTCCGGCCGGGCGATCCCGCGCACCTCCGGCAGGTCGCGGTCATGGCGGCTGAAGAAGTAGAGGCCCGGCGGCAGGCCCTCGACCTGGTGCAGGAAAATCACCAGGTGCAGGGCCGGTTCGCCCAGGCCGGCGTCGAAAGGGGCCGCCCCGTCGCGGGGTCGCGTTCGGTCGAGCATGCTCAGAAAATGGGGCCGGGAGATCCCCCGGCGTCGATCGAAATCCGTGGCGCTGCGACGGCGGCGGATGATCGCGGCCGCCGTCAGCGCGGAGGCCTCGGCCGCGATCGACCGCGGCGTCTCAAGCCGCGGCGGGTCGGCGGGTGTCGCCGGTTTGCGGCTGAGTTCGGCGGCGCGGCCGATGATTTCCCAGTCGAGGTGCTCGCGGCTGAGCGCGTTCGGCCGCCCGGTGAAAGGAATCTCATCGAACGCCGCCGCCAGATCGTCCGGGAGCGTCGGCGAGACCGGGCCCTGGCCGCCGGCATGCACCAGGCAGAGCAGGTCCGGGTGCTCCTCGTCCAGGGAGGGGTAGTTTGTCCGGCGCAGCCCCAGGACCGCCTCGACCGCCGCATCGGAAAGAGCGGTGAGGCAGATGAGCCGCCACCCGCAGAGATTGGCCGCGAACCGTAGCGCGGCCAGGGCGTGGCCGACATCGTGGTTGCAGTAGCGAAACGCGCGTTCGCCGTATTTCCAGGACTCCCGCCAGTGAATGCTGGTCAGCCCCGCCAGGAACCCCTCGCGGCCGAAATGAGCCGCCGCCTTCCGCCACAGGTCGGCGGGCACCTCGGCGCGGCGTTCCAGGGCGTGCTGGAGCGGCGCGTAGTGATAGACGCCGGCCGCGCACTCAGGCAGGCGGGGCAGGACCAGGTGGAGTTCGGTGGGGTGGAGGTTGCCGCTGGAGGGGTTCATGCGCAGGGGCCAGCGCGAGCCGGAAATCGCTTTCCAGGCCGAGAGCCCCATCGACAGCTCCAGAAACCCGGCCACGTTCGCCAGCGTCAAAGGCAGGCCGGCCCCGCCGGGTTCATAGAGCGCGCGATGGTCGCCGGGAGGGTCTTGGGTGAGCAGGGGCAGGCGAACGACCGGCGCGCCGTCGTAGACGCGAAAGGGGTTGGGCTGGTTGTCCCAGTCCATGTACCCCAGCGAACGGGCGTAGCGGTCGGGGTGGTGCTTGGTCGCTTCGTGGTAGCGGAGGATGCCTTCTGCAGGAGACTGCGACATGAGGGCGCACCCGTTTCCTTTGCCGGCGTTTGAGGCCGCAGCACCTGATCGGCCGACACCTGAAACGCTAAAAGGTATCGTGGTGCGTGAACTCGGCTATCTCCCGGCGGTTGGGGGCCGAAGAGGCTTTCGCGGGGAACCCTAGGGGGATCATGGCGACGAGCTCGCAGCCCTGGGGCACCTTTAAAACGGCCCTGGCCCGGTCGTGATCGAAAAGGCCCACGACCACCGTTCCAAGCCCGAGGGCGTGGGCCGCGAGGCAGATGTTCTGGCAGGCGATGCCAAGGTCGAACATGAACCAGTCCCCGAACTTGGTGGTGACCTGGTCCTTGTAGTAGCCGGAGCTCTTGAGCCGGCCGCACAGGGCCAGCACCACCGGCGCCTGCACCATCGCGCCGGCGGCCGGGTTGCCTTTGGGCGGCAGCGCGGCCTGGAGCTGCTCCTTGACGGATGGGTCGCGGACGACCACGATCTCCCAGCATTGGGTGTTCGCCCAGGAAGGCGCCCAGCGCACCGCTTCTAAAATCGTGTCCAGCGCCTCGGCCGGCACCTCGCGTGCATCGTACTTGCGCACGCTCCGGCGTCCCTTCACGATGTCGATGAACTCCGCCATGTTTGCATCTCCTCTGTCCGTCACTCTTTTTTGCGGCAGTCGCAGTGGCGCTCGTTGCATTCGTCGCACACGTAGGTGTTCTTCGGCGGCCGGAGGGGCGACAACGAACGCCGCAGGTAAACGACGAATGCACCCGCGGCCAGAATGGTTAGCACAACCCACAGCGCACTCGACATGTATGGCTCACTATCCAGCGGTCTTAGCGATCCTGACAGGCCAACCACGCGCTTGACCCGGTTGAACCGTAGCACGAGGCATGCGCGAGATCAAAAAGAAAAGGCGACGCCCGGCGGACGTCGCCATCGATTCGTTCGTGGGTATTATTTCTCTTCGGTGCTGCAGGACCCGTGGCAGCCGCCGCAGCCGCCGGCGGGTGCGAGATTGATGCTGGAGGTGATCCGGAAGCCGTATCCCATGAAGTCAACCGTCACGGGTTTGGCCTTTTCGTAGAATTCCTTCTCGACGATAAACTGGAACCCGTTGACATTGAACACATTGTCGGTGTCGCGCGGCTCATCCAGAGCCATGGCCAGCGATGGCCCGCCTCACCCGCCCTCGTTCAGAAAAATGCGGATGGGCGAAGCCTCTTTGTTTTTGAAATACTCGGAAATCTGTTGATGTGCTGAGGGGGTAACCTCTACCATGATGAACCTCCTGTAAATTGGCTTGATTGCGATCAAGCCGTTGACCCTGTTTTAGAAGGCGTATAATAAGGACCGCCGGGCACATTGTCAATCCAAAATTGACGACCGGAACAACAGGGATCAGCACTCGCTTTTTTTCAGGGCGAGGCGCTCCTGGTATACCTTCAGGGCCCCGGCTGAAAAGAGCACGAAGAGGACTTTCTGGAGGGAAGGGTGAGTTTCCAGGAACGTGACGGTGGTGTCGACGGCCACCCGGCAGGCCGCTTCGATCGGATAGCCGTAAACCCCGCAGCTGATGGCCGGAAAGGCGACGGAACCAAGATCGTGCCGGACCGCCAGTTCCAGGCTGTTGCGGTAGCAGGCGGTCAGAAGCTCTTGGTCCCGCGGCCGGCCCCCGTACACGGGCCCGACCGTGTGAATCACGTGGCGCGCCGGCAGACGGTAGCCCTGGGTGATGCGGGCTTCGCCGGTGGGGCATCCGCCGATGCCGCGGCACTCCTCGAGCAGACGCGGGCCGGCGGCCCGGTGAATCGCGCCGTCCACGCCGCCGCCGCCCAGAAGCGAGTTGTTGGCCGCATTGACGATGGCATCGACGGCGAGGGTGGTGATGTCGCCCTGTCGCGCCTCGATTTTGTCGAAAACCTCACAGGTCATACAGCGTGTCGTCCCGCTGCGGCGCCGGCCGCTTTCGGCTCGTCTTGGCCCCCTTCTTGCCGGGCAGCAGAAAGGGGTCCTCCCCCTCGAGAAGGTCTCCCATTTCTGCCTCGATCTGGTCCGGGTCCTCGCCGCTTTCCATGCGGCGCAGGGCCTCGGTCATGCCCGGGCCCAGTTCGAGGCCGGTCATATCGGTGAGTTTGCGCATCAGGTTGGCCGCCTGACGCGGATCGTCCTCGTTGATCGATTCGGCCTCGCCGGCCAGCGTCTGCATGGCTTTTTCCATCCGGCTTTCATCAAAAGGCAGGTCGTCCATGTCGCCCTGCTCCTTGGCGCGCCCGGTAACGGAGAAGGCGGACATCATGCGGGAGAGCTTGCGGGTTTTGCACTTCGGGCATTTTGGTTTTTTGGTCGTGTTCATGGAGCGGGAAAAAAAATTGAAGATGGTGTTGCAGTGGTCGCAGTAGAACTCGTAGATCGGCATGATTCCCTCTTTCCAGGTTTCGATGGGGTCAACGCTCCACCCATACCAGATAAATTATAAAAATTCGACCGGCCCATTGTCAACCGGCGGCCCCGAGCGCCCACCCGCCGCAAACGCAGGTTGACTTGCCGCAGCCCATTTGCTATGCCGTCGGGCAAAAACTCCAACAGCGGAAAGGATAAACGCTATGCAACGGACACTGTCCATCATCAAGCCGGATGGGGTCGCTCGCGGGCTGGTCGGCGACGTGGTCAAACGCATCGAAGGGCTCGGGTTGAAGATCGTCGCCATGAAGATGGTGCACCTGACCCAGTCCCAGGCCCGAGGGTTCTACGCCGTGCACCGGGACCGCCCGTTTTTCGATGGGCTCACCGGTTTCATGAGCTCGGGGCCCGCGGTGGTCATGGTACTCGAAGGTGAAAACGCGATCGCGCGCTGGCGCGATCTCATGGGCGCCACCGACTACCGCAAGGCGGCCGAGGGGACTCTGCGCCGGGAATTCGCGACCGACATCGAGAAAAACGTGGTCCACGGCTCCGATGCCCCCGAAACCGCGGCTTTCGAGATCGGCTATTTCTTCAACCGGTTCGAGATCATTGCCTGATGGCGGACAGGGTCAACCTGGCGAACGTCGCCATCGTCCTGGTCCAGCCGAACATCTCCGAGAACATCGGCGCGGCCGCCCGCGCCATGTGCAACATGGGCCTGCGCCGCCTGCTCGTGGTGGACCCGCCGCGCTGCGATCTGACCCGGGTCTGCAAGATGGCCACGCACGCCGCCCTGGACGTGGTGGAAGAGATGGAGGTCTTCGCCGGACTGGAGGAGGCCCTGGGCGAATTCAGCTATGTGGTGGGCACGACGGCGCGTCTGGGGGGCCAGCGCCAGGTCATCGGCAACCCGGCCCGGCTGGCCGAGATGCTGGCCCCCATCTCGGCCGAAAACCAGGTGGCCATTCTTTTCGGTCCCGAGGACCGCGGCCTGACCAACGAGGACCTGCGTTTCTGCCACAGTGTCGCGACCATCCCCACCGCGGACTTCTCCTCCCTCAACCTCGCGCAGGCGGTCATGGTCGTCTGCTACGAGTTGTTTCGCTGCAGCCTCGATTCTCCCAAGGAATTCATGCCGCGGCTGGCCAACCGCTTCGAGCTCGACGCCATGTATGAACAGCTCCAAGAGGTCCTCCTGCGCATCTGCTTCATCAACCCGGCCAACCCCGACTATTTCATGAACAACCTGCGCCACTTCGGCACCCGCATGCAGCTGCGCGCCAAGGAGGTTCAGATCATCCGGGGCATCTGCCGCCAGATCGACTGGTATGGGAAACACTGCTTCGAGCAGGGGAAAAAGACCAAAGACGGCGGCCGATGAAGACCGCTGGGCCCGGCAGGCCCCGAGGGTCGGGCCGGTCTCAGCCCAGGATGCGCTCGGCGATGGCATCCCCCATGGCGGAGGTCCCGACGACGCGCTGCCCGGCCCCGGCGATGTCGGCCGTGCGCACGCCGGCGGCGAGCACGTCGGCCACTGCGCGCTCGACGGCCACGGCGGCCTCCTCGCAGCCCAGGCTGATGCGCAGCATCAGGGCGGCCGATAGGATCTGGGCGATGGGGTTGGCGATCCCCCGGCCGGCGATGTCCGGCGCCGAGCCGCCGGCCGGCTCGTAGAGGCCGAACTGCGAGGCGTTGATGCTGGCCGAGGGCAGCAGTCCCAGGGAGCCCGTCAGCATGGCGCACTCGTCGGAGAGAATGTCGCCGAAGAGATTTCCGCACAGCAGCACGTCGAACGCATGGGGGTTCTTGACGAGCTGCATGGCGGCGTTGTCGACGTACATGTGGGTGAGCTCCACGTCGCTGAATTCGGCGGCGAGAGACCCCACGATCTCGCGCCAGAACACGCTGGTCGCGAGCACGTTGGCCTTGTCCACCGAGGTGACGCGCCGGCGGCGGCCGCGGGCCAGGCCGAAGGCCGAACGCGCAATGCGCTCGATCTCGAAGCGTCGGTAGGCCATGGTGTCGAAGGCGCGCTCCTCGGCCCCATCCCCCTCGCGGCCCTTCGGCCGGCCGAAGTAGATGTCGCCCGTCAGCTCCCGCACGCACAGGATGTCGAACCCGTCCTTGACGATATCCGGCCGCAGCGGGCTGGCGCCGGTCAGGCTCTGAAAGACCTTGGCCGGCCGCAGGTTGCAGAAGAGGTTGAAGTGCCGCCGCAGGGGGAGCAGGGAGGCCCGCTCGGGCTGCCGCTCGGGCGGCAGCGATTCCCATTGCGGGCCGCCCACCGACCCGAACAGGATGGCGTCGCTCGCCTCGCAGCGCTTGAGCGTTGCGGCGGGCAGGGCCTCGCCGCAACGGTCGATGGCGCAGCCGCCCACCTCGGCCTCGGTGAAATTCAGCGCCAGACCAAACCGCTGCTGGACGACCGCCAACACCTTGATGGCCTCCCGCATCACTTCCGGTCCGATCCCGTCGCCTGCCAGCACCGCGATGTTTTTCATGTCCGCGCTTCCTGAATAGCGGAATAATATCCGCTTTGCATGGGATTTCGTTCTTGAGGGACTAGTACCTGGCGTCCGCGTACCCCAGCCAGCCTTCCGCGTCCACCAGCGCCCGGTCGAAGTCGGCCAGCGTGAAGGGGATCTCTGCCGTCTGGGCTCCAGACCGGAATTCGATCACGTTGCGGCGGAGGTCCGCGGCGGCGTGGGTGTCGTGCGGGGAGAACTCCCTGAAAAGGCGCGCCATGGTCTCGGCCGGCAGTTCGACTGCGAGCAGGCCGCAGTTGAACATGTTCTGGCGGAAGATGCGCGCGAAACTCTCGGCGATCACCAGGCGGATGCCGTTGGCCTCCAAAGCCCAGGGGGCGTGCTCGCGGGAGGAGCCGCAGCCGAAATTCGCCCCGGCCACCACCACGCCGCGGCCGGGGATATCGCGCTTCGGGTCGAACCCGTCGAGCTTCAGTTCTTCCAGGAGATAGGGTTTGAGCGCCTGCCGCTCGATTTCGGTCAAGTACTTGGCCGGGATGATCTCGTCCGTGTTGATGTCCGGCCGGTTCAGAAACAGGACCTTGCCGCTGAAGTCTTTCATGTCTGCAATCCTATTCTATCATCGATAAAGCGGGGAGTTGGTGATGTGGCCGGCCACCGCCGACGCCGCCGCGGTCGCGGGACTCATCAGATGCACCGTGCCGCCGCGGCCCATCCGGCCGCTGAAGTTCCGGTTGGAGGTCGAGGCGCAGACCTCGCCCTCGGCCAGCACACCGGTGCTCATGCCCAGGCAGGGGCCGCAGGTGGGGTTGGTGACGCAGAAGCCCGCGTCGAGAAACACCTGGAGCAGCCCCTCCGCCAGGGCCTGGGCGTAGATCGTGTAGGTGGCCGGGCACACGATGCCGCGCACGAGCGGGTCTATTTTTTTCCCTTTGAGAACGCTGGCCGCGCTGCGCAGATCGCTCAATCGGCCGTTCGTGCAGGAGCCGATGAAGACCTGGTCGATTCGGGTGCCCTCCATCTCCCGCACGGGCTTCACGTTGTCGGGCTTGAAACCGAAGGTGCTCATGGGCTCGAGCGCGGAAACGTCGTGCACGATGTGCTCTTCGTAGGCGGCGTCCGGGTCCGGCCACCAGCGGCGGAAGTCCGCCACGGCCGCCTCCCGGCTCGGGTAGTCGCCGCGGATGAACTCCCAGAGGTAATCGGCGGTGACCGCGTCCGGGTAGCAGATCCCGCAGGTGCCGCCGGCCTCCACCGTCATGTTGCACAGGGTCATGCGCGCTTCCATGTCCATGGCGGCCACCACCGAGCCGTCGAACTCGACGATGCGGTGGGTGGCGCCGTTCATGCCGATGCGGCCGATGACCGACAGGATGACGTCCTTGGCGAAGACCCCCGGCGCCAAGCTGCCGGTGAGGGTGATCTTCATGGTGCGCGGCGTGCGGAACGCACAGACCCCTTTGAGAACGGCCACGGCCAGGTCGGTCGTTCCCACGCCCGGGGTAAAGGCGCCGAAGGCGCCGTCCGTGCAGGTGTGGGAGTCTCCCATGGTCACGGCGTACCCGGGGCGGATGAAGCCCTTTTCGGGAAACAGCACGTGGCAGACGCCGTTGCGGCCGACGTCAAAGAAGTCCTTGATGCCGTGGCGCCGCACCCAGTCCCGCAGCACCTTGCCCTGGCGGGCGGTGTTGGAATCCTTGGCGGGCGTGACGTGGTCGATGACGGCCTTGATCCGGGCGGGGTCGAACACCCGGTCCTTGCCGCGCTCCATCAAATCCAGGATGGCGGTGGGGGTGGTGATCTCGTGGCAGAACACGGCGTCCAGCCGCAGGACCCACACGTCCTCCGCCGGCCGGTCCACCACGTGGCTTTCGAAAATTTTCTCCGCTACGGTCTTTCCCATGTTTTTCTCTCAATCCTTTAAAAATAATTTCTAATCGGTGTCCGTCTTCAGGACCGCCAGGAAGGCGGACTGCGGGATCATGACCTTGCCGACCATCTTCATGCGCTTCTTACCCTTCTTCTGTTTTTCGAGCAGCTTGCGCTTGCGGGTGACGTCGCCGCCGTAGCACTTGGCCAGCACGTCCTTGCGCATGGCGGACACGGTCTCCCGCGAGATGATGGTGCCGCCGATGGCCCCCTGGATGGCGATCTTGAACATCTGCTTGGGCATCTCCTCCTTGATCTTCTCGCAGGCCGTGCGGGCGCGAGGAATCGCACTGTCGCGGTGCACGAGCTGGGACAGGGCGTCCACGCGTTCGCCGTTGATCAGGATGTCGAGCTTCACCAGGTCGGTCTGGCGGTAGTCCAGCAGGTCGTAGTCGAAGGACCCGTAACCTTGCGTGATGGACTTCAGCTTGTCGTAGAAGTCGTAGACGACCTCGGCCAGCGGCAGCTCGAAATGCATCTCCAGGCGGTCGCTCGTCAGATACTGGTAGTTGGTGTTCGTACCGCGCCGCTCCAGGCACAGTTTCATGACCGCGCCCATGTAGCGGTCCGGCACGATGATGGTCGCGCGGATGAACGGCTCTGAAGTGAACTCGATCGTGGTCGGGTCCGGAAACAGCGAAGGGTTGTCGATCGTGATCTCGGAGCCGTCCCGCAGCCGGATGCGGTAGCGCACCGACGGCGCTGTCAGGATGAGGGAGAGGTTGTATTCGCGCTCCAGCCGCTCCTGCACGACCTCCAGGTGCAGGAGCCCCAGGAATCCGCAGCGGAACCCGAACCCCAGGGCCACGGAGGTGTCCTTCTCGTAGACGATGGAGGCATCGTTCAGCTTCAGTTTTTCCAGCCCCGCCGCCAATTCCTCGTAGTCGTCGGCCGCCACCGGGTAGATGGAGGAAAAAACCACCGGCTTGGCTTCCTTGAAGCCCGGCAGCGGCTCCGTGCACGGCCGTTCCTTGAGCGTGATGGTGTCGCCGCAATGCGTGTCGCTGATGGTCTTGATCCCGGCGGTGAGATAGCCCACCTGACCGGCGGAAAGCTCCGGCTGGGGGACCCGGCGCAGCTGGAAGATGCCGACCTCTTCGACCTTGTAGACGGCTTTGTTGGACATGAAGGTGATCATGTCTCCGGCCCGCACCCGGCCATCGAAGATCCGGAAGTAGACCACCGTCCCGCGGTAGGAGTCGTAGTGGGAGTCGAAGATCAGCGCGCGCAGGGGGGCGTCGGGGTCTCCGGCGGGAGCCGGCAGGCGCGAGACGATGGCCGCAAAAAGAGCGTCGATGCCGATGCCCTCCTTGGCGGAGACTTGCAGGGCGCTCTGGGGGTCGAGCCCCAGATCCGACTGGATCTGCTGCTTCACGCGTTCGGGGTCCGCCGAGGGCAGGTCGATCTTGTTGATGACCGGGATGATCTCCAGGTTGTGCTCCAGGGCGAGGTACATGTTGGCAAGGGTCTGAGCCTCAACACCCTGGCTGGCGTCGATCAGCAGCAGGGCCCCCTCGCAGGCGGCCAGGGCGCGCGAAACCTCATAGGTGAAATCGACATGGCCCGGGGTGTCGATCAGGTTGAGAAAATAGCGCCGGCCGTCCGGCCCCGTGTGGGGGAGGCAGACCGTTTGGCTCTTGATGGTGATCCCGCGCTCGCGCTCGATGTCCATGGAGTCCAGGATCTGGTCCTGGAACTCCCGGTCCGTGACGATGTGGGTGGCCTGGATGAGGCGGTCGGACAGCGTGGATTTGCCGTGATCAATGTGCGCGATGATGCTGAAATTCCGAATAATGTCCATGGGCAGACCGGCCGGGAGGTGGATGGCTCACCGGCCGGTGCGGGCGATGCGGCGAAAACCGGCGGTGACTGCGAGCAATTGACTCCTCAGCCCTTTCCTTGTAATATTGTCTGTATTAAAGAAGGTAATCATTAGCAGCGAAGCTCTCCTGCTGTCAAGGCGGCAGCGGTTCAACCGGCGGCCGCGGGTGGGTGACTGCGCCCATGCATTTGTATTTGGAGGCCCCGGCATTGACCAAGCGGATCCTGATCGTCGATGACAAGCCCGATGTGCGCGACTCCGTGGGAGAGTACATGCGCCGGGCCGGGTATGAGGCCGAATCGGCGGCCTGCGTGGAGGAGGCGATTTCCCGGATGCGCGCCGCCGTTTATGATGTCGTCATCACCGACATCCAGTTCCCGTCCGGCTTGGGCGGGCTTGACTTGACCCAGATCGTAAAGAAGGAACACCACGCCGATGTGATCGTGATGACCGGCTACAGCCAGGACTACTCCTACGAGGAGGCGGTCAGCCGGGGCGCCAGCGATTTCGTGATCAAGCCGTTCCGCACCGAAGAGCTTCTGCTCCGGGTGCGGCGGGTGCTGCGCGAGCGCGAGCTGACCGATGAGCGCAACCGCATGATGGAAAAGCTCCAGAAGCTCGCCGTGACCGACGGCCTGACCGCGCTTTACAACTCCCGGCACTTTTTCAGCCAGCTCGAGCTCGAGGTGGACCGGTCCGTGCGCTACCAGCACCCGTTGTCCCTGCTGCTGATCGATATCGACCACTTCAAGGATTTCAATGACGCCTTCGGCCATCTCGAGGGCGACAAGGTCCTGGTGCGGTTCAGCCAGATCCTCAGATCATGCCTGCGGGCCAACGACTCCGCCTACCGCTACGGGGGCGAGGAGTTCACCGTCATTCTGCCCGAAACCGGGGCCGAGGAGGCCCGGACGGTGGCCCAGCGCATCCGCATGGCGCTGGAGGCGGAGATCTTCCATCCGGCTTCCGGCCCGACGGTCACCAAGACCATCAGCATCGGGGTCACCGAGTACAGCGCGGCGGAACCCATGTCGGCCTTGATCCGGCGGGCCGACGAGGCCATGTACCTGTCCAAGCAGAGGGGCCGCAACCGGGTATCGGTGCTCTTTGCCCCTGCCGGCCAGACCACGCCGTCCACCGCCTGAGCGCTTCCCGATCGGTGCCGTAGAGTGAGCGCATTAACCGCCCGCTTCGCTCGAGGCACAGAGGGCGCAGAGAAATGCTTTTTTTAGAACCGCGCTCTGCCGGCAACTCGAATACGCCTTCCAAGGAGCCCCTGTTCAGCCCTGGATAACAACTTTCAGAAAAAGGTCCCCGCGGCGGCCGTCCGGTAGAGGGTTGCCCAATCCTTGCAGGCGCAGCAGAGTGCCGTCGGCGACGCCGGGCGGCACGAGGACGCGCAGCAGCCGCTTCCGGAACCCGCGGGGGACGCTGATCAGCTTGTGGGCGCCGCCCCGGGCTTCCTGAACAGAAACAGCCACCTGCGCGTAGAGGTCCGCCGTTTCGTCCCGGGCGGACGGTCGGATGAGCTGCAGGCGGTCGGTGGCGGTCCGGGCCGCAAAGCGCCGCAGGGGGTCGGAGACCCCGGTTCCGGGCAGGGCGTCGAACCCCTTGACCAGCAGCATGCCGAATACGAACCCGCCGATATGCGCCCACCAGGCAACGCCGGCGCCCCCGCTGCCGGCGGCGTTCAGGAACTGCAGAACGAACCACATGCCCAGAAAGAAATAGGCCGGGATTTCGATAAAGTAGGGGATGAACAGGATCGGGATCAGCGTGAGGACCCGCGCCCGCGGGTACAGGATGAAATAGGCCCCCATCACGCCGGCGATGGCGCCGCTGGCGCCGATGGTGGGCACGCCCGAGGTGGGGTGAATCAGCATGTGGGCCAGGCCCGAGGCCAGGCCGCACAGGAGATAGAAGACCGCGTACCGCAGCGGCCCGAGATGGTCCTCGACGTTGTCCCCGAAAATGGCCAGCGACCACATGTTGCCCAGCAGGTGCCAGAACCCGCCATGCAGAAACATGAAGGAGAAAAGCGCGAAGACCTGCTGGCCGGCGGTGAAGTAATCCCCGATCTGCGGGACGAAGTAGCGGGCGGGCACCAGCCCGTAATAGTAGATGAAACGGTCCAGGTGCGGGCCCTGGGTCATCTGCACCAGGAACACCAGCACGTTGACGACGATGATGCCGTGGGTGACGAAGGGTCGGGTGCGCGCCGGGACCGTGTCACGAAGCGGAATCATAGGCCTTGATTTTTTCGAGATTGGCCTGGAGCTTCTGCTGTCTGTCCATCAGCTCCTGCTGCTGCGACTTGACCTTGTCCACCACCTCGGCCGGGGCCTTGGCCAGAAAGTCCTGGTTGTTGAGCTTCTTGGCGACGGAAGTGAGCTCTTTGTCGATCTTCCCGAGCTCCTTTTGGAGGCGTTCGATCTCCTTGGCGAAATCGATAATCCCCTCCAGGCGGACATGGATGGTGACGCCGCGCGCCACGGCCGTTGCCGACGCCCGGGGCCGTTCGGGCGCCGCGGACACGGACAGGGATTTCAGGCGCGCCAGATTGAGGAGCGTCTCCCGGTGGGCCTCGATCGTGGCCCCGGCGCCGGCCTCGGCCGCGGCGGCCACCACCTCCAGGGCCATGCCCGGCGCGATCCCCATCTCCCCGCGCACGTTTCGAATCGCCGCAATGACCTCGATCAAAAGCCCCATCCGGTCTTCCGCCTCCGGGTCCGGGCCGCCGGGGCCGTCCTCCGGACGATCCTCCGGGAACCGGGCCCGCATGATGGACCCTTCGGCCCCGGGCAGCTTGTGCCAGATTTCCTCGGTCACAAACGGGATGAAGGGGTGCAGCAGGATCAGGGTGTCGTGCAGCACCCGCCAGAGAACGGCCCGGGAGGCGTCGCGGGCGTCCTCGGTGAGTTTGCCCTGCAGGGCGGGCTTGATGGCCTCGAGATACCAGTCGCAGAACTCGTGCCACACGAAGCCGTATAAAGCGGCGGCGGCGTCGTTGAAACGGTAGGCGTCGAGGGCCTGACGGGTTTCTGCCGTCACGCGGCTCAGGCGGGAGAGGATCCAGCGGTCCGCCAGCGACAGCCGCCCGGGTGCCGGGATTTCCTGGCGGCGGTCCAGGTGCATCAGGGTGAAGCGGGCGGCGTTCCAGAGCTTGTTGATGAAGTGGCGGTAGCCCTCCACGCGCTTTTCGGACATCTTGATGTCCCGGCCCTGGGCGGCGAAGGCCGCCAGGGTGAAGCGGAAGGCGTCCGTGCCGTGCCGTTCGATGACCTCCAGGGGGTCGATGACGTTGCCCTTGGACTTGCTCATTTTCTGGCCTTCCTCGTCCCGCACCAGGGCGTGCACGTAGACGTCGCGGAAGGGGATCTCCTTCATGAAGTGCAGGCCCATCATCATCATGCGGGCCACCCAGAAAAAGAGGATGTCGAAGCCGGTCACCATCACCGCGGTCGGGTAGAAGGTCTTGAGCAGGGCGGTCGGCTCGGGCCAGCCCATGGTGGAAAAAGGCCAGAGCGCCGA
>CAZLSV010000087.1:0-12012 GCA_964562235.1 uncultured Desulfatibacillum sp.
CGTCCACCATCGGCAGGCGGTCCGGGTCGCCCGGCAAGGGCGGGATCTTGCGGGTGAGGGGCGCGATGTTCACGAACATGCCCATCAAGTGGATGGCGATGCCGTAGGTCTCGGCGAGATACAGCAGCATCAGGAAGGTAAAATCCCAGCCCCCGTGGTAGCCGAGGGTCTCGGTGGTGCGGAACATCCAGTAGCGCAGGGTGACATACGTGCCGGCCAGGATGACCGCGACCCGGCTCCAATCGGGCCGCACGTTGCGCGCCCCGCCCGCGAGGCAAAGCAGCGCCAGCAGGCCGAGGCTGAGAAGCAATTGATTTTCACTGGAAAGGCGCACGGCCGTCAGCAGAAACACCGCTGCGAACAAAGCGATGAAAAGGGGCGTTTGCCAGGCACCGGCGCCGTTGCGGCGCGCCTTGGTTGTCGCCGGGTCGTTGTTGCGGTCGTGCGGGCTCAATCGATTCACCTCGGGAGCCGAAATGACGGGGAGGCGGGGATCCCGACACTCCACAGAGAAAGTATCGGTCGTTCGGGGAATTGCTTGAGGCCGGGAGAGCTTTTGAAACAAGCCTTGGCTTGACAAGCAGTTCGACCCCTGTATGATTGAAACTTTTGACGCGCTACGAAAACCCATCAGGATCGAACAAGGAGGCCCATCGCATGACGGAGATTCTCGGCAAGGTGCCCAAGAGCCCTAAGCAGCTCAAGGAGGAGCAGGATGCCTCGGTGGCCGACTCGCTCAAGCGGATCAAGAACAAGTTCGTCGTGATGAGCGGCAAGGGCGGGGTGGGCAAGACCAGCACGGCGGTCAACATCGCCATCGCGCTGGCCAACAGAGGGCTTCAGGTCGGAGTCATGGATGTGGATCTGCACGGTCCCGACGTGCCGCGCATGCTGGGGCTGACCGGCATGCCGGAGGTGAACAGCCGCCGCAAGCTCAGCCCCATGCGCTATTCGGACCGGCTGGTGGCGATTTCGATGGAGTCGTTTCTTCCCAAGCGCGATGACGCGATCATCTGGCGCGGGCCGCTGAAGTTTTCCGCCATCCGGCAGTTCATCGCGGACGTGGACTGGGGCGAGTTGGATTTTCTCATTATCGATTCCCCGCCCGGCACGGGCGACGAGCCGCTCACCGTGGCGCAGCAGATCCCGGATGCGAAGGCCGTCATCGTGACGACCCCCCAGGAGGTCGCTCTGGCCGACGTGCGCAAGTCGATCAATTTCTGCCGCACCGTCAATCTCGAGATGTTCGGTCTGGTCGAAAACATGAGCGGCCTGCTTTGCCCGCACTGCGGCGAGAGCATCGAGCTGTTCGGCGCGGGCGGGGGCGAACGAACCGCCAAGGAGATGGATATCGCATTTCTGGGCCGGATCCCCATGGACCCGCGCATGGTCGCTTGCGGCGATTCCGGCGTGTCGTTCCAGAAATCACATCCCGACGCGGCCGTCACCCAGGCGTTCAGCGCGATTGCGGAGCTGATGGCGCAGCCGCTCGGGCCCGGCCGGTGAGAAGCCGCCTGGCGTCGCCTCCGGTTGAACCTGTTTAGCTATTTGCCGGGGTAATAATATTCGGGGCAGGGTTAGTTTCGCGGCGTTTCCCGATCCCGGCCGGAGTGGCGGCGGGTCAGGAAATGAATCGTGCAGGATGAGCGGAATTTGCAGTAGATTTTAGGGTCGCGGCATTTCAGGCAGGCCTCGCACATCGCGATCCCGTATTTTTGGCACGTGTGCATCGCTGCGCCGCCCGCCGTGTGGCGGCAGCCGTCTCTTGTTTCCATTCAACACGGCCCGCCTTTGCCGTTGTCCGCTTCAACCGACCCAAGCGTTTTCATCAGGGCGTCCCTTTCGTCTTCCAGCGTCAACAGCTCCAGCATGATGGGCGGCTTGACGGAGTGGGCCGGAAGGCGTTTTTTCACCTCCGCGATCTGCTCTTCGAGACGCTTCAGGCGTTGCTCGATCTCGCTGCGTACCATGTCCGATCCCTCGCACCGGTAACCCTGCACGTCCGGTGATTACGGCGATGGCAATTATGCCCCGTGTCACAAAAATTTTCCGAAAAAAACCGTGCCCCACTCTGGGTCTTTATTCGGCGGTGTCAAGACGGAGCCGAAGATGGGTTTTGAGGAAATCGGTGGCGCCACCGATGTTTTTTGCGGGAGCGGGGGTCTCGTCGAAATTCATTCTCAAGTGGATTCCTTCCCGGCCGATAATCTTTTCAGAAGCGATTATCGTCCAGAAAGGAGACTATCAGGCCATGGAAGGACTCCACAGCTGCACGTCCCCCTGCCGGGGGGCGACGAACGCGGCGCCGATCCAGTTCCAGGGGGAAACGGCGCGATTGAGCCTCTTGAGTATCCGCGAGGATCAGAGTGCCGACGTCGACATTTTTACCGCCGAGGGGGACAGGGTAACGCTTTCCTCGGATTACCACTCCGAGGCCCCCCGGCTGACCTACCAGTACCTGGCCTACGGAAACTCCGGCGTTGAGGCCGAGCAGGGCCAACTCCTGGGCTACACGGAGGAGCGCAATATCGCCATGACCGTGGAGGGCCGGTTGAACGACCAGGAAATGGCCGACATTCAGGCGCTGCTCTCCGAGCTCGGTGCGATGTTGAAAGCCTTTCTGACCGGCCAGGGCGAGGGTGAGGCCGGGGTCGAGGAGCCATCCGCCGACCTGAGCCGCTACAGCAGCCTCTCCGCGTTCAATGCCGATTTCGAGTACAGTGCCAGCCTCCAGGTTCTGAATTTAGAGGCCGATCAGCTGGCCTTTGCCGCCACGGGCGCACCGCTGCCGCCGCCGGCTGCGGGCGCCGCCCCTCTGGCCATGCCATCGCCGCAAGCCGTGGTGCCGGCCGCCGCCGCCGCGGCCTCCGCGCCGCAGCCAGTGGCCCCGCCGGCTGTCACCGTCTCGGCGGAAACACCCAAGCCCGTTGCGGCGCAGGACGAGCACCTCCTCGGGCAAATAGCGAAAAAGGTCAAGGAGTCCGGCCTTCGGCCGCGCCGGTTCATGAAGCTGCTCAAGAAATTTATGCGCGGTCTGATGCAGGAGTTGCGGGAAAACAATGCCATGGACGGCGAAAAAGCAAAACGCGGCGAGAACATCCTGGAAAAATTCTTCAGGCAAATGGAGCCGCCCACCGGGACTTCAGAGGCCCAGGCCTCGCGGGTATCCCTGCAGCAGCATTGGATGAGTCTGCAGTACGAGATGAAAGCCGAAGTGAAAGCCCCGCCTCGGCTGGAAGAGACCGCGTAGCCGTCGGCAACGCGGACGCGACCGGCCCCCTCGCCCTTGCCTCTCCCCCAGTTCTGTAGGAGAGGCAAGGGTGAGGGGGTGTCCGTGTCGATACGGTTGCTACTTTTGATCTTTAGCGCCCGGCGTGGGGAGCGAAATCCCCCCGGCCCCCTTTTTCAAAGGGGGAGAGAGGCCGGCGCTGCCCGGCCCCCGGTTCGGCCAAGGGGCGGATCACACACCGTTTGAAAAAAAGAGCCCAGCGGCCGGATGCCGCCGTTTGCCATCTAAACATGGCAACGCTTGATACGGCGCCGGCAGAGGAGGGTGTCCGCCGCGGCGCGCCTTAACCACCCGTCCGGCTTCATCGAATTCTTCTATCTCCCCTACAAAGGCCATCGATAGATTCGATTTGATTTCCTTGGCGGTTCCTCGGTATAAAGACAGGGAAAGCACCGCCAACGGCGGAGCCGCCCGTGCGCGGCAGCGGCTTTCGGAAGGATCTTGAACATGTTTTTCCTGAAGAAGAAAACCCTGATGGGGATGTCCCGCACCTGCGGGTGAGCGGCGAAGATCGGTCCGGCGGATCTGTCGGACGCGCTCAAGGAGCTGCTCGTCCCCAAGGACCCGAACCTGCTCGTCGGGTTCGAGACCAGCGACGACGCGGCGGTTTACCGCCTCTCCCCGGAGACGGCCCTGGTCAGCACGGTGGATTTCATCACCCCGCCGGTGGACGACCCCTACTGGTTCGGCCAGATTGCGGCGGCCAATTCCCTCTCGGACGTCTACGCCATGGGCGGCAGCCCCGTCATGGCCTTGAACCTCGTGATGTTCCCCTCCAAGGCGCTGGACGTCGCGTTGCTCAAGGAGATCCTGCGCGGCGGCAACGACAAAATCGTCGAGGCCGGCGCCTGCATGGCCGGCGGCCATTCCGTGGACGACAACGAGCCCAAATACGGCCTGTGCGTGACCGGCATCGTGCACCCCGAACGCATCTGGACCAATGCCGGCGCGCGGCCGGGGGACGCTCTCGTTCTCACCAAGCCGCTCGGGACCGGTGTGCTTTTCAACGCCAATCGCTCCGGGAAGCTGCCCTATCGCGAACTGGAAACCGTCCTGCCGGTGATTGCGGCCTTGAACGCCAAGGCGCGCGAGGCGGCCCTGCCATTTTCCGTGCACGCCTGCACCGACATCACGGGTTTCGGGATCCTGGGGCACAGCGTGGAAATGGCCCGGGGGGCCGGCGTGCGAATCGAGCTTGAATACCAGCGCCTTCCGTTTCACCCGAACGCCGCCGAGATGTATCGCCGGGGGGAGACCACCGGCAGCAACCAAGCCAACCGTAAGGCGGTGGAGGGTTTCTGGAACGCGCAGCGGAGGCTGGCCGCTGCGCAGGAGGAACTGCTGTTCGACCCCCAGACCTCCGGGGGGTTGCTGCTGTCCCTGCCGGAGCCTCAGGCCGACGAACTGGTCCAGGTCCTTAAATCGACCGGCGTCGAGGACGCCGCTTGCATCGGCCGGGTGGTTGAATCCGATCGTGCGGCGGTGAGCGTCGGCTGAGGAGCCCCCCGCGTGGAGCATCGCATCTGTGACATTCTTGTGACCGGTGTTTCCGAGGAGCGCTGGAAGTCGGACCCGCTGTCCGCCTCCACCCTCGGCACCATCGGCAGGCGTTGCGGCGCCTGCCTGCGGCCGTTGAGGATTGCGCCCATGGCCCATCACACCATGGGCGGGGTGTGCATCGACAGCCGCGGGGCGACCACGGTGCCGGGGCTTTTTGCCGCGGGAGAGGTGACCGGTGGGCTGCACGGCGCCAACCGCATGGGCGGAAACGCCCTGACCGAAACGCTGGTGTTCGGCAAGCGGGCCGGGGAAGCCGCGGCGGAATGGGCCGCCGCGCATTCGAAGCCCCGGCGCGAGGCGCCCGGGGAATCGCCTGAAGCACCCGCGGCCGGGCCGTTCGACCCGAACGCGGCATCGATCGTCTCCGGGCTTCGGCAACGCCTGGGCAGGGTCCTGTGGGAAGACGGCGGGATCATCCGCAACCGCAACGGGCTTGAGCGCGCGTTGAACGCCGTGGCCGCCATCGCGGCGGAACTGCCGGCGGGCCCCGGTGGGGCGGCGGGCTTCCGCCCGGCGCAGGTTCTGAGCCTTGCGGCGGGCATCGAGACGGCACGGCTCATCCTGACGGCGGCGCTGCGGCGGGAGGAGAGCCGGGGGGCGCATTACCGCGAGGACCACCCTGAAACGAATGACAGCCGCTGGCTCGGGCACCTGCGGGTCGGCCTTTCAGAAGACGGCCGACGCGACTGGTACTTCAAGAAACTTTGACGGCGCTCCGGAGCCGCCGGCCGGGCTCGCGGCGCGGCGCGGCCCGGCGGCTGAGACGCTGGGCCGCTCTTCAGCCCCGCGCCGTCCGCAACGCCCGCCGAAACCCCTCTTTGGAACCGACGATCGTCGCCTCCGGAACGGCATAGGAGATGCGGAAATAACCCGGCGTGCCGAAAGCGCGACCGGGGCTGACGAGGATGCGCTCGGCTTTGAGGATTTGCGTGAAGCGGACGTCGTCGGCCATGGGGCATTTGGGGAAGAGGTAAAAGGCCCCTTCGGGCAGCGTGAACTCATAGCCGGCTTCGTCGAGGATCCCGCAGATCAGATCGCGGCGGCGGCGGTACAGGGAGACATCCACCCCGCAACCCTCGGCTTTCACGGCGGCCTGCTGGAACAGGCTGGGCGCGTTGACCACGAGCATGGTGTTGACGGTCGCGGCGGCGGCCAGGATCTCCCCGGCGTCATCGGCTTCGGGGTGGACGACGAGGTAGCCGACCCGCTCCCCCGCCAGGCTCAGCTCCTTGGAATAGGAGTTGACCACGATGGTGTGGGGATAGGCCGCGAACACCGACGGCACCGCAACGCCATAGGCGATGAGGCGGTAGGGCTCATCGGAGACCAGGTAGATCCGTTTGCCGAAGCGGGCGCCGGCCTCCTGAAGGAGATGGCCCAGCGCCTTGAGCTCGGCTTCCGAATAGATGGCCCCGCTGGGGTTGTTCGGCGAATTGATGAGCACCACACGGGTCTTGGGTGTGATGGCGGCGGCCATGGCCGGGATGTCCAGGTGGAAGCGGGCGTCGGTCGGAACGGCCACCAGCCGGGTATCCGTGAGAAACGCGTAGTTGTCGTATCCCAGAAAATACGGGGCCGGGGTCAGCACTTCCTCGCCGGGGTTCACCAGCGCGAAGAGGATGTCGTTCAGCGCCCCGGCTGCGCCGACGGTCATGAGGATCAGGTCCGGGGGGATCTCGATCCCGTGCTCGCCCTGGAGGCGCCGCGCCAGGGCCTGACGCACATGGAGGTGCCCGGTCATCGGCGCGTATCCGTGGTTGAGGGCGGGGGAGGCCACCATCTCCCGCAGGGCTTGGCGGAACCCATCCGGCGGCGGGAGGTCGGGGTTTCCGATCGAGAAGTCGAAAACGTTGTCGGGGCCGAACTCGGCCTTGAGCCGGCGGCCCTCTTCGAACATGTCCCTGACGACCGAAAACGCGGCCACGCGCGGGATCATTCTTTCAGCGATCGGCATTGGGATCTTTCCTCTCCGGTCTGGGTGAGCGGCCCTCCGGCGCATGCCCGGCTGCGGCCGACAATCCGGCGACTATAGGAAGGAATGCCTGAAGGGTCAAGCCATATGGGTTCTCGACGGATGTGGTTTTTTCGATGGGTGCTGGCGGCCGCTCTCCTGGCGCCGGGTTGCGCGGCCCAGGGCGGCGGGGCCGATGCGGTTGCGACCGAGCCCCGCCCGGGACCCGCGCTCTATTTCGTTCAAATCACCGACACCCACTTCGGGGACCGGGACCACGCCGCACGCGCCCGCCGGCTGGTGGATCAGATCAACGCGTTGCCTTATGACATCGCCTGCGTGGTCCACACCGGGGACATTTTCGCCGACACGATCACCCAGGCGGCGGCCCGTGAAGAAGGGCTCGGCGTTCTCAAGCGCCTCAAGGCCCCGCTGCATCTGCTGCCCGGCAACCACGACATCCTTCAAGGCCGCCTCGACGACACCCTCCCGACCTACACCCGTGAGGTCGGGCCGCTGATTCACCGGGCCGAATATCAAGGGGTGGTCTTCGTGTTCGCTTACACCGAGCCGGCAGCCGGAGGATTCAAGGTCGCCGGCTACGAGCCGTTGAAGGCCATGGAGGCGATTTTCAAGCAGGCCGCCGGGAAGCCCATCCTGCTCTTTCACCACCGGCCGGCGGTGGAGGACTATTACGAGTTCGCCCTGCACCCCGGATGGGACCCCGCTGCGCGCCGGGCGTTTGAAGCGCTTTTGCGCGGGCACCGGGTGCAGGGCGTCATCACCGGTCATTTCCACCGCGACGAGCTGCACTGGCTGGACGGCATCCCGATCTTTGCCGCACCCCCGGTGGCCGGCTACTGGGGCCGGCAGGGGTCTTTTCGTCTGTACGAATACCGCGACGGCCGCCTGGGGTACCGCACGGTCTATCTCCGCGCGCCATCATCCGGCTATTGACAGGCCGCCGGACGCCGGATATCTCTATTCACACAACCCCTCATCGCGCACGGGAGGCGCAAACGATGCCGTTCGGATACACCGGAAAAATTCTGCACGTGGACCTTGGCCGCGGCCGGATCGAAACCGAAGAACCCGGGGAGGTCTTCTACCGCAGCTACCTGGGCGGCCGGGGGATCGGCTACCATTACCTGATGCGCGACATGCCCGGCGGCGTGGATGCCCTGGCACCGGAAAACGTGTTCACGCTCGCCACCGGGGTCATGACCGGGGTGCCGATGGCCGCCGCCTGCCGGTTTGCCGCCGTGGGGAAATCCCCGCTGACCGGGGCCGCCGGCGAGTCCGAGGCCGCCGGATTCTTCGGACCCGAGCTGAAGAAGGCCGGTTTCGACGCCATCGTCTTCCGCGGGCGGTCGGAGGCGCCGGTCTACCTCTGGGTGACCGGGGGCCGGGCGGAGATCCGGGATGCCCGCGCCTTTGCGGAGCAGGGCTCCCGCGAGGTCGAGGACGCCATCCGCAGCGAGCTGGGCAGCGACCGGATCCGTGTGGCGCAGACCGGGCTGGCCGGCATGAAGCAGGTTCGGTATGCCAACATCACCAACAACCTCGGCCACTTCAACGGCCGCAACGGGTTCGGGGCCGTGATGGGCTCGAAGAACCTGCGGGCGGTCGCGGCGCTGGGAACCGGCGAACTAGAGCTCCACAACCCCGACTTCCTGCGCAGCACGGCCACCGAATACGCCAAGAGCTTCCGCAAAAACCCGGCCGGCGATGCGCTTTACGTCTACGGCACGACCGGTTTTCCGGAACCGCTGTCGGCCGCCGGCGGGCTGCCCGTCGACAACTTCCGCCGCAGCGCACTGGCCGATGCCGCCCCCATCGGCGGGGAGAGTTACAACACCCTGCTCCTCAAGAAGCGCAAGGGATGCCATGCCTGCCCCATCATGTGCAAACGGGTGATCGCCCTCGAGGATCCGGTTTACGGCGTGGATTCCCGTTACGGCGGGCCGGAGTATGAAACCATCGCCGCCCTGGGCAGCAACCTCAATATTCTCGATTTGAAGGCGATCGCCAAGGGCAACGAGATCTGCAACCGTTATTGCATGGACACCATTTCGGCGGGCATGACCATCGCTTTTGCATGCGAGTGCTTCGAGAAGGGGATCATCTCCACGGCGGACACCGGCGGCCTCGATCTGCGGCTGGGGGATCCCCGGCTGATGCTGAAGCTGCTTGAAATGACGGCCCGGCGGGAAGGATTCGGCGACCAGCTGGCCGAAGGCGCGGCCCGGCTGGCGGCCCGGTGGGGGGTTGCCGGCGCCGATCACTGCCTGTGCGTCAAGGGCCAGGAACTGCCGCTGCACGACCCGCGGATCAAGGTCGGGGTGGGCATGAGCTACGCCCTGTGCACCTACGGGGCGGACCACATGAACACGCCGCACGACCCCTCTTTCGTGGACCCCAACTCCTTTGCGTTCAAGACGGTCAATGCCCTGGGGATCTACCGGGCCATGTCCGCCACCCAGCTCAGCAACGACAAGGTGCGCAGCTTCGCGATTCTCGAGACGTTCTGGAGGGTGCTGGACTGCCTGGGGCTGTGCGTCTTCGGTTTCGCCCCGCGCGGTACGATGCCGCTTGAAACCCTGGTGGCCTGCATCAAGGCGGCCACCGGTTGGGAGGTGAGCCTGCACGACCTGATGGGTTCGGCCGAGCGCTCCTCGATGCTGGCCCGGGCCTTCAACAGCCGCGAGGGGTTTACCATCAAGGACGATCGCCTGCCGGGGCGGCTGTTCGACCCGAAGCCGAACGGCCCGGGTGCCGGCACGCGCATTTTTTCCGAGGAGGAGTTCAACGCCGCTCTCGAGAAATACTACGCCATCATCGGGTGCGACCCCCGGACCGGCCGCCCCTCGAAGGGCAAGCTGCTGGAGATGAACCTGGAGTGGGTGGAGGAGCTGCTGCCCTCCGGGAACCCGTGACAAGGGCCGGGCTTTTTAAACCGTGCCTGATCGAGAGCTGACGTTCTTTTTCGTCTAGCACCAAACACTTCCAAGTAAGTTGAATTTTTCCGGTGGGAGCGGCATCCTGCCGCGAAGGTATCGAGGCTGGAAGCCTCTCCCACAAAGAACAAGCTTGCTTGCCGATAAGGTGGCGCCGAGCGTCATGGTCCACGAAACACGAAACACTGAACACCCCATGCCCCCTGAGCCCACCAAAGTCCTGACCCTTGGCGGCGGCAGCGGCCAGTTCGCCTTGCTGTCGGGGTTGCGGGACCTGCCGGAGATCGACATCACGGCGGTCGTCTCGATGGTCGACAGCGGCGGCTCCACCGGGCGGCTGCGGGACGAGTTCGGCATCCTGCCGCCCGGCGATATCCTCAAGTGCATCGTGGCGCTCTCCCCGCATCGGGAAATGGCCCGCATCCTGCTGCTGAAGCGCTTCATCGAAGACCGCCGCCTCAAGGGCCACAACGCGGGCAACATGCTGCTGACCGTTCTCTCGCGCTATGCCGGCAGCTTTCCGGCCGGCGTCCAGGCCCTGGCGGAGATCCTGGACGTGCGCGGCCGGATCCTGCCGGTGACCATCGACCAGGCGACCCTGGTGGCCGAGTTGACGGACGGCACTCGGATCTTCGGGGAAAAGGCCATCGACGTACCGCGCGGCACCCAGCGCGAGAAAATCCGCGACGTGTTCCTGGTGCCTCACCACAGCGAATCCATATCGGTTTACCCGCCGGTGATCGACGCCGCCTGGTGGGCGGACTACCTCATCATCGGGCCCGGGGACCTCTTCACCAGCATTATCCCGGGGCTCATCGTGCCCGGGGTCGTCGAGGCGTTCCGGAAATCCCGGGGCAAGCTGCTGTTCGTGATGAACATCATGACCAAGTTCGGCGAGACGCATAATTTCACCGGCTGGGATTTCGTCTCGCGCCTGGAGGAGGTATTCGGACGCGAAGTGGACGGGGTTCTCTACAGCCCTACCAGACCGGATGCCGAGATCCTGGCGCAGTACCGGACCCAGAAATCCGAATTCGTCGAGATCGATCCGGCGGATGCCTGCTGGGGGAAGCGCCGAATCTACAGCGGCGACATGCTGGAGGACTCCGGCGGCATCGTCCGTCACGACCCGCGCAAGCTCGCGGCCATGATCCAACGGATCATCCACGAAAACCGGCCCGCGCCTTCCTCGGGCCCCTGATGTTCGCGCCGGCCGCCGTCGATGAAACGAGCTGCAACCCCCGGATGCGGCTGCCGCTATTTTACCCCCCGGGATGATCGCCCGCAGAGGAGGGAGGAACCCATGCGCATCAAGACCGCCACCATCACCGTCAATTACGAGCTTTCAGGGCCCGCCGACGGCCCCGTCGTGATGCTCAGCCACTCGCTCGGGTCCAACCTGCGCATGTGGGACCCTCAGATGGCCGTGCTGGAAGCGACGCACCGGGTCCTGCGCTATGACACCCGCGGCCATGGTGCGAGCGACGTTCCCGACGGCGCCTACACGCTGGATGAGCTGGTTTCGGATGCCGTCGCGCTCATGGACGCGCTGGGAATTCAAAAGGCCGGCTTTGTCGGTCTTTCCATGGGCGGCATGATCGGCCAGGGGGTGGCGCTGCAGCATGCCGACCGCCTGGAGCGCCTCGGGCTGTGCGACACCTCGGCGTTCATGCCCCCCGAGGCGCAGCCGATCGTGCAGGAGCGGATCGACACCGCCCGCAAAGAAGGGCTGGCCGGGCTGGCCGATTCGACCCTGGCGCGTTGGTTCACGCCCTCCTATCTGAAAAACAAAGGCCCGGGGGTGGAGATGATCCGCAGCATCTTCCTGACCTCGCCGCTGGCGGGTTATATCGGGTGCACCGAGGCCATCCGCCGGTTGAATTACATCGACGCGCTCTCCCGGATCCGCATCCCGACGCTCGTCATGGTCGGCGCCGATGACCCCGGCACGCCGGTGGCGGCGGCCCGGGCGATCCATGAACGCATCCCCGGCTCCCGCCTGGAGGTGATCCCCTCGGCATCCCACCTCTCCAACATCGAGCAGGCCGAGGTGTTCAATCGCCACCTGGTCGGGTTTTTATCGGCGGCCGGAGGCTGACGGCCGGGTTCGCGGCTGCACGCGGGCGCCGGTTCGCAGGGCCCGCCCCAAAATGATCAGGAGAACGACGAAGTGAAAAAGGGTGACGTCCTCGTGCGGATCAAGGACGACGACTACGAGCTCACCTACCAAAAGATGAAGGCGTCCCTCGATTCGG
>CAZLSV010000087.1:12022-15205 GCA_964562235.1 uncultured Desulfatibacillum sp.
TGAAAATCCAATACAGGCGTGCCGCGGCGCTGGGCCTTCTGGGCGCCGCTTTACTGGCCGGGGGCGGCTGCCAGGCGCCCATGGCCATGGGGGCGTTTGAATCCATTTCGAGCGCGTCGCCGACGGCGCTTCATCATCTGGGCAAGGGCAAGGTCGAAAGCTTCTGGGTCGCGCGATTCGGAGATGTCGTCACGGGAACCGAGGACGCGGCTCGGACCCTGGCGCTCAGCCTGACCGAAAAAAAGATCGAAAAAGACCAGGCGTCCTTCCACTTCCGAGACGACCGAGGCGACCCGGCGACGCTCTTGATCGAGCGGCGGACCGCCAGCGTGACCTCGGTTCTTATCGATGTCGGGTTTACGGGGTCCCTGGCCTTTGCCAAGCTGGTGGCGCGGCAGATCGTCGTCGAACTCATCGACGCGGGGGTCTTCCCCGACGACGCGGAGCCGGAAGACGAAGAGGGCCAGGGGTACAAGAACCTCTGATTTATCGCTCCGGAAAACAAACAGGTTCCTCGTGAGCCGACGCCAGGCGGAGCGGGGATCCAACCGGTTGGGGTGGTGAGGGAACAACCCGGGATGGCCCCGTGGAGATCAAGCGGGCGGCGGCAGCCTTCGGAACCATCGGAAGCTCCTTTGACCCTGGATCGTCTCCTCGCAGACCTTCGGCATCAGGCGCAGCAGGGCGGCGAGGATCGGGAAATAGAAGCGTGGGGGGAAGGAGAAGATGATCTGCCGGCCCGCGCGCGCATAGCGCAGCTCGGGGTGGATGATTCGACGGACGCTTTCCCGGTAGCGGCCAAGGGCCGATGGGGGGTGAGCCCGGCACTTCAGAACGGCTTGCGCCGCCAGCTGGGCGCTGCGTTGCGCGAAGTAGATCCCTTCTCCCAAAAAAGGCTCGGCCAGCCCGGCCGCATCACCCACCAGCAGGACATTGGCATGGCCGGGCGGGTCGAGGTAGTTGCCGTACGGAATGGGGTGGGCCTGCAGGAGAGGGCCGCTCGGGCCGCCGAGGCCCAGGCTCCCCAGAAAATCCCGAAAGCCGGCGGCGACGCGGCGGCCGGCCTTGGCCTTCAAGGCGGCGATCCCGAGAACCTGCTCCCTCGGGCCGGGAAAGGACCAGGCATACCCCCACGGTACGAATCCGTAATAGATCGCGGGGTGGTCTGGAAATGCGCACGCGTCCCGGGGGATCCTGCATTCCAGCGCGGCGGCCGTTCCGGGGTAGCGGGGTTCGGCGATCTTGCGCGCTTGAAGCAGGGCGCGGCGAACACGGCTGTTGACGCCGTCGGCTCCGATGACAAAGCGCCCTGACCATCTTTCGCCGTTCCGGGTGACCACCTCGCCCCGGGCGAGGTCGACCGCGGCCACCGCTGAGCGTGGGTGGAAATCGGCGCCGGCTGATAGGGCGTGTTGGAGCAGGAGGTGATCGTAGGCCGCGCGGTCGACCAGGTGGAAGGGGTAGACGAGCGTCCGGCGCAGCTCACGCCGGCAGCGGTCGTAAATCCCGTATTCCCGGGTGGTGCGCAGAAGGACATTGTGCGCCGCAAGGCTGCGGGGGGTGATATCGAAAAGACGCTCGAGCAGTCGGATGGCTTTCCAGGTCAGCAGGCCGCCGCAGAGCTTGGGTCGGGGAAAATCCCGGCGATCCAGCAGGGCCACCTTCAACCCCTGGGAAGCCAAAAGGAGTGCCGCCGTCGCCCCGGCCGGGCCGGCGCCGACGATCACGGCATCGCAGCGCGCTTGTGCCATGGAATATGGTGATAGAAAAAGCCGCGCGCCCTGTCAATTCTTTATTCCGCTGAAATTGTTGGCAACGGGTCTATGAGCGAATACCAATTCGAACAACTTGAAACGCTCTCGCGGGTGCGGCTGCATCTCAAGGCGCTTTCGCGCGGAGAAAAAGAAAAACTGCGGGTGCTCATCGCGGATTATCTCGAATTTCGCCGACAGGTGGATCGGTTTCTGTCGGTTTACTTCGGTGGCGTCTGCGACCGGACCTGCTACCAGAGCCGTCTCAGCGCCTGCTGCTCCCGGGAGGGCATCGTCACTTTTTTCGCCGATGTGGTGATCAACCTGCTCATGTCCGATGAGACCGACATCGGCGCGCTGGCCGACGTGCTGAGCCAGGAGAACACCGGTTTCAAGTGCGTCTATCTCCGCCCGGAGGGATGTCTCTGGCGCATCAAGCCGATCGTTTGCCACATGTTCCTGTGCGCGCCGGCCAAAGCCAAGGTTTTCGGCGAGCACCCGGAGGCCGAGGCCGAGTGGCTGGAGCTCGAACGCCGGCGCAAACAGTTCACCTGGCCGGACCGGCCCGTCCTGTTCGATGCGCTCGAAAAGTATTTCATCGCCTGCGGCTGCGCATCCCCCCTCATGTACCTGCACAACAGCCCGGGGCTCTTGCGCATCAAGCGACAGGCGGGAATTTAGCCGACCCTGGCCGGCGCACCTCTCCCTCTTCGGTGCATCCTCTCACGGATCAATTGAATCGGCCACACGCATCGCCGCACGGGTTTTGAATTCGGCTTCGGCGGGCCCCGCTTCGGTTGCGGGGTCCTTCGATCTCAGAATCCCGGGCATCGCTGCCGGCGCTCCCGCACCCCGGTGCCGTAACCGGACCCCGCCGGCGGTGCGCCTGTTTATCCCCCATTTCACTGAACCTGCCTTCGGCGTCATCCGCGCCGGTCATGCGTTGTGGGCGGCCGCCACCGCCCCCCCGACCCGTACCCCATCGCCGCCCCGATGCCCTTCTGCAAGCCGAAAAATTTAAAAAAAGAAAAAAATATATAAAATATTTAAGATCAAAATAAAACTTGTAAAAAAGAATTAAATAATTTAACCTGTAAGGCATGGGCGAGAAGAGGGCATTTTCCACACGCATCGACGATGAACTGCTGAAGGCGCTCAAGCACCTGTCCGTTGACACGGACAAATCGCTGGGAGAACTCCTGGAGGAGGCCATCGCGGAGTTGATGCGAAAGTACTCCAAACTCAAAAAATAGAGCAGGAGGGTGTGAGATGCGAGCCAAGAAAATGAGGGTCTGCGAGGATTTTGAAGAGGGTTACGAAGAGCCTTTGTTTGAATGCGGTGACGGCATCACCATGGAGTGCATGTGCCCGAGATGCGGCCTCGTTCACCGTATGAAAATCCTGTGGGCCGGCCGGGGCAAACCCAAGAAGT
>CAZLSV010000087.1:15215-20456 GCA_964562235.1 uncultured Desulfatibacillum sp.
ATCGGCACCCTGGAAACGGTGGAACTGCCGTGCATCCCGGTGTCGGTCAACCGGGCGGTGGGTTGAGGGCCTCAGCTTCCGAATATGTCCGAAATAATCAAATGAAGCACTGCGGCTGTTTTTTGAAGCAACCGCGCTCAAAGAGGCAGGAGAATAGCCTTGGGGAGAGAGCTCCGTCGACCCGGTCGATACGGCAGATGAGTAAACTTTGAGTTCTTTCGAACCTGTTTAGGAAAAACTAAAGTTTTCTGCTCCGGAAGCGCTGTCCGAAGAACAGCGGCTCACGCCGGAGTCTCCCGCCAGCTGTCCGGCACCCGCACCGCCACCACCTCGCCACGGGCGCACTCGTCCGAATTCGAATAAAGCCGGCACTGGATCAGCGTCTTCTTGGGTCCGGCCTCGGTGACGCGGGCGCGAAGGGTCACCGGCGCCTCGAGCGGGGTGGGGCGCAGGTAGGTCCCGTTCAGGTTGCCCGGGACGCACCAGATGTGGGGCGCGGAGCCGATGGGGCGGTTCTCCACTCGGTAGGCGTTGGCGATGGCGGTGCAGACGCTGTGGCAGTCGATGAGGGTTGCGATGATGCCGCCGTTCAGGAATTGCGGCGGGCCGGCCGAGTGGTGGCGTTCGGGCCGGTGGACGCAGATCGACTCCTCCCCCTCCCAGTAGCTCTTGATCCGCAGTCCATCGTGGTTGGAAGGGCCGCAGCCGTAGCAGCCGTTGTCGGGTATCTGGTCCTGAAAAGCGATGGGCGGCATTTCGATTCCTTCCTTGATGATCCTGTCTAAGATCTTCAACCTGTTTTGGTCGAGAGCGACTTTCAACCTCGATCGTCGCGGCAAGAGGCCTCTCCCGCAAAGGATGGCTTTAACTCGGTTCAATCTCCATGGGAGCAAGTTACGGCGCGCTGCCCCTTCCTTTGTGCAACGAAATCCCCCCGGCCCCCTTTACTAAAGGGGGAGCAAGAACACAGCCGCTTTCCCCCCGCCTTTGCTAAAGAGAGAGCAAGAGCACAGCCGCTTTTCCCCCCTTTGAAAAAGGGGGCCGGGGGGATTTCGAAATCGACTTCGGAAGGCCGATCCCGGCAATGGCTCCGTTCACCCAGGCGCCAGCATGGATGCGAAGCGGGTTTTGATGATCGCTTCGGCCTCGCTCATGATCCGATCCAGCAGCTCCCGGCAGGTGGGAACGTCGCGGATCAGTCCGATGCACTGGCCGGCCGCCAGGGTTGCCTTTTCCAGATCGCCCGCTTCCAGCATCTCTTTGCCGGCCAGCCCGGAGACGTAGGGGATGAGATCCTGGATCCGGGTGTTGCCCCTGCTCTCGATCTCGAGGACCCGGTCGGCGGCCTGGTTGCGCAGCACGCGCTCCGTGTTGCGCAGGCTGCGCAGGATCAAACAGGTGCCGGTCTCATTGTTCCGGACCAGCGCCAGTTTGAGGTTCTCGTGCACCGGCCCGCGGCCGTCGGCAAACCCGCCGGAGGCGATGAGCGGCAGGTCGACCGCGTCCCGGACGAGCGGAACGAGAATCAGGGTGGTGACGTCGTCCTCCCCGGGGTGGCCGGCGGCCTCGAACCCGTCGATGCTGATCGCGTCGCAGCCGATCTTGGCCGCCTTCAGCGCGTGGCGGACCGAGGTGCACTTGTGGATGACCTGGATCCCGCCGGACTTGATCTGCGGCAGGTAGGGCTCCGGGTTGCGGCCGGCGGTCTCGATGAAACGGATCCCCTCCTCGATGCACACGCGGATGAGGGCCGGGTAATCGGGCGGCCGCAGGGTCGGCAGAAAGGTCAGGTTGACCCCGAAAGGCTTCTCGGTCATCTCCCGGCATTTGCGGATCTCCGCCCGCAGGCGCTCGGCGTCCGGGAAGGTGAGGGCGGTCATGAAACCCATGCCGCCGGCGTTGGCCACCGCCGAGACCAGCTCGGCCGTGGCCACCCACATGAGCCCGCCCTGGACGATGGGACGCTCGATGCCGAAGAATTCGGTGATCCGGGTTTTCAACATAAATCCTTCCGCTGGCAGATGGCCTCGAAGAAGCTATCCGTGGCGGAGCATGCGGCCGGTGCTCAGGTAGTGGTTGAGCATCGTTTCGATTTCCCCCATGCGTTTCTGGAAAGCCGCCTCGTCCAGGCCCTGAACGAACGAATTCCCTTCATCGCTGAGCCCGGTGACGACCTGGCGCCATTCGGCTTCGGTTTGCCCGGGGGCCGTCTCACGCAGGCGGATCGTGTAGCGCATGGCCCTGAGCGGGTTCACGCGCACGAATTCGATCAGAAGCGGTGGTTCGTAACGGCTCACGACCCAGGTGTCTTCCGGGCCGTCGGTCGGAAAATCGGTCGTGAAGATGCAGTCCGGTTCGGCGCGGCCGGACTCGGAATAGACCATGCGGCACTTCCAGGTCTCTATCCAGTCGTATTCGCGGGTGGGGCAGAGCAGCGGGAAGACCCGGCCCGGCCCGGCGGCAAGGTGCATTTTAGCGGATCGCATGGCCCTGGCGGCGTTCATGCAATTTTCTCCTTGGGGGTTCGCGTCGAGCCAAAGCCGCATGCGGCCCGCGCACACGGCTTTTGGATGGACGGTGGACGCCGGCGACGGGTGCGGCTAGGCTTTCACGTCCGGCTTGAAGGCCCGGTTGAGAAGCGGGTCCATGACGGCCTCGTAGCCGGTCAGCCGGGCGATGACCTGGCCGTCGGCGTCGAGGAACGTGAAGTCGCCGCGCATCTTGCTCTCGCTGGCCGCGTGCACCTCGAGGGCGACTTTGATGCCCGTGGCCGGGAAGGCGGCCCGGAACTGGCGATAGGCGGCGGCATGGATGGGCAGCGAGACGCAGCCGCGCTGCTCGAAGCACCAGAGGCTCGCCATCTGGAAGGCCGAATCGAGCACGAGCGGGTCGCAGAGCCAGGAGTTGCGCAGGGGCGCCGCGATCCACTGCGCCGGGTCGGGGGCGCCGGCCACCTCCGCCACCATGCCGTCCGCCGTGCAGCACTGAACCCACCGCAGCCCGTGAAGCTGGGCGCCGTGGAACAGGATCTTGTCATAGATCTCGGCCGCCGAACGCGGGTAGTGGTTGCAGGAGAGGGCTTCCGGCAGCCGGTAGACCGGCGGGCGGGAATAATCCTCCGTCAAGATGGCTCGCGCGCGGGAGTGCAGGATCTCCCGGCCTTCGCTCGCGCCGTTGCGCAGTTCGAGATCCACCTCGAAAAAATCGTTTTTGCGCCGCGCCTTGCCCGCCAGGACGCGTATCCGCCGGGTCTCAGCACCCAGCCGGATGCCGTTCAACACCCGCAGGTCTTCGAGACCGTGCAGCAGCAGGCCGGGGTTCTCGTGGAGCGCCCCGTGGCCGAACCACTCGGCCATGAGCGCCATGGGCACCACGGCCTTGCCGTCGATGACGTGGGAGCGCAGGACCGGGTGGTTTTCGACGTCCACCTCGCGCTCGAAAAGCATGGCCAACGCCGGCAGGGCCTTCTCGAGAACGGGTTCCGGCTTGACCGGGTTCAACGTTCCGCCGATCACCACCTCGGCCGGGGCGTCGGCCGGCCGGCCGAGCTCGCGCATCAGGGAGTGGGCGCCGTCGGAAGCCGGCAGCAGGGTGACCCCCTGGCGTTCGAACTCGCGCTTGATGGAGGGCGTGACCATGCCGCACTCCCATGGGCCCCAGTTGATGGAGACGACGCGGCAGCCGGGCCGGCGTTGGGATTCGGCCCAGGCCAGTTTGTTGAGGGCTTCGTTGGCCATGGCGTAATCCGCCTGGCCCCGGTTCCCGATGCGGGCCGTGACGGAGGAGAAAATGGCGATGGTTTTTAGCTCGTCGTCCGCCACGGCCTCCATCAGAGAGCGGAACCCGTTGAGCTTGGTGTCGAACACGCGCTCGAACTGCTCCAGGCTCTTGGCGGCGATGAGCCGGTCCTCGAGGACCCCGGCGCCGTGGATCAGCCCGCGGATGGGCCCGAAGCGGGAGCGTGCATCCGCCAGAGCGGATTGCACCTGGGCGGGATCCCGGACGTCGACCGCGTAGTAGGCGACGTCCGCCCCGAAGGAGCGGATGGCCTCAATCGTGCGGCTTATTTCCCGGCTGGCCAGCAGCTGCTTCAGCCGGCGCTCGACCTCGGCCGGCGTGGCGGATGCCCCGGCGAACTCGGTTTGCAGCAGCGCCTTTTTGACTTCCGTTTCACCCTGTAAACCAACCATCCACTCCGGTTCGGCCACCGGCTCCGGCGAACGGCCGAGCAGCACGAGCGCCGGGCGCACACGGCGGGCGAGCTCCAGGGCACAGACGGCGGTGATGCCGCGCGCGCCCCCGCTGATGACCACCGCGTCGCCCGCCTGCAGGTTGAGCTCGCCCTCGGGGTAATCCTGCGGGGCGAGGGTCGGCGTGAGGCGGTCGGCACCGGTCAGCCCGATTTCAACCGGCCCGCGGTGCATGACCTCCCGGATCAGGGCTTTGGCGGTCTCGCGCAGATCCGCCGCGTTCGAGGCAATGTCCACGGCATGGCAGACCACCTCCGGCCACTCCGTTGCGGCGGTCTTGGCCAGGCCGGCCAGCGCCCCCTGGACCGGGTTTGCCACCGGTCGGCCGCTAAAGCCGAAAGCCCCGTCCATGCGGGTCACGGTGGCGAAAAAGGCGGCTTGGAGTTGGGCCGATTGCAGCAGGTCGGCAGCCATGGCGCGGGTCAATTCGAAGGCGTTTTTCAGGTCCGCTTCCATGGTCTTGGACGCCGGGTTCTGGATGATCAGCAGCCCGCCGGCCGGCGGCAGCTCCTTCTTGAACTTCAGGATGTCGGTCGAGACCAGGACGGCGTTGATCCCCATGTTCCCGAACTCGGCCATCACGGCCTGGGAGAGCCCCGAGCGGTCATCGGTGATGAACACCTTGCGTCCTTTGGGAATGGAGAGCGCCGAACCCTCCAGCGGCGGCGCCGGGGTCATCACCACGATCTGGCGCGCGGCGAGCCGGGCGTCGGAGCTCTTTGCGGGCGCTGTACAGGAGGCCGACGGCACCGGGTCAGGGTCGGCGGCGGCTGCCGGCGGCGGTTCAAGCGGCGGGGCCGTTGATACAGGGGCGGGCTGAGCCGCCATCCCGGGCCCGGACACGAAATCGATGATCTGGCCTAAGGTTTTCAGCCGTCCCATGTCCGCGGGAGCGACCGCCGGCAGGCCGGGCATTTTCTCTTCGAGGGTGGAGAGGATCTCCACCCGCTTGATGGAATCGATGCCGTGTTCGGCCTCGATTTCCATCGCA
>CAZLSV010000088.1:0-20434 GCA_964562235.1 uncultured Desulfatibacillum sp.
CGCTCCCACAAAACTGAAGTTACTTCCGGATAAATCCCCGCCCCCCGGGGCGGGGTGTGGCGCTTTCAAGTAAGTTGGCATTTTTCCCTGGGGGAGCGTCTTTAACGCCTTTTCATGTCGAGCGTCCGTCGACTGTCTCAAAACAAAATAAGGAGGACACCATGGCCAACGGATTCATGGGCAAGTTGTTGAACGTCGACCTGACCAACGGCCGCATGCTGGAAGAGGCGCTGGATGCCGGCCTCTGCCGCGACTATGTCGGCGGCTACGGGCTCGGGGCGCGGCTGCTCTACGAGCGCATCCCCAAGGGGGCCGACCCGCTGGGCCCTCAGAACGTGCTGGGCCTGCTGACCGGGCCCCTCACCGGCACGCCCGCCATCATCGGCTCGCGCTTCGTCGCGGTCGCCAAATCCCCGAAAACCGGCGGCTGGGGAGATGCCAATTGCGGGGGGCACTTCGGCCCCCACCTCAAGTTTGCCGGCTTCGACGGGGTCCTTTTCAGCGGGATCTCTACCCGGCCGGTCTATCTTCTCATCGACGAAGGCACGCCGCAGTTGCTGGATGCCGCCGACCTGTGGGGCCTGGGGGTGACGGCCCTGGAAGACCTGCTCACGCAGCGGCACGGGAAAGAGATCCAGGTCTGCTCCATCGGTCCGGCCGGCGAGAAGCTCGCCCTCAGTGCCTGCATCATGAACGACAAGGAACGCGCGGCCGGCCGCTCGGGGCTGGGGGCGGTCATGGGGGCGAAGAGGCTCAAGTGCGTCGTCGTCAAGGGCAAGATGACGGTGCCCGTTCACGACGCCCGAAAGATGAAGGAGTTGCGAAAGGCCTACCTCAAGCAAGCCACCGGCGCGTTCGAGGTGTTCCGGAAGTACGGCACGGCGGGCATCACCCACGACGCCATCCTCAGCGGGGACGGCCCGGTCCGGAACTGGGGCGGCGCCGGGACCAGCGACTTCCCGTCGCCTCGCGGCCGGCGGATCAGCGACGACGCCGTCGTCGGCTTGGACGGCTACAAGGCCTACGGCTGCTGGCACTGCCCGATCGCCTGCGGCGGCAAGGTGACCCAGAAGACCGGCCGGTTTGCCCTCGAGCTCAATGAGGGCGTCGGCCACAAGCCGGAGTACGAGACCCTGGCGATGTTCGGCTCGAACCTGCTCAACGACGACCTCGCCTCCATCGTCAAGGTCAATGAAATCTGCAACAACCTCGGCCTGGACACCATCACCGTCGGCGCCACCATCGCCTACGCCGTCGAGTGCTGTGAAAACGGCCTGATCCCCCGTGAGCAGGCCGACGGGCTGGAGCTCAAATGGGGCAACGCCGAGGCCATCGTCGCCCTCACCGAAAAGATCGGCCGGCGCGAAGGGTTCGGCGACGTGCTGGCGGACGGGGTGTGGGCGGCCTGGAAGAAACTGGGTCGGATCGGCACCGCGTACGCCGTGCACATCCAGGGCGAGGAGATCCCGGCCCACGACCCCAAGTTCACGCCGGGCCTCGCCTCCACCTACCTGCTCGCGGCGACCCCCGGACGCCACACCCAGGGCGGCGAACTGGTCGCCGGGCCGGGTGTGGAGGTCCCGGCGACGGACAAGTACGTCTACACCGACCAGGCCGAGGGCCACCACATCCTGGTCGCGGCCGTGGAGGTCGTCAACGCGGCCGGCCTTTGTCTTTTCGGCTACCTCAGCTACCCCTTCCAGGCGGTTCTGGACCAGCTTTCCGCCGCCACCGGCGAGGCCTGGGACATGGAGCGGATCGCCACGGCCGGCACCCGGATCTTCACCATGCGCCACGCCTTCAACCTGCGCGAAGGCCTCAACCCGCTCGCCCGCAACATGCCCGGCCGCATTGTCGGCGAGCCGCCGCTCAGGGAGGGCAACGTCAAGGAGATCACGGTAGACTACCGCATGCTGGCCCGGGAATTTTTGGAGCGGCTCGGCTGGGACCCCGGCACCACCGTCCCGAGCGAAAAAAGTTTGAATGCGCTCGGGATGCAGTTTCTATCCGCCGAGATGAACAAGCTGAAAACGGCTTAGAGGGCGACGTTCGAGGAGCACGGAGAGGGATGGAGATGAGCCCGGAATCCCTCTGAACAGTGAACTTTGTACCTTGGAGCCTACGATATTGACTTCGTTCCGCCGTGGATTCGACTTGAAGGTGAGCTGCCTTTGGAAAGGCGGCACCGGCCTCGCCTGATTCTTTTCCGCCTTCCCACTTCTCTTCAGGTGCGCCCGACAGGGCGCACCTATTAAAAATCCCGGCCCCCGGGCCGGGATTTTCAACGGCGGTAATCCTCCGCGCGGATCCCGTAGCGGCGGATGATCTGCTGCAGGGCCTGACGCTCAATACCGCACTGGCGGGCGGCGTGGGACACATTGCCTTTGAATTCGGACAGCAGCCGGCCGATATACCGGGCGTTGAACTGCTGCAGGCTCTGTTGCTTGGCCTCCTTGTAGGAGAGAAGATCGAAGTCGACGTCGGCCGCCCCGCCCGGGGAAGCGGACAGATCGACCCCCACGTCCTTGGGATGGATCTCGTTGCCGCTCGCAAACGAGATCCCCCGCATGATCAGATTCTCGAGCTCGCGCACGTTGCCGGCCCAGTTCAATCCCATGAAAACCTGCATGAGCTCGGGTGAGATGCGCTTGAGCGGCCGCCCCATGGCCGCGCACTGCTTTTCAAGCAGGTGATTGGCGATCAGCGGGATGTCCTCGCGGTGGTCCCGGAGGCTCGGCAGCCGAATGGGCAGCACGTTCAGCCGGTAGAAGAAATCCTCGCGAAAATCCCCCTTTTTTATTTTCGCGTCCAGGTCCTGGTTGGTGGAGGCGATAATCCTCACGTCCACCGTAATGGAGCGCGTGTCTCCCAGCGGCTTGATCTCCTTCTCCTGCAGCACCCGCAGGAGCTTGGTCTGGATGGTGGGGCTGATGTCGCCGATTTCGTCGAGGAAGATGCTGCCGTCCCGGGCCTCCTGGAAAAGGCCGATGCGGTTTTCAGTCGCGTGCGTGAAGGCCCCCTTGCGGTAGCCGAACAGTTCGCTTTCCAGGATGTTCTCCGGCACGGTCGGGCAGTTGACGGCCACGAAAGGACCCCGGCTGCGCGGGCTCAAGGCATGGATGGCGCGCGCGGTGAGGTCCTTGCCGGTGCCCGACTCTCCGGTGATCAGGACCGTCAGATCGGCCTTGGCGGCCATCTGGATGGTCTCGTAGAGCCGCTGCATGACCGCGCTCTTGCCCACCAGGTTCTGAAACACGGCCAATGGCGAGCAGGCCTGGTGGAGGCGTTGGTTCTCCTTGAGCAGGGTGCTCCGCTCCAGGGCCTTCTCTATCCGCAGCAGCAACGCGTCGTGCTCGAAAGGCTTGGTGATGAAATCGTAGGCGCCGCTTTTCATCGCCGCCACCGCGGTTTCGACCTGGCCGAAGGCCGTCATCATGACCACGGTCTGCTCCGGGTTCTTGCGCTTGACGATCTCGAGCAGCTCCAGCCCGTCCATGCCCGGCATCTTGATGTCGGCCAGGACCAGGTCGAAGGACGCATCGGCCAGCCGTTTCAGCGCGGCCTCGCCCGAGGATGCCGCCTCCACCCGGCAGTTCAAATCGGGCTCGAGGCTGCGCTTGAGCAGATCGAGCATGTCCTGCTCATCGTCGACGATTAAAATCGAACGCTTCATCCGATACCACCTGAATTCGTTTCGAGCACGGGCAGAACGACGGTAAAGGTCGAGCCCTCGCCCGGCCTGCTTTCCACCAGGATCTCCCCGCCGTGTTTCTTGACGATGCCGTAGCTCACCGAAAGGCCCAGGCCCGTGCCCTCGCCGGTGGGCTTGGTGGTGAAGAACGGGTCGAAGATGTGTTTCAAGTGCTTCTCCTCGATGCCGTAGCCGTTGTCGGCCACCCGGAGCTCCATCCGCCCCTCCGAGGCGCGCCAGGCGGTGGCGACCGTGATCGTTCCCTTCTCGCCGACCGCGTGCCGCGCGTTCATCAACAGATTGATCAGCACCTGTTTGATCTTCTTCTCGTCCACCACCATCGGCGGTATGCGTCGATCGAACTCCGTCCGCAAATCGATCCGTCCGGAGCGGTAGTTCTGGCCGATAAAACCGAGGACCTCCTCGATAGTTTTGTGGATGTCCACTTTCTCCTTTTTCGGCTCCGAGCGCCGCGCGAAGTTCAGCAGGTCCTCGACGATGGACTTGCAGTGCCGCACGTGTTTCTCGATGGTCTTCAAATCCCGATGGCGCTCGGAGTCCTGCCGTTCGCCGCGCAGCATCAGCTGGGTGTAGCCAAGGATCACGCCCAGAGGGTTGTTGATTTCGTGCGCCACCCCCGAGGAAAGCTGGCCGATGGACGCCAGCCGGTCGGTTTGCGCCATCTGCTCCTGCATCTGGTGGCGTTCCTGGATGTCGCGCACCTGAAGATGGATCGAAACGCCTTCGTTGGAGGGCTCGCTGTCCAGGCCGGCGCTGATCAGCGCGTGCAGGCCGGCCCCGCTGCGCGGCCGCAGCACCACCTCCGTGTTCAGCACGAACCCCTGCCTGAGGACGGACGCTTTCAGCAGTTCCCAGTCCGCAGGTCGTTCGAAAAAATAACCGAAGTTCTCGCCCTTGGGCGTTTCCGCGGCGTTATCGTACCCCAGCATGCGGCACCCGACGGGGTTGACGTCCATGATGACACCCCGGGAGTCCGTCACCAGGATCATGTCGCGCGAGACCTCGAAGATCCGGCGGTACTGGCGCTCCGAGACGGCCAGCGCCTCCGAGCGCTCCTGCACGATGTTCTCCAGGTTCTGGTTCAGGTTCAACAGCTCGGAATGGGCTCGCTCGAGCGCGGCCTTGTCGGCGGTGATCTGCTCGTAGATTTTCCAGACCCGCTCGAAAAAAAGGGTCACCGACGCCAGGAAGACGAACATGAAGGTGTTGATCGCCCCGCTGAAGGGACGGATCTCGGCCCAGATCTCCTTGCGGCCGTACAGGACAAGGGCTTGTTTTAAAATGTGGCCGGCGGAGCGCGAGACGGCGAACCCCGCCAGTCCGATGCACAGCCAGAAGAGGTAGGTCCAGATGACGTTCTGGGGGTCCACCTGCCGCAGGCGCCGGGCCAGCCCGATGCACAGAAAGGAAAAAACGATCATCAGCATCGAGCCGCCGACATCGACGACAAAGATGGGCCAGACGGAGGCGGTCATGGCACCCCTGCTTTTTCCCGCCGATCCCGGGCGTCCTTCAACAGCCGTCGCAGCCCCGCATAAAGGAACAGCATGGCCGGAACGCACAACAGGTGGTCCAGTTTGGCCATGTAGTAAAGCCACGCCAGCGCCACGGGATTCTCGCCCACCTCGACCTTGATTTTGCCGGGCGCCGCCAGCGCCGTGTCCACGATCCCCGACTGCTCGTCCAGGAAGTGGGCGGTGAACGCATCGATGTTCCAGAGCAGAAAAAAAAGCGCCGCATACTGGATGTAACGCCAGCCGGCCTCGCGCACCAACCGCCGCAGGCGCAGCCAGTAGACCAGGAGCCCCATGGATGCGGTGAAAAACAGATGGGCGCCCTGGTGGGAATAGATGCCCTCCGGCGCCCCGTGCTCCTGCACGGCCAGCGCAAACCCCGGCAGCAGCCAACCGGCCGCCACCGCCAGCGCGGTCAGGGAAAAAACCGGGGTGGTGAAAAATGCCCTGATCCTGCAGAAAGGGTGGAAAGCCCGCACGGGATCTCGCGCCGTCTTAGGGTTCACGGAATCGGATTTCACGGAAACCGGGTTTTGCAGGCGGGATAATCGTGGCAAGATGCTGCTCCCACAATAGGAAGCCGCGCCGCCGCATCGCCGCCGGCGCAGCCAGAATCGGGATCGGGACCCGCCCAGCCGTTCAGCTCGCGGCCCGCGCCTGCTCCCCGTCGAGCATGGCCTGGACGCCTTTGAAATAGGGCAGCCGCGGCCGCAGATATTTAAAAACGATCCGGGCGAGGATGTACATGGGGAAGAAAACGAAGGGGTAGCCCACGTGGTCCCCGAACACGTAGTTGAGCGGGAACACCACATCCAGATCGACGTTCTGAAACCGGGTCTGCATCCACGCCAGGGCCAGGGGCACCGGCCAGAGGATCCCGGCCGAATAGCCCGCCATCGTGAAGAAGTACTTGCCCCAGGCTTCGTTGGCGGCCTTGTTGAGGGCCTTGTAGCTGACCTTGTCGCCTTCGGCATAGGCCTGGACGCTCAGCTTCTCCTTGTGCGTGACCTCGTCCTTGAGCGCCTGGATGAACCTGCGGTTGATGCGGATGCCGGCGGAAATGGAGAACTCGCCCAGCACCACGCCCATCAGGCTCAGGCAAAACGTTCCGATCAGAAAACCGAGCATGGGGTCGCCGGCCAAGCGATACGGGGCGATCAGGATCGGGTCGATCAGCGCCAGGAAGTTTGAAAATGTCTGTTCCATCTCACTCATACCCCTGTTGGGGGCCGGCCCCGGGAGCTGCCGGGGCCGGCTTTTCACAGCGCCATATTACCCGAGCAACCGGATGTTGAAGAAACCTCTCAGGGTGTAGTCGATGCCCACGTACAGGGCCAGGACGATAAAGAACACCTTCAGGCCCTTCTCGGGGATGTACTTGCCGGTGCGCGGCCCGACCATGGAGCCGATGAAGATGCCCACGAGTTCGACCATGATCATCATCCAGTCGACCGTGACGCCCTTGACCATGAAGTTGAAGATCGAGAGCACCATGCTGATCAGAACCGCCAGGGCCGAGGTGCCGGCGGCGACGAACATCGGCAGGCCAACGACACTGGTCAGGAAGGGGACGTAGAGGAAACCGCCGCCCACGCCGATGAACGAGGAGATGGCGCTGATGAAAAAACCACCGACGAAAGCCCAGATCGGGCTGAAGCCGAAGGTCTGCCCGAAGAAGGAGATCTCGGTGCGCGCCATGTTGAACTTGGTAGTGGTGACGCCTTGCTGGATGGTGTCGCCCTTGGCCTTGACGCTGGCTTCGAAGGCCTTGGCGGCCTCCTTGGCCTTCTTCTGGCTGGCCTGTCCCTTGCCGCTCATGCCGTAGAACATGAACCCGCCGATGATGAGAACGATCAGGCCGAAGTAGCCCTGGTACTCGGAGAACTTGATCTTGCCCATGGTGGTGTAGACCACCAGGAAGGCCGCCAGCAGGGAGCCGGCGCCCAAGGCAACGCCCAGGGGGATGACCAGGCGTTTCTGCTTGGCGTAGTTGATGCTCGAAACCAGGGCCGAGAGCCCCACCAGCCACTGGTTGGACACCCGGATGCTGTCGGTGACGAACTTGTTCAGGGCCGGGGCCGAGTCCTTGAACGTCTTGGCGTAGGCGCCCAGACCGAAGACTGTGATGTGGCCCACGCCCGCCATGATCCCGCCGAAGGCGCCGACGGTGGAGAACACCCAGCCCACCCAGACGGCCCAGAAAAAGGCTAAAACCAGGTTGACCTTGACACCGCCGGGGATCCCCAGGTAGCCGGGCTCCGCCTTGGGGTCGATCTGCCCCGGGCCCGTACCCGCGGGCGCCTTTTTGATGGCGTCCTCGAGAGGCCCTGCGCTGGCCAGATCCGGCATCACCATCGGCAGCAGCACCGCCGCGGCGACCAGCACCGCGCAGATAAACAAAACCTTGTTTCTCATAATTACCCTCCTAAAAAGATTTGAGTTTCGCCGGACATCCCAAGCCTCGGCGTGCAAGCTAGGTTCAGCATTAGCAAGCGTTATGCCACCGTCCGGGTGCTGCGGCGGGAGCAGCCGAGGCCAGTCTGGCAAAAAAAAATATATTTGAAATTCAAATAGATAAAATATTTCTTGCTTTAAATCACCACGCACCATGGGCGTCCGCTGGATATGAATGCGAAGCGCCATGTGCAGTATTTATTTTGCACATCCGCCTGGATCGCGGTTCGAACGCCAGTGCTCTATCCAGCAACCAACCATCGCGCAAGACTTAACAATCCGGTTTATTTAAAATAAATTATTAAATTACAGACACGGTGGATGGATATATTTCCGTACCAGTTATTGCAATATTTTTTATTCAATGCAATAAAAATATTTCGCCATATATCCTCGAATCGCTGCACCCCCTTGGCAAGCTTGGGCCCCAGGGGCTGGGATGAATTAATTAACTATCTAAAATTAAACATAGTATTAAAAAAAATAAAAATTCGGACAGGGACTGTTTAGGCACTTGTTTGGTATGTTTATTGCTTTTTAGTGGGAATTCCTGATGCCCTGCGGGGCGGGTCCCCCGCCGGCTGCCCGGGAGCAGCCGACAGAGGACTTTGGCTTCGCACAAAGATCAATGTGGAGGAAATAAATCAAATGGAAAAATCGGTCTTCAGTCTGTGCTTCATGTGTTCGATCCGCTGCCCCATCAAAGTAACGGTCAAGGACGGCCAGGTGACTTTCATCGAGGGCAATCCCAAAGTCGCCGGCATCGACGGCAGCCTATGCCCCCGCGGCTCGGCCGGCATTTCGCTGTTGTACGACTCCCAGCGTGTCCAATCGCCCATGATCCGCACCGGCGAACGCGGCTCGGGCCAGTGGCGCAAGGCCACCTGGGACGAGGCACTCGATTACATCGCCGACAAACTCAAGCCCATCATCAAAAAGCACGGCGGACAGAGCGTGGCCCTGACCGAGCGCACCAACCTGTCAACCCATGTGAGCAAGACGTTTCTCAAGGCCATCGGCTCGCCCAACCACTTCACCCACGACGCCCTGTGCAAAGGCTCGGTCAACACGGCCTGCCGCTCGCTTTTCGGCCTCACCGACGCCCAGGTGGGTATCGACTATAAAAACACCAAACACATCGTCATGTACGGCCGCAACCTGTTCGAGGCCATTGCGGTCAAGGAGGTCAACAGCCTCATGGACGCCATGGGAACGGGCGCCAAGGTGACCTACATCGACCCGCGCGTTTCCATCACCGCCACCAAGGCCCACCGCTACTGGATGATCCGGCCCGGCACCGACCTGGCAGTGAACTACGCCCTGATTCACGTGATCCTCAAGGAGCGGCTCTACGACGCCGCGTACGTGGAAAAATGGGTGCTCGGCATCAACGAGCTCCAGGATTTCGTGCAGGTGTACACGCCGGAGTGGGCCGAGAAGGAATCCGGCATCCCGGCCGCGGAAATCGTGGCCCTGGCGCGCGAGATGAGCAAGGACAAGCCCTCCGTCATTTTCCACTTCGGCTACCGCGGTGCCCATCACGCCAACGAGATCTACCTGCGCCGGTCCATCCTGATCCTGAACGCCCTCATGGGCAGCGTCGAGGCCAAGGGCGGAATCTTCTTTAAAAAAGGCCCCGGCGAGGTCGGCGGAAAGCCGGCGCGCAAGCTGACCGAGCAGAAGTTCCCGGCCATCAAGGTTCCCCGGGCCGACAAGGTCGGCACCAAGGATTTCCCGCTGCCGGACCCCGACCACGGGGTGCCGCAGATGTTGCCGCAGGCCATCCTCAGCGAGGACCCCTACCCGGTCAAGGCCCTGTTCGTCTACCGCTTCGAGCCGCTCATGTCGATCCCCGACACCAATCTCACCAAGAAGGCGCTCGAGAAGCTCGACCTCATCGTCACCGTCGACATCAACCACAGCGACATCGCCTGGTATTCGGACGTCATCCTGCCCGAATCCATCTACCTGGAGCGCACCGACTGCGTGCAGCAGGCCAACGGCCAGAAGCCGCAGATGTTCCTGCGTCGCCAGGCCGTGCCGCCGCGCTACGACACCCGCGACTGGGCCGTCATCGCCAAGCAGATCGGCGAGCGCATCGGCATCGGCGAGTTCTTCCCTTACAAGGACAGCGAGGAACTGGTGCGCTGGCAGCTCGAGGGAACGGGCTTCACGCTCGAGGATTTCGACAAGTCCGGCTTCGTGGCCTACACCGACAAGCAGATCCTGTGGGACCGCAAGGAGGGCTTGAAGTTCAAGACGCCTTCCAAGAAAATCGAGCTGAAGTCCTCGCTGCTCGAAGGTGCCGGGTTCCCCTCTTTCCCGCCGTACGAGGCGGTTCCGAGCTACACGGAAAACCGGTTCCGCCTGATCACGGGCCGAAACGCGCTGCACACCCATGTCTCCACCCAGAACAACGCCTATTTGAGCGAGCTGCTGCCGGAAAACGTGCTGTGGATCAACTCCAAGCGCGCCTCGGCGCTGGGTATCAAAAACGGCGGCCTCGTGACGGTGGCTTCCAAGAACGGCTCGGGCCAGATCAAGGCGTTTGTGACCGATTTCATCCACCCGGATGCGGTCTTCATGCTGCACGGGTTCGGGCACGAAGCCAAGCTCGCCACCCGCTCCTACAACAAGGGCGTCTCGGACGCCATGCTGGAGGAGAGCATCATCGACAAGGTCGGCGGCAGCCCGGCCCTGCATGACACCATCGTGACCGTCCAGGCGGCATAAGGAGGATCGAACCGAATGAGCCAGTACTACTTGTTTCAGGATACGAAAAACTGCATCGGGTGCCACAGCTGTGAAGTCGCGTGCAAGAGCAACAAAACCCTGCCCGTCGGCCCCAAGCCCTGCCAGGTGATCCACGTCGCGCCCAAGATGGTCAACGGCCTGCCCCGGGCCTCCTACGTGTTCATGCCCTGCTTTCACTGCGAAAACCCCTGGTGCGTGGCCGCCTGCCCCACCGGCGCCATGCGCAAACGGCCCGGAGACGGCATCGTCTACGTCGAGCAGAGCCTGTGCGTGGGCTGCAAGACCTGCGTCACCGCCTGCCCGTGGGGCGCCCCCCAGTGGAACCCCGAGACCGGAAAGGTGGTCAAGTGCGACTACTGCAAGGACCGGGTCGACGCCGGGCTGAAGCCCGCCTGCGCCACGATCTGCACCACCCACTGCCTGCATTTCGGCAAGGTGGAGGAGATGACCCAGATCCGCCGCGAGCGCCATGCCAAGGTGGTCGCGAGTTTGGAAAATCAAATCGCATAAAAAAAACAGTTTTAAGTGTTACGTGTTAAGTTTTATGCAAGGGAAATTGTTTCTATTGATTTAGACCGCTTCCTTTGCTTAATCACTTAACACTTAACACTTGAAACGATGATGACATGCTGCGCAAGAACGGCAACGATTGGCGCCGGTCATTGTAAGGCACAAAGCAGGAAGCAATGCCTGAAAAAGTTTGCCCGGTAAACCAAACCATCATAGGTCTCCGAGACGCCATCGAGTCCGGGCGGCTTTCCAACCCTCGCAGCCGCCGGATCGCGGAAGAGATCCTGGACCTGCTGACGGATGTCGCCTGGGGGCGGGCCGGTGGCGACCATCTCGGCGCCATCGCCTCCCTATCGGATGAGCTGTCCTACGACAAGGCCTCGGCCGGAGCCATCGCGGCGTCCAAGGCGGTCTGGGACGCTCTCGGCGAGCACCGCGAGGTGTTTCAAAGCCACATCGACACCCACAACTGCGCCACCGGCGCCTGCGTGCGACTGGTGCCGGCCCCCTGCCAGATGACCTGCCCGGCGGGAATCGACGTCCCCACCTATGTGAACCTCATCGGCAGGGGGCACGACGCCGAGGCCATCGAGGTCATTCGCCGCGACAACCCCTTCCCCTGGGTGTGCGGGCTGGTGTGCACGCGGCCCTGCGAGCTCATGTGCGTGCGCGGCCGGGTGGACAAGCCGATCTCCATCAAGTTCCTCAAGGCTTTTGCCGCCGAGCGCGCACTTTCCGACCGCCACTACCGCAACCCGGCCAAAGCGCCCGACAAGGGCAAACGGGTAGCCGTGATCGGCGCCGGCCCCGGCGGGATGACAGCGGCCTATTACCTCGCCCTGAAAGGATACGGGGTCTGCATCTTCGAAGCCCTGCCGGTTGCGGGCGGCATGATGATGCTCGGCATCCCGCGCTACCGCTTGCCGCGGGAAGTCATCGACCGCGAAGCGGCCATGCTGGAGGACCTCGGAGTCGAGTTTCGCTTCAACACGCGCTACGGCAAGGACATCTCCCTGGAAAGCCTGCGCGCCGAAGGCTTCGATGCGATGTTCTTCGCCATCGGGGCCCACCACTCCTTCAAGCTCAACATCCCCGGCGAGGCCGACTTCCCCCAGGTGATCGAGTCGATCGATCTGCTGCGCCAGGTGGCCTTGGGCGACCGGCGCATCCCGGGAAAGCACGCCATCGTCGTCGGCGGCGGCAACGTCGCCATCGATGCCGCCCGGACCTGCCTGAGACTGGGCTCCGAGGAGGTGACCATCGCCTACCGCCGCACGCGGGCGGAAATGCCCGCCGACGTGGAGGAGGTGGAACAGGCCGAGGACGAGGGCATCCACATGTCGTTCTTGACCATTCCCAAGGCGGTTGTGGGAAATGACGGCCGGCTCACCGGCCTGGAGTGCATCCGCGCCAAGCTGATCAAAAAGGACGACAGCGAGCGGATGTTTCCGGTGCCGGTGGAGGGCAGCGATTTCGTCATCCCGGCCGACACGGTCATCTCCGCGATCGGGCAGCGCATCGACCTGGAGGCGCTGAGCGACCTCAAGGGGCTCAAGTGGACCCGGCGCCAGACGATACTGGCCAACACGGTCAGCATGGAAACCTCGATCCCCGGGGTGTTTGCCGGCGGCGACGCCGTCACCGGCCCGGCCACCGTGGTGGAAGCCATCGGTGCGGGCAAACGCGCCGCCGAGGCCATCGACCGCTATCTTTCCGGGATCCCCCAGCCCAAGATGCCGCCGGTGCCGGTGCGCCGCACGCGGGTGGAGTGGATGGAGGTCCCGGCCAGCACCAAGATGACCCTGCGCCGGCCGGAGATGCCGCTGCTCAACCTCGAGCGCCGGCGCACCACCTTTCAGCAGGTGGAGCTCGGCTACACGGAAAACGCCGTGCGGGAAGAGTCCCGCCGCTGCCTGCGCTGCGACATCTGCCTGCGCTGCGGCAGATGCGTCGAGGTCTGCCGCGACATGATGGGCATCAACGCGCTGGAGTTCGGGTTCCTCAATTTCGACAAGCCGGAGACCACCGACTTCCGGGTGACCGCGGAGCGCTGCATCCTCTGCGGCGCCTGCGCCGCCAACTGTCCGAACCAGGCCATCCGGATCGTCGACCGGGGCGACGAGCGCCTGCTCTCCTACTGCGGAACGATCCTCAACCGCCAGAAGCTGGAACATTGCCGCGCGTGCGGCGCTGTCATCGGCCCGCAGCGCTACCTGGAATTCCTGAAAAAACGCACCCAGACCGTCAGTCCGGTTGTCGCCGACCGGAATTTGTGCCATAGCTGTCTGCGCAGGCATACCGCCGGGATTCATCAGGAAAACTCACCCGTCTAGCGGGCAGCGCCGTCGACGGCATCGACAAGGAGTTCAGCCATGGCGTTTCACAGGGGTCAGAAAGTGGAAATATTTCGAAAATCGGAAGACGAGAGCTGGGGCGAGCACATGGATCAGTACGTCGGCCGCCACGGCATCATCACCGACCCGGACACCACCAAGAACGACCCGGATGCCCTGATCGAGGTCAGCGTGGAGGGCAAAGGCACCTATCGTTTCCCGCAGGACTGCCTTCGCCTCCTCGCAGAGTGATGTGGGCGAACATGATCTCCATCCTCGTCAACAACAACCGACTCCAGGTCGAAGAGGGTGAAAACCTATTGAAGGCCCTGCAGGTCGGGGGCGTCCGCATTCCGGCCGTTTGCTTCCACCCCGCGCTGCACAAAACAGTCGGCGTCTGCCGCCTGTGCACCGTGGAAGTCACGATACCCGGCCGCCCGCCGGAGGCCAAGCGCGCCTGTCTGGTCAAGATTCATCCGGGCCTGGTCGTGCAAACCGAAAGCGTGGCCATCCAGGCCGCCCGCGAGAAGGCCATGCGGGCCTTGCTGAAACAGGCGCCGCAATCCGAGCGCCTCATCCACCTCGCCCGGGAATTCGGCATCCGCATCGATCCGGCGCCGGACGGGTGCATTCGCTGCCTTTTGTGCGAACGCGTCTGCAAGGAAGTGGTCGGTGCAGCGGCGCTCAAGCTAGGCAAGCGCGACGGGCTGCGCCTGATCGAGCCGGTGGAGGGCCGCTGCATCGGCTGCGGCACCTGTGTCAACATCTGCCCCACCCAGGTCATCCACATCAAAGACGATGAGAACGTGCGCACCATCTCCATCCGCGACGAAGTCATCGGACGGCACCCGCTCGCCACCTGCGAGGGCTGCGGACGACGTTTTGCCACGCCCAAGTTCCTGGAGGCCGCCCACGAGCGTGCAATCGACCACCACCCGGATGTGAAAGAGCACCATCGCTTCTGCCCGGAATGCGCCAAGCGGCTTTCGCCGCGGGTGGCCGGGACCCTTACCCGCCGCTACTAGAGACTGCTTTAAACAGTCTTTAAGTAAAATCGTCATTTCATTCCGATCGCGGCAAGATGCCGCTCCCACAACAAACACTCCAAGATCGTCCCATTGATAATTTCATCACGACAAATGTTGAAAATCGTCCAGTCAAAGGTTGATTTTAATGGTATTTAGTGATAGATTATCGGCATGAACCGGCGCAATATAACACCCGAAATTCTTTCCGCCGTCAGAGACCGCCCCGTCGTATTGCTGCACGGGGCCCGTCAGACCGGGAAAACCACCTTGGCCAAGGCACTGGCCCAAACCCACCATCCGGCCCGCTACGCCACGCTCGACGATGCAGCGGTCTTTGCGGCGGCGCAGACGGACCCGTTCGGCTTTCTTTCCGGTTTCGACGGGCCTGTCGTATTGGACGAAGTGCAACGCGCCCCCGAGTTGTTTGTGGCCATCAAGCGAATGGTGGACGACAACCGTGCGCCCGGACGATTTCTGCTCACAGGATCCGCCCATGCCCTCTTCTTGTCGAACCTTTCGGAATCCTTGGCCGGCCGCATGCAGATTTTGACCCTTTGGCCTTTTTCTCAAGGTGAATTGGAAGGCAGGGTCGAAGGTTTTGTGGACGCCGTCTTCAGCGAAAAACTTCGTCCACCCGCCAAACCGCAAATGCTCGTTAACGACCTGCAGGACAGAATGGTTCGTGGGGGGTTCCCTGAGGCGTCCGCAATGGGCGACGAGGAAAGGCGACGGGCCTGGTTCGGCTCCTACATCACCGCCATTCTCCAGCGGGATATCCGCGAGTTGGCGCATATCGACGGTTTAAGCATAATGCCTCGGTTGATGGCCGTTCTCGCTTCCCGCCCCATGGGGCTTCTGAACTTCGCGGACATCTCCCGTATCAGCGGCCTCACGCAAAGCACGGTCAAACGATATGTTGCACTCCTGGAAGCGACCTTCCTGGTACAGACGGTCCCGGCCTGGTTTGCCAATATCGGCAAACGGCTGACCAAGTCGCCCAAGATGGTGATGGCGGATGCCGGCCTTGCGGCTTACCTGCTCGGCATGAATGCCCAACGGCTGATTGAAGACCGGAATCTATTCGGCCCGCTGCTGGAGAGTTTTGTGGGCATGGAGCTCAGGAAACAATGCACCTGGTCCCGGGCCAAACCCGGCCTCTTTCATTTCCGCTCGCATGAAGGCAGTGAGATCGATTTTATCCTGGAGGAGCCGGGCGGCCGACTGGTCGGCGTGGAAGTCAAAGCCTCCACGGCCGTTGCCGGCACGGATTTTAAAGGGTTGCGCTATCTGGCGGAGCGGCTGCCCAAGCGCTTTCACCGGGGACTCGTCCTCTACACCGGAGACGAAACGGTCTCCTTCGGACCGAGATTGCAGGCCGTTCCCCTGGCGGCCCTGTGGCGTTCGGAGAGGGCTTCCTAAACCGGCGATCAAATGCGGCAACCTTGATACGGCGCGGCCGGAACCGGGTGCCCGCGGCAGCGCCGCCCCATCAAAGCTTCCGCCCCCTCCAGACGCCAACGGCGAGAAGCAGCCAGCCGACCATGAAGGCCGTGCCGCCGAAGGGGGTGATCACCCCGATCCAGCGCTGCCCGGTGAGGCTGAGCACATACAGGCTTCCCGAAAAAAGAACGATACCGCCCAGGATGGCGGCCCCGCTCCACCGGAGAAAACCCGACCCCGGGAAAAAACCCGAAACCAGCCCTACGGCGAAAAGCCCCAGGCCGTGATAAAAGTGATACTGGTTTCCGGTTTGATACACCGCCATCGACCCCGGCGGCAGGCTGGCCTTCAGGGCGTGCGCCCCGAAGGCCCCTAACGCCACCGCCAGGAACATGTTGATGCTGCCCAGGATAAAAAACCATTTTGACCATGCATTCACTGGCCTACCCTCTCTTTCCATCTTATTTACTGCTGAAACCCCGTTGAGCCCCGTAACCGGATGTGCTAAAGTCCGCCCCGATCATGGGATGCCGGAAGATAGGAACGTCCAGCCTTCCGTGCACCGCCGCCACGTTCCCGACCGACGGCTCTGAGCTTTTCGGAGGTCTCGCTGATGCGCCACATGGTGTCTGCCTTGGTCTTCCTTTTTCTGCTCCTGCCGCCGGCTGCTTTCAGCAACAGCGCAAAACCCCTTGTGATGCAGCGCACCTGGGAACCCCGGGAGCGGGCCTTCTCTTTTCTGCTTCCCAAGGGCTGGACGATGGAGGGCGGCGTCTTCAACGTCAACCCCCTGCAAATGAACGGCCCCGGCAACACGATCACGCCCAAGTGCGACCTCGTCGTCAAGGCGGACGCCAAAGGAACGGTCATGCTGCGCTGGGCCCCCGGCTGGAACTACGCCGATCTCAGCCTCTCGCCCGCCGGCTGGGGCACATTTCGCCCCGGGATGCATTACCAGGGCATGCCGGTGCGCCCGGTCGTCGGCGCTCGCCAGTTTCTGACCGAGCTGTTCAAGACCATGCGGCCGCAGGCCGCGGATATCAAGGTCGTGGCCGAAGACCCCATGCCGGAAATCGCGACGGCCTATGCCCACCGGGCTGAAATGATCAACCAGAACCTGCGGAAGATGGGGCTGGCCCCGACCCGTTTCGAGGCCCTGGCCCTGGTGGTCGAGTACCGCGAGGCCGGCGAACACTTTCGCGAGGCCCTGTCGACCACCATCGCCGATGCCCGCGGCGGGGCCTTCATGTGGTCCAACGACGACACCATCGCCTTCCGGGCGCCGGCGGCACGGTTCGCCGACTGGAAGCCGACCATAGACAGCATCCGGGCCTCGCGCCAACCAAACCCCCAGTGGGTGGCGGCCGTCACCAAAGCTTCCGGGGAGCGCACCAAAGCCGCGCTCGAAACCCAGCGCTACATCGCCGACATCGCCAGCCAGATCGTGGAAAACCGCAGGCGCACCCATGCCGAAATGCGCCACGAGCAGTGGCTGTTCATCTCCGGGCAGGAGGAGTACACCAACCCCTTCAACGGCCGGACCGAGCGCGACACCTCCCATTACCGGTACCGCTGGGTGAACAACCAGGGCGACGTGATCTACACCGACGAGAACAGCTTCGACCCCAACACCGTCGAGGAATACAAAACCCGCGAGTGGAAGCGCACGTCCCTCCGCAAGCGCTGACTCGTTTTCTAAGAAAAAGCCGGACGGCCCTCTGTGCGAACAAGGAAGGGCCTCCGGCCTTATGGGCATGAACGCCCGAGAACTCACCAAGCTTCAGAAAAACGGAGGCGGAAGACCTCGTGAAAAAGACCATTGCCATAGGGCTGGCCGCCGCCGCAGGCCTTCTGCTGCTGGCGGGCCTGGCGGTCACCCCGGCCGTCTGGGCCGAGGCCCTGCGCTGGTACGACCTGGTGACCGACCGGGAGTGGTTGCGCGCCGCCGTCGCATCCGGGGGGTGGTCCGCGCCGCTCGTGTTCATCGGCATTCAGATCGCCCAGGTCATCGCGGCGCCGGTGCCGGGGGAGGCCACGGGATTCATCGGGGGCTACATTTTCGGGACCCTGCCCGGGTTCATCTATTCCACCATCGGCCTCAGCATCGGCTCGCTCATCAACTTCGGCATCGGCCGGATGCTGGGGGAGCGTTTTGTGCGGCGGTTCGTGTCACAGGAACGCTTCCAACGCATGGACCGCCTGGTCAACCGGCAGGGAATCATCGCCCTGCTCATCCTGTTCGTCATCCCGGGGTTTCCCAAAGACTACCTCTGCCTGGCCCTGGGGCTCAGCACGCTCCCCGTGAAGCTGTTTGCACCCATGGCCTGCGTCGGGCGCATCCCGGGAACCCTGATGCTCAGTCTCCAGGGGGCGGCGCTCTACGATCGCAGCTACGGGCTGCTGGCGGTGGTCGTCGGGGCCAGTCTGCTGCTGGTCCTGCTGGCGTACCGTTACCGGGAAGCGCTTTACCGGTGGGCGGAGAAGCCGGAGCCTCCGCGGGACGCGGCCTGATGCCCGCTTGCGGCAGGCGGCGGCGCTGACGCTCCGCTTGACAAAACCCTGCGCGGCGTATTGAATGGGGCAGTCCATGCAGCAAAAGGAATTCAACCCATCTAACTAGGAGGTCCCATGGCCCCAAAACCCCGCGAAGACCGCAAGAAAAAAGTCATCGAGGTGCTCAACAAGGCGCGCGCCATGGAGCTGCACGCCATTCACCAGTACATGAACCAGCACTACAACCTGGACAACATGGACTACGGCGAGCTGGCCGGGAAGGTGAAGCTCATCGCCATCGACGAGATGCGCCACGCCGAGGCGTTCGCCGAGCGCGTCAAGGAGCTTGACGGAGAGCCCGTTACCGAGCACGGTGCCAAAGTCCAGAAAGGCCAGAAGGTACAGGTCATTTTCGGGTTCGACGCGAAGCTGGAGGACAACACCATCGACGTCTACAACCAGTTCGCCGCCGTCTGCCGCGAAAACGGAGACAGCATCAGCATGAAGCTCTTTGAAACCATCATCGACGAAGAGCAGCTTCACTACAACTACTTCGACAACGTCGACGAGCACATCGAAACCTTAGGCGACACGTACCTGGCCAAAATCGCCGGGACCCCCTCCGCCACCGGCCTCACGCCGAAAGGCTTTGCCGTGGGAACCGGCGGCGCGGCATAGATCGACTGCCAGAAACATGTTTTCTTCGGGTGGCTCCGCATGAATCCGGACAGGCAACCCATAGTGTGGGAGAGGCGTCCCGCCTCGATCCTGTTCAAGGAGCTTTCAGGGCGTCCCGGTAGATGTCGGCCAAGCGGCCCACCAGCGCCCGGTTGTCGAAATCCCGCAGCACCCGCTGCCGGGCGGCGGGGATCACCCGCCGCCTGAGGCCGGCGTCGGTCAACAGGGCGTGCATGGCTTCGGCCAGCGCGTCCGGCCGCCCCGGCGGCACCAGGCACCCCGTCCGGCCCGATTCGACCAGCTCCGGAATGGCCGAAACACCCGTGGCCGCCACCGGGACCCCCATGGCCATGCTCTCGAAGAGCACGTTGGGGATGCCGTCACGGTCGCCGTCCGCCGCCACTTCGCAGCCGAGAACAAAGAGGTCCGCGCGACGGTAGTGCTCGAGCACCACGTGATGCGGCTGGGCCCCCAGCCAGCGGCACACCGGTTCAAGCCCCAGCTGCCGGACGAGCCCGAGGGTTTTATCCCGCTCCTGCCCGTCCCCGATCAGCGTGTACTCCAACCGAACGCCTCGCTCCCGTAACAGCTTCACCGCCCGCAGCACCGTCGGGATCCCCTTCTTGGCGGTCAACCGGGCCACGCTGAGCACCCGGTAGGGCGGGGAGGCCTCCGGCCAACTGGCGCCGCTGCCGTTGTCGAAAAGCCCCGTGTCGATCCCGTGGTAGATGCGGTGGATGGGTGTCGGAAGCCCTCCGGCCAGGCCGAGCAGGTGCCGGCGGTTGTACTCGGTGCAGGTCACCACGAAGCGCGCCAGGGCGATCTTTTCCCGCAGCTGACCGGGATCGGAGGTGTAGATGTCCTTGGCGTGGGCCGTGAAACTGAAGGGGATCCCGCTCAGCTCCGAGGCGAAAAGCGCCACCGAGGTCGGCGAGTGGGCGAAATGGGCGTGCAGGTGCGCGACGCCGGCGCCGGGCAGGAAACGATTCACCAGGTAGCCCGCCTGAAGAAAATGCCTCAAGGTCGCCGGATGGCGGGTGCGCAAAAAGCGCCGCCGCGCCAGCCCCAGTGCCGAGGCGTACCGCCGGGGCCGGCGGATGGCGAGGCAGAGGCTGTGGAAAATCAGCCGGTGGGCGTTTCTAAAAAAGGTCTCCGGCAGGTAGTCCACGCGCGCCCGGATCTCGGAGACGCTCCGGTGGGTGAATCCCTCCCGGCCCGGGCGCATGGAGAAAATGCGGACGTCGAAGCCCAGGTCCTCGAGCAGCCGGATTTCGTTGGAGATGAAGGTCTCGGAGATGCGGGGGTAGCCTTTGAGCACCATCCCCAGCACCGGTCTTCTCTTGTTTTCATGCATCGAGGTATTCGCGAACCGAATCCATCGGCCTTTCAGGTAAGTTGAATTTTTCCGTGGGAGCGGCATCTTGCCGCGAAATGATCGCGGCGGGGACGCCGCTCCCACAAAGCTGAAGTTACTTTCGGATAAATCCCCGCCCCCCGGGGCGGGGTGTGGCGCTTCCA
>CAZLSV010000089.1:0-9066 GCA_964562235.1 uncultured Desulfatibacillum sp.
GACCACATCCTCGCTGGCCTTGCCGCTGATGATGATGGCGTCCTCGTGGGCCGCCGGGAATTTCGGTTCGATCGAATCCAGGAAGAAAAAACCGCTCATGCCTTTTAAAAATACATCCACGACGAAGATGCTCAGACCGACCTCACGGTTCCGGCACCACTCCATGGCTTTCTCGGCGTTGGAGAAAGCGACGACGTCGCCCCAGGTGTAAAAGCTTTCGATCAACTCCTTCAATACCTGGCTGATCCCAGGGTCATCGTCGAGAACCATCACATCCAGGCCTTCCGACATCACCGTTCCTCCTGCATCAATCCGGGTCGAATGTTTTTTCCGCCAGGTTCAATTTTTCCAGCTTGCGGTAGATGGTCGACACGTTGATCCCGAGAATCCGGGCGGCCCGGGGGCGGTTGCCCCCCGTGGCTTCCAGTACGCGTTCGATGTGGCGCCGCTCGAGCTCCTCCAGGGTGACCAGCTCGACGTGCCTGCGCCGCTCGGGGCCCTCGTAGGGCAGCAGCGTGCGCGCCGACTCGAGCGAGAGGCGCTTGCCCTTCTCCAGCAGCACGGCGGCGGCGATCATGTTTTCCAGCTCGCGCACGTTTCCCGGGAACCCATAGCCGAGCAGCCGCTCGCAGAGGTCCGGCGCGAGGTCGGTGATCTTTTTTTTGTTGGCGCCGGCGTGCAGGTTCAGAAAATGACGGGCGAGCGGCAGAATGTCCTTCTGGCGCTCGCGCAGCGGCGGGATTTTGATGTTGTAGGTGTTGATCCGGTAGAACAGGTCAGCCCGGAAACGGCCCGCGATGATTTCGTCGGCGATGTCGCGGTTGGTGGCGGCGATGATGCGCACGTCCACGTTGCGGACCTCCGTGCTGCCCATGCGGTAGAACTCGCGTTCTTCGATCACGCGCAGCAGCTTGGCCTGCAGCGAAGGGTCCAGTTCGGTGATCTCGTCCAGGAAGAGGGTGCCGCCGTTGGCCGCCTCGAAGAACCCGCGCCGCTCGCCGACGGCGTCGGTGTAGGCCCCTTTGGCGTGGCCGAAGAACTCGTCTTCGAAGAGGGTCTTGCTGAAGGAGGCCATGTTCACCGCGTAAAACGGCGCCGCGCCGCGGCGGCTCAACCGATGGATGACGCGCGCCATCATCTCCTTGCCGGTGCCGGATTCGCCGTTGATCACGACGCTGTAGTCCGTGCCGGCCACGGCCTCGATCTGGTGGAAGACGAGGGCCATGGATTCGTCCTCGGCGATGATGCGGCCGAAGGCCTCGGGATTTTTCAAGTTCTCGAAGATCTTCTTGCGGCCGTGCCGGGCCAGTTCGTCCTGGAGCCGATAGCGATCGAGATGGCTCTGAACCAGCGCCACCAGCTTTTCGCTGTTGAGGGGCTTCACGAGGTAGTCGCACGCCCCGCTGTTCATGGCGCGAACGGCGGTGCCGACGTCGTCCATGGCGCTGACGATGACGCAGTCGGTTTCCGGCCACTCCTCCTTGACCTGCTGGAGCACCTCCATGCCGCCGAGCAGCGGCATCATGAGGTCCAGAAGCACGAGCGGGAAGCGATGCCGGCGCAGCAGGTCGGTCACCCGGCGGCTGTCGGAGACGAGGGCCGGTTCGGGAAGCCCGGCGCTGATCAGAGTGGCCTTGATGCTGAGGAGCAAGCCCTCATCGTCATCCACGACCAGGAGCGGCGTTTTGTTCTGGGGAATCGATTCCATAATTAAGCAGACTGAAAAGGGTCGTTCGGCACGAAAGAAACACAAGCCCTGCCAACACGGCCGGACTCTTCTATCTTAGACGGAAACCGGAGAGGCGTCAAGCGCGGGAACGATCGAAAAATATATAAATTACAATAATAACAATAAGATAAATTAATATGGCTGTTTGCGAACACCCGTCAGCGGCAGCGGGTAAAACTTCAGCGGGATGGGGACGGGGCTTCCAGCAGCTGGCGCACGGCCTTCTCCACGCTGCTCTGCCACGGTGGTCGGACGATGCCGAAGGCCGCTTCGATCCGGCGGCAGTCCAGCGCCGAATAGGCCGGTCGGCGGGCCGGGGTCGGATACAGCGCGGTGGCGATGGGGGTGAGGCGGTAGGCGGCCATCCGCCCGCGCGCCACGAGGGTCTCGAGCACCTGCCGCGCCAGCCCGAACCAGGAGGTCACGCCGTTGCCGCAGTAGTGGTAGGTGCCCCAGGGGATTTCCGCGCCGTGGCCCAGGCGGCCGGCGATGGAAAGGAGCGCGCCGGCCAGGTCCGCGGCGCTGGTGGGGGAGCCGAGTTGGTCGTCCACGATGCGCAGCTCATCGCGTTCGGCCGCCAGGCGCATCACGGTCTTGACGAAATTGGCCCCGTGGGCGCTGTAAAGCCAGGCCGTGCGGACGATGAGGTGGCGGTCGAGGGCGCCGCGCACGGCCGACTCGCCCTCGGCCTTGCTGCGGCCGTAGACGCCGAGCGGGGAGACGGGGTCTTCCTCGAGGTAGGGCGAGCCCTTTGCTCCGTCGAAGACGTAATCGGTGGAGATGTGGATCAGGGGGATGCCCTCGCGGCGGCAACGCCGTGCGAGGTAGGCCGGCGCGGCGGCGTTGACGGCAAACGCCAGGTCGGGTTCTGTCTCGGCCCGATCGACCGCGGTGTAGGCGGCGGCGTTGATCAGGGCCTGCGGCTTAAATGCATCCCAGAAGGCGTCGATCGAGGCCGGGGCCGTCAAATCCATTTGCGCCAGGGTCGGCGCCAGGACCACGGTGTCGTGGGCCGCGGACTGGGCGATCAGCTCCGTGCCGAGCTGGCCTTCTCCTCCGGTGATCAGGATGCGCATGCGTTGCCGGCCGATGGTCAATTGCCTTTCAATTTCCTGGGCCTATATTCGGCCTGGATCGAATTGAGCATGTCGGAGAGCTCTTCGTGGCTCAGGATGCCTTTGTCAACGAGAAGCCGTGCCATGGCCTCCAGGCGCACCGTGGTGGCGAACAGCAGTTTTTCGAGCGACTCCGTCCGCTCGGCCTCGGAAACCCCTTGCTCCCGGGGCGGCACCTGGGAGAGTTCGTTGCGCCGATCGCTTCCCCTGCGGCGCTCCTCCCCGTCGTAGGGTGCCTTGATCCAGCGTCGGTTCAGGCCGGAGCGGCGGTCACTTTCCTTTTGCTTGTCCGAGATGAAGCTGCGTTTGAAGGTCATGTCCCCTCGGCCCCTGATGTTGGATCGTGCTTTAATGATAGTATAAAATGCTCCCCGGGTCAAAAGACGGCCTCCTCTTTTCACCGGGCCTGAAAAATCGGCTTGAAACCTGCCGGGTTCGAGAATAGGATACCATCGGCCGACCGCGCCGGCGATGGCCGGTGGCGGGCGGCCTTCGCCCCAACCCGAACGCAAGGAGGGGACTCATGCACATTTTCGGTAGAAGATATTTGGGAGTGGTTGTGCTGGCGGTTCTGTCGCTGAGCCTGGCCGCGACCGGCTTCGCGCAGAAGGTGACCGATTACACGGCGGACCAGGTGACGCTCGGCGCGGACGGAAAGCCTGTCAGGCAGAGCAAAATCTATTTTTCCGGCGGCAAAATGAGGATGGAGGACGCCATGCCTCAGTCCGGGGCCATGCTGGTCATAATTTACCGGGCCGACCTGAAAAAGAATTTCATGCTCAATGTCGACAAGAAGACCTACACGGAAAGAGATCTGGACGAAAAAGAGATGACCTCCGACATCATGTCGATGGGCGCCGTCAAGAACCGCAAAGAGAAGACGCTGGGCGAAGAGACGGTCAACGGCTACAAGTGCAGCCGGAAGGAGATCGAGATGGAGATCGAGGTCATGGGCTTCAAGAACACCTCGCGCTCGGTCGTCTGGCAGTCTCCGAAGTTCGACCTGCCCCTGCGGACCCGCACGGATTCAGGGCAGGTCACCGAGCTGCGAAACATCCGCGAGGAAAAGCCCGCGGCGGCGCTCTTCGAGGTCCCGGCGGGCTACAGCAAAGTCTCGGACATGATGGAGTTGATGGGTGACCAACGTCCCAAGGGCAGTCGGCCGCCGAAATCGCCATCCAAAGGCCAGCCGGGCGCCGCCGGGTTCCCGACCGAACTGCCCCCCGGGATGAAGCTGCCGTTCCCCAAACCCTGACAGGAGGCGATCCGGGCGTGTACATCGAACATTTCGGGCTCACGAAGGAGCCGTTCAGCATCAGCCCGGACCCGGGCATTATCTGGTTGAGCGAGAAGCTCGCAGCGGCGTTCGAAACCCTGAAGGAGGGTATTTTGAACCCCGACGGGTGCGTGCTGCTCACCGGCGACATCGGCACCGGCAAGACGGCCCTTGTCAAGCGCCTGGCCCAACTGGACGGGGTGGCTCCGGTCTTCATGACGGTCAACGACCCCCGCCTGACCCGTTTGGATCTGTGCCGTGCGTTTGCCGTCGAGCTGGGCATGAACCGGCGCTTCGAGAGGCGCGAGGATTTTTACGCGAACTTAAAACCCCTGCTGCTGGGCCGGTTCTCCGGCTCCAAGAAAGTGCTCGTCGTCATCGACGAGGCGCAGCGCCTCAACCCGGAGGCGGTCCAGGAGGCCGTGGCGCTGTCGACCCTGGAGCTGGCGGGCCGAAAGCCGCTCAAGGTCCTTTTCGTGGGACAGCTCGAGCTCAACCAGGTCCTGAAGCAGACCGAAGACCTCGGCGTGCCTGTGAACATCGCGGCCCGCTGCGACCTGCAGCCGTTCACGCAAGAAGAAACGCAGCGCTACGTGGCGCATCGGCTGAAAGTGGCCGGCCGGGAGGCGCCGCTGTTCAGCGAGGATGCCATCCGGGAAGTCCAGGCCCTTTCCAAAGGGGTCCCGCGGTTGATCAACATCGTCTGCGATCACGCCTTGCTCTACGGGTACGGCTCCGGGTTGAGCGGGATCGACGGCAGGGTCGTAAAGGAGTGCAGCCGGGACCTCACGGTGGCCCTGGACCTCGACCCGGAGCCCGCCCCGGTCGGCCCGGTCTCATCCAGCGAAGAAACGGTCCAATCCCCCGACCCGACGGCAGCGGTTCCGCCGGCCCGCGGCTGGCGCCCCTTTCTTTACATCGCCGCCGCGGTGGCGGCGGCGGGCCTGGTGTTTTTTGTGCTGACGCGCTGAAGCGCCCAAACGCCAATCTTATCAATTGCTCCCGGCCGAGTCCGCCGCAAGCCTTTTTTTAATCGTCTCGAAATAGAATAGACCGGAGAGCGGCCCCCTCACCCTAACCCTCTCCCCCAGAACTGGGGGAGAGGGTTAGGGTGAGGGGGTGTCCGTGTCGATACAATTATGCAACCCTTAATAAATTTAGCGTTTTACGCTCCTCCGCATGTCCCCGACTCTGCGGATATTGTGGATTTTCAGGTAGCCGGGGCAGCGGGGCGCTCAATTTAATACATTTCGAATTTCGCCAGCCGCCCGTCCAGCCCGCCGGCCTTCAGCGGCCGTTTCCAAGAGGGCTTCAGCCCGATGTGCTTGAGCATCTCACGGTTGCCGAAGTAGACATAGGCGGTCGTCCCCCGGCAGCGCTGTTTCAGAAAATCTCCGATCTCGCGGTAGAACTCGCCCATCCCGCTCGGGTCTTTGAGCCGGATTCCGTAAGGCGGGTTGCAGACGATGACCCGCTCGGAGAGACCCCGCAGGCGGCGGAGATCGGCACGCTGCAGGGCGATGTTCCCGCCCTGAGGCAGCCGCCGAAGATTTTCGCGCGCCGTTTCGACCGCCTCGCCGTCCCGGTCGCTGCCGCTGATGAGCCCCGCGGGCAGGGGGCGTATCCCGCGGTCGGCGGCGGCTTTCACCGACGCCCACAGGCGGCGGTCGAAGTCCGGAAGCCGTTCGAACCCGAAGCGGGGGCGCAGGCTGGCGGCGGGGATGCGGCAGTAGTGCATCAGGGCCTCCGCCAGCAGGGTGCCGGATCCGCACATGGGGTCGACCAGCGGGCGCTCGCCGTCCCACTCGCTCCAGCCGATGACGGCGGCGGCCACGGTTTCCTGCATGGGCGCCTCCACCCCCTCCCGGCGGTAGCCCCGCCGGTGCAGCGACCCGCCGGAGGTATCCAGGCTGATGACGGCCTGGTTGTTCTCGATGAAAAGGTTGATCCACACATCCGGGTCGATGCGCCGGATGTCCGGCCGGCGGCCGCAGTCCTCGCGGAAGTAGTCGACGATGGCGTCCTTCAGGCACAGGCCGGCGTACTGCGAGTGGCGGATCTTGCTGTTGGAGAGGTTGGCGAAGACCGCCAGCGTCTGATCGACGCCCATGATCTCCTTCCAGGGAATGAGCTTGGCCTTGCGGTAAAGGTAGTCGGGTTCGTGGCAGGGAAATGCCGCCAGCGGGGCGAGCACGCGCGTGACCAGGCGGGACTGGTAGTTGGTGCGGTAAAGCGCCGCTTTCTCGGCCGCAAAGTGCAGGCCGCGGTAGGCGGGCCGGACCTCGCGGGCGCCGAGCCGTCGCAGTTCGTCTGCGCCGGCCTCCTCGAGCCCTTCGGCGATCTGGGCGAAATAGTGCTGGTTTTGCTGATAGAGAAACACCAAGCCGCTTCTTTCCCGGTTATCGTTCCCCCGGCGATTGAATATGCCTGCTTCTGTTGGGGGTCAGGCGGAGCGGGATGCCCGCCGCGGCGGGCCGCAGCCGCGCGTTCAACCTGCTGCGCCCCATCCGCGAAGAACGCAAAAGATCACGAACCTACCGCTTCGAGTAGGGTGTGCCGAAAACCCCTTCATGGGCCTGCAGCCAGAGGAGGTTCTCCTTCTTGAAGTTGTTCGACGTCGAGGCACCTTACAAGTGGTTTCAAAGCCCTGGATCACGCCTGCGGGCAAGGCGCCGGCCGATTCGGAAAGCGGAGCAACCTTTATGGGTTGTGAGCATTTACGAGAGGCCGGCAACGCCGCCCCCAGGCGTCAGACGGGGTTGATGAAACCACTTGTAGCCTAATTCGGGCCGCGGTTGAAGTCTTTTTCTGCATTGACATGCCCTGCGCGATCGGGCATCTTTCGATCATGAGACGGCCCCGGCCGAGGCGTTTGCGCCGGGCCGACCGGTTCCCCAAGAGGGCGAAGCATGTTTCTGAAGTTCTTCGGCTTGAAAGACAACCCGTTCAAGCTTGTCTTCGACCCGGTCTATTTTTTCATGGGCCGGCATCACGAGGAGGCGACCGCGCATCTGCGGTATGCCGTCGTTGAAGGGGAGGGCTTCACGGTCCTCACCGGCGATCGGGGCGTCGGCAAGTCGACGCTGTGCCGGGTCTTTGCCGAGCGCATGGCGGCCGACGCCGATGCGGCTTTTATTTCCGGCCCGGTCGCGACCGGCCGAGAGCTTCTGCTGCGCATCACGCGGGAGTTCGGCGCGCCCAGCGAGCGTGAGACCACCAAGGAGCTGATCGACACTCTCAACGAGTTCCTGATGCAGCAGCGATTGGCCGGCCGGAAAGTCGTGGTGTTCATCGACGACGCCCAGGCCCTGGCCCCGGAGGTGCTGGAGCAGGTCCGGCTCATTTCGAACCTCGAGACGACCCGGGACAAACTGATCCAGATAGTGCTCATCGGCGAGCCCGAGCTGATGAAGCTGCTCGGTTCGCGCGAGCTGCGGCAGATGGGCCAGCGGGTGTCGGTCTGCTACGAAATCGGTGCGCTCACGGAGGCCGAAACCGCGGCCTATGTTCAGCACCGGTTGAGCCTCGCATCGGCCGGCCCGCCCATCCGGTTCGAACCGGCGGCGGTGAAACAGATCTTCCGGTTTTCCGGCGGCAACCCGCGGCGGATCAACATCGCCGGCAACGCGGTGCTGAGCGCCGCTTTCAAGGCGCGGCAGCGGGAGATCGACGCCGGCATCGCCCGGGCGGCCCTGAGCGTGGAACCCCGAAACGGATCCGCCGGGGCGCCGGCGGCGGCCGGCCGCGGAAAAGCCCGATGGGCGGCTGCGGCCTGCGGGGTGCTGCTGGCGGCGGCCGCGGCGTTCGTCGCTTTGCGGCCGGCCGGCGAGGGCCCCGGCCTTCCGGCCGAGACGGAAGCGCCCGTGCTGCCGGCCGCTGCGGCTCCCGAGCCAGCCATGGGCCAGACGCCGGCCGTTGCGGCATCCGCCCCGGAGCCCCCGCCGGCCCCTGCGGCGCCTGCGCCGCCGCCGATCGACCAGGCCCCGGCGCCGGCCCGGCAGGGGCAGACCCGCATGACCCACTCGGTCCAGGCCGGGGCCTTTCTTTATCCGGAGAACGCCCAGCAGATGACCGCTCAGCTCACCGAAAAAGGCTATGCAGCGCATATTTTCAAAATCACGGATGCCAAGGGCCGGACGTGGCACACCGTGCGCATCGGCGATCACCCCAGCCGCCAGGCCGCCCAGGCCCAGGCCAACGAGTTCAGCCGCCGCGAGCAGATGAAAACGGTGGTGCGGCCGTTCGCGGCTTTTTAGACGCCACCCTCAATCTCAGACAGCTTGGAAAAGGAGGTCTTCATGGCTCAACCCCCGCTGCAAAAAAACCCCATCGTGAAGCAGTGCATCGGATGCGAGAACATCGAAGGCGAGTTCTGCCGTACCTGGGCGTCGCCGGCGGCGAAATGGAGAGTCGGCGTCTGCCCGTCGGCGACCCACGTCAAGCCGGAAATCAAGGCCCCGGGGCAGAAGATCCGCGTCGGGCAGCAGAAGCAGAAAAAGAACAAATAGCGGAGTGGTGCCCCTGGCAAGAATCGAACTTGCGACCAACGGATTAGGAATCCGTTGCTCTATCCACTGAGCTACAGGGGCATATTAAATAATTACAATTTGTTATGAATATGTTCGGTTTGTTCTTGTGCCATGGATGCTACCATTCTGCTACCGAAATGCCGTTTTCAAGCTTGGCGGCGGCTTCCGGTCGGTGTTTTTCCATGAGATGCCCGTAAATGTCAAGGGTGACGGTGGGCTTGCTGTGGCCCAGCTGTTTCTGGATATAAACAACGTTCTCGCCTTGGTCGATAAGTAGGCTGGCGAAGGTGTGCCGCAGGTCGTGAAAACGCATCCTCGGCAACCCGGCCGCGGTCAGGGCAGGGGAGAAGTGCATCCTTAAAACATGGCTGTGTGTCAGAGGCTGGCCGTCATCGCCGGGAAATACAAGGTCAACCT
>CAZLSV010000089.1:9076-18758 GCA_964562235.1 uncultured Desulfatibacillum sp.
TCAAGCTCATTTTGTGGGCAAGCCAGCCGCCAGCGTTTTAGGGCGGTCATTACCATAGGCCCCAGGTCGATTTTGCGCTTGCTCGTTTTGGTTTTCGGCTCGTACCATTCCCCGTGGTTGTGGGTCCGCTGGATATGGATCTGATTGGAGGCCCACAGCACGTCCGATCACTTCAACGCGAAAAGCTCCCCCTGTCTCGCCCCACTCATGACGGCCAGATAAAACAGCGTCTTGAATTTGGGGTGTTTGGTGGCCTCAATAAAACGTGCGATTTCGTCCCGCTTGAGGACGTGAAAAACAGCTTCTTTTTCCCGGCCCTGTCCTTGGGCCACTCTACGTCCGATAAGGGGTTGTGCGTGATATGGCGATGCCTCACGGCGTATTTAAGAACGGCCCCCAGGGTCAACAGCACTTTTCGCAAGGTGGCAAGGGTGACCCCCGCAGCCCGGCGTTTAGTGATCCACACCTCAATGGTCTTGGCCGTGATCCGGTCCACCCGAATATGCTCAATGTCGGCAAAGTGTTTAAGATGCCCCTCATACATTTGCAGAGTGGAGCCCCGCACGTTGGCCCGTTTCAATTCCAGCCAATCCCCGGCTATGGTTTTTAGGGTCGATACATGCTTCGGCGGAATATAAACGCCACGACCCACGGATACCTCGATCTCGGGAAGTTTTGCCTTTGCATCCTTTAGGGTGGTTCCTTCCGGCAGCGTTTGCCATCGGCGCTTGCCCTGGTGGTCGTAAAAGTCCAGCACATACCGCCCTCTGCGCTTCGCAACTTTTGCCATGGATTATCCCTCGCTTTTATTTGACAGCCCTTCAACCTGTGCTTAGTCTTTACTCTTCGGGATCATTTTATGTTGATGTGCCCCGGAGAGACAACTTCCTAACCCGGATGGCAACCCCTTAAAGGATAGCCATAAACATTAGGGCCGGAGTTAGACACCTAACATCTATAAAAAAGTGAGGCACCCTATGCAAAGAAATGTATGGAAAAAATATATCTTGATATTGGGTTCTCTTTTTCTTGGGTTTTCCCTCGTCAGCATCGTTGGAGCTGAAATGGGTTCAAGATCGGACCATGATGAAGTTATTACGTCAAAAGTGATTGATAAGCTCCAGAATGACAGCCAACTCATGGGATCCAGAATCACTGTAGAAACCATAGACGGGGAAGTAACACTAAAGGGCATGGTTAACTCCCAAGCGGACATTATTCGAGCCGGCCAACTTGCCGGTTGGGTAGAGAATGTCAAAAAGGTTGATAACAAACTCGATGCACCAAAGAAATTTGGATCAAGTAATTATTCAGGGTCAAGCCGCGCGCCCGATTGCCCAGTCGGAGCAAACTGGTCCTGTTAACAGAAAACTTGTCTATCATAGCTAAGGGCTGGAGACCGTAAACGCCTCCGGCCCTTTTTTTATAGTTCTGCCCCAGCGTCTGCCGGTGAACTTGGCATCGGTCAGCAGCTTCCAGAATTTCATAATGTTAGATCTCGTCATCTTTTTTTTCCAACTGCTCTTTTTTGTCCACCAATGGTTCAATATCTGGCAAAAAATAAATGAAAGCGTAGACCATCCCGATAACGGTCCTTTAATCTGACAAAACACCATGCGCCATGGCTTGACCTTTTAGACTTGTAAACCCTTTTTCAACCATTATCATGAATTCAGATAAATCTTTTTCAAAATTGTCTGGAATTAATTCATGAGACAGATCATTTCTAAGACTGTTAAGTTTCCGTGCGCAACCCCACACCCATTCATTTATCTTATTCCAATATAAAGCCTCTGCGATTTTGAGCTTTTGTGAGAAAGTCATTTTTTCTAAAATATTTATCTTTTTATTTTCTAAATTTTCGATATATTTACCCATTATCAGATCAGCAATTTCCTTTTGCATACCTACACCTTTCTTGAATGGCTTTTGAAGTTCCCTTTCGTCTAGGCCAAACGCAACTACCAAAAAGCATGGTAGCTTCCAGCCGAGATGAGTTGGATTAGCTCCTATGGCACACACCTTTCATGCCGGGGAAATTCCCATGTAAAGATGTATCCATCAACACAGCCAGGAATTTCTTGTCATCTTCCGTGAATTCCATATGCAGATTTTTTTCAGCTTCTTTAAGGATTATATCCTTATCTGCGCCCACATGCCCATGAACGATAGCCGCCACGGGGAGAAGGACATCGCGCATACCGTTAAACCGCTCTTCCGCTCGGCCTATCACTTTCAGAATGTTCATGTCATTTTTTTCAAAGTCGCTGCAACCGTTTCCAGACAAGCCCTTTCGTATTGTATGATATCGGTTAGCATAATAACCGCTTCCCATAGGTCTTTAATAGGATCTCTCTCTTTTCCTTTTTTCGATTTGTCTTGGCTGTAGGCAAAATTCTGAATTTTGTTTTCCAGCTGCTTAATTTCCTTCTTGGTAAGAGATTTCATGGCATCCTCCTTTCACAGGTAGGGCTATGGCTGCAGCTAATTCCGCGTTACTGGAAGGGATGCCGGCGGGCCTCACCGGGTCTAAGTCGATCGGCAACCATCGGTAGCGCAGTACGTCCCGGTCGCTGGTGGTGGCCTTAAGCACAGCCATGCGGTTGCAGGCCCTGCCGATTAAACGTGGGTCGATCACCTGCAGGGTGAAATAAATTCCGCCATGGTTCAGGGCTTCAAGGGACTTGACTGCAGCCGAAAACAAATCGAAGTCATCGAAATATCCGGCGACGATTCCCCTTGAAAACTCATTGCCCCAAGCTTGGTGTTTGCCAGCAATGAAAGCCCGGACCTCGGTGACTTCGCCAGGTTTTACGAAATCCTCAAAGACTTCCTTTTGAAGTAAGCTCGCGCTCATCCGTCTCCCTTGATCGAACGGTGAAATTGATCAAGCCGTTCAAGCCAGTACTCCTCTTCCTCGGCTGTTAAACCGGAAATCGAATCAGGTTCCAACGTTGTCTTCGCCATGAACAACGCAAGATCGGGGTCGGCTCCCGCCAATATAAAATATTCCCGATACCCCTTCACAAGCCCCTGGATATCAATATCCTGTGCACCCATATAGAACTCCCAAATGGCGAGAAATCAGTCAAAAAGGTCTTCCGGTTTCTTGCCCAAGATCTCGGCAAGTAGTTCGCGTGTTCCCGTGTCTGGGTAACGGGTCCCGTTAAAAACTTTGATCAGGTTCACGTAGCCGATATTAATGGCTGCCCCCAGATCCTCCAGTGACGGCGAGCCGACCTCAACCCACCGCTTAATCAACCTTGTCTGCATGGCTTTTTCTCCTAAAAAGTGTTAATCTCTATATCTATATTAGCGCGATTGGATCGCGCAAAATGCACGGTCAGACAGTGCAAATGTGTTATTTCAATAGATTGGAAACAGAAAAATTATTTTGCATATAAAATGAATTTCGGTTTTGACTGGCCGTCAGGTGGTCGGTACCAGCATCTATGCCCTGGTTTTTTTGTTTTCCCATCGCCGCGCAAAGAGAAGTAGTTCATCAACATCCGGGTCCGGTTTGACTTGTCAAACTCGCTGCGAAGGGATTGGACTGCCGTCTTAAGGAGGGCCCGGACCTTCTTCCGGCAGTCCTCGGCGATTCTCCTGCTAACCTGCTTGTCGGTTATTCTGATTTCGATTTCTTCGATAGGCTGCTCACCCAAATGGAAAAGTTCTTCCGAATAGATTGACTCTTCAGATCGGCGCAGCAGGTAGTGAATTAGGGAAAACCCCCTCAGATCGGGAAAGGCCAATTCTTGCCCCCGCTTCCCGATTAGCCAGTGGGGGCCATGTTTATAAAAACTGATTTGCAGTTGATTATCTGCTTCGCCGATAGTTTCTTCATATTCTTCTTCTGGTTTATGGAGCAAACTCTCGATTTCGTCCTTGGCAAACAGCAGGTCGCGAAGATCCTCGGGAAGCATTCCTTCGACTTCATAGGGCCATAGCCGGCGGTATTCAGCTGGGGCAAAAAAGGTTTTTTGCTTTGGATAGAATTTAAAAGCGTGAAGGATCTCGGTCATCAGAAGCCGGTGAATTTCGAAGGGTGATGAGCCGCTCATCTGCAGTGCATCATCCAGGGTGATAAGCTGGTGGTTTAGTTCATCGGGCTTGAAAATATTGTCCATTGCATATAGCCTCGCTCGTCCGCCTCTTAATTATGATCGCGGGAAAGCGGTTGAGGCGGACCGCCTTGTCGGTAGCGAGCCTATCCCGCGAAAGTGGGTTAATGTTCTGAAGCAGTTTTCTCCATTTTTGTTTTTGCCGCCTTTAGCAAGATCTCAGTCATCTCTGAGGTATTGTCTGAAATAGGTTTGTTTCCGTCTTTCCGGCACTCAGCACACAACCAATCGTTACCATCGTATCGAAGCCGCTTGCGCTTGATATGATCGGGACCCTCTTCCCACTTCCCGCAGTTGTCACAGCCGTGCCCTGGTGGTTGCTTTTGAATCTTTGTCATTGTTTGTCTCTCCTTTCGTTTTGTGGTTATTCCGCCGCCTCGGGCGGAGTTAGGTAATCACCCGGCCTGTTTCCGGGTCCGCTATCACTTCTTATTCAAGCCTGCGGCCTGCTCCGATCCGGGCTATGGCTGCATCCACGGACGCCTCAGCCGCCCGGCGGATGTCCATAAGGGCCTCGGAATCTCCAGCCTCGGCGTAGTGGCTGACAAGCTGCTGCAAGCTATGTTGGAAATGATTGTTTAGGATTTCAGTCTTGGCGTTAGTTGCGTCCATTTTTAACCTCCCTTGACTTGCTCTCTGCGCTGCCTACTCTTTGGGTTATCAGGGGGGCAGCTGGTGAGGCCATGAGGTTGACCACTATCCCTCACAAATCACATCGGGCTGCCCTCTTGAAAAACACAGAAGAGGAGGTCCACAATGGTTCTCCACTATATTTTCATCGGGATCTATTTCGCTGCCTTAGCTGGCATTGTCCTCACCGTTATCCATGTTTCTCGGCATAGCCGAAAAAGAGACGGTAACGCCCACAGACCCAGCCATTGATTCCGGTTTGATGTTTCGAAAATCATATTTAACCGCTTGGGGAATTCCATGAGATTCATCCTCGTCGCCTTGATCATCGTGGCCGCGTTTGTAGTTTCTGGCATCATCAAACCAGCCAATTCTCATGCCCAGCAGATTGTCATGGTTCCAGGTGCCGGCGGGCAGATGTACCCGGCTTATATTGATCCTCAGTATGGGATTGACGGCTGTGTCTTGGTCCCGCAACCCGAACCGCAGACAATCTATATTTACGAGTCCGTAGCCCCGCCGGGCCAATCGCAACAGGTCTTGTCGCCTCGATCCCATTGGGCCCGGACAATGGCTTAGCAGCCCGATGATTGTTGGGGGCCATGACTAATCACGCCGTCGCCTCTGATTGAACCGCTGATAGGTAAAGGGATTAGCCCCGAATGCCATTTTCCCGTGCCCATTCCTCAAGGATGGACAGTTCAAAACGGCAGTATCGCCCGACCTTCAGAAATGGAATGGAACGCTCGCGGGTCTTGCGGTAGACCCAGGAAACCGGGACTCTGAAATGCTTGGCGACTTCCTCAGGGGTAGAAAGGTGCTTCTGCTCGTCCATGCGTAGAACCTCCGTGTGTAGGGTTCCCGGCTGGACATGGAGGGCTTGACAAGGGCAGGGGACATGTGAAATGATTCAAGTGGAAGTGATAAGCCGATGCTACCAACATCGGTCACATGCCCTGCCTCGGTTAGGCCGCCACGCTTCGCCGGGGCAGTTTTTTTTTACCGCTCGATTAATTCCATTATGCATCCCTTTCGAAATTTAGACAACACCCATCTCCATCATTGTTTCTTAAAACGACAAAGGCCGAAAAAGTTCTGCAACCCTTCGGTTGCCGTCCTCCTCGGCCCTTGGATACTTTTACTTAAAATTGTTAGACCGCAGTTTAGCACATTGTACGGAAAAAATCAATAGCAAATTTCACCGGCATTACTCCTCATGGAAGTAAAACCTGCTACCGGTTTGCAACCACTATTGGAAATAATAGGGTACAACAGCATAGAACGTTCCAGCTTGATAATGCAATTAATACAAATATATATACAATAGAGAACAATTAGGTGTAGTACTTCTGGCAGATTAGGAATCCGTTGCTCTATCCACTGAGCTACAGGGGCGACAGTCGAGGTGGGAGGTTTTAATCGCGCGCGCCGCTGATGGTGGGGTTGATTTACAATAATTTTCGCAGCGCGACAAGGATTTTTCCAACCGTGCGGGTGCCGCGCAATGACCCATTTTCTGCTTGCGCGGTTCCCGCCAGAAAGAATAATATCGAATCGGGTTTGAGCGGAGGTTCATAAGCACCCGGCATGACGCGCGGTCGATGCGGTCCCGGCAATAATGCACGCCACATGCGACCGCTCGTGCGCCGGCGGAGCAGGGAGCCTACCGCGGCGGGCCGCAACGCCCCCGATTGCCGGTTCGGTAGCCCCGATACGGATGGCTTGAAATGCGCAGGCCAATAATTAGAGAACTGCCGCCGCGGTCTTTCTCCTACATGGCGGTCGTGGTCCTGCTGGTTCTCCTGGGCATCTCCTGGGCAGGCTATTCTTTCGTTCGACCGGTGCCGCCGCGCACGATGACCATGACCACCGGCATGGAAGGCGGCTCCTATGCCGTGCTGGGCGAGCGCTACCGCCAGGTGCTGGCGCGCAACGGGATACAGCTGCGGCTGCTGCCCTCCTCCGGGTCGGTTGAGAACCTCGCGCGCCTGAGGGACGAATCCAAGCCGGTGGACCTGGGGTTTGTGCAGGGCGGCATCGGCAAACCGGAGGCCGCTTCCAGGCTGGTGTCCCTCGGCAGCGTTTTCTACTCGCCGCTGTGGGTTTTTTACCGGAGCGACGCCACCCTGGACGACCTTTCGCAGCTGAGAGGCAAGCGCATCAGCATCGGTCCGGAAGGCAGCGGCGTGCGCAGGTTTTCAGTCTACTTGCTGAAGGCGGCCGGTGTTTCCGGACCTGACACCGAACTGCTCGAGCTTTCGATGGCCGACGCCGGCAAGGCGATCCTGTCCAACCGCCTGGATGCCGTCATGGCGTTCGGATCGGCCGACAGCGCGCTCGTACAGGAATTGATCAACGCACCCGGCATCCAGTTGATGAGTTTCAGTCAGGCCGAGGCTTACGCGCGACTGTTTCCCAGCCTCTCCCACGTGGTCCTGCCGAAAGGGGTTCTCAACCCCGCTCGGCGCTTTCCCGCGGCGGACATCCACCTGCTGGCGCCGACCACCAATCTCATCGCGCGCAGCCAGCTTCATCCGGCCCTGGTCTATCTGCTGCTCGAGGCCGCTGCGGAAATCCATGGCGGTGCCGGGTGGGTCCACCGCGCCGGGGAGTTCCCGGCGTTGAAGACCCAGGACTTCCCTATCAGCGAACAGGCCGAGCGCTACTACAAGTCGGGCGGGTCGGTGCTTTACGACTATCTGCCGTTCTGGGTGGCCACGTTCGTGGAGCGGATGGTGCTGCTGCTCATCCCCCTGGGGGTCGTGCTGATCCCTCTGATCGGGATCATGCCCTGGATCTACACCTGGCGCAACCGGTCGAAATACTACCCATGGTACCGTCGGCTCAGGGAACTCGAAGATGATCTGCGGACGGACCCGGCGCCGGAGCAGATCGATGGGTATCGGCAGCGTTTGGATCGAATCGCGGAGGCCGTCGGCCGCCTTCGCGTGGGCGTCGCCTTCTACGACGAATTATATCTCCTCCAGGAGCACATCGCGAGCGTTCGCCGGGAGCTCGACGCCCCGGCGCCTTACGTTTCGGGCCGACCGGGCGTCCCGTCTACCGAATGCGAAAGGGGGTGAAGGCGGTTTCGCGGTCGAAGTGGTCCACCTGCTCGCTGCGCTTGAGGAAGTCGACGACGGCGTAGGTGAGCGGCGTGGCCGCCGCCTCGAAGGCCGATTTGAAAAGCCACTGGGTGATGACCAGCCGGCCGAGGTCCGGGGCCGGGACGATGCCGGCAAAAGCGATCGTGATGAAAAGAGCGGAGTCGGCCAGCTGGCCGACCAGCGTGGAGGAGATCGTGCGCATCCAGAGCCACCGGCCGGCGGTTGCGAGCTTCAGCTTGGCGAGCACGAAGGAGTTGAGAAACTCGCCGGCCAGGTAGGCCGTGAAAGAGGCCAGCAGCAGCCGGGGTGTGAAGCCGAGGACGGCCTCGTAGGCGCGCTGAGCGGCGTCGGCCGTCTCATAGGCCCCGGCGTTCCAGAAGGGTGCGGCCGGCAGGATGCCGCCGATCCAGATCGCCAGGACGGCCAGCAGGTTGCAGGCGAAGCCGATCCAGATGACCTGCCGCGCGCGGGCAAAGCCGTACACCTCGGTCAGCACATCGCCGAAGATGTAGGAGACCGGGAAAATGATCACCGCGGCCGGCAGAAACAGCGGCCCCAGGAAGGGCAGCGCCCCGAAGGAGGCCAGTTTCACCGCGATGATGTTGGAGACGATCAGGCACGTGACGAAGATCGCCGTGACGAGAGGCAGAAAACGATAGCAGAACACAGTCAGGGCTCCGGAAAAAATTTGAGGCGAACGATCGCCGCGTTACGGGGTTAGGTCTTGGGCTTGCGCCGGGGCTTTTTTTCGTGGGAGGCCACCACGGTGATCTCGATTCCCCCGCGGGCCCCGAAGGAACCCGTCACTTCGATCCAGTGCGGGTCGAGCACTTTCACGATGTCGTCGCAGATGGTGTTGACCACGTGCTCGTGAAAGACGCCCTCGTCGCGGAAGGACCACAGGTAGAGCTTGAGCGACTTGGACTCCAGGACCCAGCGGTCGGGGATGTAGCGGATGTCGATCGCGGCAAAGTCCGGCTGCCCGGTGGCCGGGCACAGACAGGTGAACTCGTTCGTGCTCAGGGTGACGGTGTAGCGGCGCCCGGGGGCGTGGTTGGGGAACACCTCCAGCCGTTTCGAAGGCTGGGCCCGGCGGCCGAGCAGCGTCAGGCCGGCAAGATCTTTGGGGGTGGTCGGCATGCGGCTTATGATCGGTGAAAATGGCAGCGTTGTCAACAGGGCTAAATCACATAATCCGGCCCCGGCTTTTGGCGTTCCCCCACTTTCGCAATCACAAGGGTGATGTCGTCCTCCTGCCGCGCCCCCCGGGTGAAGGCCCTGATGTCGTCAAAGACGGCCTCGAGGATATCCTGGGCGCTCCGGGCGGCGTGTCGGCGGATGACCTCGCGGAACCGTTCTGAGCCGTAGGGATTTCCCTGGCGGTCGAACGCCTCCCAGATTCCGTCGGTGCCGATGGCGATGATCTGGTCGGGCGCGAGGCCGAGTTCCAGGTACTCCTCGTAGCGGTACTGGTCGTCCACTCCCAGGGGCAGCCCCTCGCCGTCGAGTTCCCTGAACCGGTCGGCAGCGGGATCGTAGAGCAGGGCGGGCGGGTGGCCCGCCCGCACCCAGCGCAGGGATCGCTCCGCCGGATCCAGGCGGAGGAAGGAGAGGGTCATGAACCGGCCGCTGTCGGTCACGTCCCGGGCAAGGTGGCGGTTCATTTCAGTGACGATCTGCGCGCTGCCCCCGCATTGGGACGCGCGCATGCGCAGAAAGGCGCGTGCGGTGGTCATGAGCAGCGCCGCCTCCACGCCGTGGCCGGTCACGTCGCCGACCGCCAGGCTGAAGAAGTCCCGCGGGCACTGCCGATCCCAGAAA
>CAZLSV010000089.1:18768-19481 GCA_964562235.1 uncultured Desulfatibacillum sp.
GCTGCCCGCCAGATCCAGCCCATCGACCGGCTGTGCTTTCTCCGGGAGAAGGCTTTTCTGGACTTCGCCGGCGAGCGAGAGCGAGCGTTTCTGCTGGGTCAGGTCGGTCACGAAAAGCATGCTGCCCATGACCGCACCGCGCTCGTCCCGCAAGCGGTTGCCGTGGATCAGCACCGGTATTTTACGACCGCCGCGGCCGATGACGCTTCCTTCGAGTTCGGTGAAGTCGCCGGCAAAGAGGTCCTCCCGGTTCAGCATCAGGAACTGGCGGTAGTCCTCCTCGACGAACCGCAGCGGGGTCCGGCCGACGATATCCTCGCGCTCGGCGCCGACCATGCGGCAGAAGGCCCGGTTGACATCGGTCACGACAAACTCCCGGTCCATCAGGAGAAATCCCTCGTCGGTGGTTTGGATGATTCGCTGGTACTTTGCTTCCGATGCGCGGCGTTGCGCGTCCGCCCGAAGCCGTTGGAGCTCGGCCGAGGCGCGGGCCGCGAAAATCTGAAAAATGGTCCGCGCGCGCGGCTCCTCGGGCATCGGGCGCGTGTCCATGACCGCCAGGTTGCCGATGACCCGGCCGTTACGGTCCAGCAGCGGCGCCCCCAGGTAGCTGGCGGCGCTGATGGCTTTCAGGCTGGGGTTTTCAGGGTAGAGGCGGATGACGTGGTAGCGGTAGTCAACGATTTCAGACTGCCAGACGACCGGTTCGCAGG
>CAZLSV010000090.1:0-19411 GCA_964562235.1 uncultured Desulfatibacillum sp.
TTCGCATCTGTTTGACACGCACGAATGTTGGGGACCCCGTCCACCGTCACCAGGCAACCGTAGCAAAGCCCGATGCCACAGAAGACCCCCCGCGGGTGGGAAAGCTTATGAGAGGTGTTCAAACATATTTTGCCGGCTACTAGCAGCGCCGCAGCCAGGGTTTCCCCGGCATGGGCCTGGATGGGCTGTCCATCAAAAATGAACTCAAAGGCTTCGTTTCGAGCGACTCCCTTGCTGACCCGCAAACCGTTCACGGCGGCCTCTCCCTTCACTCCACAAACCGCTTCCAGCGAAAGTTGCCGAGGTCGATACCGGGCTGACCCCTTATGATCCACTGTGCGATCGCTTGGCCTACCCCTGGCCCAAGGCAGAAGCCGTGTCCTGAGAAGCCAGCGCAGAGAAATAGATTTTTTAGCTGTGGGGACCGGTCCAGGATCGGGAAATGGTCTGGCGTCCAATGTGTTATCCCGGCCCAGCTCCGGATGATGCGAACATTCGCCAGCACCGGGAAGAGACGCGTATAGCCTTCGGACATGTTCAGGAGGGCTTTAAGCGTGACATCCGTGTTGAATCCTTCGACGGGCTCACTTCGATATCCCAGGTGAAAGCCGCCGCTTTCGGCCTGCCTCATGTAGCCGGCGTCGGCGCTGACGAATTCGCTGATTATCGGTGGTAGAGGTTCCGTCACCGCAATCTGCGACCTCTTGATCTCGATCGGGAAATCGAGCCCCATCATCTGACAGATCGATTGAGCCCATGGCCCGGCAGCGTTGACGTATAGGTCTGCCCGGTATTTTCCGCGCTCCGTTGTGACCGATTCCACTCTGCCGCCGTTGACTTGAACGCTGGCCACCGCTTCGCACTCGAAAATCTCGGCGCCCTTGCGGGCGGCGGCGCGGGCAATGGCGCGGGTGGCCTTCAGTGGATCGGCCACGCCGTCGGTCGGGCAGTAGGTTGCGCCCAAAATCGTTATCTTGGGCGATAGAGCTGGCAGGCGCTGCCTGACTTCTTCGGGCGATAGGAACTGGACCTCGAGGCCTGAATCGACCTGACGTTTCACTTCAGCGGCAAAGGACTTGAGAGCGGGTTCTTTTTCGATCAGCCGGAGGTTGCCGGTCTGGCGATATCCGACATCTTCACCGACGCGTTGTTCCATCTTCTGCCATAGCTTCACGGCAGACATGGCGAGTTCAAGTTCCGCCGGATGGCGGTTTTGCTGACGAACGCCGCCACCATTGCGACCTGAGGCCGCATTGCCGATTCTGCCTCGCTCCAAGAGGGTGACGGAAACGCCCTTTTCGGCCAAAGAAAGCGCGATGGAGGAACCGGTAATGCCTCCGCCAATCACAAGCACATCGGGTTTGGCGTGATGTTCTGAAACGGGTGGTAAGTTCACTAGTGGCCTTACCCTAACGGGCTGTATAGCCGCCATCGACGGGCATGGCGATGCCGGTGATCCAGGAGGCCGCATCCGAAACCAAGAAGGCAGCCGCCTCTGCGATCTCCTCAGGCTCACCCACCCGCCCCAACGGATAATCCGAGAGAATGCCTGCGAGCGTACCTTCCGCCTGCGCTTGGCGCAGCTTTGCTTCCACGCGCGCATTCTTGACCATCCCGGGGCAGATACAGTTGACGCGGATGTTGAGCGGCCCGTAGTCGATCGCCATGGACTTGGTCAACTGGAGGACTGCTCCCTTCGATGCGACGTAGACGCTGCGCTCGGCATACCCAACCAAACTGAAGGTAGAGGCCGTGTTCAGGATTGCACCTCCGCCCCCGGCCTTCATGACGGGCACAACGCTGCGCACACAGTAATAAATGCCCTTTAAATTGGTGCGGATGACCTCATCCCACGCATTCTCGGGGCACTCGGAAGCGCTACGGCGTGCCTCCGAGGGGTTGATGCCCGCATTGTTGAAGAGGATGTCTATCCTGCCAAAACGTTCGACTGTCTGCGCGACAACGCGCTCCACATCAGCCGACTGGGTAACATCCGCCTGAACATAGAGGCCCGATCTATTTTCACCCTGGATTAGACTTTGGGCTTCCAAGCCCTCTTTTTCACGCCGACCCACCAGGATTACCCTTGCTCCCTCCCGGGCGAAGACGAGTGCAGAGGCCCTGCCTATACCCGAGGTTGCACCGGTGATGATCGCAACTTTATCTTTTAGCCTCATGACCGCTCTTCCGTTTCCACCGGTGGCGGTTCACCCGACAACCGTTTCGAGATCTGTGCAGCCAAATGATTGGATACGATCGCGAAGATCCGGTTTCCCAGCTCCGGGGAGGCTTTCCGGGGCTCGCCCCAAACCCCGTCCGGGGCATATGTTCTCAAGTCCTGAATGATCTCGTAGACTTCCTGGCTGCGGGTTCTTTCGACAAAGTCCAAAGGCACGAAACGCTCCGGCATTTGGTTCTGATCAACGAAATACCCGAGTTTCTGAATACAGGCGGTCTCCCCCTGCCCACCATGCGAAAGCCACAGCGGATCGAGTTCCGTTGTGCTCTCAAAGATCTCTGCAGCGCAACCCTGCCAGGCCGCAAACACGTTGACGACCAGAATGCGCACTGACTCAAACCGGCGTTTGAGCTCCCAGGCGGCAGCATCGATAGGTATTTTGTTTTTGGTATGGAAGAAGAGAAGCACGAAATTCTTGAATCCGTGTGGAACGAGGCTTTCCAGGTAGTCGCGGATGATCAACTGAATTGTTTCACCCCTGAGACTGATCGTGCCTGCCCAGCTCAGGTGCTGATCGGACAAACCCACGTTAATGATCGGGGCAACGATCACCCCCAGAAGACGGCCGATACGGATAGCCGTCTCCTGGGTGATGAAGCTGTCCGTTCCCAGGGGGCAGTGCGGGCCGTGCTGTTCGCAGCTTCCAACCGGGATGATGGCCGTGTCTTTCCCGGAGGCGATGCACCGCGCTACCTTCCAGGAGGTCATTTCCATCAAGAGCGTCATAGGATCTTTCCGACCATCGCGGTCCAGCCGCCGGGCTCAATCAGTCCGAACGTACGCTTGGAGCAGATAACCCCATCGTAGGGTGCGTGAATCTCCTCGATCACATTTCCGAAGTAGTCGCAAATGGTGGCGATTATCTCTCCCTTCCTAACTTCCTGTTGGATTTCCGCTGATTGCTTGTAGAATCCCCCCTTGATGGAGTTAATGAAGGTTCCCTCGAAATGACGCACCGAAGTGGGCAACGAAGGCGATCCTTCAATTATGCCATGCGCCTTAAGGACGTTATCCATCATGCGCATAAACGTTGCGACAACCTCTTCCCGGAAACGCCCTTCGCCTGCGATCTCAACTGTGATCGCAGGTATACCGGCTTTCTGGGCTTCCTGGGAGATAGGCCCTGTCCAGCCGCCGCTCCCCTTCCAGACCAGTTCGATCCCGGTGGAAAGAACCAGGTTCTTGGCCTTCTTGGCCAACTCAGGGTCCTTATCATCCCGGTAGATGGCCATGGGAGCGAGAGCCATGATGTTACCGCCGCCGTGCATGTCAATCAGGTAGTCCGCTTTCTTGACGACTTCGCTCAAATAGATGTACGCGAGTCGCTCGGTGAAGAATCCTTGAGGCTTGCCGGGAAAGCATCGGTTCAGGTTCAGCCCGTCGAAGGGGGTGCAACGCTCACCGACCTCGTAGGCCATCATGTTCAGAACCGGCACTCCGATGATGGCCCCTCTCACTTTCTTGGGATCAAGAAGTTGGTACACGCGCCGGACGGTTTCCATCCCCTCGTATTCATCGCCATGGCAGCCGCCGCTGATACTGAGAACCGCACCGTCCTGAGCCCCGTTCACGACCATCAAGGGAAGGAAAATGTCAGAGCCGTCAGGGCGCTGGGATATCTTCAGCGTACCGCATTTCTTCTCTCCGCTCTCAACCGTGAGGGACCCAATCGTCAACGCTTTCTTCATTGAGATTCCTTTCCGGGCAAAGCCCAGCTCATGTGACACGGCGCTACTTCACCGAAATACCTGTTTTCTGTGCGACGACTTGGAATTTATTAAAATCCGATTTCATGAACTTGCCGAAGTCCTCGGGTCCCATGTAGAAGTTATCGAACCCAACATTTTTGATATTCTCCCGGCTCACCGGGTCCTGCATTGCCTTTTCGATGGAGCTGTTGAGCTTGGCAACCACTTCCTTCGGTGTCTTTGCTGGCACGGCAAAGCCAAACCAGCTATACATAACCACATTCGGGTAACCCTTCTCTTTGAAGGTCGGCACATCCTTCATCTCAGGAACCCGGCTTTCACTGAAGCACCCGAGAACTCTGATTTCACCGGCTGCCGCCTTACCGGCATATTGTTGAAGCCCAGAGACGCTAAAATCAACATGGCCTCCCATCATGGCTGTGGTGGCATCCGCGTCACCCTTGAAAGGCACATGCTTCGCCTCGATTCCCGTCTCGCTGGTAAAGAGCTCGGATGAGAAGTGGCTGGTTGCGCCGATCCCGGCCGTTCCATATGTCACCTTCTTCGGGTTGCTTTTACCAAACGCGATCAATTCTTCGATAGTCTTGAACTTTGAATCCTTGCCGACAGCGAGCATCAGCGGCTGAACGACATAACGCGATACGGGCTCAAAATGTTTGAACACATCAACTGAGACCGTAGGTTCTATGATCTGCCGCAGCAGATGGGAGAGGCTGAGGACTACAACGTTGTAGCCATCCGGGGGAGAGTTGGCCACGAACTCCGCTCCCACCAGACCGCCGGAACCGGGCTTGTTGAGGACTACCACGGGTTGCCCCAGGATCTTCCCCAGTTGTTCAGAAAAGGCGCGTACGACAGTGTCGGTAGATCCTCCTGCCCCGTAGCAGACGATAAGATTCACGGGTTTGCTCGGAAAATCGGCAGCACCTGCTGCTGGGCACAGGAGCGTTACGACCGCCAACCAAAAGCAAGCATAGACGACAAAATTCGATTTTCGCATTGGGCCCTCCGGTGTTTAGAGTTAATGTGCCGTTTAATCCTCACCGACAAGCAAGTGCTTTTTCTTTTTGATGCTCGGGATCGCGCTCGTCAGTAAAATCAGAAAGGATCCTGCGATCAATCCGGCGGAGATTGGCCGGCCAATGAAGCCAAGAAAGCTCCCGTCAAAAATAATCAGCGATTGTCTAAGGGCATTTTCAAACATAGGCCCCAATATCAGCGCGAGGACCAACGGGGCCATCTCGTAGTCGAATTTCTTCATGAGGTATCCGAAGACCCCGAAGCCGATCATCAGCCACATCTCAACAATGCTGTTGTTGACCCCGAATACTCCGATTAGGCAGAAAAGCAGAATCAGGGGAAACAGGATCTCGTAGCGGACTTTGAGAACCTGAACCCACAGCCCGATCAGCGGCAAGTTCAGAACCAGCAGCATGGCGTTGCCGATGTACATGCTGGCGATCAGGCCCCAGAACATGTCAGGGTGTTCTTTCATCAGGAGCGGACCGGGCTGAACACCATGGATCATCATGGCGCCGAGCATGAGAGCCATGACGCCGTTGTTAGGGACTCCGAGGGTCAGCAACGGAATGAAGGCCCCTTGTGAGGCGGCGTTGTTGGCGCTCTCTGGACCAGCTACGCCTTCGATGGCGCCGTGACCGAAGCGTTCAGGATGTTTCGATACCTTCTTTTCCACCGCGTACGAAGCGAACGAAGATAGAAGGGCGCCGCCGCCCGGAAGATTCCCCAAGAAAAACCCTAAGAAGGATCCCCGAAGGATTGGCATGATACTCAACTTCCATTCCTTCTTGTTGGGAAGAAGCCCTTTGAACTCCGTTTTTACCAGTATTCTCTGCTTAAGGGTTTTTTCAACATTCACCAGGACTTCCGAAATCCCAAATAGCCCCATTACGACAGGCACGATCCCAAGTCCATCATTGAACTCGATGATCCCGAATGTGAACCGCGGGCGCCCGGAGATGATGTCGGTGCCGATAACACCTAAAAACAGACCAAGGGCCGCCATCATCAGCGCTTTCACGATCGGACCATTGGCAAGGTAAACCAGGATCGTGAGACCCAAGAGCATCAATGCGAAGTATTCCGGCGGCCCAAAGCGCAAGGCAAACCTGGCCAGCGGAGGGGCAATGAGCAGGAGAAGGAGCACTCCAATGGACCCGGCTATGAAGGAGCCGAACGCTGATATCCCGAGAGCTGCACCAGCGCGGCCTTTGAGTGCCATCTGGTAACCGTCAATACATGTGATGACGCTTGCAGCCTCACCGGGAATATTGACCAAAATGGATGTCGTCGAACCACCGTACATGGCGCCATAGTAAATACCCGCGAGCATGATGAGAGCGCCAACAGGGCTGATATAGAAAGTGGATGGCAACAAGATTGCTATTGCGCCGAGCGGCCCGATTCCAGGAAGGACACCAACGAGTGTCCCCGCCAGTACCCCCACAAAGCAAATTAATAAATTCTGCCACTGGGCGGCAACGGATAACCCCTGCCAGAAAGAAATCAGAAGATCCATTGCTTAATCCTGTAGATAGGGAGGAGCCCTTCGGGAAACTGGACCTGCAGCCACACTTCAAAAATGAGGTACGTCGCGATCGAGGTTACCAATGAGTAAAGCAGGGTACGTGGCCAACTCCGGGCATCTTCCTTGAACAGGAAAGACATGAACAGCAAGGTACAAATTAGAAAACCCAGATGCGCCAGCATTAGGGTAAAGGCGCAAAGCGGCAGCAGTACTTTAAGGATCCTGCGAAGACTATGGGACTCGGAGAAAAACCGGGTGGGTGGTGAGATGCTGTTTTGGGGATCTTTGGCCCAGCTGTAAATTAGCCATACAGCCGAAAACAACGCGAGCGCTGCTCCCGAGAGGGTTCCCATAAAACCGGGACCCGGGTCCTCCCATTTGCCGAACCCTAAACCCCACGAGGAGAGCGTGATTATCACTCCAGCTGCCAGAAAGAAGAGCGTGCCTACAGTTTCGTGCGAAAACATGAGGTACCCCGTCCGGAGAGCAGAGTCATATTGTCGACAATGTTAATAACAAAACGAAACCATGCTGTCAATAAGTTTCCAAGGAGAGTTTTCCAACGCGCATTGACTTTATTTTAAATATATTTTATAAATAGTTATAGCTTAAATTTCCCTTGACCATTCCAGCATGGCTATACGACTACTCTTTTTAACTGTCGACAGGCAATATGGCCAACCCACATGAATTTCCGGAAATGACGATAGAGCCCCTTGGGTTATCAGCCCAGATCTCAAGGGTCTTGTCTGATGCCATCATCAACGGGGTGTACAAGGGTGGCGAGCAACTGGTTGAAACCGACCTACAGAAAAAGTTCAAGGTGAGCCGCTCACCTCTTAGGGAGGCTTTCCGAGAGCTTGAGAAGAAAAGACTGGTTACAATTCAACCGCGCAAAGGCGTTTTCGTTAAGAGGATCTCTCTTGAAGATATGAAGGAGCATTATACGGTTCAAGCTGCCTTGGAAGGACTGGCAGGGAGAGAGGCCGCAAAGCATTTAACCCAATCGGATTTCAAGGAAATGGAAAGTGCCCTTGCCGGCATGCATCGGACTGCCGAAGTTTTCGATCTAACGAGCTATCGGAACTACCATGAGACATTTCACCAAACTTACATCAATGCCTCAAAAAATGAGATTTTGATCAACTTGATAAACGATCTTCGACTGAAGGGCGCCCGATATCGGTACTGTTATAAGAGCACCCAAGAGTACTGCCGAGAGCGGGTGGTGATCCATTCGGACATTTTAGAGATCTTTAGAAGTAAGGACCCGGAGGAAGTTCAGGAGGCCATACGTAAACACATAGAAGAGCTTGTGGACTGGAATGGCTGGGAACTCTGAAGTTTTTATGTAGACGTAGAAAAAACGGGGTCGAAAAAAGCGAGGCGGAGTTTATCAGAAGCTCAACCGGGTTCCGTTAGCAGCACATGAAAACAGGGGCGTCCCCTTATCCTGCGGAAAGTTTTCGCCTCGGCCGATATACATTTTGGCTAACCCAGCCCCCCTCCTCCGAACAAAATCCCCTCCAGTTTCGCCGCCGCCAGCCGGCGCTTCGAAGGATGCATGCGGGCGAGGTTGACCATTTTCCACTGGATGGCGGGCAGCCGCTCCACTTCCGGCAGTGGAAAATCGCGCCAATCCTGCGTCCCCCGCTTGAGCGCGAGCAAAAACCGCCGATCTGAATCGGTCATCACCGCATGCATCTTTCCGACCAGCCGCGGCAGAGTTTCCCGCAACTGCTCAAGCCCCACCGGCTCATAGATCATGCCAGCCAACTCCGCCCGGTACTGCGGTTCGATATCCTGCGCCTGAGGCGCCAGCAATTCGGCCATGGGCCGGTTGTGCCCCATCAGGTAGACCAGGAAGGCGTTTTTCAACCGCTCATCGATTCCTTCCTGCTGCAGCAGCCAGTGCACGTCGTACAGGTCCCGCGGGTGCTGGCGGTCGAGGGCCGCGCATATCTTGCCGGCAAAAAGATCCTCGAAGCTGAGCACCGGCACACGGGCAAATCCAAAGGTCTTCGATGCCCTGGCCGACAGCTGGCGTAGCTCGGCCGGGAAGACGCTGCCCCTCAGCACCGGGGAAACCTCGATCTTGACGCTGGTATCGCCTTGCCAGGCCAACAGCTTGAATCGCTTGCCCGTGCCCGGTAAAATCGAGGCATTTACTTTTGCGCGAGGAATGTGCAGTGCAATGTCCTCGGCGATCGCCCCTATGGCCGCGTCGATTCCGGCCAGGCTGTCGTCGCGGCCCTCCACCGGCAGGTAGGTGAGATCTATATCCACCGACAATCGAGGCATGTCGCGCAGGAACAGATTGATGGCCGTGCCGCCTTTCAGGGCAAAGCATCCCTGTTTGGCGACACTCGGCAACAGGGCCACCATCAGGCGCGCTTGTTCAGTGAAGGGGTTGTTCGCTTCCACCGGTCATGTCCCTGGGCACCGTTATTTGATACGTCGCATCGTAAGCGCCCCCCCTGACCAGCATGCGCTTGCCCCGCCCCAGATCGACATCATCGGTCTCGAACGCCTGGCGCCAGGCGTGGCCATGGCGGTCGCTGAACCACAAAAACAGACGCTTGGCCTTCACCTGGGTGCAGGCTCGCAATAAGGCGCGCAAAAGGTCCGGGCGGAAGTTGACAGCCGCCTCGAAGAACTTGTCGGCCACGGAAAAATCAGCCGCCTCCCGCACCCCGGCCAACAGCTCCAGCATGGCCAGTTCAGGAGTACTGAATGGTATGGACCAGTCCCAGGCACCGAAAGGCCTTGGCTGCACCGCCGGCGCGGGCAGCGTGTCAAACAGGCGCTGGGTGTGGACCGCAAATTTGAATTGAGCCGGAAAAGCGGTCACCCAGGCCGGCACCTTGCCGGCACCGTAAAGATCGATCCGCTGCACGCCCCCGGCCGGCAGATAGTGGGCCAGGCCCTGCAGCTCCAGCGCGCTGCGGCCGCCCACGCGCACAGGACAGCCCATTTCGTTCAGGGAGAATACCACATGCTCCCATTTGAGCGGCGGCCCCGGCCGTCGGTAGACACCATGGGACACTGGTTTCAGCTTGCCCGCCCGCAAAGCGTAATCCACCCGCGGCCGGTCGAATCCATGCGCCAGAAGCCAGGCACGATCCACGACCTGACCTTCCGGCAGACACTGTTCCAGGGGTAGCTCAGCTTTGGGCGACATGGTTTATAGATCCATTATAATGCATAGATTATATATGCATTATAACTATTTTGAAAACTAAAAGTTTATCATATTTAAATTTTGCATATATAAATTATGCAAATTTAGATTCAAGTGAACTATTCCTGCAAGAGTGTTTTCATCGAGGTAAGGAATGATGATGATGGGGAAAAAACGAAAGATGCCAGGAGCGTCCCCATACCATCCCAAGTGGCGCAGCGGGTTGTTCTTTTATTTATGGTCTTCCTCGGGAGTATACACGCGGACTCTTCCGGGCTCGACGATCCAAAGTCGGCTGTCGATGCTCTCTTCCTTCAGCCTTGAAAGTGCATTGAACAAAATCTCCCTAACCTGTAACAGGCTGTAGTTCCGGGGGCGCAATACCATGATACCCGGAGCGGATTGGGGCGGAAAACGAAGGGGGGTTGGCAAAGTCCAAATCGAGGGTTATCAGGATGCGGCCGGTCTTCTTGCAGACTTCAGATAGAGACTTGAGGAGCCGAGCCAGGCGCTTTATTGAACCAGTAAGTTTGTAAAAAGGGGGATTTGTAGAGTCGAACACGGCAAGCGCATCATTTTGCAAACCCTGAGTCTACCTCTTCAGCGGATTATAAACCAAGCGGCACACCAGAAGAGGCAGGCATCTTTATTCATTTTTCACCATGACACCATGTAACGCGCCTTCACGGTCGTTTCCGGGTCATGAATTCGATTGTGTAGGCACCCATCCCGTCCGGGTTCTGCCTTGCAAAGCGCTCGAGCACCCGGGCCGCAAGCTTGAAATCCGAGCCCGGAATGCTGTGCGGAAGGACGACCAATCCATGGTGGGGGCTCAGGTTCTCATACGCCCGAACCGTTAGCGCAATGAAATCGTCCCTGTTGCGGGTGACGAGGGCTGCCTTCCGGGCAACCGCTTCAGTGAATTGTTCTTCATCGGAAGTGCCCACCAAGCCGACGTCGTGCGCGCTGACGGCGTCGATGCCCGCCTTGCGCAGGATTTCGGCGACCCTTGGGCTGATGTCCTCGTCGAGGTAAAATATCACTCGGCTTGGGCCTTTTTGGCCAGGAAGGGGAACCGCTTGGCCACTATCTCGCTGGTCAGGTCATTGCCGCGCTCGATGCGCGCCTCGATTTCCTCAGGATACAGGGCGTAATAGGATAGTGCCGACCGCAGCTGGGGTTCGCTCAGCCAGTGGTAGGCTTTCTGAAGCTCGGTGTAGCTTTCACCCGATCCCTTGAAGGCGGCGACGACCTCCCACACGTCGATCCCCGTCCCGGAGACCCGCGCCCGCCGGCCGGTGGGCCCATCGGCAAAAAAGACACCCGGGCAGTTTTTCATCTTGACCGCCTCGACCAGGAGATCCCGGGCCACCGACGAGAAATCCCTGCCGGAGCGTGACGCAGCCGATTCGATTTCCCGTACCGTTTCTTCAGGCAGGCGGATACATTTTTGAATCGAGGCCATGACAAATTCACCCTTGGTTAAATTTGACATAACAATACAGTGTAATGCATTGCATGTCAATTCTAAAAGAACACACCAATTCATTGCCGGGCTAAAACCGGCGATCGCCCTTTTGCGCAGACACCCCATGACAGAGGCGATAAAATCCTTCACCCGCGCAGACAAGCGCACGAAAGCGAGAGAGGCTCGGACCGGCAAAGTTTATGATCAATGGGCGACACCCGTGCTATTTTTTAGCGTGGGCCCGGGCCTGGTGAATTTTGTCGATCGTTCCGGCCGCTTTTTTCAATTGGGCCCACAGTCGCCTGGGTTTTCTCACCCGGCAATAGCCGCGGAACGAAAGCACCCACGAAACGAGTTCGACCTCGGATGAGGCCTGAAACCTCAGTCTTGTGGTCCCGTCCGGCTTTTTGGATATCTTCTGGCCGCGGCTCCAGATTCGCTCCGAAACATAGGCTGCGGCCCAGCCGTGCAGTTCGACCTCGGCCTCGAAGGGGTCCTCTTTGATCACCCCGAAATCCAGATTGAACCGGTCTTCGAAACGGTAGTCGCCAGGGTACGCGAACCGGCGGTCCGTCAATTCGATCACGGCGATCCGGTGAACCGCCAGCAGGGGGTCGAAGTCGGGTTTTTTATAGACACGCCCGGGGTGCCGCGCCAACTGCGAGCTAAGATACAGGCAGTCCTTGTGGGAAAAGAGCTTCAGGGGCTTCAAGTAAAAGGTCTTCGCCCGGCCGTCATGGCCCGCCCGGTAGGTCACCTTGCACACCGTTTTGGTCTCCATGGCTTGGATCAGGGTTCGAAGGGTCCCCTGGTGCGGGGTGTAGTCAAGGCCGCCGAACGGCAGAACGGCAAAGTGCCCGGTGGGCACCTGCTGCTCCGCGGAAAGCTGCGCCCGGCTTTTGTCGACCGCCTGACCGGCCTCCTTGAGCATCTCTGACCCCAGCAGGTGCTCGGTGAAAGCCTTGCACATCTGAAGCACCGAGATTTCGCTTGCCGACAGGGCCAGGGTCGGCGTTGCGGCGCGCTTTTTCAGCCTGAAATACTTCCGCCGCTCACGGACACTCTCCTCGATCTCCACTCCGTAGGCTCGCCGGATGTCATCCACGAGCCTCAGCACCGACTGCTTCGAGCAATTCAGCATCCGCGCCAAATCGGTCAGCGAATAGCTCTCCTGAGAAAACATCAGCCGGGCGAACAGACTGATCAGCTTGACGCCGTAGCTCTTGTAAGGGTCGAATTTGGCACCCATTTCTATCACCCAAAAATCAGCCGGATCGTTCCGCGATATGGAATGAACCCTCTCTATAATCAAGGCCGGAAACAACGTTACAGGAGGCCATTTATGAATATCGGCAAACTGCGAAGAGGCTTGAACCGGGTTTCGAGCGCCGCGGCGCAGGGACGGGATAACGACTTTATCCGGGCAACCTGCGCGGGTTATCTGTCGCGGTACCTGAAAAAAGGGCACCCGATGGACGAAGAGACCATGATCTTTCTCTGCTGGATCATGGGAGGGCAAATCAAGCATGTCGTGCATCTGGTTGTCAGCCGGCTGCTCGAAAGGGCCGGAGACTCAGCGGAGCAGCGCCTGGCGGAAGCGCAGGACGACCCCGATGATCTGCCGGAAGTGCTCGAGAGCATGGTCCGCAAAATCGGAAAAGGCGCGGCCCGCAAGGTGAGGTCAAAACTGGTTGAACTACTCACGACTGCAATCGAAGCCCCCGGCGCCGGAGGACCAAGCCGGATCGAACACAACCTGAATCTTCTGGCCGAGGCCTTTTCTTTCAACCGGACCGAGTCGAGACTCGTGACCTTCCTGTTCATCGTCAAAGGCTACGATGAAGCCGAAACCTACCTGATCGATCATCTGAAATGCGATCGCTACCGCAGCCAGAACTTGCTTCTGACCATTTTGGATGCCGACGGTCATGAGATGGCGGCGGCACTGAACCGGTTTTATCAGATCGACATTATCGATGAGCCGAATGACCGGTTCGAGCTGACAACCTGGTTCCTGACCTTCTGCCAAAACCCCGAGGGGGACTCCTTCACGAACAGATTTTATCGAAGGATACCCAAGACCGCGCTCCCCATGGCCTGTCATGCAATTGCCCAGGATAAAATCGATCACCTTCTGAGGCTGTTGGAGAGAAAGTCGGACCTTCCAAGGCATATCCTTCTCTACGGGCCTCCAGGCACGGGAAAAACAAGCTTTGCCTATGCTCTGGCCGCCGGAATCAGGGCTCCGGCCTACGAAATCGCCTGGGAGGATGAAAACCAGTCGAAGCAGCGCCGTGCGGCCCTGACCTCCTGCCTCAAGATGACCAACTCCGGCCCCGGCTCGATCATCATCGTCGATGAGGCCGACAACATACTCAACACCATGGGATCCTGGTTCATGCGCGGAGAGACCCAGGACAAGGGATGGTTGAACCGCATCATGGAGGAGCCCGGCACCCGGATCATCTGGATAACCAACTCGGTTGGGATGATAGAAGAATCGGTTCTGCGACGGTTTGCCTTCAGCCTGGATTTTAAGCCCTTCAATCGTCGCCAGCGGGTAGAGCTCTGGAAGAACATCCTGAAACGGAACCGGGCCGGGGCAACGGTCACGGAAGGCTGCATTGAAAAACTGGCTCGCAAGTACAAGGTCACAGCCGGGGTGATCGACATGGCTGTCAAAACCGCGGTGGCAGCAAAGGGGCCGGCTGGAAAAGGCGTCGTCGAAGCGGTCGAGCTCGCCCTGGAAGCCTACGAATGCCTTAATAACCGTGAGAAGAAGCCCGGGAACATTAAAATGACCGAAGATGCTTATGCGCTTGAAGGCCTGAATATCCAAGGGCCGGTTTGTGAACTGATCAATCAAATGCGCGAGTTCGACAGATTCCTGCGGTCGGATGCTGAAACGCGCTTGAACATGAATCTTCTTTTTTACGGTCCACCCGGCACCGGTAAAAGCGCCCTGGCGCGTCACATTGCCGACTGTCTGGACCGTGAGCTCCTGTGCAGGCGTTACAGCGATCTTCAGAGCATGTACGTGGGCCAGGGAGAGCGAAACATCCGCCTGGCGTTTGAGGAGGCGGAGAACGAAGAGGCGGTCCTGGTTGTCGACGAAGTGGACTCGATGCTCTTCAGCCGGGTGAGCGCACAGCGCTCCTGGGAGATCAGCTTCACCAACGAGTTCCTGACGGCGATGGAGCACTTCCGCGGCATCCTGATCTGCACCACCAACCGCATGGCCGACCTCGACCCGGCCACGATCCGCCGGTTCAACCGCAAGATCGGATTTGAGTATCTCACCGCCGAAGGTAACTTGATATTTTACAAGAAGATGCTGGCAGCCTTGGTGAAAGCGCCTTTCGGCGCGGAGGAGGCTTCCGCCCTAAAGGGGCTGGCAAACCTCGCCCCGGGCGACTTCAAGACGGTGCGCGACCGGTTCGCCTTCCACCCGCAGACCGCGTTGAGCCACCGGGTGTTCGTCGAGGCACTCGCCGAAGAGGCCCGGGTCAAGGCCGCTCACAGCCGCAAGCACCCGATCGGGTTTTAGGGCCAGCTCGGTCCCCGGCTACCTTGGGTTGCGTACGCCGGCGGAGTCGAACTCGATGGTAGGAGTGGACAGGGATGCCTGTTGATGTCAACTACCCACCATCGTCTTAGAATCGAAGCTCAACCCTGCACGAACCGGAGGCGGCCGGCAACGTCCCTGAAGAACTCCTGCGACCACACCTCAAGTGATTGTGGATGCCGGACGAACGGGGCTACTTCCCTGCGGGCCTGGTTCACGTCGAGCGCATCGATCGCCTGACCAAGCCGTTCCCGGAACGATTCCGGATCCAATTCACGGCGCCCCTTCCAGTCACCGCTCTGCCGCATACGCTGCTCCAGGTGCCGCAGGTGGAGTTCGGGGTGGTGGGCAGCGTACCAGACCAGATCGTACCAATCCCGCCCCTTGACCCGCCGCTTCCAGCGCCGGCAGAGGACCGCGTGCATCTTCCCCGCGAAAAGGTCGGGAAGTACATAGGCGCGCACGGCAAAGGGTATGGGCTGAAGAACGTAGCGGGTGTGCGTCGCAAAGCCCGGCGGCGGGTCTGTGTCGACTTCGAGCTTGATTTTGAGAACCTGCCCGCGGTGAACGCGGCTGACGATCTCCTCGGGGGTCTGAACGATGAGCAACTGGCTCAGCGTGTCGGCCTTTAGAAAAGCGGACTGAACAGGGCTTGGGGCCCTTTTGCGGACCGGCTCGATCCGCACCTCGAAACCGAAGGCCGCCAGCTCCCGCTGCAAGGCGTTTGAATACGTCGAAAGCGCAAACCGTATCGTGGGCGAGAGCAAGGAAAAATCCAAGTCCTCCGAGAAGCGGTCCAGCCCGTATAGGATCCGAAGGGCCGTTCCGCCGTAAAACGCGGTTTTTTCGAAGAACTTGCTCCGCCACAGCCCCAGCAGGGCGATCTGCTGGAGAATCTCGCGCAGCGCCCGCAAGTGGTCCTCCAGGCTGCGGCAGGTATAGGCGGCGAGCATCTGGGATAGCGCCTCGTTCATGCCTCCCCTCCTTGCATTTCTCCTCGAAGCCGACCCAGGGCCCGACCGAGAATCTCAAGCTTGCGCGACCGGTAGCAGCCGGCGATTTCCCCAACAACGGCCGGGTCCAATCTAACCAGAGCGCCTTCATCCAGCCGCAGGTCCTCGAGCATGAAATCAAGCATGCGGCCAGGGGTCGCCGCACCAATGTAGCGCTGGTCGAAGATCTTGTCCGCCAGGGCTTTTTCAGGGGTGGCGATGAGAAACGCACTGCCCGCCGTCTCCTGCACCCGGCTCATGCCGATGGGAAATGCCGCAAGCGGGATCTGCCGGTAGGTGAACCGGCCGACCGGCGTGTCGAAAACCCTGGAGCGGCCTGCGGCAACGGAGGTGACCGCCTCCACGCGCTCCGGGATCAATCCGTGGTGTTGGAGGGCAGAGTCGAGGGAGACGTATGAGGGGCCGTAGACGAGGTTGGCCAGCAGCTTGCGCGAAAAGGGCCGCCTGCGGTAGTCGTCGCCGAGGACATAGAGTCCCTTCTTGACCCGGATGAGCACGCCCTTGCGCAGCAGGCTCGTAATTTTGTCCCGGGGCCGCTCGTAGTCCTTGAGAACGCCGAGCAGCGTCTGGAAGTCGAACTCATCCCGATCGATGAGCTTGTGAAAAGCGGGGATCATTGCGGTCCGCCCGGTTCAAGATTAGATTGAGCCCACAGTTGTTTCGACTGACCGGGAAAGAATAGCAAAATAATGCATGGTATGTCGAGAAAATTTAGACATACCATGCAAAATAGTGAAAAAGCCCTACCTCAATCATACCCCCTGGCCCACAACCCTGGCCGGCTCCACTGCACTATGCATACAGGGACTCACCTTACCCCCAGGATCCACCCCTCGATTTGGGCTACGGTTCGCTCATGGGGTGACAGGCGGGGGGCAAAGAATCCGGCGAGGCGGCCGTCGCGGTCGGCCTGGCGCATCCAGGCAGCGACCGAATAGGCGTCGTGCTGGTCCGAGGTTCTCCCTTCTCGTTCAAAGCTCCGACTCCACAGGGATGGATAGACTTCGGCGATCACCGATCGCCCGGCCGGGATTTCCCATCCGTCAAACGGCCAAAAGTGAACCCGGGGCCCGGCCTTTTGCCGGATGCAACGGAGCCACGGCAGGCCGGCATGAGTGGACTTGGCTACCGAGCCCGGCACGTCGAAGTGGAAAGCCGACTTGGCGCCGGCGCGCTCATCCGTCAAACGGCGCCAGCGTGAACTGCCTGAACGCTCGGCACCGTTTCCATGGAGGCCGTCGCGCACGAATTCGACGTAGGTGTGGTCGTCATCGGTGGGCCAGTGTTTTTGAAAGTCGTCGAGGAAGGCCGGCCAATCGGGCGACAGGTGATGGATCTCGAAATAGCGCAGCGGGAAGGAGAACGCGTGGTCGATGCCGACCAAGGTCGGCCGGTCTTCTGAAAGCAGAGCGACCAGCCACTCGGCTACGCCGCGCCGCGTCCAGTACTTGCGAGGGCCGGCCTGCGGCGGCACTTCGACAGGCCGTGATACCCGGTCCGCCGTGAAAACCCGCAGGCCTTTCAGGCTCGCCGTCGGCGTTTCCGCACCCGAGTAGTCGATGCCAAGGTATTGCTCGAAAATCGGTCTTCCATTGATCGCCATGGCTGATTCTTCAACTGCGGCAGATCTCGGCAAACACGTTGACGAACCGTTGGACCGAAACGTTTGCGGCCCCCTGGCCGGTTCCACCCCGGCTTTGCGAGGCATTCAATCCAGCTCTCAGGGGCGTGTTTCGATCTCAAGGGTTGGACCATGACTTTTGTGGGAGCGGCGTCCCCGCCGGGTTTTTGCATGGCTTCGGCAAGACGCGCGTCGAGGTTTTCGTCCAGCTTGAACTTCAAGTGCCGGCGGCCTCCTTCGCCAGGGGGATCACCCGTTCCCGGGTCATCTCAGCGGCATAGGCCAAGACCGCGCGGATGTCCTCTGTGGCCAGCTGGGGGTAAGCCGCCAGGATCTCTTTTTCGCTCACCCCGTCCGCCAGATTGTCCATGATAAGGGACACCCATATTCGTGTGCCGCGGATGCATGGTTTACCGAAACAGACTTTCGGATCGATAGCGATCCTCTTGAGCAGATCCTCATGTCTCATGAAAGCCGCCTTTCGCTCTTGCTCCATTTCTCGGCCCGGCTATAGCTTGCTCTGTAAGCCGAATATAGCACGTCAATGCGCTCTCCGCCAGCATGCCCTTGATAACCGAGCGCAATTATCGGCCCCCCTCTCGATCACTTTCGGCGGTGGCCGGATGGCTTTTCCGCTTCGGTCACTGCCCTCAGGCGGGGTCGATATCCTCAGCTTTTGAGACAGCTGGAAGGGATGATATGGGAAGTTGTCAGGTAATCGCATTGCCACCGGCTTTACCGGTGGCAATGTGATTTCAAACACTACCGGGTAACGTAGTTGATGAGCCGTGAAGACGCCAGGGCGATGTCCTCGTCTTTCAACACGACCGGCTCGTGTTCGATGAAGCTCGGAAAGGCCTTGGGGTTCAGGACCCAGATGTCCGGTCGGCTGCCCTTGGTCGACTCTACATACCAGCCCGGCAGAACCACCACTCCCTTCACGGGGAATTTCCGAGCCGTATTCTCAAGGAGCAACTCCCTGAGCCAGTCTCGCGCCGCACGCGCCTGCGTGATGGGGTTGCGATCCGGTTCCAGCCCGTTAAAGAGAATTCTCTCCCCGTCGCACGCTGCCGTGGCTCGGCCGCGAGCCGGCTTGCTATAAGTCTTGGTTTCGACGGTGAACAGCCCCCGGGGCCCGATGACGACGTGGTCGATGTTGAACCCGTTGCCCACGATGTCGTGAAAAATCCGGCACCCTTGCTTGCGAAGCGCCTCGAGGAACTGACCGACCGCTTTCTCCCCGTCCATGCCGAGCCGGAGCGCTCGGATCCGTTTTTTTATAGCAACCACCTTATACGAACCGTAGATTACCGCGAGAAATGCCAGTGCCGACAAAATAACCGGCTGCGGCGGCGCCGCCCTGAAATACCGCCACCACTCCATTGCAGCGATCAATATCGACAGGAACGCCACCACCATCGGTGGGATCATCTGTTCGGTCAGAATGGTGTGAATCTCATCTTGGAGCGATTCGCCAGGGTTCCGCAGCGGCTTCCGCTTGAGCGGTGAGCGCTTCCCTGCCCTCTTTGAATCGGCCATCCCGATCCGACCTTTGGCGGTTCTTTCCGGCAGAAAGCCCCTTTTACGGCCTGATTCTGATTTGGCTTCGAGAACGGACGCTGGCATGCTTTGGCTCCGATAGGCGGATTGAGGTGCTATTCTTCAACCAGGAATATTATCGGTATTTTTGGTTAAGGCATAACTCAAATATAGTTAAGGGTAGCCCTATCCCGCCAAACAGCATAGAAAATCGTCGGGTTCGGCTCCTTTCAAATTGTGATCGTTTAACTCTCGATACTCACCTGAAAAACATTGACGCGGGGCAGCTGAAATAATTCATAATTTGAGGTTTGCCCCCATTCGTTCTGTCCACGATTTCCGCAATAGGCTGTTCTGATACAAATATTTTCAATATCCGGACCATAATCCAAGCTTAGTCCCAACTTGGTCCCGACTTGGTCCCAGCTTTGCCCCGGCTCAGCCTCCTGGGCCTTCCCGGGGAGAAAACAGACTTTGAGAGCAAAAAAAAACCAGCGTCGCTTCGCTCCGACCCAAACCGGCCGCTTT
>CAZLSV010000091.1:0-9382 GCA_964562235.1 uncultured Desulfatibacillum sp.
ACACCCGCACGCTGGGCCCGGCCGTGGCCGCGGCCAAGGAGCAGCTGCTCGCAAACGGCGGCTCCCTTTACGAAGAGACCGCCAACACCTTCATGCTCTTCGGGGACCCGGCCACCACGCTCAAGCTGCCGCTGCCCCGCTGGCCGACAGGGCTGACCGCCCAGCGCCAGGCCGACGGCGCGGCCCTGCTCACCTGGAGCGCGGCGCTCGATTGCGACGGCAACCCCGTGGCCGGCTACAACCTCTACCGCCGGCGCTCCACGGAGCCCGGCTACACCCGGCTGAACACGGCGCTGGTCACGGCCCTGAGCTTCATTGACGCGGGGCTGATAACGGCCCCGGCAGGCGAGTTCTACTACTATGCGCTCGGTGCCGTGGATGCCCAAAGCGAGGAGAGTGTCAAGTCCGCCGCCGCCGCGCTCAGCGTCTCCGCCCCCGATGCGGGCGATTCGAACGGCGGCGGCAGTGGGGGCGGGGTGGTCGTGGCCGGCGGCGCGGGAGGCGGAGGGTGCTTTGTCTCCGCGGCCGGTTGGAAGATATCGCAGGACCTGCTCGCGCCGCTGGGAGTCATTGCGCTGCTGATCTGCCTGATCCGGATCGCCCGCAGAGGAAAAAGGCCGTAGGGGCAGCGCTCCTCCATTCAGAAGCGGATTGCCGATTTTCTGAATCATGGTGGGGACTGAACAACCGTCAATGCCGGGTCGCCAATTCTGACGATACGCTTCGGATCGCCCGGGATCTTGATTTGACCGTCATCGCCCATGCGGAAAACCTTCTGATACAGGATGCACGAAAACGCATCACACAACCGGCCCGACTGTTTAATGCTGGTAGACGATGAGGGGGGCATGATTAAGTTTTGACTCGATCCATCCATTTTGATAATCAACCATTAAGGCGCGCGCATCGCACATAGAGTTCGAGAAACCGCCATATCAATTTCTTTTCTGCGGTAAGGAACCCCGGGATATATTCATGACGACGATGATCCTCGCTTTTTTCCGAACGCTGTCGGAGAAAAGACGTAACGATTCGGGAGGAAATATCCATGGCCAGAATTGATATCCCGGTTGAAATTATCGAGCAATTTTGCAGAAAAAACCGCATCCGAAAACTTTCTCTTTGCGGCTCGGTTCTCAGGGAGGATTTTCGGCAAGAAAGCGATATTGATGTTCTTGTGGAGTTCGAAGAAAACGGAGTTCCCGGCCTGCTGGGGATCTCGAGGATGGAGCGGGAACTTTCTCAAATCTTTGGCGGACGAAAGATTGATCTCAGGACACCCGAAGACCTTAGCAAATATTTCCGACAGCAGGTCCTATCGACGGCGGAGGTGCAATATGCAGCATGATCTAATCCGCCTGCAGCACATGCTGGAGGCCGGTAAAGATGCGCTCCAGTTCGCCCTTGGCCGAGAAAGAGCTCACCTTGAAAGCGATCGGATGCTGGCGCTCGCCTTGATCAAATCGCTGGAAGTTATTTGAGAGGCCGCCTCAAAGGTATCGGAAAATTTCAAGGCGGAGCATCCTGAAATACCGTGGCTTGAAATCACCGGAATGCGCAACCGAATGATTCACGCCTATTATGACGTCAACCTGGATGTCGTGTGGCAAACCATTAAATCCGATCTTCCTGCCCTTCTAAGTTCAATTAATAAAATCCTACCAAAGTTGCTGTAGACAACCCGCCACTCCTCAAGCTGGTGCGCGGCGCTCGACCGCGACGGCCACCCCGTGGCCGGCTACAACCTCTACCGGCGGCGCTCCGGCGAGTCGGGCTACATCCGGCTCAACACGGCGCTGATCAAGGCACTCGCCTACACCGACGCGAGGCTGGATCATTTTGGGCATGTCATAAACATGCATGCATGTCATTCACATTTCAAAGCGCGCCAGCCCTTTGCCGCTGGGGCGCCCTCGGCCACCTGCTCCTTAAAAGCGGCCCAACCAAGCTCCGTCTGGGGGCGGCTCACATTGAACCTGTTTAGCCGGAGTAATTACCCCGGTCCCACAAGCGCAGTCCGGGAACCACCTTGAAATGAACGTCGTACGTGACGACCACCGACCCCGTTTCGATGGCGTGTGCCGCGATCCAAACATCATTGATCGGCAAGGGGGTTCCGGCCTTCTTGAGGTTGGATTTCACATGACCGAAAACCTCTGCCGTTTCGGAGGTTGCATTCAGGATTTTGACAGCCGGCTTCACCAGGAATCGCTGCAGCATGTCTTTGTTCTCGCGTTCCCTGGATCCACCCCCAAATCCGGCATAAAGCTCGCCGAGGACAAAAACCGAAAGATAGACCGTCTCTGCCAAGGAGATGGCGTCCAGCACCTCCTCTCCCCCTGCCAGCAATCGCGTGTACGCGCACGTGTCGAGAACGATTTTTCTCACTGCCAGTCCCCCGAGTCGACTTTGCGAGTCGAGGCGGTATTCTTTTTGAACTCGGCCAGGTCCGTCTCGGACCAAACACCGCAGAACTCCTCAAATTCGCGGCGATTGGCATGATTCTGCCTCGGCCTTACTCCGAGCGCAGATTCCAACATTTTCTTGACGGCCCGGTTCACACTCAGCCCCTCGGATGCGGCCTTAGATTTGATCAACTCAGCCAGTGTTTTGTCCACACCGTGAATCGTTATTGATTTCATTTTTCCCCCAAGTGATTCAAATATTGAATCATACAACAGTTCATTTTATATAATTTTAAACCAACTCACTAAAAAAATCAACCTCCGGTCAGCTTTTAACTTTTCCGGCCCTCCGGCAGGCCGCCGTCAGGCACTGGGCTTCCGGCTGTTCGGGGCAGCGCGCGAGCAGCGCCAGCGCTTCGGTGTAACGGCCCAGGTTCATGAAGCTCACCGCCAGACAGATCTGAAGGGGTCCGTGATCGGGAAAATGCGAGAGGGCGGAGGTCAGCAGTTCCGCGGACTCCCGGTAGCGGCCGGCTTTCTGGTTCAGGATGCCGAGGCCGAGATAGGCCCGCGCGTCGGGATGATAGCCGAGCGCCCGGCGGTAAAGCGCTTCTGCCAGCGCCGGCTTCTCCGGTATGGCTTCGATGCGGGCGTAGTCGCCCTGGTCGAAGGTCATGGCCAGCCGGGAGAAGAAGTCGGCGTGCAGCGCGTCGAATTCCGGGTCGTCGATGGGATCGAGGGCCCGTACAAAGTCCGGAAGGCCGCGGTGGAAGGCCTCCCGCAGCAGTCGGCCGTACTCGAGAACCTGCTCGGCGGAGAGCGCCGGGTCGGTCTCGAAGTACATGATGTCCTCGACGCGCTCGAGCCAGATCTCGTCGGTCGCCTTGAGCCGCCGCTTCATGTCGGCGTAGAGGGCGGTGCCCGGGAAAATGTCCAGGATGTAGAAAATGGCCCCGAGCGGCCGGATGGCCCGAATCAGATCGATGCTCTCCTGGATGGTCTGCCGGCTCTCGCCCGGGCAGCCGTAGATGAAATAGGCCCGCGCCATGATGCCGTAGCGCTGGGTCAGTTCGAAGGCCCGCCGGATCTGCTCCTCGCCGATCCGCTTCTTCAGCCGCCGGCGGATCGCCGCCGAGCCGCTCTCCACCCCGTAGCTGATCTGGATGCAGCCCGCCCGGCGCATCCACGCCAGCACCTCCTCGTCCACGGCGTCCACCCGCGAGATGGCGGCCCAGCTGAGGCCGAGCGACTTCCGGACCAATTTGCGGCACACCTCCATCACCCGATCTTTGTCGAGGGTGAAGGTGTCGTCGCTCACGTGGACGAAGCGCCGGCCCCGGGCCCGCAGTGCCGCCAGCTGCCCGACGAAGTAATCCGCCGAATGCGAGCGCACCCGGCGGCCCCAGAACGCCGGGGAGCCGCAGAAGGCGCAGTTGGAGACACAGCCGCGGGTCAGCGCCACGTGCGGCAGGTCGAATTCGCGCGCCGGCATGGGCAGCGCATCTAGCTCGCACACGGGTTCGGCCGGGCCGGTCCGGATCGGCCGCCCCTCGCGGCGCAGCGCGATTCCAGCAACAGCGGCCGGGCCCTCGGGGTCCCGGCCGTCGATGCAGCGCAGCAGGCGCGCGAAGCTCTGCTCGCCCTCCCCGAGGACGATGTAATCGATTTCCGGAAAGTGCTTGAGCAGGTGCTCCCAGAGATGGGTCGCACCGACCCCGCCGAAGACGATCGTGACCTTCGGGTCCAGTGCCTTGGCGATCCGGGCAGTCTCGATCCCGCCCCAGCGGTTGGCATGTACGATGGAAAAGCCGATGAGCGCCGGCTGCCAGGCGCGCAGCTCGGCCGCCAGGGGTTCCGGCGGACCCTGCCGGTCGTGCCAGTTCAAAATCTCGACCTCATGCCCCTGGTCTTTCAGCGCGGCCGCGATGTAGTACAACCCCATCGGCGGATGCCGGATGTCTTCCGCGTCCAGGCGAGGGTCTAAAAAGTAGGGGTAGATGAGCAGGATCTTCATTTGATGGCCGGGCGTTAAGTGTTTCGAACTACATATCGGCGAAACTTCAACTTGTCAAAACACCCCATGAACCGGCCGGCAGGATTGACAGGGATGGCAGAATTTGCAAGGTAGTCGTTTTAGAAATCCCCCTGCCCCCTTTGCCAAAGGGGGAAAAGAAAGAAACGGAGCCGATCGGTTTCGAGGCCGAGGGGAGGCCGCGATATGCCGCAACCGGCTGCCGGGGAGGTCCCTTTCTTGGTCCGTTCTGAGATGACGCACAGGCCGTTTCGCATCACCACCGTTCTGGTTCACCTGGACGGGCCCGGTACCGGAGCGGCTGGCGCCGGCCGGATTTCGTTCCCCGATGCCCGGCGCATCATCGCCCGGCTGAAACCCAAGGGGCTGCGTGTGGGCGTGGTTGGCCGTGGCGGCTTAAAAACGCTGGGGGATTTGATCGAGCAGGGGCTGCGAATCAATCCGGCGGAGCTCAGCCGCCGGGTCCGCCTGGACGAAACCGGGGCGGAGGGCCGACGGGGCGGCCCGCGCAACCCCTTTCGAGCGGCCGCCCGGCGCCTGGGTTGCCCCCCGCAACGCCTCCTGGTGGTTTCGGCCGATCCTGAGGTGATCCGCATGGCCCATGCCGCCGGGGCGGTCACGGTCGCCTGGCGCCCGGCTCCGGCTTCGACGGCCTCGTTCGCCGATTTTCAGGTCAGCGGACCCGCGCACCTCGACCGGGTCGTGCGGATGGGCATCCCCCTGCCGGCCGGCAAGCTGCCCAATGATCTCTTGAAGGAGTTTCTCGATGAATTCACCTTCGAGGACCCGGCCCTGTTGATCAACCCGGGCGTCGGCGAGGACATCGCCGCCGTGGACGTCAGCCCGGAGGAGGTCCTGGTCCTGAAGTCGGACCCCATCACCTTCGCCACCGATGCGATCGGACGATACGCGGTGCTGGTCAATGCCAACGACATCGCCACGGCGGGGGCTGTTCCCCGCTGGCTGCTGACCACCCTGCTCTTTCCGGTCGGCAGCACCCCGTCCTCTATCTGGAGCGTCGTTGGCGAGTTGAGGGAATCCTGCCGCGAGTGGGGCATTACGCTCTGCGGCGGCCACACTGAAATCACCGATGCGGTCCGCCGGCCGGTGGTCTGTGGAACGATGGCCGGCAGCGTCCGCCGGCGCGGCCTGATCGACAAGCGCACCATGCGGCCCGGCGACCGGGTGCTGCTCACCAAGGGCGCGGCCGTCGAGGGCACGGCCATCATCGCCCGGGAGCTCGGCGCTCGCCTGCGCAGGCTCGGCCTGAGCGCGGAGCTGATCCGCTCCGGCCGAAGCTTTCTCGACCGGATCAGCATCATCCCGGAAGCCCGGCTGGCCGCGCGCTGCCCGGGCACCAGCGCCATGCACGACGTTACCGAAGGCGGCATCGCCACGGCCCTGGAGGAGCTCGGCGCCGCGGGCGGCTGCCGCCTGCGGGTGGACCTGGACCGCATTCCGGTCTTCCCGGAAACCCGCGCGTTCTGCCGCCCGCTTGACGTAAATCCGCTCGGGCTGATCGGATCCGGCAGCCTGCTGATCTGCTGCCGGCCCGCCCACGCCGGCCGGCTCGAAGCGGATTTGAGGCGGGCGGGAATTCAAGTCGCCCGCATCGGCGAGGTGGCGGAAAAGGGGACCGGAGTCCAGGGGTTCAAACGCGGGCGCCCCGCGCGGTGGCCCCGATTCGAGGTGGATGAGATCGCGCGGCTTTTCCAACGGAAGGGCCGGCGGCGCCTGAAGGGTCCCTGATAGGTTTCGGCTAGCGCTTGATGCCTCGGTAGAAGATGTCAAAGGCGAGGGTCAACGTCTCCTTGAGGTGGTCCTTGCCGTCGTTGACCAGCTTCTTGCTGGTCATCCAGAGGATGACCCCCGAGAACATCGACCAGAAGGTGTCGGCCAGGGCCACGGGGTGGCGGTCGATGAAAATCCCCTTGGAGACGCCGTCCTTGAAGATCTGGACGATGGACCTCATGGACTTTCCGGTCAGTTCCTTGATCTCCTCCAACAGCTGGGGCGTGAGGTTCCTGAGGGTGTCGCTCGACTGCAGGTGGAACATGTTGATGATGATCAACGGGTCGAACTCGTACACGTCGTACATGGCCTCCATGAGCGCCTTGAGCTTCTCGTCGGGTCCTGCCTGCTTCAAGACGTTGACGTGCTCGATGCGCAGCAGCAGATACTGGAGGATCCGCAGCGAAAGCGACGCGTAAAGTTCTTCCTTGTTCTTGAAATAGAGGTAGAGGGTCCCGGGGCTCAGTTCGGCTTCATGGGCGATGTCTTCCATGGTGGCCTTGTTGAAACCTTTTTCCGAAAACACCCGTTTGGCGGCAACCAGGATCTGCTGTTTGCGGCGTTCTTTTTCTCTCTCTTTTCGTTCCTGGATTCCCATGAGATCTCCTGAATAAAATTTTAAAAATAAACAAACTTTTAGTAATTATTCCGAGTTTAGTCAAGATAAAAAGAGGTGCGAAATGAAGGATCAACTGAGTCCCAGCGCGCGCAGGGTACAGGAAGTACTTGAGAATTTGGGTGTCGGCGGCCGGGTGACGGAAATGAGCACAACCACCCGCAGCGCCCAGGATGCCGCCCGGGCCGTGGGCTGCGAGGTGGGCCAAATTTGCAAGTCGCTTGTGTTCAAAGGGGTCTCCAGCCACAAGGGCATCCTGGTCGTTGCCAGCGGCGCCAACCGCGTAAACGAAAAGGAGCTCTCCAGGTTCCTGGGAGAACCCATCCTGAAAGCCGACGCCGACTTCGTTCGTCAGGCCACGGGTTTTGCCATCGGCGGGGTGCCGCCGGTCGGCCGCCCGCAGCCCCTGGCGGTTTTCATCGACGAGGATCTGTTTCGCTACGCGGAGATCTGGGCGGCCGCCGGCACGCCGCAGGCGGTCTTCCAGCTGACGCCGCAGGAGCTGCAGAGAATCACGGGCGGGCAGGTAGTCTGCTTGAAATGAAGCGCCTCGGCGCGTTGAGGGCGTGAATCGCGTTCATTGCGTGGGTCGCGTTTGTTGCGTTAAAACGAAAAAAGAGTCCTTATCTTCGCACGCGTCAACCCGATTCACGCGTCGACGCGATGCACGCGCTTTACCCGATCGTCAACGACACCAAATCCTTGCGGGCGTTGACGTTCTGAAGCGTGACCTGGACCAGGTCCTCGGGTTTGAGTTCGAAGCCTCCGGTGATCGGCAGATCGCACTCGAGCATGTAGTCCGTGAGCAGGACCTGGTAGCCGTGGCGCCGGCGCACCAGCACGATGGCCTCCTCCTTCTGCCCGATCCGCCGCTCCAGATACCTCAGCAGCCAGTAGCGCTGCCGTCCCGTCTGCAGGCGGCCGACGCGGGTCATCGGATTGGCCAGGTCCTGGAGAATGCCGTCGATCTCTTCGGCCGAGTAGGGATCTTCCAACCCGAGAACGGCCCGCACCTGCCGCTGGGTAACCAGGTCGAAGTATTTGCGGATGGGGGAAGTCGCCGTCACATAGGCCGCCAACCCGAGGCCGGAGTGTTTCTCGGCGGCGTGGTTCAGAGCAAAGCGATTGAGCAGGCGCCGTTGCATCCAATGCTGGAACAAGGTCCCCTCTTCGCCGCGGTAAAGCCTCTCCCGCGGCTCGGGCTGGGATCGAAAAACCGCCGGCATCCCGTTCTCGGACAGGAACCGGGCCATGAGCCAGTTGGCCAGGATCATGATCTCGGCCACCAGCATCCGGCCCGGGCTTTCGCGGTTTACCCGGTTGATATTGATATCACCGTTTTCCCCCAGCCAGATGTTGATTTCCGGCACGGATATGTGAACCGCGCCGGCCGCCAGACGGGCCGCACGGAACTTGCGCGCGATGCTGCGCAGGTGCGCCACGCTGGGGTCCTGGTCCGCCACCAGATTCACGTCGAAGTAGCTGCGCTGGCTCTTGACCCGAACGATGGTCGGCAGGACCCGGTAGCCCCGCACGTCCAGCTCGGGGCTCAAGTCGACCACGGTGCTGATGGCCGGCCGCACCTCCCCGGCCTTCAGGCTGCACAAGCCTTCGGCGAGGGCCGGCGGCAACATGGGGACCCTCTGATCCGCCATGTAGATCGAGCTGCCGCGCCGACGGGCCTCCAGATCCAGCGGGTCGCCTTTGCGGACCACCTGCGCCACATCGACGATGTGGACCCCGAGGCGCAACCCGTCCGGCGTCACCTCCAGGCTCAAGGCATCATCGAAATCCAGCGTGGACTGGCCGTCGATGGTAAACAGGTGGAGGCCGGTCAGGTCCTGGCGACGGGAATCCGCCGGAAACGGCCGATCGGCGCCGGTCAACTCCGCAGCCGCCTGCAGCGCCTCGGCGGGGAATTCGACCGGCGCGCCGAGGCGGTGCAGCTCGACGTTCTCGTCCTCCGCAAAGACCCCCGCCCGGACGAGCAGGGCGAACAACACGTCGGTCTGGTCCAACCCCGCCCGCTCCAACATCCCCCGGGCGAGGCTGTGATCGGGGCTCTCTTTTTCGAAGAGGAAATAGGACTTGAGGACCTCGAGAAATTCGGACGCCCCGGGCTCCCGGGCGTCGGCCGCCGTGGGACCGCCATGGGCCAGGCCGCGCCGAAGCCAATCGCCGCCGCTTTCGATGATGCGCTGGCGTCGCGCCTGCTCCTCGCGCTGCGCGATCAGCCGTTCGACCTGTTCCGCGGAATTGGGAAAAAACCGCCCCGGATCGAACCTGAAATAAAGCCGGTCGTTGAACAGGGCCCGCATCACGGCCGACTGGTGGTCGCCGTTCGGAGCGCCGGGAAAGCAGAAAGCCGTCATGGTCTCGAGGTCGATCCACTCCTGCTCGGAGCTCAATACTTCCCAGAGGTCCCGGATCCCGACCTCGGCGATCAACTCCTTGCGCTTGCGGGCCACCTCTTTGAGAGCGTCCACCATCCGCGTCCGGCTTACGGTCAGGTCCAGGCGCGTGCGATCCCGGCGCACC
>CAZLSV010000091.1:9392-18505 GCA_964562235.1 uncultured Desulfatibacillum sp.
AGCCGGCTCGCGTACAGGTTGACCTCCTTGTTGTTTTCGGTCAGCAGCCTCAACCGCTGGCTGCGGACCTCAAGGATCACCGCGCACATGATTCTCTCGCGGTCGATATATTCAACAATATTCCCCAGTTCCATCGGATCAAAATAGCAAGCGCCGCTCTCAAAGTCAACGCCGTAAAAAACGGTGCCGGGCCTGATTCTTGCCGTTGCCGATCCTCTTTCCCTGTGTTATCCAAGTGTAATAGATCCAGCCGCCCCGTGGGACTCTTTTTTTTATTTCCCAAGAAAGGCTAAATGACCCGAAATTCTGCATCACGCATCCAGCCCGCCGCGTCGCGCATCCCTCCCCTTGCGCTCATAACCCCCTATTTTGCGGAAAACCGGGGCAGGATCCTCCTCGGCCTGCTGAGCCTGATCGTGGTCGACGGGGTGCAGCTGGTCATCCCGCGGGTCATCAAATGGGCGGTGGACGACCTGGCGGCCCTGCGCGCCGAAAGCGGGCAGATGCTGCGCTATGCCGTCTATATCTGCGCCCTGGCGGCCCTCGTCGGCATTTTCCGCTACGTCTGGCGGCTGTGCCTGCTCGGCGCCTCCCGCCGTGTGGAGCAGGGGCTGCGGGACCGGCTCTTCCGCCATTTGCAGACCCTGTCGGCCGCCTACTTCGACCGCACCCGCACGGGCGACCTCATGGCCCACGCCACCAATGACATCCAGCAGATCCGCATGGCGACCGGCATGGGCCTGGTGGCCCTGAACGACGCCGTGGTCATGGGGACCGCCGCGATCGGGTTCATGGCCTACATCGACCCCTTCCTGACGGGGGTCGTCCTGATCCCGATGCCGCTGATTGCGATCGGCACGCGGTTTTTCAGCCGCAGGATGCACCGCCGGTATCAGACCGTGCAGGCCTCTTTCTCGGATTTGACCGAAATCATCCGGGAGCGCTTCGCCGGCATCCGCCTGGTCAAGGCCCACAACCGCGAAGCCGTGGAGGCCGCGCGGGTGGAGGCGGCCTCCGACGCCTACCTGCAGGAAAACCTCAAGCTGGTGAGAATCACCGGGGCCTTTTTCCCGATGATGCTGTTGCTCACCAACCTGAGCATGGCGCTGGTTCTGCTGGTCGGCGGCCGCCAGGCGATCCTGTTGGCCATCACTCCGGGGGACTTCGTGGCGTTCATCAGCTATCTCGGGCTTCTCACCTGGCCGATGATGGCGCTCGGCTGGGTCACCAACCTCATCCAGAGAGGCCGGGCGTCGCTGGAGCGCGTGCATGCGATCCTCGCCACCACGGCCGACATCCGCACCGCTCCCGAGGCCGAACCCCTGAAGGCGCCCCGCGGGGAGATCGCCTTCGAAACCGTCGGCTTCCGCTACCCCGGCCGCCCCGGCACGACCCCCGCGGCCGCCCTGGAGGCGATCGATCTCTCCATCGCGGCGGGCTCCGTGCTCGGCATCGTCGGCCCCCCGGGAAGCGGGAAGACCACCCTGCTCAGCCTGATCCCCAGGCTCTACGACGCCACGGCCGGCCGGGTGCGCCTGGACGGCCATGAGGTCCGTCGCCTGCGTCTCGAGGAGCTGCGGGCGGCCGTGGCCTTCATGCCCCAGGAGCCGTTTCTCTTCGCCGGCACCCTCCGCGACAACATCACCTTCGGCGATCCCGCGGTCTCGGAAGAACGCCTGGCGGCGGCAGCGGCCGCCGCCGCCCTGCTCGACACCGTGCGTTCATTCCCCCAGGGGTTCGACACCGTCGTCGGCGAAAGGGGAGTGATGCTCTCCGGCGGCCAGAAGCAGCGCGTGGCGCTGGCCCGCTGCCTGCTCGCCGACGCACCCGTGATAATCCTGGACGACCCCATCAGCCAGGTGGATTTTGAAACCGGGGCCGAGATCACAAAGACCCTGCGCCGGCTGGCCGGCCGCAAGACCATCCTCATCGCCTCGCACCGGCTCTCGGCCCTCGCCTTTTCCGACCGGATCGTGGTGCTCGACCGCGGCCGGATCACCGCCGCCGGCCGGCACGGGGAGCTGATGCAGACCAGCGACTACTACGCCCGGACCTATCGTCTTCAGGAAATCGAAGAGGCGCCGCATGCGGCCTGACCCGGACTACTTCGAAGAGACCGGGCTGGGAAAGCCCTACGACGCCAGGCTGCTGCGGCGGCTCTACCCGTTCGTCCGCCCCCACCGGTCCCTGTTGCTCTGGTCGATCGGCCTGGTGGTCCTGATCACCCTTCTGGACGTAACCCTGCCCTATGTCACCAAACTGGCCATCGACCGCCACATCGTGCCGGCCGCCCCCGAGGCGGCCGCCGGCGACCGGCGCCTGGAGATCGACCCGGCCGACCCGGCCGCGGCCGAGGTGCTGGAGCGCCACCCGGGCCTGGCGCAGATCGAAGGGACGCTCGCCCGCATCCCTTATGATTCCCTGCCCTCCCTGGAGCGGGAGGAGGTGGCCCGGTTGCGCCGCGCCGACCTGGAAGGACTGGCTCTCATTGCGGCTGTCTTCGGGGTGCTGGTGGTTTTGGATTTTCTGCTCAACTTCGTCCAGTCGGTCATCATGGAGGTCACCGGCCAGCGGATCATGCACGGGCTGCGCATGCGGCTGTTCCGCCACACCCAGAACCTGGCGCTCGAGTTCTTCACCCGCAACCCGATCGGCCGGTTGGTGACCCGCACGACCAGCGACATTCAGAATATGTACGAGCTCTTCACCTCGTTCATCTCCTTCGTCTTCAAGGACCTGGTCCTGCTGACCGGCATCGCCGCCGTCATGCTCGTGCTGAACTGGAAGCTGGCGCTGATCAGCTTCGTCGTGCTGCCGGTGGTGGCGGTCGCCTCCATCCGCTTCTCCAAACGCGCCCGCCACATCTTCCGAACCCTGCGGGTGCAGGTGGCTGAAATCAACACCCGCTTCGCCGAAACCATCGGCGGCATGCGCGTCATCCAGCTCTACCGCCGGGAGGCCGACAACTTCCGTCGCTTTGCCGGGCTGAACCACGCCAACTACCTCTCCGGCATGGAGCAGATCCGGGTGCTTGCCGTTTTCATGCCGCTGATCGAGGTGCTGGCGTTGACGGCCGTGGCGCTCATCATATGGTACGGCGGCGGCCAGGTGATGGGCGAGGCGCTGAGCCTCGGGGCGCTGGTGGCCTTCATCTCCTACATCCGCATGTTCTTCCGGCCCCTGCGGGATCTCGCCGAGAAATACAACGTCCTGCAGAACGCCATGGCCTCGGCCGAGCGCATTTTTCTGGTCATGGACACGGATACCGTGCTGCCCCAGCCGGCAGCCCCCCCGGGCGGAAGTCTCCCCGGGCTCTCCGCCGTCGAGGCGCTGCGCTTCGAGCATGTGAGCTTCGGTTATGTGCCGGGGGAACTCGTGCTGAAGGACGTCTGCTTCGAGCTGCGTCGGGGAGAGACCCTGGCCGTGGTGGGGCCCACCGGCGCCGGCAAGACGTCGCTCATCAACCTCATCCCCCGGCTCTACGATCCGGCCGCCGGCCGGGTGACGATCAACGGCCGCGACCTGCGCGAGTACGCGAGCGCCGCCTTCCGCGACCGCATGGCCCTGGTCATGCAGGACCCCTTTCTGTTTTCCGGCACCATCCGCGACAACATCTTCCAGGGCGTCCCCGGACGGACGGACGCCGAGGAGGCCGACGTCATCGCCGCCTCCAACCTGGATCGCCTGCTCGCACGGCTGCCGGAGGGCCTCGACACCGTCCTCGGCGAGGGCGGGAGCTCGATCTCGAGCGGGGAGCGCCAGCTCATCGCCATTGCCCGGGCCTTCGCGCGCCACCCGCAGCTCATCCTCTTCGACGAGGCCACCTCCGCCATCGACTCCCAGACCGAACAGTGGATCCAGCAGGCCCTGGAGCGGCTGATGCGGCACCGCACCGCACTGGTCGTGGCCCATCGACTTTCCACCGTGCGCGGGGCCGACCGCATCCTGGTCATGCACCGGGGCCGGGTGATCGAATCCGGCACCCATGCCCGGCTGATGGACCAGCGGGGGTTTTACTACCGTCTCCACCAGCTGGGGCCGGCCGTCGCGCCGGTTTCGAGGCGATAATTCTCTTGCTAAAACGGGGGCCGGATGCTATAGAAATTCCTCCAAATGCCCCTGGAAATTGAGGCGTTGCACCTCGACCGGTCGCCTGGCGAACCGGGAGAGGACAATTTGCCCGCTCCGCCCGCAGCTCTTAATCCATAACGCCAAACAAAAAAGGAGGACCACACCGATGCCCTACGATGCAACGAAGATGGCCGACTGGCAGATTTCCGAAGCCGCCGAGAAGAACATGCCCTCTCCCGAGCAGTGGCAGAAGCAGCTTGGCCTGCAAAAGGACGAAATGCTCCCCATGGGGCGCCTGGCCAAGCTCGATTTTCTGAAGATCATCGAGCGCCTGAAGGACAAAAAAGACGGGAAGTACATCGAGGTCACCGCCATCACCCCGACCCCGCTCGGCGAGGGCAAGAGCACGACCTCCGTCGGGCTCATGGAAGGCCTTGGCAAGCGCGGCAAGAACGTCGGCGGCGCCCTGCGCCAGCCCTCCGGGGGCCCCACCATGAACGTCAAGGGCACGGCGGCCGGCGGCGGCAACGCGCTCCTGATCCCCATGACCGAGTTCTCCCTGGGGCTGACCGGCGACATCAACGACATCATGAACGCCCACAACCTCGCCATGGTGGCCATGACCTCGCGCATGCAGCACGAGCGCAACTACAACGACGAGCAGCTCGCGCGCCTGACCAAGATGCGCCGGCTCGACATCGACCCCACCCGGGTGGAGATGGGCTGGATCATGGACTTCTGCGCCCAGTCGCTGCGCAACATCATCATCGGCATCGGCGGCCGCACCGACGGGTTCATGATGCAGTCCAAGTTCGGCATCGCGGTCGGCTCCGAGTGCATGGCGATCCTGTCGATCATCAAGGACCTGGCGGACCTCAAGAAGCGCCTGAACGAAATCACGGTGGCCTTCGACAAGAGCGGCAAGCCCGTCACCACGGGCGACCTCGAGGTCGGCAACGCCATGACCGCCTTCATGCGCAACACCATCAACCCGACCCTCATGAGCACGGCCGAGTACCAGCCCTGCCTGGTGCACGCCGGGCCCTTCGCCAACATCGCCGTCGGCCAGTCCTCGATCATCGCCGACCGCATCGGCCTGAAGATGTTCGACTACCACGTCACCGAGTCGGGCTTTGCGGCCGACATCGGTTTCGAGAAATTCTGGAACGTGAAGTGCCGCAACAGCGGCCTCAAGCCCCACGTGTCGGTGCTGACCTCCACCATCCGCGCGCTCAAGATGCACGGCGGCGGACCCAAGGTCGTGGCCGGCAAGGCCCTGCCCGAGGAGTACACCAAGGAGAACCTCGCCCTGGTGGAGAAGGGCTGCGCCAACATGGTCCATCTGATCAACGTCATCCGCAAGTCCGGCATCAACCCGGTGGTCTGCGTCAACCGTTTCTACACCGACACCGACGCCGAGGTGAAGGCGGTCAAGAAGGCCGCCGAAGCGGCCGGCGCGCGCTGCGCCGAGTCCCAGCACTGGCTGAAGGGCGGCGAAGGGGCGCTGGAGCTGGCCGATGCCGTCATCGACGCCTGCAACGAAAAGTCGGAGTTCAAGTTCCTCTACCCGCTCGAGATGAAGCTGCGCGAGCGCGTGGCGCTGATCGCCAAGGAGGTCTACGGCGCGGACGGCGTCTCCTGGACCCCGGATGCCGAGGCCAAGGCCAAGATGCTGGAATCCGACCCCAAGTACGCGGATTTCGCCACGATGATGGTCAAGACCCACCTCTCCCTCAGCCACGATCCGGTGGTCAAGGGCGTGCCCAAGGGCTGGACGCTTCCCATCCGCGACGTCCTGATCTACTCCGGCGCCAAGTTCCTCTGCCCCTGCGCCGGCACCATCAGCCTGATGCCCGGAACGAGCTCCAACCCGGCCTTCCGGCGGATCGACGTGGACGTGAAGACCGGTGCGGTCTCCGGGCTGTTCTAGTGAAAGACCGTGTTAAGTGTTAAATTTTAAGTGTTAAGCCAAAGAAAAAACAAGGGGGCCCGGCAGATCCGCCGAGCCCCCTTGTTTTTAATTTTTCCTCACGCAATAGAAGTCAAAACCTGCTTTTCTTTCAACTTGAAACTTAACACTTAAAACTTAAAACTTTTTTCTATGCGCGCCCTCCTGATCAACCCGTTCTACCCCATCTCCGAAACCCCCTCCCCGCCGCTGGGGCTGGCCTACCTCGCCGCGGCCCTCGAGGCGGCAGGGGTCGAGGTGCGGGTGCTCGACCTGGTGGTCACCCCTTACAGCGAGGCGCTTCTGGCGGAGCTCCTGGAGGAATTCCGGCCCGGGCTGGTCGGGCTCACCGCGGTCACCATGAACGTCGACGCCGCCCTGGCCGTCGTCGCGGACGTCAAACGCCTGGCCCCGGGCGTTTTCACGCTCATGGGAGGCCCGCACGTCACTTTCAGCGCTGCGGAGACCCTTTCGGCCTGCCCCGCCCTGGACGCCGTGGCCATCGGCGAGGGCGAGCAAACCATCGTCGAGATCAGCCGCGCGCTCGCCGCCGGCGCCGGCCTTGAATCCGTAAAAGGCCTCGCCTGGCGCGCCGGGGACGGCATCCGTTTTACGCCGGAGCGGGACTTCATCCGGGACCTGGACTCCCTGCCCATGCCCGCCCGCCGGCTGCTGCCGCTCGGCCGTTACCGGGCGCTGGGCATGCCCATCAGCATGACCACCTCCCGCGGATGCCCCCATCAATGCATCTTCTGCGTCGGCCGCCGGATGGTGGGGGCCCGGGTGCGCGGCCACAGCCCCGGCCGGGTCGTGGACGAACTGGCCTACCTGGCGACGCTGAGCTTTCACCAGGTGAACCTGGCCGACGACCTGTTCACCGCCGACCCGCGCCGATGCACGGCCGTCTGCGAGGAAATCCTGCGGCGGGGCCTTCGCATCCAGTGGACCTCGTTTGCCCGGGTGGACACCGTTTCCGTGGAGCTTCTCGAAAAGATGAAAGCCGCCGGGTGCACGGCGGTGAGCTTCGGGATCGAGTCGGGCAATGCCGGCATCCTGAAAGCGATCAAGAAGAGAATTACTCTCGAGCAGGTTGTGGCGGCGGTGGAGATGTGTTCACAGGCGGGGGTCACCCCTTGTGCCTCCTTCATCCTGGGGCTTCCCGGTGAGACGCCGGAGACCCTGCGTGAAACCGTCGCATTCGGCAAGCGGCTGGAGGACAAGGGGCTCGTCTACGGCTTTCACATCCTCGCCCCGTTTCCCGGGACCGAGGTGCGCGAGCGCAGCCGCAGCCTCGGCCTGCGCATCCTCACCGACGACTGGTCCCGCTACCACGCCAACCGCGCCGTCGCCGAGACCGAAACCGTGACCCGGCAGATGCTCGACGAGATCGCCATCGAGTGGGAGGACCGGTTCAACCGCTACCTGGGCGACATCCGGGAACGCATGCAAAAGGGGCAAGCCAGCGCCGGGGAAGCTCACCAGCTGACCAACCTGGAGCGGATCGTGCTCGTGTACGATCTCATGATGAAGCGGGTCCTCGAGCAGACCGGGGCTTGGCCGGCGGGTGAGGAAGCCGGTGCCGCGGAGTCCCTGAATCTTTTGATCCGCCGGGTGGACGCTGCCACGCAACACGGAACCGAACCGATCCGGGACGCCCTGGAGGCGGCCGCCCATCAGGGAAATCTGGAATGCGAGCGGGTGAAGGGGATGATCCGCTGGAAATGGCGGGAGACCCTCTGACACGGACGCCGACCGTTCGCGTGTCAGTTCAGGATCTCGCTGAGCCTGCCCACTTCCTGAAGGGTTTGTTCGGCGAGCGCGTCGAATTGTTGTTGGTTGACCCCCAGCCGCTCGGCGACTTCGAGAGACGGTTCCAGAACCTGCCCGTCGCGGCCCTTCCCGAAACCCACCCGGCGCCCCACGATATCGGCCACATGCACCACATCGCTCAGCACGCAGTAGCGGTCGCAGTTTTCAGGATCGTGGTGCCAGTTGACCGCGTTCACCAATTCCTGGGGCAGCGCCCAGCTCTGCAGGATCCTCGCGCCGATGGTCGCATGGTTGGTCCCCAGCACCACGTATTCCGCCACATCGAACGAGATCCCCTTGGCCGCCATCGCCTGGATCTTTGCCAGGTCCCCCTGCACATAGTCGCCCAGAACGAGTTTGCCGATGTCGTGGAGCAACGCGGCGGTGAACACCTCGTCCGCGTTGCGGATGCTCAAGAACTTTACGAGCAGGTCCGCCGCGACGGATACCGCCACCGAGTGCCGCCACAGCTCGCCCCGCGGCAGGTCATAGCCCGGCACCGGCTTTTTCATGAGGGCGCTCATACACATCGTCATCACCAGCTGCGACAGCCGCTTCCACCCCAGCAGCATGATGGCCTGACGCACGGAGCTGACCCGGGACGGGAGCCCGAAATAGGCCGAATTGGTGAGTTTGAGGATGTTGGCGGTCAACCCGGGATCGTATTTGAGGATCTCTTCGATTTTATGGGTGCTGGTGTCCGGGTTCTGGAGCAGCGGCAAGAGCCGGGCCGCCGTGGCCGGCATGCCCGGGAACGACTTGACTTGGAGCATGATGCGTCTGAGTTTTTCCCCGTCCAAATTGATTTCCTCTCTTTGGGGAGACCGCCGGGCTTCCGTCTCGAAGCAGACCCCCCAGAACGAGTATCGCCCGCTTCGCAGGATACTTGAGGAAATCAATTGCAAAACTCTTGAAAACGCATCCGTTGAAGCCTATTTTGGATCAGTTCACTGCGTGTTGCCGTCCAAAATGAAAAACTGCGCGCGTAGGCGGACACCTACTGATTTTTTCTTGGCTCTTGAACCCTGTTTCCGGAGAAGGTCCATGCGGGGGAAGCTGATCGCTTTGATAGGCATCGCCGTGATGGCATGTGCGGCCTGTGCCGAGAAACGTCCCGTGGTTTACCCCAACGCCCACCTCAAACAGGTCGGCAATGAAACCGCCCAGCGGGACATCGACGAGTGCATCCGCTACGCCAGCGACAGCGGCGCTGAGGGAAACAAGGGTGCTGAAATCGCCAAGGGCACTGCGGGCGGGGCGGCCGTCGGCGGCGCCGTGGGGGCGG
>CAZLSV010000092.1:0-18090 GCA_964562235.1 uncultured Desulfatibacillum sp.
CCCTCGGGGCGGTCCTGTCCGAAACGGCCTTGGCCTCGTTGGAGGGCTCGCTTTCGTTGCCGGCCGGGTCAACGGCGGTGACGCGGTAGAACCAGGTGCCGTCCGCGGGGGGGAGATCGGAGAACCCCGTCGCCGTGATGGGCTGGATATTGGCGCGGGCGGCGAGCGCCACCGCACCGAAGGACTTATCGGAGCGGTAGAGGTTGTAGCCCGCGACCGTCTTGTCGGCCGGGGCCTTCCAGGCGAGCTGGACGGCGCCCCCCGGCTTCCCCGCGGCCGAGAGCCCGACCGGGGCATCCGGGAGCGTGGAGTCGAGCGTCACCAGGACCGGCGCGCTCATGGGGCTCGTGCCGGCGCGGTTTTGGGCCGAGGCGGCGATCAGGTTCGGGCCTTCCTTAAGGGTGAGGAGAGCCGCGAAGGCCCCGGCCGAGCCGACGGGAAGCGGCCCGGCCGCCTTGGCGCCGTCGAGAAAAAGGCTCACGGTGGCGAGCGGCGCGGCGAGGCCCGCGACCGTCTGCGCGGCCTTGTTGGTCAGAAGCCCGCTCGCCGGCTGGGTGATGACCGGCGCGGGGGGCACCGCCAGGGCCACGACGAGCGCGAAATCGAGCGTGCTCCGGTTCCCCAGGGTGTCGTAGGCCGCAATGGTGAGCGTGTGGCCTCCGTCCGCCGCGGAGAGGATGTCCCAGTAGCCGGAGTAGGGCGGGCTTGTGTCGGTGCCGATGAGGGCGCCGTCGATCAGGAATTCCACGCGGGCGACCCCGGCCGGGTCCTCGGCCCGGCAGGTGAAGGTGGCCGGCGCGGTCAGCGTGTGGCCGGAGGCGAGGGCCGCCCCGTTCACGGAGACCTCGCTGATGACCGGGCCCTGGGTGTCGGCCATGGGGGTGGCCGAGACGGTTGCGACCGCCGGGTTTTCGGCGCCCGAGATGTTGACGGTCGTGACCGCGAAGTAATAGGGGGTGCCGTTGGTCAGGGCGGATGCAATCGCATACGGCGTGCCGGGGCTCAAGACCGGGGTCATTCCGGCCACCGAGCTGAAGTCGGTCGGGCGCGCGTAGACCCGGTAGTTCTTTCGCAGGGCTTCCGGCTCGGCGTGCTCCCAGGACAACTTGACGTAGCCGCTGAAGGCCTCGGCCTTCAGGCCGGCCGGGTTGGGGAGTAGGGTGGCGGCGGTCATGGAGGCTCCGCTGCTCGCATTGCCGTCCCTGTCCACCGAGACGATCTTGAAGAAGTAACCGGTCGCCGGGCTGAGACCGGCTTTCTCGAAGTTTGTCTGACTTGCCGGCAGGGGTACGCCGTTCGGATCGCTTCCGATGAAAACCCGGTAGGTATCGAGGTCGCCGTCGGTGTTGGCAGACGGATTCCAGGAGAAGACGAGGCGCTCGGCGAAGCTCTGGGCCTTTAGCCCGGTGACGTTCTCCGGCGGCTCGATATCGACAAGCGTCGCGGAGACTGGAGTCACCGCGGTGATGAAGTTCCCGTTTTGGCCGACGGCTACCACGGCGAACCAGTAGATCGCGCCCCGGACAAGTCCGGTTGCCGTGTAGGCGGATTGAGTGCCGGATGCATATCCGATCGGATAACGGCCGGTGACATCGCCGAACGAAACCCGATCGGCATAGACGGCGAAATGGCCGACCGCCCCATAGCTTCCGCTGTTGTAGCCGGACCAGCTCACTTTGGCGGAGAGGCCGTCGAATTTGGGGTCCACGGTGATGGGTTTCACGGCGGGCGGGGCGGAATCGTCGTAGACGACGCTGACCGTCGCGGGGGCGCTGAGATTCCCGGCACGGTCGCGAGCCCTGAGCTCCAAGGTGTTCAATCCCGTGTTCAGTGTGACGTAGAAGCTCCAGTTCGTTTGAGCGGTGTTGCTGACCTTCGTTTGAGAGCCTAAAACAATGGCGGCATAAGCCTCCTTTGTCCCCTTGATGAGGAGGCTTGGCTTGTTGACCGTGGCGGGGAGAGGATCGACCGCGGGCGGCGGCGGCGGGGTGGCGTCCAGGGTGAAGGTGAAGCTGTATGGGGCGCTGTTGCCGGAGATGTCGCTGGCGGTCAGGCTGACCTTGTAGGTTTCATCCGCAAGCGGGCGCACGGCGGGTGTAAAGGTGAACATGTCCCTATTTTCGCTGACCGTGCCTGCGACGATTTCCCCCTTGCTGTTCGTGACAACCACACTGGACACGACGGCGGGGTCGTCTACGGTGCCGCCGTAGTAGTCATACAGCTTGAAGCTGATAGGGTCGGCGGTTTTGACCAAGGCTCCGTTGTAGGGATTGGTGTAGCCGAGTTGAGGTGCGGCTGTGTCGGATACGGGCGGAAGGGTGGCGGAGGCCGAGTTGTTTTGTTCCGAAAGCTCATAAATCTGTGAATTATAATCCGCTGTCACCTTGATGGTGTGAATTCCGGCATAAGCATACCATGTCCAGCTTAATTCGGTCGATCCACCGGCGGGGATGTCAGAGCTGACAGGGATAATGGATGTATAACAATTCGGGATAATCGAAACCACATCGAAGGAGGATGCCGGGGCCGAGCCGGTGTTTTCGATGGTAATCTTAATAAGGACCGGCTGGCCGATCGAAAGGTTTTCGGCAGGCTCCCAGGAAATGCTCTTTACCGTCAAATCCGGCAGGAGATGGCTCGCCGTAGTGAAGCTCCAAAGCTGACTCTGGCTCGTAAGGCCCGCCAGGTCGCGGGCCGCAACTCTCCAATAATACCTCTTTTCCGGCTGAAGGTTTTCGATCATTGCGCGGGGCGAGTCAAGGTTGTCGAAAACCATTGTGAGGTTGTCGGATGCGGTGCCCAGGTAAATATCGTACACCGTCTTATCCCAATAGTTGGGGTCGCCTCCGGACCAGGTGAGGGTCACCGGAATCGGTCTGTTTTCAAAGATCAGGGGAATCTTCTTGGCGTCGTTTTCTGGCTGGGGGCGTGATGGATAATACGGCCGCAGGTTCGGCGGCGGCCCCTCCTCGCAGATGACGGGGGAGGTGAGATAAGGGGTGAAATTGACATTTCCCCATATCTTGTCCCCGGCGGCATTCGGGCCGGATGGATCCCCCCACCAGTTGTCGACCGCATCCAAGAGCTCGGGATCGTTGTTGAACAGCCCGGCTCTGATGTTGGCGGTGAAATCGTTGCGCGTGATCAGGGCTCCTGCCCCATCCGCGGTGCGGAGTCCGTAGAAGTTTTGCAGAAATGCGTTGCATTCGATGATCGATCCCCGGCTGCCCGGTCCGAATAGATAGACGCCGTGGTCCTTGTTGAGTTTAAAGAGGTTCCGCCGCAGCTTGACGGAGGCGTTGTCGGTCAGGAGGCCGGAATTGGCATATTCGACCCGGCAGTGCTCCAGATTCGAGTAATAATCGTTAGCCGTGTCCCCGAAAATCAACCCCGACCAGTCTCCGGGGGCCGGTGCCGGAGCGTTGGAAGTGAATACGATCGGTTGCTCCGCGGTCCCCTGGGCCACGAGGCCGCCGTAATACTTGTAGGTGCCGTATTCAGAATAGCCGACCCGAAGCCTTGTTCCGGGCTCGAAGCGCAAAACCGCCCCGGGTTCAATCGAAAGCACGGACATGTCCGTGGATATCTCAGCTGTACTTCCGATATCCACGTCATATTCGATCTCGTAGGGGATTCCATGGTTCTTCCACGTCAGATTTTTTTCGATACGGCCGCCGCTGAGTCGGATCGCCTGCCTGCCGTTAATGCCGAAGGTGTTCTTACGGATCTCCGCCGCTGCATCAACGACAAGCGGGTAGGAGCCGTTGCCTGAAAATGTGTTGTCGGAAACGATCGCATTAACCGAATTAATGAGGACACCCACCCCCCCGTTGTCTGCAATCAGATTTCCTGCGGATTCTCCGCCAATCAAGGCTTCCTTGTACCAGTAGTTATTGATGATGACGCCATGGTAAAGGCTTTTTCGGATAATGCTGTTTGCTATTTTTATGGTGTGGTTGTCGTTGATGCTGATGTTGGACTCGCCTCCGCCTCCGGCGAACTCGACCACGCAGTGCTCAATAATATTCTGGACTTCCGAGGCTTGATAAAAAAAACGAATCCCAAGCCAGTCACCCGGCGCCGGGCTCGCCGAATTGGAGGTGAAAAGGATCGGGTCGCCCGCGGAGCCCCTGGCCTCCAGCCTGCCGTTTCGGGTGGAATCCTCCTCACCTCCAAACCGACCGACTTTAAGCCCGCAGCCCGGGTTAAACCTCACCACAACCCCCGGTTCGATCTTCAGCGTGGCCACTTCAAGTTCGGTGGGGGCTCCGATGGAAACGTCTCCAGTCACAATGTAAGGGCTGCCGGATTTGGTCCAGGTGGTGTCGGATAGAATGTCTTTGCTGACATGGGTTTCCGCTTCAGCCATCGGAGGGAGAGTAAACAGCAAAATGAGCAAGACCCCGAATAGACCTAATAGGTATTTCCCCCTGCAACTGGAGGTTTGAAAAGGCTGTCCTAACCGGAAAGCAATGAAGTCAAGGCGTTTGGATCGCTTTCGGGGGCAGGATTTGTAGGCAGATGTCGTCGTTTTTTTGTCCATTCGGTTTCTTCCTAAGGCTTCCCGGCGGCCGCCGGCTTTTCGCCGCAGGGGCGGCAATCGCTCACGGTCCGCAGCCGGGCCTCGCGAGAGTTCCAGGAGAGCGCCAGTCCCTCCACGTGGCGCCGGTAGGCAGCCAGCCCGCCTTCGAGGAAATAGGCGTTGACGCCGGCCGCCTGCATCTGCCGGGCCAGCGCGTCGTAGCCCTCCCCGCTCTCGGTGGCGACGAGGACCGGTACGAGGCAGCCGGCTTTGGCGACGGCGGCCTTGAGCCGGGCGGCGCTGCCGGAGTCCGCGAGCCCGGCCGGAAAGGTCACAAGGGAACCAAAGGCGGAACGGGTCTCCGGCCGGGGCTCCCGGGAGAAGTCGAGCAGCGTCAGGGCGGCGCTTTCCCGCTCCTGGTGCACGATCCGCGGCGACACGCGGCGCAGCGCTGCGAGCGCCAGCCGGTCGCCCTCGAGCGGGTAGCCCTTGCTGGACCAGGCCGGCACTCCTCCGTCCAGAATCGCGGCATCGAGGCCGCTCTGCCGCAGGCGGCGGCAGGCATCGACCAGGGCGGCGTTTTGAAAACCGTCGCCGACGAGAATGAGCGGCCGGCCCTTCAGAAAACGTTTGCTCTCGAGAAAGGCCAGGGGGAGGCCGAGCGAGCCCGGGATGCGCAGCCGGGTGTGGTCGGCGGGCCCGCGCACGTCCACCAGCAAAAGATCGGGCTCGCGCTTCAGGCGGAGGAAGGTTTCCTCGGGGGAGACCGCCAGGGATGGGTCGCAAGGACGCGGCGTGGAGGCGGCGGCCGGGGCGGCGTATTTTGGAGGCTTGGCTTCGGCGGCGCAAGCTCCGCCGCTTCCGGACAAAATGCAGAACAGCAGCCAGAACGCGAGGGCGGCAAAGCGAGTGATGCTCCCTCGCCATTCAAGGAAGTTCTTACTTCGACTACACACCCCATCTGTCGGCAGGGCGGCTATTTTATCGCGGCTGGAAGCCGCTCCCACAAAAACGGGACCTGGCGGCGGCCAGGGTGGAGCCGAATGCCGTGGCCCATTATCCGGTTTGGGAAAGATCATGGCATTATGACTCCCGTCGGGCTCTGCGGCGGCAGAAGACCAGGCCGATCAGGCCGCTCGCCAGCAGCAGCAGCGAAGGCGGGGCGGGCACGGGGGCGGCGGTGACCGCAATGCCGGCGAAGATGTCCTCCAGATAGGGATTGGCCAAATGTATGAGCCCCTCATTCGGGTCGCCCGGGTCCGAGGCGATCCCAATGAAAAAGGTCCCCGGCGAAAGGCAGCGGAAACCCAGGCTGGCGAGGAGGATTTCATCCACGAGGGAAATCCCGATTGCCGGAAAAGCCAATCCGGCGACACGGGTTTGAGGAAATTCCGCGGACACGTCATCAAAGCCCGGGGCCATCACGGCGCCCGTAAAATCGAGGCCTCTTTGCACATAGTGGACGTCGAAGCCGAAGCTGGTAACTTCATCGCCATTGGTCAGCCCGCGGGCCCACACCTGGACCTCGAAGGAGTCGCCCACGAGGAAGTCCGTGCGCTCGGCATAAAGCCCCACGGTGGGGTAGGAATAGGCCGTCGCAGCGATGAGTAATAAAACGATCAAAAGCATGCCGGGCATCGACGCTTTGAAAATGCGGATCATGGGGTTGTCTCCAAGTATTTTGCGGGTGCATGTGGCTGAGGTCGTCATGGATTTCTCCTGTGTTTCAATGGGGCGAGGCGGAGGATGAAGAATGCCCCCTCCCCCGGCCCCTCCCGCAAGGGGAGGGGAGAGTGGTGGTGTTTCTCCCGCAAGAAGAGAGGAGGGTGCGGGTGCTCCTCTTGCGAGGAGAGGGGAGTGGACTGGGCATGCACACCGTGAAGTGGGGTGAGCGGAACGGCGTGCGTCTCTCCCCTGCGGGGATCTTCCCCCCGAGAGGGCAGGGGAACCATCACGCGGAGGGTTCCGATCTCTATTGGTTGCGGTAGTGTCCGTACCATATGCGATAGTCGCTGAGCGTCACGCAGCCGTCGCCGTCGTAATCGGCCTCGGCGTTGAAGCCGGCCTGGCCGCTGCACTTGCCGAGGCTTGCCTTGAAGAGGAGGTAGTCCCCCATGTCGATCTTGCCGTCGTGGTTGAGGTCGCCCGGCTTGTACCCGAGGCAGGTGACGACCACCTCGGCCCGGGAGATGTCGCGGCCGTCGTCGACCGCGAGTTCGAGCACATAGTCGCCGGCGGCATCCGGCACGAAGTGGGCCGCGGCCGCGCCGGCGTCCCGGAGGTCGGCATCCGTGAGGGTGCTCTGCGCCGGCAGCTCGAGGAAGCGCCAGGAGAAGGAGAGCGGCTGCGGGCCGCCGTCCGGGTCGCGGCTCCCGGTGCCGTCGAGTTCGGCCGTCTCGCCGAGGTGGATGCTGAAGTCGCTGCCGGCATCGGCCAGCGGGGCCTGGTTGGTCTGCGGCGCGATGACGTAGGTCTCGGTGACGGTCGGGCTGCGGTTTCCGGCGGCATCCAGGGCCATGAACCGCAGGGTGGCGCTCCGGGCGAGGGTGAGGGCGCCGGCGTAGAGCTCGGAGTCCTCGCTGGGGAGGCTGCCGTCCAGGGTGTAGTAGATCTCGGCCGGCTCGGTGGCGGAGAGCCGAACGCTCTGGGCGGCCGTGAAGCTGCCGCCGGCAGGCAATGCGGCGACCGCGGGCGGCGTGCGGTCGATGGTGATCGCTGCCGGGGCGTAGGCCACCCGCGTCGTCGTGCCGTCGGTGATGACGGCATAGATGTAATAGGTGCCGTCGGGCAGGGCGGCCGTGTCCCAGGTGAAGCTGTCGGCGCTGCCGTCGGGGTCCTCGCGCAGGCCGTCCTGGATCAGCACGCCGTCGGCGCCCTGCCCGTTCGTGTCGAAGTAGAGGCTGATTTCGGCGTTGGAGTCGGGATCGGCGTCGGTCCAGGCGATCGCGATGCGCGTCGCGCGGGTCGCGATGGGCGCCGAGGGCGAGAGGATCGTGATCGCGGGCGGGTCGTCCACCGGGTTTTCGCGGGTCACGAAGGCGGCCGCCGGACTCCAGGCGCTTTTGGCCCCCCATTCGTCTTCGGCCCGGGCGCGCCAGAAATAGCGCGTGCGGTCGGCGAGCGCCGGGGCCACGGTCCACCCCTGGCCGTCCGTGGTGCCCTCCGCCACGCGCTCCGTCAGGGCGGCGTCGGCATAGACTTCGAACCTGAAGGCAACGGCGTCCCGGTCGGGGTTGGGCCGAGCGGCGAGCTCCAGAACCGGGGTGAGGGTTTCCACCCAGGCCCCGGGGCCGGGGTTTCGGATCGCGGGGACCCCGGGGGCATCGTTGACCCGGTTGACGAAGAACTCGGAGAGCGACCAGGGGCTTTCGGCCAGCCCGTCGCTTGACTTCACCCGCCAGAAGTAGCGCGTGTGGTCCGAGAGCCCGCCGATCGGCCAGGTCGTGGTGTTGGCCGTGGCATGGATCATCTCCGAGCGCCGCAGAGCCGGGCTGTCGAAGGTCGCGACCGTGTCGACTTCGAAGAGACAGGCGACGAGGTCGCCGTCGGAGTCGGCCGCGGCGGCGGCCGCCAGCTCCAGCGCGGTGACGGCGACGACCCCGCCAGCGGCAGGGGTGAGCGGCTCCGGCCGCGGCGGCGCATGGTTGTCGGCGGCCACCCGCACGGCGGTCAACGCGGTGGCGCCGGCGAGGCCGTGCGGGTCGGTGACGACGGCCCGCCAATGATACCTTGTCTGGTCCGCCAGGGGTGCGCCCGGACGCCAGAAAGTCAGTACGAGCTTCCCGGCGGGCAGGCCCTCCCAAGCGCTAACAGGCAGACTCCCGGCCGGGTCCGCGTAGATTTCGAAGCGGTAGCCGAGCGCATCCTCGTCCGGGTCGCCGCTGTTGGTCACCTCGAAAAGCGGTCGCAGGACGCCGACCTCGGTGCCGTCGGCCGGCCGGCTGACGCGCGGCGGTCCCGGGGGCTCGTTCACGGCGTCGACGAAAAAGCGGCCGTAGGCCCAAAGGCTGGCGCTGTAGCCGTCGGCGGCGCGCACGCGCCAGGTGTACCAGCGGTTCTCCACGAGCTGCTGGGGGACCTGCCAGGCCGGGCCCGCCTGGGCCTGGCTCTGCGAAACGAGCTCGGTCAGCGCTTCGTCGGCGTAGAGCTCGAAGCGGTAGAGGACCGGGTCGCCGTCCGGGTCGAGGGAGGGCTCGACGGTCAGCGTGGGCTTCGGCACCGGCACCCGGGCACCGGGGAGCGGGGCGGCGATCACCGGCACCGGCGGCGCATCGGCCTTGGCGGGGTCCGTGCCGGCCAGGAACTCGTCCCTGTCCGAGACCCCGTCCATGTCGAAATCCCCACTCCCGTCGCGGGCGAGAGTCCCGAAGTGCGCCAGTTCCCAGGCGTCGTTCATGCCGTCGCCGTCGGTGTCGTCCGCCCGGCGCACCGTGATGGCGGCCCGCCGGCTGGCGCTGAGCTTGCCGTCCGTGGCCGTGAAAGTGATCTCGTAGCGGCCGGCCTGGCCGGGGGCGGTCTTCCAGTCGAAGACGCCGCTGCCGTTCTTCCGGTCGGTGAACGTGGCCCCGGCCGGAAGCGGGGCGGCCGAGAGGTAGGGCACGGTGCCATTGGGGTCGCTCGCCTGGACGAGGAAGCCGAGCGCCTCGCCTTCCACCACTACGCGGTCGGAAACCGGCTGGAGGACCGGCGCTTGGGCGCCGGCCGTGGGCTCGGCAAAGAGCAGGGTGTAGCCGCCGGGGGTGTTGGCGTCGAACAAGTGCAGAAAATACTGCCAGCCCGCGCCCTTGACGAAGGTTTTCGAAAGCCAGGCGTTTTCGGGTTTGACACGTTTGCCGTCCGTGCGGACGACCTCGCCGAGAACCTTGGTTCCGGCAAAGGGGTCGGTCAGGCGCACATGGAAGAAGCCGGCGGTGGGCGGTGCGATGAGGTTTGCGCTCAGGCCGTTCAGGGTCAGCGCGGCGGCGGCCGACTGGTCGACGGCCACGGTGTCGATGCCCTCGGATTCGTAGACCCTCAGGACGTCGCCGTCGGCGGCGAGAAAATCCCGGACCCCGTCGCGGCCGGGGAGATCAACGAGCACATCGCGAACCAGGAAATGGGTGGCCGCCTGAGTGATGAGGGAGGTGAGCTGCCCGCCGAGTTCGTCGGCGTGCGAGAAGACCGCCTGGAAGTCGACGAATTTTCCGGAGAGGGTGCAGCTCATGATCCAGCGCGCGTTTGCGCAGCGGTTGGGGGCGATGTCGCCGAGCGCAACCTGCAGGCTGTTCGTCGCAGGGCTGCCGTTCACCTCGCTGCCCTCGATGGAAAAGCCGATCAAAAGCCCCTGGGCGTTTTCAACGATCCGCGGCTGGGCCGAGTCGATCCTCAAGTTTCGGGCTGTGCCGCTGCCGTTGTTCTTGGCGCGCACGCCGAGCGCAAACGGGACGATCGGCTCGATTTCGGCGGTGAGCGGGTCGTCGCCGTAGACGTCCGACGGAAGGAAGTAGTCGAGCGCGATGGTCGGCATGGGCTTTACGAAGATGTAGTCCGGGCTCACCTCGGTTTTTTTCAGCTCCCCGCCGATCGTGTAGGTGAGCCTTGCGCCCACGTAGTAGAGTGTTCCGCTCTCGAGCCCCTTGGCGGCCCCCGGCGCCGGCACGATCAGCCAGTGGATGTCGGCCGTGGTCTCGGGGTTCACCCGCCCGGTGCCGCTCACATCGCCGATGTTCTCCAGGGAGGAGAGGCGGATGAAGAAAAGCGCCGAGGTGTCGTTCGGGTCCGAGGTGGCCTTGACCGGCTTGCCCTCGGCGTCGGTGAAGAGCACCTCCACGGCGGCGTCTTCCAAGGTCACGTGGGAGAGCCCGTTTACGATGCGCATGTGGGCATCGAACCCCTGGCGCTCAAGCGTCAGCTCCTGGCGGATTTCGATCTTGACCCGGGCGCAGACCAGCTCTTCGGCCTGCAGCCGATCGGCAAAGAGAAAGCCGACACCAACCATGACCCAGATGAATCCCCGCACGAGCATCCGTACCCCCCAAGATCGCGCTTCAGTTCATGCGCACCCGAAGTCCCGTTCCGAGGACCTTGAACCGCTCGCCCGCCGGCAGCGATCCGTCCTCCGCGTTGATCTGCATGGCGACGTAGTCGCCGGTGCCGCCGCGGAACACGCCCCGCTGGGGATCGGCCAGGTGCCAGGTGCCGTCGTGGTGGAACTCGGCCCAGTTGTGATAGTCGTGAAAACTCACGATCCCGCTCTCGCGGAGGACGAAACCGCCCACCACCCGGGCCGGGATGCCGGCCGCGCGGCAGAGCGCCGCGAACAGGCCGGCGAATTCGGTGCAGTCCCCCGCGCGGGTCTTGAACGCATGCAGGGCGCCGCGATCCTTTGCCGAGACGCCGCTGGATCTCAGATTGGAGGAGACCCAGGAAAAGATCCGCTCGGCCGTCTGCAGTGTTCCCCGGCCGCGCAGCCCGGCGGCCAGCTGCCGCAGCTCGGGGTGGTCGGACTCGATGAACCGCGCGGGTTTGAGCCAAGGGTCCCGATCCGGCAGACGCACCCGCCTGGGGGCGGCATAAAGAGCGATCTCCGCCTCGACGTTGACCACTCGGCTTCCGAACGGGGCGAGCGTTTTGACCGGAAGATGGATCACCCGGTTGCCGGCCGCATCCGGCAGGATCTCATGGGGTTGGTAGACAGTTATCCGGCGGCAGGTTTGGGTCGCGTTTACGGCGACCGGCGCAAAAAGCCTGATCCCGGCCTCCGATATGGGTGTGTTCGACGGGTTGTGAAGCGTGAAGCTGTAGCGTAGAAGCTTGATGGCCGGCGGAGCCGTTTGGGGCCGGGGGGCGTTGTGCAGGAAAAGAAGTAAAAGGCCGACAAGGGCGAGCCCGAGCAGGGTTGGGATTTTCTGGAGCGTCCCCGGATACGCGTCGAAGCGCTGCCGCCGGGCGGAAATGCTTGCGGGCCGGTTAAAGTCCAGAGAAGTCGATCTCACGCGCTCCCCCTTTGGCTTGAGCCAAAGCGAACGTTGCGAATCGAGCCGACCTTCTGTCAGTGCCCGGCTCGACCGCCCGGGAGAGCAGACACCAGCTTCTCTGACGCTGCATCGCCGGCCGGAGGCCTTTTGCGACAAGGCGGATTATAGAGTTCGGCAGGAAGTCCTGTCAACAATTATTTTATAATGATATTAGTTAGTTGACACAACTTTACACCATTTGACACCAATTGACGCCAATTGACAGCAGTTGACAGATTCCCGCCGCGGCCACCTCACGGTTACGTCCGCAAGGTTAACCTCGTGCCCGGCAAGAAGCCGCCTCGGGGGACGTTTCCGGAGGCGTTCTTTACTGACTGTTTGATGGTTTAACCAGCATGGCGGTCAGCTTCCGGGATCGGCGCAAGACGGGGTGGCCGGGTTGTTCCGGAATACGCAGTAACTGCTCTTGACAGACCGTCGGTTGAACTGTATTCATAAATTTATGTGACCACCTTTAAATGAAACCGAAATCATGCCGACATGCTTGGTCGGATAAACATATGTGATTGAATGTTGCGGTGGGGGCAAACGATCGCTTCAACCAAGGTAGGTCCCAATACCAGCCACCAGGGAGAATATCATGTCGGGCAGCAATCTAAGGTCGCGGGATAAGGTTCGTTCGGCATTGAGGCGGCAAAACCACGGATCAATCCCCGTTGATTTTGGCGGCAGGGTTTCGTCCATCAGCATTGACGTGTACCGGGAACTTAGAAAAAAAATGTGCCTGCCTGCGGATGAGCGCCCGGTTTATGACCACCACTATCAGCGGTTGGGTATTGCAGAGGTCGGGGCAGACTTGTTGGAACAATTCAAAGTGGATACCCGTTACGTCCATTTTGTGCCTCCCAAGTCCATCGATACCAAGCCGATAGAAAAACAAGACGGTTCCTACTGCTATTTTGATGAGTGGGGGGTCGGATTAAGACGTTCGCCAAGCACGCTTTATTACGATTTCGACTTTGCCCCGCTTTCGCAAGCGTCGGTGGAAGACCTTGCCGGTTGGCGAGGGCCTGATTTCGACGATTCAAGGGATGCGGAGTGGGAGAAGACGATTTTTGAGCATAAATCCGGAGGCTTTGCCATAGCTACCGTATTCAAAGGCATCTTTGAGCAAAGCTGGCCATTGAGAGGTTTTGAAAAGTCTTTGATGGACATGGCGGTATCGCCTGATTTCGTCAAAGGTTTGTGGGACAAAGTGCTGGAAGCGCAGAAGAGGATCTACGGTCATTTTTTTGATGTCGTCGGGCCTTCGCTGGATATCGTGCTGATCACGGAAGATCTTTGCGGGCAAAAGCACCCGCTCTTTTCGCCGGTTTTCTTTCGAGACGAATTAAAGCCGAGGCTTGGCGAGTTGGTGGAATTTATACAGTTGAAATGCGGCAATGCTTTTTTGGCCATCCACAGCGATGGGGCCGTTTTCCCGTTGATACAGGATTTTATCGATATCGGCATCCAAACCCTCAACCCCCTGCAGACCACCGCCGATGGCATGGATGCGGATACGCTCACCGGTGCCTTCGGTGAGGCGATCTCCCTCTGGGCTGGAATCGACACCCAGCACCTGCTTCCGTTTGAGTCAGCGGAGGTCGTGGAAAGAGAAGTGGAAGCGGCGATTCGACTGTTTTCAGCCGAAAACGGCTATCTGTTTGCGCCGGCGCATAACATCGTGAGCGGTACGGGCGCTGACAACGTTCTGGCGATGTTTCGTGCAATAAAAAAAGTCAACACCGGTCGTCAATGAGGAATGGGCGGGAGTGCCATCCAGGGTTTCTGTGAGATCCCCTTGATGGCTCGGCCCGTCGGGTACTAACAGGCAATCGCACGTTACAAGGAGGAGGTGTCCCAGTGAAAAAAAATGTCATGGTGGGCCTGGTGTTCGCGATGGTGTTCATGCTGATCGGGCCGGCGTCGGCCGAGTACAAGGCCTCGATGAAACTTGGCTGCTCTTTGAACATGGACCACCCTTACATGGTCGGGGCGCAGAGGTTCGCCGAATTGATCAAGGAGCGGTCCAATGGGCGCATTGAGATCAAGCTGTTTCCGGGTGGCCAACTCGGCAAGGGAGAACGCGAGATGGCCGAAAGCCTCCAGCAGGGTGCCATAGATTTGGAGGTGGCGTCTACGGGTCCCATGGGTGGGTTCAGCCCGTCGGTCAGAATTCTGGACTTTCCCTTTTTGTTCCGTGACTTCAACCACGTGGATCTCGTATTGGACGGCCCGATCGGCCGCAAACTTTTGGATGACTTTGAAAAGGCGGACATAAAGGCGCTGGCTTTCTGGGAAAACGGGTTCAGACATTTGACCAACAGTAAAATTCCGGTAAGGAAGGTCGAAGACGGCAAAGGGCTAAAAATCCGAACAATGGAGAACTCCGTTCATTTGGCCGCCTGGAAAGCCGCCGGGCTTAACCCCACGCCGATGGCATGGGGGGAGCTCATTCCTGCTTTACAGCAGAAGGTAATCGACGGCCAGGAAAACCCGATCGCCGTAATTTACAGTGCCAAGCTTTGGGATGCGGGTCAGAAGAACTTCTCGCTTTCTGCCCATGTATATTCCCCGGCACTTATTCTGATGAGCAAAAAAGTCTATGACCGTATGCCGAAGGAAGACCAGGCGATGTTTCAGAAGACCGCCTACGAAGTGGCCAAGTTCCAGAGAAAAATCAACCGTGATGCCGAGGAGGCGAGCCTTAATGATATGGCCAGCAAGGGGGTTGTCGTGATTCGGGATGTCGACCGGGAAAGTTTCAAAAATGCGATGTTGCCGTCCTACGAGCAATTCAGCAGCCAGTTCTCGAAGGCGGAAATTGAGGCTATCATGAACGCGAAATAACTCGCGTGAACAAATAATTTTACGGAACTAAACGGGCGTCAAATATTGCGATTGGCGTCCGTTGTTTTACCATTGATTTGCGAGGAGGAAAAACAAGCCGGCCCCAGAGCCCGATCCGGCAGAGCCGACGGTCCGCGGATTGCCGGCTTGACTTGGGCGGCGGATTTCCTGTAGACAGAAAAGGTCGCTCACTTTTTCTCCCGTTGCGCCGGCGCGCGGCTTCTCATGGCGGCCGACAAGGCCATGTGCGCCCGGCCGTCTCCCCCGTTCCGACGTCACGAGCGACACGCAGCCGGTTTCACCTCCTCACTGTGCTGTCCGCCTTCTTCAAAAGGCGTTGCACCGGGTGACCGGAGGGCGCGCGGCGCCGTCTCCGGCATGTTGTTCAACCGTGCCCATCAGAAAGGAGGACGTTATGACCGAGAGTGTTTACAAAGTCATCGAACTGGTCGGATCGAGCGCCAAGTCGTGGGAGGATGCGGCCAAAAACGCCGTGGAGACTGCCGCGAAAAGCCTCAAGGAACTGCGCGTTGCCGAAATCACCAAGCTCGATCTGAAAATCGAAAACGGCAAGGTGGCGGCTTATCGCGCGCGCGTCAGCCTCAGCTTCAAGTATGCGAAGGGCGATTGAGCGCGATCTATTGACCCCGTTTCAGGCCCGAAGGCGGCAGGGTCCGATTGGGCGGCGTGCCTGAAGGCGTGATCGGGCTTTTCCTGAAATCCCCCCAACCCCCTTTGGCAAAGGGGGCGCAGGGGGATTTTTTTTGCGGAGTGGATGGGGTTTTGAAACCACTGGTAACCTTTTAGGGAAAGGAGGGCCGATGGCGGAGAAGGCTTTTCAGGATTTCTATGCGGACGACACGAGCCACTGCTACGGGTGCGGCCGGCTGAACCCGGACGGGCTTCAGATCAAGAGCTTTTGGGAGGGCGAGGAGAGCGTGTGCCGGTTTCAACCCCGGCCGTATCACACCGCGCTTCCCGGTTATGTCTACGGCGGGCTGATCGCCTCGCTCGTCGACTGCCATGGCACGGGGACCGCGGCCGCCGCCAGGTACCGGGAGGAGCAGCGGGGAATGGACACCGAGCCGCCCGCGCGTTTCGTCACGGCCTCCCTGCACGTGGACTACCTGGCGCCGACGCCGATCGATGCCGTGCTCGAGCTGCGGGGCCGGGTGAAGGAGATCAAGGGCAAGAAGGTGGTGGTTTCGATAAGCCTGTCCGCCCGCGGGGTCGTCTGCGCCCGGGGCGAGGTGGTCGCGGTGCAGATGCCGCCGGGTTGGCTGGAGAAGCTGGTCCGGGGAAAGTGAACGAAAGGGTTCGGGGGTCGAGGGTTCAAGGGTTCAAGCGAAAAGCCCTTCCTTATTTTTTCTGTGTCTTCCCCATGATGTGCGTGGCGTGGCCGAGAAAGAGCTCGGCGGCCTCGCCCTCGGTTTCCGAAAGCGTGGGGTGGGGGTGCATGCTGGCGGCCATGTCCTCGGCGAGAGCCCCCATCTCGATGGCCAGGACCCCCTCCGAGATCAGCCCTTCCGTGTCCCGGCCGGTGATGCCGACCCCGAGGATCCGCCCGGATTCGTCATCGGCGATGATCTTGGTCAAGCCTTCGGGCGCGCCCATGGTGGTGGCGCGGCCGGAGAACTTCCACGGGAACCGCTGCACCTTCACGGCCAGCTTCTCCCGCTGCGCCTCACCCTCGGTGAGGCCGCACCAGGCGATCTGGGGGTCGGTGTAGACCACGGCCGGGATGGCGCGCACATCGAAAGAGGAGGGCTTGCCGGCGATCACCTCGGCGGCGACCTTGCCCTCGTAGCTCGCCTTGTGGGCGAGCATCATGCCCCCGACCACGTCGCCGACGGCAAAGATGCGCGCATCGGCCGTGCGCTGCTGCCCGTCCACCCGGATGAACCCCTGGGCGTCCAATTGCACGGCCGTGTGCTCGAGCCCCAGCCCCTGGGTGGCGGGCTTGCGCCCGATGGCCACCAGCACGCGGTCGAAGCGCTGCTCGGGGGCGACGCCCGCGCCTTCCAGGCTCACCGCCACCCCGGTTTCGTCCTCCCGCAGGCCTTTCACCCGGGTGTTCAACCAGGTGTCGGCAAAAATCGCCTCCAGGCGCTGCTGCAGGGGGGCGACCAGGTCGGCGTCCACACCCGGCAGGAGCCGGTCCTGCAGCTCCACGAGGCTTACCCGGCTGCCGAGGGCGGCGTAGACCGTGCCGAGCTCGAGCCCGACGTAACCGCCGCCCAGGATGAGCAGCGACGCCGGGATGTCTGCCAGCGCCAGCGCCCCGGTGGAGCTCATGATCCGGCCGCCGGCCGTGAACTGCGTGCCGGGAAAGGGGATGGGGCGCGAGCCCGTGGCGATCACCGCGTGCCGGAAGCGGATGCGGCTGACTTCGGCCTCGTGCAGCCGCACGCTCTCGGAGGATTCGAACTCGGCCCGGCCGCTCACGAGCTGGACCCCGCGGCGTTTGGTCAGGCTCATCAGGCCGCCGGCCATCTTTTCGATCACCTCCGCCTTCCAGCGCCGCAGGCCGGCCAGGTCGATGCGGGGGGGCTCGAAGGCGACCCCCATGGCGCCGGCGCGGGCGGCATCGAAGATCAGCTCGGAGAGAAAAAGAAAGGTCTTGGAGGGGATGCACCCTTTGTAGAGGCAGACCCCTCCCGGCCGCGGCGCCGTGTCGACCAGGGTCACGTCCAGACCGAGGTCCGCCGCCCGGAACGCGGCGGCATAACCGCCGGGTCCGCTGCCGATCACCAGCAACTCGGTCTCCTGCGCCAGCTCGCCCATAACCATGATTGTGCCTCCCGTGAGAAAATTCGAAACACTAAATCCGAAGCGGCATCAGATCAGGGACATCAACAGCTCGTCCGGGTCTTCCATGATCTGCTTGAAGCGCTTCAGAAAGTTGACGGCATCGGCCCCGTCCAGGACCCGGTGGTCGATGCACAGCACCGCGGGCATGAGAAGCCGCGGGGCGACCGTCAGCCCCTTTTTCCCTCTGACGACGGCCGGCTGCAGCCGCCCCTGGCCCAGCCCCAGAATCGCGACCTGGGGATGGTTGATGATCGGTGAAAACGTCCATCCGCCCAAGGCGCCGGCGTTGGTGATGGTGAACGTCCCGCCCTGGAACTCCTCCAGGCCGATCTTGCGCGCGTGCGCCCGCTGCACGAGCGTGTGCAGCTCGACGGCGAGCTCCTTGATGCTCTTGTTGTCGACGTCGCGGATCACCGGCACGACCAGCCCCTCTTCGGTGTTCACGGCCACGCCGATGTGGCAGTACTTTTTCAGGACCATCTCGCCGGCAGCCGCGTCCAGGCTTGCGTTGACCCGCGGGATGGCTTTCAGGACCGCCGTCACGGCCCTGAGGGCGAACACGGTCAAGGTCAGGCGCCCGCCGATGGCTTCGATTTCCGGCTTGTGCTTGCGGCGGAAGAGTTCGAGCCGGGTCACGTCCACGTAGTCCTGGCTGTTCACGTGGGGTATTTGGGACCAGGCCAGGCTCATCTGCCGGGCCGTGGCCCGGCGGATGGAGCGGAAGGGCACGCGCTCCACCGGGCCCCACTTGGCGAAGTCGGGCAGCTCCGGGGCCGAAGCGGGCGCGGGCCCCTGGGCGGCCGCCGGCGGGCGCGCGGCGGCCGGGGCTTGCGCCGCCGGTCCGGCCGCGGCGAACGCGCGCACGTCCTCGGCGGTGACCAGACCGGCCGCGCCGCTGGGGGGCACCTG
>CAZLSV010000093.1:0-4146 GCA_964562235.1 uncultured Desulfatibacillum sp.
GCGGGAGTTCGCCGAAGGCTCCCGGCTGGCCTTCAATGTTCCGGTGGCGGTTCTCAAACAATCCGCCGGCCAAGTCTTTCACACCGGTTTTTCCGTCTTTTTGGAACGCGATGAAAAGCTGGACAAGCCCGAAGATCATTTCATCCGTCAAGGGATCACCATCCCCGAGGTCTCCTCTCTGCGGCACAAGGGGATCCGCGCTATCGTTTCCATCTCGGACACCGATCTATCGGCGTTTTTAGGCGATGCCGAAAACCCCGCCCACACGCAATGGGAGCGCAACTCGAAAAAGTTCAAAAGCAAGTACAAACTGGGCCCGGCTACGCTGGATTTCGTCAAGTCCAGCCCCCGGGAGCTGGTCAAGATTCTGACCCAGCCGAAAAAGGGCCGCGACGAGAACCTGCTGAAGCATATCTTCTCGATGCCCCTTGAGCCGGTCGGCAACGCTGAAAAGCCGGGAAAAGAGATCTCGGACAAACTCAACCGACCGATCGGGGACGGGGAGATCGTCGAACTGGAACCCGGCAGCTACCTGCAGCTGGGCGCGATCAAGGGCGGCTTCCGGCTGAGCCGTCGGCCGAAGGCGGCTCAGGTGCCGCGCTACATCACGCTTTGGATCGCCTACGAGGTGCGCAGCGGCAACCCGTTCAAGAAATACACGCCGCTCGATTTCGACGTGAGCCGTGAGCCTATCCGGATGAGCTTTGAGGGCGTCAAGCCCATGCTCTGCAAAGAGAATACGATTCAGATCGAAGTGAATCGCAGCGATTTCAAAGTGACGGTGACCGGATTCGACACGCGCCGTGATTTGCGCGTGAGAACCCATCCGTAGAACGGGCCATGATTCGGAAAATCAATTTTACCGGCCGTAAGAAAATCAAACGGACCAGCGTGCGGGTCGATATCCTGCGGGATGTCGAAGGCCGGAGATTTTTCAACCTGCATTTGGAACTCTCCGAGCTGCGGCTGCCGCCGAATGCCCGCATTTACGCCGAGGCCTACCACCGCACGGCTTACCAGCGTTACGATTTCGGGAGCCTGGCCCATCCGAAAAGCCCGGAGGACCGGCGGCTGAACCGTTTTTCGGATTCAACCATGCCCCTTTTCAGAGTCAAAGTGGTGGACAGGACTTCGGCCCATGGGCGCATCCTGGCCGCGCTTGACAAGATCCGGCCGGAGAGCGTCGACAGCGAGCCGGCCGGCAGCCACTCGCTGCTCTACGTCGAATATGATGACCTGGGGAGTAAAATCTGGCAGCTCGATCTCGAGGGGGAATGGCCGGTGTTGAAGCTGAACCAAAAAGTGGATGAGGTCAGCCTGGTGGCCGGTTCGGACCCGCGTTTTTTCGCCCTGGTTTATCCGGAGGTTTTTCGCCAGACGTTGACAAAGATTGTGCTTGAGGATGAACACACCGACCCGGACTGCGATGACGACTGGCCCAGTTTGTGGTTGAAGCTTGCGCGCCGATTGCCCGGCATCGGCGATCCGCCCGCCTCGAAGGGCGAGCAGGCGGGCTGGATCGACGACGCGACCGGGGCTTTTGCGGCCAAATTCGACGTGCTGGCGAAATTCAATCAGGCGCAGCAGGAACTGAAATAAAGCCCGATGGATCTGAGAATATTTACGGACAAGGGATTGGAGCGGTTCCGGGGTTACCTTCACGAACTGAGGGAGGGTTCGGTCCCGGAGTCCCCGTTTCACCTGCTGGTCGACCCGGAATTTTCAAAGCCCATGCGCGGCAGCGCACAGCTGGAACCCGCCCGGTTTCAATCGCGCCTGCACCTGGCCCGATACCTGGACCAGGTAATGGAGGAGGTGCCCGAGCGGCCCGACAAACTGGCCAACGACGTCCATCTGTGGAGTTGGATGTCGCTTTTTTATTTCGATCAGGTGTGTCCGGCCAACGACAAGGGGCGACGAAGGCCCGGAAGAGAATATCGGCACATCCTCGAGCCGGGATACCCGAATGGTCACCGGCACCTGCTGGCGGGTGCTTATTTGGTCTACACCGTCTATGGATGGGGAGAGGAGTTGTCCCGGCTGCTTCTCTATAAGGCGCTTTCGGTCGAGAGCCGATTTCATCATCAAATCGCCGCGCGACAAAACCTCATCACCAACCGAGGCATCATGGAGGCGCTGCATATCCTCTACCATGACGATGTAAAGAACAAGCCTAAACGGGCCCCCAAAATGAACGATTATGAGTCGGGCTCGCTTTACCGTTTTGTTGATGTCATCCAGCAACTGGATGTGACCTACGACCTCTACAGCATGTCCGGCCCTGAAATCGTCAGTCTTCTGCCGGAGGAATTCTCCCACTGGCTGGACAGGCAATTGAGGCTGAAACCGCCGATTTGAAGCGAACCTGTTGGGTTTGGGAAACGTTTGTTCTGTATGGCCTGACCGGCTGCGATGCCTCCTATCTGCACCTGGCCATGCGAAACGGGTTGGCGCTGGCAACCCTTGATGAAAAATTGAGGGCCGCCGCAAAGATGGCCAGGATTGCTCTTTGGGAGCTTAAAAGGCTGCGTTCGACAAAAAATCCCTCGTAACCGGGAGCGCAAGCATGGCGGATCAAGTTCAAGCGGAAATGACAGCGTGTCGAAACCTTCTGCGGCGCGCGTTGGGCGACAAGAACGCCGACTTTCGAGCCGGGCAGTGGGAGGCGATCGACGCGTTGGTGAACCACCGGCGGAAGCGGCTGGTCGTGGAGCGCACCGGATGGGGCAAAAGCCTGATCTACTTCATCAGCACGCGGGTGCTGCGCGACCGGGGCCAGGGGCCGACGTTGATCGTCTCCCCTTTGCTGGCCCTGATGCGCAACCAGCAAACGGCCGCGGAACGCCTTGGCCTCCAGGCGATCAGCATCAACTCGACCAACCGCAGCGGCTGGCCGGCGCTGCAAGCGGAAATCCTCGACAACAAGGTCGATGCCCTGCTGATCTCTCCCGAGCGGCTGGCAAACGATCAGTTCGTGGAGGCGGTCCTGTTGCCCGTGGCCAATCGCATCGGGCTGATGGTGGTGGACGAGGCGCACTGCATCTCCGATTGGGGTCACGACTTCCGGCCGGACTACCGCCGCCTGGTCAACATTCTGAAGCTGATGCCGCCCAACATCCCGGTGCTCGGCACGACCGCGACCGCCAACAACCGGGTCCTGGACGACGTGAGGGAACAGCTGGGGGGCTTCGAAATCCAACGCGGTCCTCTCCTGCGGGAGAGTCTGCACCTTCAAGCCATCCGCCTGGCGGACCAGGCGGAGCGACTGGCGTGGTTGGCGAAATATGTCCCGAAGTTCTCAAGCACCGGGATCATCTACACTCTGACGAAGAAGGATGCCGAGCAGGTGGCCGGGTGGCTGCGGCTGAACGGGGTCGAGGCTCACGCTTACTACAGCGGCGTCGAGGCGGAAGGTTTTGCGGATTCGGACGCCTATCGTCAGCACCTGGAAGAGCAGTTGCTCGGCAACGGCCTGAAGGCCCTGGTTGCGACCACGGCCCTGGGCATGGGCTACGACAAGCCGGACCTCGGTTTCGTGATCCACTACCAGGCGCCCGGTTCCATCGTAGCTTATTACCAGCAGGTCGGCCGGGCCGGCCGCGCGATCGGACGGGCCCTGGGGCTGATGATGGCGGGACGCGAGGACGAGGACATTCACCAATTTTTCCGGTCGACCGCCTTCCCCGATGAAACCCGCGTGAATAACATCCTCTCGGCGCTCGAGGCCAGCGACGGCCTCATGGTCAAGCAATTGCAGTCGGAGGTGAACCTGGCGCAAGGGCAGATCGAGCAGGTGCTGAAGTACCTCAGCGTGGAAAACCCGGCCCCGGTCATCCGCCAAGGCTCCCGATGGCTCAGAACGGCCGTGGCGTATCGACTGGACCACGAGCGCATCGGGCGGCTGACTCGAAAGCGAGCGCTCGAATGGGAAGAGGTGCAGGGCTATCTTGACACGGGCGAGTGCCTGATGGCATACCTCGGGCGGGCTCTGGACGACCCCCACGCCGCGCGGTGCGGCAAGTGTGCCAACTGCCTGGCGCGACCGGTCGTCCCGGTGGAGCTCGACCCCGCGCTCATTCGGCAGGCGCTCCAGTTCCTGAAGCAATCCGAGCTGCGCATAGAGCCCAGGATCCAGATCCCGAAAGG
>CAZLSV010000093.1:4156-17829 GCA_964562235.1 uncultured Desulfatibacillum sp.
TGACCTATGAGCTCGGCGGGAACCTCCCGGCGCAGTTGACCGCCGAACCGGGGCGCGTTTTGTCCCGCTGGGGCGATGCGGGATGGGGACGTCTCGTCGTCGACGACAAACATGCGGGGCACTTCCGGGACGAGCTGGTGAGCGCTGCGGCCGAGATGATTCTGAAGCGGTGGCGCCCGGAGCCGGCCCCTGAATGGGTGACCTGCGTGCCGTCGCTGAGACACAGCACCTTGGTGCCGGATTTCGCCGAACGCCTGGCGCAGAAACTGGCGTTGCCCTTTCGGGAGGTGGTGTCGAAGGTCAGGGACAATCCGCCGCAGAAGATGCAAAACAACAGTTTCTTCCAGTGCCGCAACCTGGACGGCGCCTTCGAGGTGAAAAAGGACGTTCCCCCAACGCCGGTGCTGCTCGTCGACGATATGACGGACTCGCGCTGGACCCTGACGGTGATCGCCGCCTTGCTGCGGCAGGCCGGAAGCGGGCCGGTTTTTCCGGTGGCCCTGGCGACGACATCCACAAACGGTTGAACATGCTGACTCACACCACCCAGGCGGTTTTGCTGCTGACGGCACACTTTTCGAAGCCGACCCCGGACGGTCCCCGGCCCCTGACGCCCACGGAGTGGGGCCGGTTTGCCGTCTGGCTGAAAGAGCAGGGGCTAACACCCGCGGCGCTGCTCGCGGGCGAGTCATATAGGCTGCTGGGCGGCTGGGTAAACGACACGATCTCCCCCGAGCGTATCGGCGCGTTGCTGTCGCGTTCCCCCGCCCTGGCCCTGGCATTGGAGCGGTGGCAGCGTGCCGGCCTTTGGGTCATCACCCGCTCGGACCCCGATTACCCGCTCAGGCTGAAAAGGCTGCTCCGGAACAGCTCCCCGCCGCTGTTTTTCGGCTGCGGCAACCGCCAACTGCTGGACCGGGGCGGGCTTGCCGTGGTGGGCTCCCGCAATGCGACCGAAGCCGATCTTGGCTTTGCGCACCAGCTGGGCGGCGAAGCCGCGGCAGCAGGGTTCAGCGTCGTTTCCGGCGGCGCGCGCGGGATCGACGAGAGCGCCATGCTGGGGGCACTTGAAAAGGAAGGCACGGTGATCGGCGTGCTCTCGGACCGGCTCCTCAAGGCGGCGACCTCCTCCAAATTCCGGCCGGCCCTGATGGCGAGGAGCCTGGTGCTGTTGTCACCCTTCAACCCCGAAGCCGGGTTTGACGTCGGCAACGCCATGGCGAGAAACAAATACGTTTACTGCCTGGCGGATGCCGCTGTGATAGTCCACTCGGGAACAACGGGCGGCACCTGGAGCGGAGCGCTGGAAAACCTGAAACACGGCTGGGTGCCGTTGTGGGTCAAGCCGTCGGATGACGGGAGGTCCGGCAATGCACAACTCGTGGAAAAGGGCGGTCGATGGCTGCCGCTGATAGAGAGGAAGCCGGACATCCGGCAGTTCTTCGAAATACCGGCTCATCCGCAGGGGCCTCCGCCGTCGGGCGACCTGTTCGGTCCACTTGGGACACCGACCAAAACCGCCGTGGGGGAAGATCAAATCGGGTTCGGACCGAAAATCGCCGCAGAAAACGCGATGGCGTTCGACAACCCGGCTCAAGCTATTGAGCCTCCGGCAGATGAGGGCTCTGAGCCGGCGGATGCCGGGGTTATTTTGGAAAGCGGACTGCCTAAGGAAGAAAGTGAGGAATGGGAGACCATCAACAACATGAGCTTCTATGAGATTTTCCTGCGTCGCATGGAGATCCTGACCGTCAAGGAGGCCAAGAGTCCCGAGCAACTGCAGGGTGAGCTGGAAATTTGCAAAACCCAGCTGAACGCGTGGCTCAAACGTGCCGTTTCCGAGAAGCGGCTGCGCAAGCTCGGCCAACCGGTGCGTTATGTGAGGATCTCCTCCGAGCCCAAACCCAAACAGGCTTCGGTCTTTCAGAAACCTTGAGGCGGTAAAAACCCAAAAAGCGTTGTCTGAATCCAGGATAACAGGAGAGTGTCATGGCGATCCAGGTGGTCCGGCTCGGAAGTGAACGGCGGGACGGGGAGGGGCTTCGGATCGGGACGGTGCGGCGGCCGCCGCGCGGGGTTCCGAAGGCCGAGTTCGCCTCCCGGAACTTCTACGACGTCTGGCTTCCCGATCTGGCCCCCAGCGAGGAACTGCTAAAGCTCGGACAGGCGGCGGCCGGGGACGATGCGCACTGGCGCACCTTTGTGAGGCGCTACCGCGCCGAAATGAAGCAGCCGGAGAAGGTCCGCCTGCTCGATCTGCTGGCGGCGCTTTCCCGGGAAACCGGCTTCTCGGTGGGATGCTACTGCGCCGACGAGAACCGCTGCCATCGATCGGTGCTGCGGGAGCTGCTCGCCGAGCGCGGCGCCCGGCTCGCGTAGCCCGGGCGCCTGCGGGAGGGTCCGGGTCCGGGCCGGGATCGGGGACGGCGCACAGGCGCTTCGGCGGGAATGGCTCTCGGGATGGCGGGCCATTGACCGGCGCGGCGCCTTCTGATAGCTTCTTCGCATGCCAATCGATATGGAGTCCTTCAAAGCCGCTTATGCCAGGTGGGTGGAAGAGAGCCTGCCCGATTTCAAGGCCGGCAACGTGCAGGAAATCGTCAAGAAGTATCCGCTGATCGTGAGCGAAGACGTGCCCTGGACGCCCTTTAAGGGATCGCCGGCCGAGAAGACCCTTGCGCTGGTCACCAGCGGCGGCCTGTACCTCAAGGAGAGCCAGCCGCCGTTCGAGACCACCTCGATTCACGGCGACCCCTCGTTCCGGGAAATCCCCAGAACCGCGCAGCCGGAAGACTTCGGCATTGCCCACGCCCACTACGACCCCAGCCTGGCCGAGCAGGACATCAACGTGATTTTCCCCCTCCAGCGGTTGATCGAGCTGGAAAAGGAGAGGCTCATCGGCAAGGTGGCGCAGACCCACTACAGCTTCAGCTACGTCAACGACGCCGTGAGTCTGGTCAGGGATTCGGTGCCCAGGCTTCTGCGAAAGCTTAAAGCCGCCGGGGTCGACATCCTTTTGCTGGTGCCGGTCTGACCCAAGTGCCATCAGACCGTGGGTCTGATCCAGCGGATGGCCGAGGAGGCGGGGTTCGCCACCGTTTCCATGGGCAACGACGCCGAGCGGATGGCTAAAATCAAGCCGCCGAGAGCGCTGCGGGTCAAGTTCGGCCGGGGCAGCATGTTCGGGGAACCGGGCAATGTGGAGCGGCAGCGGCGCATTGTGATGGATGCGCTCGAGGCCCTGCGGACCATGGAGGCCCCGGGCACCATTCGCGAGCTGCCCTACGCCTGGAAGCGACCGGATTAAACCGCACCCATGGCGCAGGAAGCGGTGAACGAATAGACCTTCACCCCGAACCACTGCAGGCGCGGCAGACGAGGAATTTTACCGCCGTAATCAGCCGGATCGTCTCGCGCGGGCCGCGGCGGCGTCTAAACTCTGGGTGGCCATTTCTCTGCCGCAGTCGGTGCTCATGTATTCGGGGGTGGGGGTGATGCCGACGCGTCCGATGTCGAGCCGGTCGGCGTCCCAGCAGGTGCCGATGGTCGGGTCCTCCGAGACCAGGCCGGAGGTGTGGTGGCGGATGGCGTGCTCGAGCAACCCGAACCGCTTCGGGTCGAGCGAAAAGACGGACGGAACGATCCGGTGGAGCATCGCCGCCGCCCGGGGGCCGTGCTCAAGGTCCTCGCCGTCGTTTTGGCGGCAGGCGTCGTGCAGCAGGGCAAACAGGCGCACCACCGCGAGGTCGGCGCCGCTGTGCTGCGCGATTTTCACCCCGAAGGTCTCCACCCGCTGCCAGTGCACCGGTCCATGGATGGAGTGCGGCCCGCAGCTGAAAACGGACTTCACGTAATCGCGAATCCCGGCTATCCAGAATTCGGAAGGGCTTTTCACATCACCGATTCTTTTGACTATTTTTCCCATCCCTACCTGATTTCCTCCTGATCTTTAAAAGACAATTACGACGGTTCGTGTCAGGCCCCAGGGTTGCAGGGGCATCGAAAAGGGCGTTCTCTCCGGTTTCGGGAAACTCGGCGCGCCCTGGCGTTGCGGGGGCTCGTTATCCCAGTTTCCGGCCGCAGTCGTTTTATAGAGGTTTGGCGAGCGGCGGTGTTATTGATATCGGCTGTTCGGCGGTCCAACTTGAGCGCAATCCAGGTCGGGTAAGCTTCCTGGCTGCGGCTGCAGACGGTTCGGGGGTGTCTTGCCGCGTTTCCAAGCAAATACCGGCAGGCTCTGCGAAGTGCAAGCGAAAATGAGACTCATCCGAAAAAAAATTCTATTATCACTGCTGGGGCGATTGAATATGGCCAATTCCACAATCCTGCCAACAGGCGTAGCAAGCACCTCGCTTGGCCTGCACCGTGGCAAGAGCAGCCGTTTTCGATGGCAGGTCTTCCAAGCCAGACGGCGCTTTTTCGGGTGGGAGCGGCTTTCCAGCCGCGAGGGCCGAGGCTGAAAAGCCGCTCCCGCAAACACTCATCTCGATAGCCGACAAGATGACGCCGAGCGCCTTGCCCGCTAACAGCACCCTCACGCGCCTCGTTGAGGGCGCATGTCGGCAGGGTCGATCCCCGCAACGGCGACCGGCTTCTTCATTGCATCGCGGCGGAACGGTTCGCCCAGCTCCTGGTTCGTGAGCACCTCGATGAACGTACTCTTGCCTTCTTCCATCTGGGCCTTGATGGCGGTGTTCAGCTTCTCGGTCAAATCATTCATGGACGTTGCCTGAACGCCCTCCAACCCACAGGCACGGGCAATGCCCGCGAAGGAAACATCCGGGTCCAGTTCGGTGGCGACAAAGTTGTCGTCGAACCAAAGCGTGGTGTTCCGCTTCTCGGCACCCCACTGGTAGTTGCGAAAAATGATCATGGTGATAGCCGGCCATCCGTCTCGGCCGCAGGCCGTCATTTCGTTCATGGAAATTCCGAAGGCGCCGTCACCGGCAAAACCCACCACCGGGACGTCGGGCTGAGCGATTTTAGCGCCCAGAATGGCGGGAAAACCGTATCCGCACGGCCCGAACATCCCCGGGGCCAGGTACTTGCGGCCGGCTTCGAAGGTCGGGTATGCATTGCCGATGGCGCAGTTGTTGCCGATGTCCGAAGAGATGATGGCGTTCCCGGGCAGGGCCTTCATGATGGCGCGCCAGGCCATGCGCCCCGACATTTTTTTCGGCTCGCGGTTGCGGGCCCGTTCGTTCCAGGTCGTTCCGGGGTCGTCCTCTTCGTGGTCCATGGCGGCCAGCTCCCGGACCCACGCTTCCTTGGTTTTTTGGATGACGGCCTGGCGCTCCTTGCGGCCCGCGTTGCCGGCAGCCTCTGAAAGCTTGGCAAGAAGCGCCCTGGCGACTTTCCCGGCATCGCCGACGATACCTGCTTTGACGGGTTTTGTCAGGCCGATGCGGTCGGCGTTGATGTCGACCTGAATGATGGCCGCGCGGGTCGGCCAGTAGTCGATTCCATAGCCCGGCAGGGTGGAGAAGGGGTTCAGGCGGGTGCCCAGCGCCAGCACCACGTCGGCTCTGGCGATCAGCTGCATGGCGGCTTTCGATCCGTTGTAGCCCAGCGGACCGGCGAAGAGCGGATGGCTGCCCGGGAAGGCATCGTTGTGCTGGTAGCCGCAGCAGACCGGGGCGTCCAGGCGTTCGGCCAAGGCCATCGAGTCCTTGATCGCGCCGCCGATCACAACGCCGCCCCCGTTCAGAATCACCGGGAACCTGGCATTGGACAAAAGCTCGGCCGCGCGGGCCACGGCCTCCTCGCCGCCGGCCGGGCGCTCGAATTCGACAACGGCAGGCAGTTCCGTTTCGATGACCTGGGTCCAGAAATCACGGGGTACGTTGATCTGGGCCGGGGCGGATGCGCGCTTGGCCTGCATGATCACCCGGTTGAGGACCTCGGCCATGCGGGCGGGGTGCAGGACCTCTTCCTGATAGGCGACCATGTCCTTGAAGATGGCCATCTGCGGGACTTCCTGAAACCCGCCTTGACCCATGGTCGCATTGGCCGCCTGGGGGGTCACCACCAGCAGGGGGGTGTGGTTCCAATAGGCGGTTTTTACAGGGGTGACGAAGTTGGTGATGCCGGGGCCGTTCTGCGCGACCAGCATGGACATCTTCCCGGAGGCCCGGGTGAAGCCGTCCGCCATCATCCCGGCGTTGCCTTCGTGGCCGCAATCCCAGAAGGTGATGCCGGCTTTGGGAAAAAGATCGGAAATCGGCATCATGGCCGAACCGATGATGCCGAACGCGTGTTCGATGCCGTGCATCTGGAGAACTTTTACAAAAGCCTCTTCCGTGGTCATTTTTATTTTAGCCATATTGCACCATCCTGTTCTGTCGGGTCTTGGTGGGCGGTCTTTGCAGATCCCGAAAAATATTACAGATCCACCATCAATCAAGAAGGTTTTTTATCTTTTTCGGCGTCTGCCCCGTTCCATGCCGCGGATGCATGGAACGGTGCCGGGCGGTGAACAGGGATTGCGGGAATTCTTGGATAAGCCGGAAAGGCCGACTTCGGGATGGCTTCGGCCGTGATGCTTCCGGCCGGTTTTCTGCGCGGCTTCCGGTGTTCGTCGGCGGGGCCAGGCTCTGGCAAAGCGGTATTACCGGTCAAGCGATCGTCGCTGCCGGCCGAAAGCGCCGGTGCTGCTGCCGGCTGCGGCTTCTTGCCGCGTGTTCAGGCGGGTCCCGGTTGGGCCGGCGGATAGCTTACTTTCGCTCCAGGCGCATCATCACTTCGCGCACGATGTCGCTCACCAGGTCCTGCATCCCGATCCCCGAGGCCCCGGCCGCCGCCGGCGCGGGTTTCAGCCCCAGCAGCTTGGCCGCGTTGTCGTACATGATTTTCTGCTTCACGTCCGGGTTGAACGGCAGCTTCTCGTAGTTCTTCAAGGCGATCCTGAAATCGACGAACGGGTGCGCGCTCGCGTAGAGGATCTTGTCGGGGATCATGGTGTTGGCCGCATCGATGTAGGCCTCGGCCATGGGGGAAAACTCATACTCGGACAGGTCGATGTAGACGTTGCGGTTGCGCTGAGCCACCGTAATGGCCTCGTTCACCCAGGGGTAGCCGCCGTGGCTGATGATGATCTTCAGATCGGGGAAGTCCCGGGCGACGAAGTCGATGTAGCGCGGGGCCACGTGGTCGATGATGGCGTTTGGCACCAGGGTGGCCGGTCCGGTGGTGAAGATGATCGGGATGTCCAGTTCGCAGCACTTGGAGTAGATCGGGTAATACTTGGCGTCGTTGGCGTAAATCTGCGCCAGATAGGGGTCGACGGCCGCCCCGCGCATGCCCAGGTCGCTCACGCTCGCCCTGAGCTCGTGGATGGCGCCCATGCCCTTGTGGGGGTCGAGCCCGATGAAGCCGATGAACTTGTGGGGGAACTCCTTGATGAATTCGATCACGCTGTCGTTGTTGGACTTGGAGCCGTAGGTGGTCTCGCAGTCCCGGCCGGTGATGACGGCCCACTCGATGTTGTGCCGGTCCAGATCCGCAACGACTTCCGGAACCGTCTGGGGTTTCATTTTCGAAAAATCAATGGTTTCGCAGAGCCCCTTGAACATCTTGCTGTTCTGAATGCCGGTGAGAACCGCCGCTGTATTCGGTCTGAACCGGAAATCGATTATCTTCATCACGGACTCCCCTTCCTGTCTTCCTTGAGATGAGGTCTCTCTTTAAGAAACACCGCTGCGGTGAGAGTTGAAAGCAAACACGGTGCCACATGAAAGAGCGCCCTCACAAAAAACCCGGCAAGGTGCGTTGCACCGCGCGGTAAACGCCGAAGGGCCGGTTGAGCGGAGACGGCTCCAGGCCCTGCGGATCGCGCCGGGATGCCGCTGCCGCGTAGAGCCGCAACTCGTGCAATCCGCTTTTCAGACGGCGACCCGGGCAGGCCAGCCTCGTCATCCAGCGGGTGGAACAGCCCCGGCATGGGGTGCTGCGGGACCGATACGGATCTGTATCAAGTTCGGCGGTGGTTGCAATGCTGCAGCATCTACCAGTAACCCACCATAATTTCAAGAATTTTATAATTGACTAAAACCGTCAACTGGTGCAAAAATGCACATGCGAATTTTGGGAAGAATTTTACACCCGGAGCGGCAGATAAATAATTAACTGTTATCGCTTGGAAAAGATTTCAAACAACTCCTGCGGGACGGTTCGCCGTCGATCCTGCCGGTCTCAATTATGCAACAAACGGCCCGTCGCGTTTGGCCGGCCCCGGCTGTCGGGACCCCGCGCGGCAGAGGCTCCGACAGCGGCAGCGTGCGGAAACCTTGCTCGTGCCGCGGTGCGGGGGGGATGCGGGCTTCTTGGCGCGATAGTTGCAAAATATGTCCAAAATCGCTGCTCCGGTGCGATGCAGCGAACCGAGTCTGTGGTAGTTTACCTGCACACGCTTGCAGGGGGCGGCGTGCGCCCGTTCTTGTCCGGTTTCATAAAAAGCGCAAACGATGCCTGATGGCGGAGGTGGTTGCATGGGCAAATGCATCATAGCGGTGACGGATGTTCTGGATGCGGCCAAAAAGGGGGAAAAGACGCTTTTCGCCCTTCCTTCAGAGTGCATCGTCACCCCGGGAGCCAGGGACAAGGCGGCCGAACTCGGCATCGTCATCAGCGAAGGCCCTGATTCCCCGGCCGCAGCGGCAGCCGTCTCCCCGGAAACCGGCGCTCCCCAGAACGAAAAACTCGTGCGCGAGGTCTGCGAACGGATGAAAGAGCGTCTTCCGGCCGGCGTGGCGTCCCAGGAACTGGAGCGCCTGGTGCGCGCCGCCGTGGCGGCCAGGACCGAAGGGCTCGTCTCCTCATCTATGCCGCAGCACGTCGCCTGCGCCGACGGGGTCTGTTTCATCAGCGGGGCGCGGCTGCTCGAGGGTGGTTCCGGCCCGGTGCCGGTGGCTGAAAAGGTTCTGGTGGCCGAGGCCATTCGCTGCGGTGACGACGTCAAGCTGGCCGGCGGCTACATGGAGTGGCAGAAGGCCGCCTTCAACCGCACCGTGGAGTTCCCTGAAATCGGTATCGTGATCGAGGGGGAATTGCACCTGGCGGTCGGCGGCAAGACCCTCGTTGCCAAGGCCGGGGACATGGTGTACTTCCCCAAGGGCGCCCAGGTCGCCTACAGCGCACCCGGCCGGGTCCGGGTCGCCTGCGTCAATTGCATCCGCTGACACGGACCGGGAACGACAAGGCGTGGAGATCCTGGAACGCTGCATAGAATCCTGCCGTCGGCAACCGGGGACGGTGGCTTTTCCCGACAGCCTGGACCCGCGGGTTCTGGAAGCGGCCGCGCAGTTGAAACGCGAGGGGCTGGCCGAGCCGGTGCTGGTGCAGTCGCCCTTTGCCGTCCGCAGCAAAATGCGGGAGTCGGCCTTGCGGTCGGCCGGGTTCGTGGTGGTCGACCATGCCAGCCCGAGCCTGCTGGCGAGAAACGCGGAGATGTACGCGGCGATCCGCAGGGAAGACGGACGGCCCGTCACCGAGGAGCAGGCCCGCGAAACGGCCGCCTGCCCGCTGGCCGCCGGCGCCATGATGGTGCGCCGCGGCGAGGTGGAGGTCGGTGTCGCCGGGAACCTCTCCACCACGGCCGCCGTGCTCCGCGCGGGGCTGAGCGTCATCCCGAAGAAGCCGGGCATCAAGACCGTTTCGAGCTTTTTTCTGATGGTCTCCCCGGATTTCGAGCGGCAGTTCGTCTTCGCCGACTGCGCCGTGGTGCCCGAGCCCACGGCGACGGCGCTGGCGGACATCGCCATCGCCTCCGCGAACCAGGCCCGCAACCTGCTCAAGCAGGAGCCGCGGGTGGCGCTGCTGTCGTTTTCCACCAAGGGCAGCGCCCTGCACCCGCGGGCGGAAACGGTGCGCCAGGCGGTCGAACTCGTGCGCGAGCGCGCCCCGGACTTGAAGGTGGACGGCGAGCTGCAGTTCGACGCCGCCGTCGACCCCGAGGTGGCGGCGCTCAAGGCCCCCGGCAGCATTATCGAAGGGCAGGCCAATGTCGTTGTTTTCCCGTCGCTCGAGGCGGGCAACATCGCCTATAAGATGGTGCAGCGCCTGGCCGGCTACACCGCCATGGGCCCTTTTCTGCAGGGCTTCGAGGGTGGCTGGCACGACCTGTCGCGGGGGTGCAGCGCCAAGGACATTTACAGGGTGGCCGTGCTCGGCATCTGCATGAAGCGCGGCAACCTGCTCAATTGAGCGGCAACCGTGAGATAAGAGGAGGCTTGGAATGGACGCATTGGGCATGATCGAAACCAAGGGTCTGGTGACCCTGATAGAGGCGACGGACGCCATGGTCAAGGCCGCGCGCGTGCAGCTGGTGGCCTACCGGCAGATCGGGGCGGGCTACGTCACCGCGCTGGTACGGGGCGATGTGGCCGCCTGCAAGGCCGCCACCGACGCCGGCGCCGCCGCGGCCAAGCGCTTGGGCGAGGTGGTTGCGGTGCACGTCATCCCGCGGCCGCACGCTGATCTCGAAAACGTCTTTCCGATCGGGATCCAGAAGTAAGGCCGGTTGAAAGCGAGCGGAGCGATGATGAGCAAGGCAACGCTGCTGAAGCAGGTCCGTGAGGCGGGTGTGGTCGGAGAGGGCGGGGCCGGTTTCCCGGCGCACGTCAAGTACGATGCCCGGGTGGAAACCGTCATCGCCAACGGCTGCGAGTGCGAGCCGCTGCTTTACACGGACCAGCACATCATGCGGCGCCATGCCGCCGAAATCGTCGGCGCGCTCAAGGCGGTCATGGCCGCCATGGGCGCGGGCCGCGGCATCGTTGCCATCAAGCGCAAATACACCGCGATCGCAGCCGAGATGGGAAAGGCCATCGCCGGAACCGGCATCGAGCTGGCCCAGCTCGACAACTTTTACCCCGCGGGCGACGAGCACGTCCTCGTGCACGAGCTGCTCGGACGCTGCATCCCGCCCCTGGGGCTGCCCAAAGACGTCGGGGCCGTCGTCTCCAACGTGGGCACGCTCTACTCCGTGAGCCGCGCCTTGAGCGGGCATGCGGTCACCCACCGCGTGGTCACCGTCACCGGCGAGGTGGCCCGGCCGAGCGTGCTGACGGTACCGGTGGGAACGGCCGCCGCCGATTGCGTCGACGCCTGCGGAGGTCCGGTCGTGGCCGACCCGGTCTATCTGCTGGGGGGGCCCATGATGGGCCGGTTCGTGGACGACCCCGGGCAGATGCGCGCGACGGTGATCACCAAGACCGGCGGCGGACTCATCGTGCTCCCCCGCGGGCACTACCTGCACCGCATGGCCACGCTCACCGTGCGCGAGATGCAGAAGCAGGCCGGGGCCGCCTGCATCCAGTGCCGCTACTGCACGGACCTTTGCCCGCGGCACAACATCGGCCACGGGTTTGAGACCCACCGGGTGATGCGGGCCTTCGGCGGGGGGGTGGACACCGCCATGGGTGTGCTGCAGGCCTCCATGTGCAGCGAGTGCGGGGTGTGCGAGCTCTTTGCCTGCCCCATGCGGCTCTCTCCGCGGCGGATCAACGCCATGTTCAAGGGCAAGTTCAGGCAGGAGGGGTTGAAATACGAGGGGCCGCGCGAGATCGTGGACTCGCAATCGATCCTGAATTCCTTTCGCAAGGTGCCGACGGCGCGTCTGGCGATAAAGCTCGACCTTCTCAAGTACATGGAGATCCACCCCGAGGAAGGCCGTGAGCTCACACCGGGGACGGTGCGCATTCCGCTGCACCAGCACACCGGGGCGCCGGCCGTGGCGGTGGTGCGGCCGGGCCAGGCGGTAAAGGCCGGCGACCTGATCGGCGAGGTGCCCGATGGGGCCCTGGGCGCGCGGGTGCACGCCTCCCTGACCGGCACCGTGACGGACGTGGGCAGCGCCATTTCGATCAAGGGGAATTGACGATGGAAAAAAGGCTCCAGGCCGTGGGGATGATCGAGTTCAACAGCATTGCCGGCGGCATCGAGGGCGCCGACTACATGGTCAAGGCGGCGCAGGTCGAGCCCTTCATGATGAAGACCATCTGCCCGGGCAAGTTCGTGGTGGCCATCCACGGGGAGGTGGCCTCCGTGCAGGCGTCGGTGGACACGGGGTTGGAATTCGGCAAGGACGCCATCATCGACCACTTCATCATCCCCAACATCAGCATGGAGGTGATCAACGCCATCGGCGGCGCCATCGGCGACTTCCGCGGCGGTGCGGCCCTGGGCGTGATCGAAACTTTCTCCGCGGCTTCCTGCGTCGTGGCCGCCGATGCGGCCAGCAAGGCCGCGGAGGTGGACGTGCTGGATGTGCGCCTGGCCATGGGGCTGGGCGGCAAGGCCTTTTGCCTGCTCGCCGGGGATGTGGGGGCCGTGGAGCAGGCGGTGGCCGCGGGGGGGGAGAAGGTCGCCGCGAACGGCCTGCTGGTCCGCAAAGTGGTGATCCCCGGCGTCGCTCCCGAGGTGCTGCGGCACATTCTATAAAAAAGGGTTCGAGGATTCAAGGGTTCAAGGGAAGAAACGGTTTTCGTTTCAATAGAACCCTCGGCCCCTGGACCCCTTGAACCCTTGCATGGAGAAGAAAAGGCCCGCTACAAGGCCAGAAAACTTGTCGCGACAGACGATTGGGAAGAGAGGAATCTATGGCAGAGAACGAAGCATTGGGGTTCGTGGAGACAAGGGGGCTGGTGGCGGCCATCGAGGCGGCCGACGCCATGGTTAAGGCCGCGCGCGTCAGGATCAAGACCGTGGGCAACGCCGATGCCGCGCTGATCAGCGTGATCTGCGAGGGCGACCTCGCGGCCTGTGCGGCCGCGGTGGACGCCGGCAAGGCCGCCGCCGCGCGGGTGGGCGATTTCGTCTGCAGCCACCTGATTCCCCGGCCCGATGACGATACCGCTGCGCTGGTCGCCGAGCGCATCGACGTGATCATGCCGCGCCGGCGCGGCAGCGAGGAGAAGGCCGCACCCAAGGCACGGGGCGGCAAGGCTTGAACATCAACCCGCCGGGCTCCGGCGCATCGACACCCCTGACGGGGAACACAAGGAGAGACAACATGGCAGACGCTTTAGGAATGATCGAAACCAAGGGGTTGACCGCATTGATCGAGGCCTCGGACGCCATGGTCAAGGCCGCACGCGTGACGCTGGTGGGGTATGAGCGCATCGGGGGCGGCTTCGTGACCGCCCTGGTCCGCGGCGACGTGGCCGCCTGCAAGGCGGCCACCGACGCCGGTGCGGCCGCCGCCCGTCGGGTGGGAGAGGTGATCGCCGTGCACGTCATTCCGCGTCCGCACGACGACCTGGAGAAGATCTTCCCCCTCGCCAACAAGAAGTAGACGCGACAACCGTCCGGCGGCTTTCGCATGCATTCCGAAGGGCGGGCCCGTGAAGCCGGGTCCGCCGATCGCGGTTTGCACGCCGGCCACCGGCTGTGCGGGAGGTTTATCGCTATGGAACTCGCCAAAGTCAAAGGGCAAGTGGTTTCCACGGTGCGTGACTCCGGTCTGCCCAACCTCACTTTTTTGCTGGTGGACATCGTGGACGAGCACGGCAACGTGACCTTCCCCAGCCAGGTGGCCGCGGACACCCTCGGCGCCGGAGAGGGGGAGATGGTCCTGCTGGTCCGGGGGAGTTCGGCCCGGATGATCCTGGAGGGCAAGACGCCGCTGGACCTGAGCGTCGTCGGTATCGTCGACCAGATCTCCTCCGGCAAAAAGG
>CAZLSV010000094.1:0-616 GCA_964562235.1 uncultured Desulfatibacillum sp.
CCAGAAGGACGAGCGGCCGGCCAATGAGATTTCGCGCGGCACGCCCGTTAAAACCGGCCCGGCCAAGCGCGAGCCGGAACCCGAGCGCAAGGCCGAGGAGCGCAAGCCGCCGGCGACGGCCGCGGCCGCGCCCTATGCCAGGGACCAGTTCAACAAGGCCGAGGTTTGCTTCAAAAAGCTGCGCGGCGGCAAGCCCACCGAGAACACCCGGCGGGAGTGGATGCTCTGCATCGGCCGTTTCCACAACGCCTATCTCGAAGACCCCACCGGCCCCCTGGCGGCCGAGGCCCTGTTCCAGGAAGCGCTGCTCTACCTCGAGCTGAACAAAGGGCTCAAGTTCGACTCGGACCTGCGGGCGGCCAGGGAAAACTTCGAGAAGGTCGTGGCCGAGTTCCCCGACAGCCCCTTCAGCGCCAAGTCCGCCAAGGAGCTCCAGGCCATCGCGCGCGCTCGGGCGCCCCGGCCCTCCGTTGTCATGCGTACGCCCGCCCCGCCGGCGCTTCCGAGCGAATCCGGGTCGACGCCGCCGGCCGTGCCCGACACCGTGGCCGAGGCGGTCAAGGCCGCCCCCGGCGAGGAGGGCCTCGCGGTGGTCCAGGACGTGCGCCACTGGTCC
>CAZLSV010000094.1:627-2091 GCA_964562235.1 uncultured Desulfatibacillum sp.
GTGGATCTGAGCAACGCCACCATGGGCGACGGCAAGCAGAAGAACATTCCGATCAACGACGATCTTCTGAGCGACGCGCGCGCCGCCCGCTACACGCTCGACTCGGTGCGGGTGGTGATGGACATCAAGTCCTTCGACACCTACAAGGTCTTCTCGCTGAAGGACCCGTTCCGGATCGTGGTCGACGTGTGGGGTCGGAACGGGGCCTCGGCCGCCGCACCGGGCCAGGAGCGGGAGCCGGACGATCCGCCGCCCGGCCCGGCCCTCGATCGCAGCAAAAAAATGCCGCGCGGGGCGCTGGCCAAGCAGCTGGCCCTGGGGGTCCGGCGCATCGTCATCGATCCCGGGCACGGGGGCAAGGATTTCGGCGCCCCCGGGTTCACCCCGGGGGTCCACGAGAAGGACGTGGTGCTGGAGATCAGCAAACGGGTGGCCCGGAAGATCCGCGATGATCTCAACCTCGAGGCCGTCATGACCCGCAGCGACGATCGCTACCTGACGCTCGAGGAGCGCACCGCCTTCGCCAACACGCGCGGCGCCGATCTTTTTGTCTCCATCCACACCAACGCCTCGCGCGACCCGCGGGCCTTCGGGACCGAAACCTATTTCCTGAACCTGGCCACGGACGACGAGTCCATCCGGGTCGCGGCCATGGAAAACGCGACCTCGACCAAAAACATCAGCGATCTCTCCTCGATTTTGAGCGACCTGCTCAAGAACGCCAAGATCAACGAGTCCAGCCGCCTGGCGGCGGTGGTGCAGGCCACGCTCGTAAAGAACATGAACCGCCGGGGCTACGACCGCGTCAAGGACAAGGGCGTGAAGCAGGCGCCGTTTTACGTCCTGCTCGGGGCGCGCATGCCTTCGATCCTGGTGGAGACCGCCTTCATCAGCAACCGCGACGAATGCCGCCTGCTGACGACGCCGGCCTACCAGGAGCACGTGGCCGAGTCGATCGTCCAGGGGGTGCGCAACTACATCCGGGAGATCAACCCGACGGCCTTCGAGGGCTCGGACGTCGGCCGGACGGGTTGAGGCGTTTCATCCCCGTTTCGGCTGAACCCGCAGGGGATTCGATGGGTTGGATCACCGGCGTTATTGATCGTCTCGAAACGGTATCGACCGAGAGCGGCCCCCGCACTTTAACCCGCTGCCCCGGACCCGGGGGAGAGGGCCGGGTGAGGGGGTGTCCGCGTCGATACAAAAATGCAACCCTTAACAACCGCCCCACCCACCCTCAGCTTGGAAACGGAGAGACGCCATGTCGTTTGAGAACATCGTTTTTCAGGTAGACCAGGGCATCGCCACGATCACCTTCAACCGGCCCCAGGCGCTCAACGCCCTGAGCCAGGCGTTGCTGGCGGAGTTTTCGCAGGCGCTGGACGCGATTGCCGGAGACGAGGCCGTGCGGGTGCTGATCCTGACCGGCGCGGGCGAGAAAGCCTTCGTGGCCGGCGCGGACAT
>CAZLSV010000094.1:2101-10966 GCA_964562235.1 uncultured Desulfatibacillum sp.
CATCGGCGAGCTCGCCACCTACAGCGCCCTGCAGGCCAAGAATTTCTCGAGGGCCGGCCACGCCGTCATCGCCAAGCTGCAGGAGCTTCCGATCGCGGTGATCGCCGCGGTGAACGGTTTTGCCCTGGGCGGGGGCAGTGAAATCGCCCTGGCCTGCGACTTCATCTACGCCGCGGAGACGGCGACGTTCGGGCTGCCGGAGATCAACCTCGGCCTGATCCCGGGCTTCGGCGGGACCCAGCGGCTGCCGCGGCTGATCGGGGCCAACCGCGCCAAGGAGCTGATCTTCACCGGTCGTATGGTCCCCGCGGCCGAAGCCGCCCAGATCGGGCTTGTGAACAAGCTCGTCCCGGCCGCCGCTCTGATGGAGGAGGCGCTGAAGACCGCCAAGGCCATCGCCGCCAAGGGCCGGGTGGCCCTGCGGGCCGCCAAGCAGGCGATCAACCGGGGGCTGAACGTGGACCTGGTCACCGGCTGTCAGATCGAGGTCGACGCCTTTGCCCTGGCCCTGGCCAGCCCGGACGCCAAGGAGGGGACCGCGGCCTTTCTCGAGAAACGCAAGCCGGTGTTCAAGGGGAGTCTGAGCGATTAGGGGAGATGGGGTATTTAGGTGTTTAAGGTATTTGGGTGTTTGGGGTGTGGCGGGCGAGGGGGCCCGGCGTAAGCTTGGCGGGCAGGGCGGCTTGTGTTTCGTGGGAGAGGCTTCCAGCCGCGATCCGCGCGACCCTTCGACCCCGACACGGCCAGGGCGCCAACCACTCAAACGTACCGGCCGACCCGACCCAAACATCCAACACCAAACACCCAGACACCCAAATACCCAAACACCCAAATACCCAAATTATGGACGACACCACCAAAGCCAGAGTGCAGCTTGTCTGGGGGGCCCTGCTCGTGATGGCGGGCGTGGGGCTTTTTTTCCGCATCCCCGAGGTCATGCCCCAGGTCCGCCAGATCGAATACTTCGTCGGGGTGATGCCCTTCATCTACTTCTGCTTCTACTTCATGGCGGTTTTTCTGATCGCCGGCGGGGCCCAGAAGATCTACCGGAACTACAAAAAGGCGACCGGATAAGCTCCGCGGCCGCGCCGGGATCTTATAAAAAACCGGTTCCGGCCTCTTCCTGTGGAGGCACGAAATCCCCCTTCGCCCCCTTTGACAAAGGGGGTTGGGGGGATTTCGAAGCGACCGGGTATCCGCTTCTTCTACCGTTGTTCCAGGAATTTCTTCAGCTGCGCCTCGTAGTGGCGGCGGTCGCCCTTGGCGAGCGCCAGTGCGCGCCGGCCGGCTTCCACCGCCTCCGCAGGGTATCCGTTCACGAAGTAGCACTCCGCGAGCGTGTCCAGTATCGCGGAGGACTCCTCCAGCCGCGCGGCCAGCCGGGCGAGCATCAGCGCGCGGACGGGGTCCCGGAGCCGCGGGTCCTCGCTGGTCGCCAGCAGCCACGCCAGGTTGTTCAGCACCTGGGGGTTGTCCCCCTTGAGGGCGAGAGAGGCTTCGTAGGCGCGCAGGGTCGCGGCGTACTCCTTGCGGCGCAGCTGCAGGTCCCCCATGAGCCCGTAGAGGCTGTGGTTTTGCGGGTTTTTCTCGATTTCCCGCTGGATGACCGTCTCGAGCAGATGATCGCTCAGCTTGGCGCCCACGGTGCCCATGTTGACCTGGTAGCCGGCCGCGGCCAGCAGAAGCAGGGCCGCGGCGTACAGAGCGATCCCGCGCCGGACCTTGGCGTCGTGGCGGCCGAGCCAGGTTCGGTCCTCCTCGCAGCGGCTGAGAAACTCGATGCGTTGGCGGATGCTGAAGTGATGCCAGTTGGGCCGGTCGGCCGACTGCCGGCTCGCGCGCGCGATTTTCCGCAGCGTGGAGATCAGCGGCGCGGCGCTGGTGAAGAGAGTGAACACGTAGCCGTCGGCCTGGCGTTCGAAGTTGCGCATGAAAAAACCGAAGACGAAGCGGAAGTAGAGCAGAAACATCGCCATGATCGCCGCGCTGAACACCACCGAGACCACCGTCGCCTGGTTGGGGCCGCTGCGCTGGACCAGCGCCCAGACCGGCTCGGTGAAGATCATGGCATACAGGATGAGGTCGTAGGCGACATAGGAGAGCAGCAGGTAGCCGGCGAAGAAAAACAGGAAGAAGAGCAGGTGCTTCTTCTTGACGTGGCCGATCTCGTGGGCGATCACCGCATCGATTTCATCGGGATCGAGCACCTCGAGCAGCGAGGGCGTGACCAGGATGTAGCGGAACCGGCGCACGAGCCCCATCACGCCGGCGGTGATCATCCGCCCGCCGAACAGGGGCCAGTTGAGGATGTCGGCGTACGCCATGCCGGCCCGGCGGCAGAGCGCTTCGATGCGCAGGCGCTCGGGGCTTCGGATCAGAGGGGTGCAGCGCCAGAAGCGTTTGATCAGCGCCGGCCCCCCGACGGCCACGCCGATCAGAAACAGGCTGAAGTAGGCGACCTGGCCTTCCGTGGACGCCAGAAACCGTTTGAGCCACTGCAGGCGAAGCGCGTTGAGCAGGTCCAGCACTCCCGACATCAGCAGCCAGGGCAGCAACACCGGCACGGAGAAGGAGATGTTCGAGACGATGTAGTCCCGGCGGCTGAAGTCGGGCTGGTAGAGCCGGCGGTGGACCCCGTAGCTCATCGCCCAGACGATGCCGAGATGGCCCACGAAAAGCGCGATGAACAGCAGGGCCTGCAGCGTGGGCACCCGGGCCGCGAAGGGCAAATCGTCCGCGAAGGAGGGCAGGCCGAGGCCGTAGACGTCCACCGCGAACACCACCACCGCCAGGATCGAGCAGCGCAGCAGGGCCGCCTGATACATCGGGTCCAGGGCTTCGAAAGGCCGGCGGTCGATGCGCCGCTCGATGCGCCGGAAGGAGAGCCGCGTGAACAGGACAAAGGCCAGGGTCAGCAGAGCGAACATCAGCAGGCTCTCGCCGAGGCCGAGACCGACCTCTTCGGCGGGCTGGTAGGTGGAGTAGATCAGCAGGGCCAGGATGAAGTAGATGAAGTTTCCGAACATGAAAGAAACAGGGTCCAGGGTTCAGGGTTCAGGGTTCAAGGGCTGAGAGACACGGTGGGAAGGCTCGGTATCAGCAGTTTTTTCCCGCTTCTTGGTCCTCAGATAGGATTCCTTTTCGCTGTAGATGCACCCGCAGTACTTCTGCCGGTACATCCCCAGGCTCCGCGATTCCGCAACCCCCCGCTGCCAGCCGGGCCGGAAATCCCGGTAGAGGAAGGGGACGCCGGCGCTCCGGCCGATGGCCTCCCCCATCTCCCGGATGAGCCCGTGCTGCTGATAGCGGCTGTAGAGCAGGGTGGTGGAGAAGCCGTCGAAGTTTCCCTGCCGGGCGACGGCGGCCGCGGCGCCGAGCCGTTCGCGGTAGCAGATCCGGCAGCGCTCCGCTTCGTGAAACGCGACCTGGCGCAGGAACCCTTCCAGGTCGTAGTCCTCCTGGCAGATGAGATCGAGGCCGATCTGCCGCGCGTAGGCGTCAAGCGTCTCCTGGCGCCGCAGGCACTCGGCGTAAGGGTGGATGTTGTGGCGGAAGAAGAACCCGGTCACTTCCGCCCCACCCGCGCGCAGCTCGCGCACCGGGAAAATGCTGCAGGGCCCGCAGCAGGTGTGCAGCAGCAGCTTCATGGCCGCTCCCCGAAAATGGCGGTGCCGACCCGAACCAGGGTCGCGCCCTCGGCCACGGCCGCCTCGAAATCACCGGTCATGCCCATGGAGAGCTCGTCCATGGAAACGTCGGGCACGGCCTGCTCGCGGATGCGCTCGCGCAGGGCGCGCAGCTCGGCGAAAAAAGGACGGACCCGCTCCGGTTCGTTGAAAAAGGGCGGCAGGGTCATCAGGCCCTGCACCCGGACGCACTCGAGCGCCGCCACGGCCTTGACCAGCGGCAGCGCCTCGGCCGCCGGGACGCCGGACTTGGTCTCCTCCCCCGCGAGACTCACCTGGATCAGCACCCCCTGGACCTTGCCCAGCCGGCGCGCGCAGCGGTCGAGCTCTAGGGCCAGGCGCAGGGAGTCGACCGTGTGGATCAGGTCGAACATCCGCGCGGCGTACTTGGCCTTGTTGGTCTGCAGGTGCCCGATGAAATGCCACTTGACCGGCACATCCCGCAGGAGGTCGTGCTTTTCGCGGGCCTCCTGGATGTAGTTCTCGCCGATCTCGGTCACGCCCGCCGCCGCCGCCTGCCGCACGGCCTCGGCCGGGAAAGTCTTGCTGACCGCCACCAGGCGGATCTCCTCCGGGCGTCGGCCGCAGTCCTGGGCCGCGGCCGCGATGCGCCGGTGCACCTCCGCCAGCCGTTTCGCAAGGAGGGTCGTCACAGGGCCTCCGGTTCGGCGCCCGGCGCGGTCACGGGCGCGGGGTGCGGTTCGTCGAAACCGATCACCTTCTCGCGGAGCAGAACCTCGAGCACCTCGCAGACCGGCAGGCCGACCACGTTGGTGTAGGAGCCGTTGATGCGCTTCACCAGAAACGTCCCGATCCCCTGGATGGCGTAGGCGCCGGCCTTGTCGAAGGGCTCGCCGGTCTGGATGTACCAATCGATCTCCTCGGGCGTGAGCGTCTTGAAGAGCACGTCCGTGCGCACCGTCTCCGCGAACTGCTTGCCGTCGGAGAGCCGGCAGACGCAATAGCCCGTGAGCACGCAGTGGGTGCACCCGCTCAGCCGCCGGAGCATGTCGCGGGCCTGCGCCGTGGATGCGGGCTTGCCGAGGACCCGGTTTCCCACCACGACCACGGTGTCGGCCCCGATCACCCAGCTCTCCGGGTATCGGCGGGCGATGTCCAAAGCTTTTTCGGTCGCCAGCGTGCGGACGTATTCGCCCGGGTCGGCGAGCGGGATGGAGTTTTCGTCGAACCGGCTGGGGATGACGCTGAACCTGAGGCCGGCGCGCTCGAGCAGGTAACGGCGTCGCGGGGACTGGGACGCCAGGATGATTTTCGGGGTGTTTTTTGGTTTGAGTTCAGGCACTTTCATTGGTTTTTTTTACCAGATGACGGTTCGTTTGGCAAGCCGTGCCGGCCGCCGGAAAACTCCCTCCGGCGGCGGGCGTCAATTTTCCGGTGCCCGGTTTCGGCCGGGCTGCAGCCGGTCTTGGCGCTGAGCGGCCCGGCGATCCGAATCACCACCTGGACCCGGGCCACCACGCCCGCCACGTCGAGCATTTCCGCCGCCGTCCGCCGGCGCCCCATCAAACTGAATAGATGCAGTATTTCAGATGGTTAAAACCGGGTTCCGGCGGCGGCGACCGACGGACGCGGCCGCCGGTCGCCGCCTGGGCGGGGGGGCTCGTTGATCCTTGCCGGTTGGATTCAATCTTGCAAGTGAATTCCCCGAAGTCAATCGGCAAAGGACAAGGGGATTCTCTTGAACGCGCGGCATTTCAACATTCTGGCAGTGGACGACGACCCCGGGCTTCAGGAGCTCTACAAGGAGATTCTCGAATCGGCCCCGGCACGCCGGGCCGGGCAGGGCGGGGTCGGGCGGCCGGGAGACCGGGATCTCTCCTGTTTTAAAGTGGCCGGCTGCTCGCAGGCGCAGGAGGCGGTCGCGGCGGTGCAGGCGTCCGTCGCGGAGGGCGAGCCGTTTGCCGCCATTTTTTTGGACGTGAACCTGCCCCCGGGCCCCACGGGGATCTGGGCCGCCGAGCAGATCCTGCGGGTCGACCCCGCCGCCAACATCGTGCTCGTGACGGGCTTCATCGGCAGCGAGCTGCGCAATCTGCCCCGGCAGTTCTCTTTTTCCGACCGGTTGATGTTCCTGCAGAAACCCTTTCACCCGCAGGAGATCGTTCAGTTCGCCACCGCCTTGAGCGCCAAGTGGCGCGCCGAGCAGCAGGTCCGGTCGCTCAACGCCAACCTGGAAGGACTGGTCCACCAGCGCACCGCGGAGCTGGAGCGCAGCAACGAGATGCTGCGCCGGGAGGTCGAAGGCCGCCGGCGGGTCCAGCAGGAGCTGCAGCAGAGCCTCGACCGGCTGCGAAAGATCATCGGCGGCACGGTGATGGCGATCGCCATGACCGTCGAGAAAAGAGACCCCTACACCTCCGGCCACCAGCAGCGCGTGGCCGAGCTGTCGCGCTGCATCGGCCGGGAAATGGGCCTTGCCGAGCACCAGGTCGAGGGGATCGCCATCGCCTCGGCGATCCACGACATCGGCAAGATCTCGCTCCCGGCGGAGATCCTGAGCAAGCCCTCGCAGCTGAACAGCATGGAGATGAGCCTGATCCAGACCCACTCCCAGGCCGGGTACGACATCCTCAAGAGCGTCGATTTCCCCTGGCCGGTGGCGAACATCGTCCTGCAGCACCACGAGCGGATGAACGGGAGCGGCTACCCGCACCACCTCGCCGGGGAGGCCATTTTGCAGGAGGCGCGCATCGTCGGCGTCGCCGACGTCGTCGAGACCATGTCCTCGCACCGCCCCTATCGCCCGTCGCGGGGCATCGACAGCGCCCTCGAGGAGATCTCCGCCCAGAGCGGGATCCTCTACGACCGCGACGCGGTCGACGCCTGCCTCTCGCTCATCCACGAAGGACGGTTCGAATTCGCCGCCCCGGTTTTCGCTTGAATCCGGACTCTCTTTTCTATATCTATACCGCATGTCATAAAAATGTTCCGGGAAAGAGAAGGGCGGCATAAGTGGTTGTAACAAAATAACGCCCGGCAAGCGGAACGTTATTTTGACAACCCCTACAATAGACCATCGGCGTCCGACTTCGCGCGCGGCGCCTTCAGCTTTCAGCTTAAATGGCCTGGGTGGCGGAATTGGTAGACGCAAGGGACTTAAAATCCCTTGGGACATCGTCCCGTGCCGGTTCGATTCCGGCCCTAGGCACCAATTAAAACAGCCACTTATCCGAATGGGTAGGTGGCTGTTTCTTTTTTTCGGCTAAAGAATGGCGAAAGTCTACGGCGTTTTTTGTCTGCCCGCCCCCCGGTTTGTTCTTTTCTTTTCCAGCGCCACCTTATCAAAGCCATCATGTTCTATACCGATAAGTATGATCGGGTAATCTTGAGCCTCTTTCAAATCTTTTTCAGCGTACTGTTTGGCATAGCTGAAATCAGCTACTCGATCGGTTAGATATGTTGCCATTTCATCGGATGGTACGACGATGACGCCAACGTCGATGATACTGGCCTGAAGATCATTGCGGAGGTGAACGATGTCTCGCGCCAGCATGTCGCTTCTGCCGGAGACTTGAACTTCGACACCTATGCGCGCCACGATCGATTGATTGTATCTGATCCGTTTTGTCCAATCAGTGCCGCCTGATTTTTGCTGTTCCCATTCCGGGAATTTTTCAAAACCGGCGTCGATTCGTTCACGCACCACACCGGCGCTGTTCGCCAGTTTTTCTTTCAGGATGAATATGTTCGTATTGAATATGATGTCTTGAAGTTCAAGAAATAGTTGCGACAACCCCAGCCGGCAAACTTTTTCGCGTGAGCCCCCGTAGAATTTCAGATTGGCTATTTTCATTTTTGAATAACCTCTGATAGTCGAGCTGTGGTTGTTGGTTTATTGAATCCGGGTAGCTTTCCGTCATCCTTGTTTTAATATGGTGGCAATCGTGAAGTTCGGTCCCGCTCCATTTTCGGCCGTGCTTTTCTGCCGCCTGATAGGTGGACCCGCCGCCGCCGAATGGGTCGAATATGAGATTGTCCTTTTTTGTTGAAATAAGTATCGCCCGTTCCGGGATCATCAGCTTAAGCTCATTGACGCCATCCCGGACCTTGAATTTCTTATGGCGGTTCGGCGAGGTGTCTTCCCAGAAGTCGGTCAGGTTCAGGCCTTTTTCGTTGAGCTTGTCCCGGTGTCCACCATAGTCCTTGATTTCACCGCCGCAGTGTCGGCAGGTGGGAATCGGCACCCGTAGCTCGTTAAACGTCTTCGGGTCTCCCTTGGTGTAGTAGAGCAGGGCATAGTGGGCGGGGTAGAGCTTATTGCCGCGCCGGTAGGTACCCTTCATGGTTAGGGCGATCCAGTGGCGGAATGACAGGAGGGTGTTCAGGTGCCCGGCGAATTTAATGGCAAGCTCCGGGGTCGCATAAATGAAAAATGCGCCTCCCTTTTTGAGCAGGCGCGCCCCTTCGGTCATCCATTCCCGGCACCAGGCGTGGTAGCGTTCTTCTTCGATACGGTCGTTATACCCGTTGTTGTAATTTTTCCCAAGATTGAATGGCGGGTCAGCGAAGATACAGTGAAAAATATTGTTTCGTAGCGACCGCATAAATTTCAGGCAGTCAGCTTCGAACAGGGCACCGTTGCGGGTCGTAAGGTATGGCTCGGGCATGGCTAAACCGGTGTAGGTAAATTGGTTGAGTCACGTCAATTATCACAATATATTGTGCAGTGTCAATCTGCCATTTCTATATGTGGATAAACCATAGTTATCAGTATATTAAGAACGTGCTATAATAAATATACCCGCCGAAATGCCGTAAAAAATTATCGCCGAAAAATCCCGCCGAAATTTCCCTTAATAGTGCGCATAACATTGGCCGGAGACCCTTCGGCTACTCCGACCGCAAGTTTCATAGCCCCCCGCAGTTATTGGGGTAATCCTGACGGGGTATCGATGCAACTTGCGGTCGGCGCAGCCGCCCAAGTTATGCGCATATAGTTTATATGGACAGAAAAGTCCTGGCCGACTTGCTCGACCTTCATTACGCCACTCCCTACAATCTCCACTCCCGTACCTGCAAATGGTTCGAGGGTTCGATGTTGCAGGTCCGTAACGACTTCAAGAAACTTATCGCCGCCGGGTACGTCGTTCCCCTTGATACCGGTATACCAGTCAAAGAAACGCTCATGCGCCAATTCTATACCATTACCAAGCGGGGG
>CAZLSV010000094.1:10976-17533 GCA_964562235.1 uncultured Desulfatibacillum sp.
ATCGACCGGGGCGAGGACTGGAAACTGATCGAGCGCAAGGAAACCTCATCCATCAAGCACGAGAGCGTCAAGATCGATACGCTGGTATCTTTCAAGCGGTCGTATAGTGCTGATCGCTTCGACTACCGGGCTTCCATTAACGGCCATCGGCCTGATTCCGTCATCTACGCTCCGTTCAAATGTTATCTGGAGGTCGAGATAAAGGACCGGCCCGATAAGGTGATGGCGACCTGCAAGAAGTGGGACGACGATTATAAGAAAGGTCCGGTGCTGGTGGTGTACTCTGATTTTCACCACAATCCGTTCGTGCGGTTCCAGCGTTACACGGATAGCACCTATGCCCACGCCCGCCGCGCCTTGGAGTCTTTATTGCCCTATGCCCTGAAGACCAAGCTGACTGACCGCTTCCTGTTCACTCATCACGCCTATTATAATCAATTAGACGGTGACATTTGGCGCACCGCCGCCGGCTCCCGCTATTCCTTGGAAACTTATGGCAAGGAGCGGGGGTTAATCAAATAATCGTATGCAACAGGAGATAAAAATTACAATTGAGCTATCCAACCAAGTAGAGCAAATGGTTTCGCTGGCTCAGCAGATAGCGGAATTAAAAAAACAATATCCGGCTTGTTGGGAAATTCTCAAGAAGCAGTATCAACTAAAGGATTTTTCAGACAGTAATTTTGTTACGGACGATATTGAAAACGTGAAAATCAAGCTTTATGCGGAGATAATTTCAAGGAATCGGATAAACGAAAAGAAACGCCTTGAAGAAGTGAAAAACAAGTTGACAAAGAAGTAGCTCCTTACAACCTACCTGCGTAAACCCACCTAACTGTCCCGTCGCTTCCCATTGTAGCGTCAGCTTCCGGCCCCTCAAGGTAGTGCGCCCACAAGATTACTTATGGACGCCTCCACCTTGACCGTCCGCAAGCTATCAGCCGCTTTCCCAATAGCGAGAGGGACAGTCAGGCGGACGCCCTCTTGCTTATTTTCCGCCGAGCGGAGGTGCGTATGCAAGAAGTCCAAGCCGTCCTACAGGACATCGTGACCAAGTTTCAGAACGGTGACATCCCCGAATGCGTCGCATATGCGACTTTCCCCGTCCCGGACATCCCAGCGAAGAAGTGGTCATTTCTCAATCGGACGATCATGTTCATGTCCGGCACAATGGACGCGCGCGGGTTCCGGCAGTGGCAACAGGCCGGGCGGTTCGTCAAGAAGGGTTCCCGGTGCTTCTACATCCTTGCCCCGATGATCGCGAAGAAAAATGATGAAGAGGTGGTCCGGGGTTTCAAGTCCGTTGCCGTATTCCGGGCCGAGGACACGGACGGGCAACCCCTTGATTACCAGACCCACCAGCTCCCGGAATTGCCCTTAATGGAAAGGGCGCAAGAGTGGGGCGTGAACGTCAAGGCCGTCCCGGGCAACTATCAGTACTATGGTTTCTTTTCCCAGACCCGGAACGAAATTGGATTGGCGACCCCGGATGAGTGTGTCTTTTTTCACGAGCTTTCCCACGCCTCTCATTGCCGGATAAACGGCGGCCTCAAGCCCGGCCAAGACCCCATGCAAGAAGTGGCAGCGGAATTGTGCGGCGCGGCGCTATGCCGGTTAGTGGGAAAGTCCGGGGGCAAGTATTTCGGTAACGCCTACCGCTACATCGGCAATTACGCCGAGAAGCTCAAGATCACCCCGGTCGCCGCTTGCCTGCGGGCGTTACGGGAATGTGAATTGACCCTGCAACTTATCTTGAAAGGGGGTGAGCGTGAAGAAGCGCAAGAAGATAAAGGCGTGGCAGTTAAAGAAAATACTTAAGCGGTTCCGGGTTAAGCTCTCTTGCGGACACCACGCCAGTCCGGGGCATCCTTGGAGCAACACGATGGTGGTACAGGCAAACGGCAAGATGATTTGCCATGAATGATACGATTAAATCCTTTCCTGTAAGGGGAGGGGAAAAGACCGCTGTCTTTGTGGATGGCGGTTTTCTATATTTGACGGATTTTGTGAGTAGTGCTAGTATTGCTTTATGACCTCTAAATTATAAATAACCGTATGGAAAAAAAAGACTGGACGTTGCAAATCAAACATTTTCCCGTACCGCTACACACCCGAATGATAAAGCGGGCGGCCGGTAAGGGAGAATTAAGGGAGGAATATATCAGGGCGGTGGAAAACTATTTATCCACAGGTAAAAAAGCGGTCTAATATTGGCCGTTTTTTCTGCTCTTGCAAGTATTCCCAGTATTGCTATAATGTATATATAACAGTAACACAAACAGTATGAAAAACAAAAAGTATCTCCGCTCCGTTAACGGTCGTTTCCGCAAGTATCCCACCGTCAATCCCATTCTTGCTTTGATTTTCTTCTGGTGTCTGATGTCCGTCTACGGCGCAATAATCGCTAACTGATATGTTCAACATCGAAACCGCCAACTGGGAAAAGAAATATCCCCTCTCGGCGCAGAAGGTGAACAAGATAGCAAACAAGGAATGCCGTCACTGGTCGAAGCACTGGCAACCGTTCACCGCCACAAAGGGCGAGCAGTCGATCGAGTTGGTAGGTTGCAAGTGCGGACACGTCCTGACCACAATCGAGATGGAGCGCATTAAAAAGGAAGAAGTTAAATATTATCGGAAATAATATGAAACCAAGCGCACGGATACTCGATTGGGCCAAGAGCAATTATATCTTTGACACTGATCAAGACGACCCCAAAGGTGATATTGGGTGGTCTGACAAAGACCGGATGGACTACCTAATTGGGGCGATACTGGAATATCTTGACGCTAAAGAGGCCGCTAAACAATAATTCTATGTCCAAGACTAAAGATTACATCGCCGACCAACAGGCCGCCCGGATGGACGTCCTGAAGGACGCCAAGAGCGATGACGTGGTGGATAGCGAGGAGGCGAAAGACTATCAATTGCACATTTCCGCCGGACTAATGCCCGCCGGAAGAGATGGTTTAGATGAAGAAGGCGCGCAGATGTGGACCGGTACAGATAAGCAATGGGAGGATTACGAACACCGGGTCGAAGCCGAAGGACGGTCAAAAGATTTACCATTTTAAGCCGACAGTAGGCGCTAAGCCTCAAGGCAACAAACATTATGAGCGAATGGCTCCCAGAGGGGTACGAACGCCCCACGTCAGCAGGAAAGTATTTCAAGTTCGAGGAAGGTGACAACCGTATCCGCATCCTATCCAAGCCGGTACTCGGCTGGGTGGATTGGGACGAAAAGAACCCGGTACGAACCAAGGACAAGCCCGAACATCCCGTCAACCCGAAGAAGCCCGCTAAACACTTTTGGGCGTTCGTCATTTGGGATTATCGGGACAAGTCTTTGAAGGTGATGGAAATAACGCAGGCCACCATCCAAGACTCCATCATCGCTCTGCACAATTCCGAGGACTGGGGAGTTCCGACAAATTATGATCTTAACATCAACCGGACCGGCAAGGAGATGGAAACGAAGTACAACGTCATCCCATTCCCGCCCAAGCCGATAACGCAGGACATCGCCGACGAATACGCCACGGTCAAGATCGACCTTGAAAAGCTATTCAGCAACGGCGACCCGTTCGAGCAAGACGGCGCCGGGATAGACGTTAGTCAAATCGTGTAGCGTTCACCCCTTGGCCTTTTTCTTCACCGAGGCCAAGGATATGGACACTATCTTCCAAATCGCCGCTATCGTTGACAGCGTGCGGACGCTCAAGAATTCCACCCTTAGAATCACGATCGAAACCCAAGACGTGGCCTGTTTCACTCCTGAAGAACTGGCGACCCTTTTCAAGCTCACGGACAAGCATGTCCACGTCGCTATCAAGGAAACGGAGGTCAAGGCGGACGAGTTGGACATCAAAGAGGTGGCGGACTTCAAGGGCGAGAAGTCGCCAAGCCAACGGCTCCGCTCGACACTATTCGTGTATTGGACGCAGAACAAGCCGACAACTGATTTTGAAACCTATTACCGGACGATGATCGAGAAGTTTATATCAACCATAAAGGATAAATTGATATGACCCTCTACCCTCAAATGCGTTCTGCCTTCTGGCACGCCAAATTAGCAGGGTTCTTGGAATGGCAGGGATACAAAGATTATAAAGTGGCGACGGGCGTTATCGCCCCGCCTAAGATAAAAATAAAACTGTATGAAAAACAAAAAAGTTAAGCTCGTTATTTACGCCGTCGTTTTCATCGCTCTGATTCTTTTAATCGTCATCCCGGCCAAGGCCACCGCCCCTTACGGGCGACAATGGGGGTTGCCGTTCAATCGAGATAAGGAAGTTTTGACCGTAGCGGACAAGATAACCATCGCCGCCATTAAGCACGGGGTCGATATCAACGAAGCTCTAAACGTGGCGTGGTGCGAAAGTCGGCACGACGAAAGGGCGAGGAATAACACCAGCACCGCCCGGGGGACTTATCAATTCATCTTTAAGACGTGGGATAATTATTGTACCGGGGACGTGAAGAATGCCGATGATAATATCGCCTGTTTTATGAAGCTGTACCCGAAACATAAGGGATGGTGGGAGTGTTCTAAGATTTTAGGATATACTAAATAGATTCTCTGCTTGTTCCGTGAGGATGGTGTATCGGTAACACACTGGCTTGTGGAGCCAGCGAACAGGGTTCGAACCCCTGGCCTCACTCAAAGCCAGATTAACTAACGAAATAACTATGGACGACTATTTGAAACAAGTGATGAGGGAGTTTGATGAGTGGTTCAAACCGCTTTCCGTAGAAACGAAGGATTATGTTCTTGACGGTGTTCGTTCGGCGGAAATGAAAATGCGAATTGCCCACGCCATCATTCTCTATCAGGCGAAGGTGAGGGAGATGGTAAGAGAAGAAGGAATAGGGTGGGAAGACGATGGCGTTCATTGTGTAATTATAAATATCTTGCGTGACCCCCTCCTTACCCCACCCGTAAAGGAATAGTTCATTGACAGGGGCTACGGTTGCGACCGCTGAGTCGCTACAACCAATAGGACAACGCCCCAGCAAAGGGTACTGGCTAAACCGATTCGATTAACGTCCGGGTCGGAGTCTTCCCCCACCATGAGGTGATATATGCTGAAACCTCGATGCGTTTGGTGGCGTGGGGATGCCGACGGTTGTCCCGCAGGTGAAACCCTGCCCGTAGTCCCTGTGAGTTAATTAAATAACTAAAGGCGTATGACAGAAACAGAAAAAGACCGCCTTGATAGAATTGAGAACGCCATAGAATTATTGGCTTGGATGATTCAGAGTGGCGAATGGGACGGGGCGATAAATAAAGTCTGTGACACGCTGGGAATTAAACCAGAGAATGAAAGATAACTATATGGCAATCATTTGTTGGTTAAAGACAATCTTGCGAACGCTTTATACAGGAACGTGGGTAACAGGTATTCCGATGATGGGACACGACTACGAGGTAGAAGAAGATAACATCCCCGCAACCGTTTCCACTGCCAAGTGCAAGCACTGCGGTCATTACAGTATCGGTTGGGAACGAAAATAATATGACCCCAGAAATGAAACAATGGGAACGGACAGGGGCGAAAGACCTTGCTAATAAATTAGAGCGTGAAGAAAATATGACCAGCTACCAAGACAAGATACGGAAGATATGCGTCCACGAAGATGGAGGGCTGTATACTAATCCTCTGTCCGAAGACCAGTTCCAAGCCATCTTTAAGGAAATAGAGGAGTATGGTTCCGAGAAATGGACTGCTGGATATAATAGGGCAATACAAGACACTAAGGACATAGAAATGGATAAACTCCGTAACTCTGCCCTAAACAGATAATATGACCCAAGAGAAAACAGAGCTTGACCGTTTAGAGGAAAGGTTTGACAATGCAGATATTTTAGATGATTGGGATATTGACCACGGAAAAATCAAGTCCTTCTACCGCAAGGAAATAGAGGAGCTGGTTAAGCAGAAGATAGGAGAAATCCGTGGTGAGTTGGCACAGTATATCAGTATGGATAGTGAGGATATAAAATGCTTTGATAATTTTTTGAAGGGCATTAACCTAGACTGATTATGACCATGTATCAGTTTCAAAAATTAAAAAAGTGGATATATCAAAACTTTTTCTGCTATCACGTGTGGTGTAAGTTAAAGTGGCACGGCTTGCCGAACGAGCCATTTCTGTCAATATGCACGAAGTGTGACCTTATAAGAAAAACATTTTGATATGCTCCGCACCCTTACCATTAACCTAGACTGATTATGAAGATATACGAAAGGGCTTATGACAATCCGCTAAATGCAGACGGGACCGAAAAAGAAAACAAACTTTTAGGTGACTTTGATTTGATTGACGGGAAAATGGCTGGTTATGCTTATGAGGTGATTGTTAAATCATCCGAGGACGGGGAGTTATATGTTTTAAGTGGGAGGGAAGTGTCGGGGCTTTATTCTCCGAATATGGGAGGGACGAAACACTCTTTACAAAAACTTACAGATAACAAGTTTGTGAAGGCATATATTAACTTTAAACCCGGATCTTGCATTTTCGTTTTTGGGTCAGGACAAATGCATTTCCAAGGTGT
>CAZLSV010000095.1:0-420 GCA_964562235.1 uncultured Desulfatibacillum sp.
TAGGCTTCCAGCCGCGCGGATCGAGGCTGAAAGCCTCTCCCACAAATAACAATCTTTCTGGCCGATAAGGTGGCGCCAAGCGCCATGGCCCGCTAAACCCCCAGACACCCAAACACCCCATCCACCGACCATTCGGTGCCCGGACTTGGCCGCCCGCCGCGCGCACCGATCGGCATCTATGCCTCGCAACCGCCGACTTTCCGGCAATAGACCACGAGGCTTTTCCCCAGAATCGGGTTCAGCACCCGCTCGGCCCATCCGGTGATGCGGGGTTTTTGCATCAACTCCCAGGTCAGGAAACGGTGGTAGAGGTTCACCAGCCGCACATCCGTGCGGGCGGGCCCCGCCATGCATTTCAGCCACCAGAACGGGGAGTGCAGGCTGTGGGCATGGTGGGCGCACCAGGTCTTCAGGCCGGCC
>CAZLSV010000095.1:430-17270 GCA_964562235.1 uncultured Desulfatibacillum sp.
TGTGGCCGCCTTCGGCCGGGGCATAGTCGCGCGAGAGCGCCCAGCAGAGGCGCTCCGGGCCGTAGCGGGGAACGCTGACGACGGCATCGCCCCCCGGCCGCAGCACGCGCGCGATTTCAGCCGCCGCGTGTTCGTGATCGGGAACGTGCTCCAGGACTTCGGCGCAGATGACGAGGTCGAATCGCCCGTCGGCGAAAGGCAGCTGCAGCCCGTCGGCCGCGCACAAGGCCCAGCGGCCGCCGCCATGTTCGCCCAGGCGGTCGTGCAGCTCAAGTCTGCGACGGGCGGCGGCCAGTTCGGGATGCGCCGCGTCCACGCCGACGGCCACCGCCCGGGGAATCCGGTAGGCCGCGGCCGTGTGCCGGCCGCTGCCGCAGCCGAGGTCCAGGATTCGGCAGCCGGGCGCCGGCCTAAGCCGGTCGAAGTCGACGGTGAGCATCGATGGCCTCGCGGTAGACCGACACGGTGCGCTCGGCGGCCCGGCGCCAGGTGAAATTGAGGCCGACCCGCTCGCGGCCGCGTTGCCCGAGGCGGCGGCCCTCTTCCGGGTGGTCCAGGACCCGGCGGATGGCGGCGGCGAGCGCGGCCGGGTCCGCCGGCGGGACGAGCAGGCCCGCATCGCCCACGACCTCCGGCAGGGCGCCGCCGGTGGTGCTGATCACCGGGACCCCGCAGGCCATGGCCTCGCCGGCCGGCAGGCCGAAGCCTTCGTAAAGCGACGGGACCACCGCCGCGGCCGCGCGGGCATACTGCCGCACCAGCTCCGCCGCCTCGACGCGGCCGGTGAATTCGACCCATGGGCCGACTCCCAGCTCGCGCACCAGACGCTCCACGGCGCCGTTTTTTCGGGGTTCGCCGATCACCACCAGTTTGAAATGGTTCTGGGACCGGCGGATGTCGGCCACGGCGGCGAGCAGGTGCGCGAGCCCCTTCAGCGGCGTGTCCGCGCTGTTGGTGGCGATGATCCGTCCCGGCTCCCGGGGGATCCCGGGCAGGGGCCGGAAGAGATCCGTGTCGATGCCGTTGGGCACCACCCGCAGGCGCGCGGCCGGTATGCCGAAGTCGCGCACGATGTCCCGGCGGGCGCTTTCCGAAACCGTGACGACGGGCCCCAGGCGTTTTCCCACGCGCTTCTGCATGCCGACGCAGGAGTACCACCGCCAGCGCTGCAGCTTCCTCCAGACGCCGGCCTCGGCGCGCACCGCCCAGCGGCGGTCCACGGTGATCGGGTGGTGGATCGTCGCCACCGTCGGCGCCCGGCGGCTGAGGGCCCAGACCCCGTAGGAGAGACTCTGGTTGTCGTGCAGAACGTCGTAATCAGCCAGCCGTTTTTTCAGGAAACGATAGGCGCGCAGGCCGAAGGTAAAGGGCTCGGGGAATCCCATGGTGGAGACCCCGATCCACTCGAGCAGGTTCACGGGGTCGGAGAGTTCGCGCGCCGAAGGCATGCGGAAGGGGTCGACCGGGTTGTAGAGGTCCAGGCAGGGCAGGGCGATCAGGCGCACGCCGGCGGCCAGCCCTGGGTCCGGCGGCCCGGAGAGGACGTCCACGGTGTGCCCCAGGTCGCGCAGGGCCCGGCTCAGATTTTTCACGTACACCCCCTGCCCGCCGCTGTGCGGGTTGCTGCGGTAGCTCAGCAGGCAGACCCGCAGGGGGGCCTGGTTGTCACCTGGGGTCCGGTTCACGATCCGATCGGTCCTTCCTGCGCTGGGGTTGTTCGGCCGGCCATCCGATGCGGCAGCTCCTGATACGGCGTCGCCGGGCACCCCGTTTCGCCGGTTGATGAGATGTCGGGTATTGCCATGGTTGATAGCCGGCTTGATAAATACCGTCGGGTTGCATGGCCCACCGCCGGCGGCGGGCCGCCCCTTCGCATCCATGGGCTCTGTTAGCGGGCTCGCAGTGAACCGTCAAGCCCTTTTGGGCAAAAAAAAAGGAGAGCGGGACAATGGCTCCCGCTCTCCTCCGGTCGCGCGGCTTCCGGACGCGCCGGCCGGTCCGGTTTTATTAATCGACGACCCGTTCGCCCTTGATGACCTTCAACACCGCATCGGACGGCACGTCGCCGACCAGCGCCGTCTTGGAGACGTCGTAGGTGATCGACGGGGGCTCCACGGTCATGTCGATGACCAGGTCGTCCGCCAGGCTTGGATCGGCGGCGGGGGCCATGATCAGGGCCTCTTCCACGGCCTTGAGAACGTATAAATGGCCGTTGGCGTCGGTAAGGATCGTACCGTCTTTGAGCCCGAAGGTGGGCCACCATTCACCGGCGGCAGCATCGAAGCTCCAGGGAACCTGCAGATTGGATCCGCCGAAGTCCAGCTTGAAGGTGCGGCCGTTGTGGGTGGCGTCGCCATTCACATCGTTCGCCGTCTGGTGTTGATAGGTGAACGAGAGCGGGGGGTCGAAGGCCGTCAACGCGCCGTCGGCATCCCGCGCGGTCGTGAACTGGTTCCACTGGTTGTTTCCCGTGGTCCAGGTGTAGTAGACTTCCGAGTCCTGGATCGACCAGCAGTTGGTGGCATCGTAGGTGTCGTCCGTGGTCATCGGGAAAAGATTGTAGCCGTTGAAGTACTTGGTCCCGGCCAGAAGGGACAACCCGGCTCCGATCAGAATTTCGTTCGATTCGCTGTCCCGCAGAACATTGGCGGTCGCGTCGAAGGTGTAGGTCTTTTTGACCGGCGGGCCCGCTGCGAAATAGGCCTGATAGGCGGCCTCGGCGTTATTGAGTGCGTCCTGCGTGATGGGCTGGGGCAGCGCGAATCCCCAGTAGTAAAGGGTCAGGTCCGAGGCCAGCTTGCCGCTCACCGTCTCCTGGGTGCTGTAATGGACCGTGTCGCTGTTGGCCGGCGTCAGGCGCCCGAGGGGCAGGTTGGCCGACAGCGCGTTGCAATAGCCGCCGCTCCACTCGTTGGGGAAGGTGTAATTCTGGTAGGCGGCCGGGTCCAGGTACTGGATCTGGCCGTTTTGCATGTTGCGCGTCCCGATCTTTTTGAAGGTCTCCTGGGCCGCATCCCAGACGACGACAAGATCCATTCCCTGGTCCCAGACCGAGATTTCGACCCCGTTGAGCGCGCTCAAGGCGATGGAGGCGCGGGTGTGCTTGGTGAGCTTGCCGCCGACCTTGACCAGGGTGTACGGCTGGTCGTTGTCGGCGCGCGTGATCGTGTCGCCGTCGATGGCCGTGACGCCGTGGGAGATCCAGAGGCCGTGATAGCCGATGTAGCCGTATTGGCCGCCCGGCAGGCGGATTCCGAAACCGGAGTTGCGGTTCACCTTGGCGCCGGAATTGTAATCGAACAGCTGGTACTTGAAGACCTTGTGCCGCAGGACGTTTTTGTCCAGGGTCGTCTCATCGACGCTGCCGGCCGCCTTGGATTTGAAATAATCCGCGTTGTAGGCGTAATAAACCGTTTCCTCTTCGAGTGCGCCGGTATCCCAGTTGTTTTCAAGGCAATAGGTGTAGGCCTTGCCGCTCGTCAGGGTCGAATCCGCCACGATCCGGCCGCGCAAATCCCAGATGTAGTCCTCGCCTTGCGGTCCTTGCTCGGCGCCCTGATCGAGGAACTGGACGATGACGCGGCCCTCTTCGTCGGCGCCGATGTTCATGGACATGGTAAACACCTGATCGCCCTCCGCGCCGGTGTTGTCCAGCGAGTTGGCCTTGAAATGGGCCTCCATCACGCCGTACGGATACTGTGCCGAGACGCCCTGGGAGACGGTGAAATACCCGCGGATCAGCATGGGCGCTCCGCCGGGGCCTTCTTCCTGCTTCACCCAGACCTTGACGATCATGGGCGCGCTGGCGCTCTCGCGGGTGACGTCGACGGTGATCTCCATCAACTGCTCGGCGGTGGTGGAGGTCGTCGAAGTGCCCCCCTGGCTTTGTTGTTCGTCGCCAACAGGCTTGACCAGTGCCTTGTAGGGGCCGGCGTTGACAAAGTATTCATACCCGCTGTCGGCCACGACTCCCAAAATATCGTTCACCATATCGAGGACGTCGGTGTCTTCCAGCCAGGTCTGCTTCGCCTGGGCGGTGTAGTCGCTGCCGGCGTCGCTGTAGGCGCTGGGGGCCCGGTGACGTGCGGACAGGGCCGCCAGGGGGTGCTGCGCCAGGGCCGCCGAGTTGGTGACGCCCTCGGCGCTGGAAAGCGTAATGCGGCTCGGCAGGGTCAAGGCCTCGGCGGTCGCCGGGACGGCCGAACTGCCGCTGCCGCCGCTGCCGCCGCTGCCGCAGCCCGTCAGCAGGCCGGCGGCGGCGCAGATGGCTATGAGCAGCGCGATGAAACGGGGGGTGATTCTTGATTTTCCGGGTGGGTTGCGGGGTTTCTTCCATGTTTGCATGAATGGGACCTCCTCGGCTTGGGTTGATGGGGATGGAAGGGCTGTCGCGCTTAATTTTGCTAAAAGCGTGCCATGGCTACCAGAAATTTTAACCTAAATAATATCAGCTTGTTGTATGCGGCGTTGCGGGTTCTGTTTTCCGGGGCCGGGGATAAAATTGACTCTATGAATAGAGCCGGGGGCTTTCCACCGTCATGGAGTTGGCTATGCGCGAGGGTCGCCGGAGGCCGGCGCGGCGGCTTTGCGGCGATGGGTCGGTTTCGTTGCCGGAGCACGACCCGCCCGCCGGGAGCATCCGGGAGGGACAAACGGCTAAAGTTTTGTGGTCATCGGGGCGATAGTATCCCTGGCGACCGGGATCTGTAAAGCCACGCAGGCCCCGAGACCCGATCCGCAGGGGGGACACGAGCCATGCCGAATCAGCACGATGGAAGAGGCTTCCGCAACGATCTGCGGTCGAAGGCAAGACGGCCGGACAGGCGGCTGGCCGCCGCATGAGTGCCGAGAGATTTTCAAGTCTCCTGGTCGTCGATGACGAAGAGAGCATTCTGGGGGTGGTCGGCGAGTATTTCCGGCGAAGGGGCTACCAGGTCCTCACGGCGCAGAGCGGCCGCGCGGCGTTAGGAATCCTCAAAGAGCACAGGCTCGACTGCTGCTTTACCGACATCAACATGCCGGAGATGAACGGCCTCGACCTGGTCGAGCGCATCCACCAGATGGACAACACCCTGCCGGTCATCGTGATGACCGGCTACCCTTCCCTGGAGAACTCCATCCGCACGGTGAAGAACGGGGTGGTCGATTTCCTGATCAAGCCGATCAACCTGAAGCAGATGGAGCTCAGCCTGCAGCGTGTCATGCGCCAGCGGGCCCTGTTCATGGAAAACCTCCTCCTGAAGAGCGAGGCCAAGGGCAAGCAGCGGATTGAATCGCTTAACCGCGAGCTCATGTCGAAGATCGAAGAGCTGAACACGCTGAACCGAATCATGGGGAACTTCACGACCGCCTCCTCCCCGGCGAACGTGTTCCAACGGACCGTCGACATCGCACGGGAGGTGGTGCGCGCCGAGCTCGCCTCGTTTTTCGTGATTCATTCAACCGGCGCCTCGCCCCATGAGATCGCCTCGGCCCGCATGGGATCGCTCGGGCCGGAGCCTTGCGCCGGGGCACATGGAGATGAATCCCGGCAGCGTCCGGTGGCGGTCGCCACGGATGACGACTTGGCGCAATTGGTGGCCGGCGTCTCGGCCGACGGGTTGCCCCTGCTGGTGATTGCCGGGGCGGGCGAGGGCGGACGGCCGCGCCGGCGCCGCTCGCTCATGGCCGTTCCGGTGAAAATCCGCGACCAGCTTTTCGGGGTGTTGACCGCGGCGGCGCCGGCCGACGGTCGGGCGTTCACCGAACAAGACCTCTTTTACCTCGCCTTCACCACCCGGACGGCGGCCGGAGCCATCGAAAACCTGGCGCTTTACGAGAATCTTTACGAGAACCTGTTCGCAACGCTCTACGGGTTCGTCAACGCACTGGAAGCCAGGGATCTCTACACGCGCGAGCACTCCAGCCGGGTTACCGAAATCGCCCTGGTTTTAGGCCGGGAGATGGGCTGCTCCGCCGAGGAGTTGAACATCCTGAACTTTGCCGGACCGCTGCACGACATCGGCAAGATCGGCATCCGCGACGACATCCTGCTCAAGCCCGGGCGTCTGTCGACCGAAGAGCTCGAGAAGATCAAGGAGCACCCGATCATCGGGGCGAACATGCTCAGCCAGCTCGGCCTCTGGGACCAGGAGCGGCGGATCATCCGCTGCCACCACGAGCGCTTCGACGGCAGCGGCTACCCCGACGGGCTGCGGCGGGAGGAGATCCCGTTTCTGGCCCGCATCCTGTCCCTGGCCGACGCCTACGACGCCATGGCCTCCGACCGGGCCTACCGCAAACGCATGGAGCCGGGGCTGATCCTGAGCAACATCGAGCAAGGCTCCGGCACCCAGTTCGATCCCCGCATCGTCGGGGTGTTTCAAAAAGCCTACCACGAAGGCAAAATCGCACCTCCGACCGCCACCGGTGCGGCCTCCTTTGCGGTCTGAAACAAAACAGTGTATATAGGGTGGACGGCTGGGAAGGGAAATGGATGTCGGCTCCGGCGTCGGCTATAATGCACCTGCCTCCGGAACACGGTTTTTGCGGTTGGGTCGAAATAAAACGGGGGCTGATCAAGCCCCCCGTTTTCATATTCTGATTTTGGTCGGGGCGATTGGATTTGAACCAACGACCCCTTGAACCCCATTCAAGTGCGCTACCAGTCTGCGCCACGCCCCGACACAAAAGAAACCACTAACACTTCGCATCGCGCATGTCAAGAAAGGATCAAAGAATGGGCCGCGTCGGTCTGAGCAGCGCACGGGGCATCCGAAAGAGGGCGCTCAAGCCGCCCCGGCTCGGCCCGGGCTCGGTCATCGGCATCGCCGCGCCGGCCGGGCCCTTCGAGCCGGATGCCCTCAGCCGCGGGGTGGAAGTCCTGCGAGCGATGGACTTCGAGGTGGTTGTCCCCGATGATCTTTTCGTCGCCGACGGCTATCTGGCCGGTACCGACGCCCATCGCGCGCAGACCCTCAACCGCCTGTTCGCCGATCCCGGCATCGACGCGGTCATGTGCGCCCGCGGGGGCTACGGGTCGCTGCGCATCCTGCCGTTGCTGGACTACGCCGGCATGGCCGCCCGGCCCAAGGCGCTGATCGGCTTCAGCGATATCACGGCGCTGCTGACGGCGGTGTCCGCCCGCTGCGGGCTGATCACCTTCCACGGCCCGGTGGTGACGACCCTTGCCGACGCCGCTGAAGAGACCCTGGCGGGGTTGCGGGCGGCGGTCGCCTCCGACCGGCCGGTGAAGGTGCGATCGGAGGGCGCCAGGGCCTTTAAGCCGGGGGCCGCCTCCGGCCCGCTGGTCGGCGGGAATCTGACCACTCTGTGCCACCTGCTGGGGACCCCTTTCGCACCGCGCTTCCGCAACCGCATCGTTTTCCTGGAGGACCGCGGGGAAGCTCCCTACCGCATCGACCGCATGCTGACGCACCTGCGAGCCGCCGGATGCTTCGACGGCGCCAAGGGCCTCGCGCTGGGCTCCTTCGACGGCTGCGGGAGCCCGGATGAAATCCTGGCGATCGTGGCGGATCTCTTCCAGGGGGCGCCCTTTCCGATTCTATCCGGGGTGGACGCCGGCCACAGCGAACCGAATCTGACCCTGCCGCTGGGCGCGGCCGCGAAGCTCGACGCCGGGCGCCGGACGCTTGAATTCGAGTGCCCGACGCAGGGGTAGGAAGGGAAGGGCAGTGCCTAAAATGCGCTAACTTGCCTATAGTGCCTAAAATTGAAAAGACGACAAATTCCACCCACCGAAGCTCAAACCCGACGCTGTTCGCCCCGGCCTCCGACCGAGGCCATGCCCGAGGTCGACCGGCTCATGCGGCGGGCGCTGGGCGAGGGCGTGTTCCCGGGCGCGGTGCTGCGGGTCGTCCGCGGCGAGAACGTGCTCTTCCAAGCCGCCTACGGCGAAGCCAACCGCTTCACCGGGCGGCCGATGACCCTGGACACCCTCTTCGACCTCGCCTCTCTCACCAAGCCGCTGGCCACCACGCTCGCCGTCATGCGGCTTTGTCAGCAGGGGCGGCTGGACGTATGCCAATCCCTGGGGGCGGTGCTGCCGGCGTTTGCGGGCGGGGACAAGGCCGATGTCCGGATCGCCCACCTGCTCTCCCACACCGCGGGCCTGCCGGACTACCGGCCGTTTTACCTCGACCTCGCACGGCACCCGGTCCAGGAGCGCAAAAACCGGCTGCGCGCCCGGCTGACCCGGGAGCCGCTGCTCTGCGCCCCGGGCGAGCGAATGCTCTACAGCGACCTGGATTTCATGATCCTGGAATGGGTCGTGGAGGCTGTTTCCGGACGGTGCCTGGACCTTTTCGCGGCCGAGGAGATCTATGCACCGCTGAACACGGCCGAGGCGCTTTTTTTCATCGACCTCGGCCGCCGGCCCTCGGCCGGCCGGTTCGCGTCCACGGAGCAATGCCCCTGGCGCGGGCGGCTGATCGAGGCGGAAGTTCACGACGAGAACGCCCACGCCCTGGGCGGGGTCGCCGGGCATGCCGGGCTCTTCGGCACCGCGGCGGCCGTGCACCGCGTCCTGTCCGAACTGCTGGACGCCTACCACCGCGAGTCGGGCGGCCGGCTGTTCGACCGGTCCACGGTCCACCGGTTTTTCCAGCGGGTGCCCGGAACCGACAAGGCCCTCGGGTTCGACATGCCCGCCGCTCTCGCCCCCAGCTGCGGCCGGTATTTTCCGGCCACCGCCGTCGGCCACCTGGGTTTCACCGGGACCTCTTTCTGGGTGCATCTCGAGCAGTCGGTCGCCGTCATTCTGCTCACCAACCGGGTTCACCCCGACCGGGCCAACATCGCCATCCGGGCCTTCCGGCCGGCGATCCACGATGCGGTCATGCAGGCCGTCGGCGCGGGGCGGCCCGCGGCCGCGCCGTAATTTTTCCTTGTGGTTCTCCGCATGTTTTGCTAATAATAATAGGATTAAAACAACACGTGGGCTTATTGCCGCAGCCAAGAAATGAGGACGCATGTCTTTTTTTGACGGGTTTCTGGGAGTGTTTTCGAACGATCTGGCGATCGACCTGGGGACGGCGAACACCCTGGTCTACGTCAAGGGCAAGGGGATCGTGCTGAGCGAACCATCGGTCGTGGCCGTCAGCACCAACTCGCGTGCCAAGAACCGCGTTCTGGCCGTCGGCACCGAGGCCAAGAAAATGCTCGGCAAGACCCCCGGCAGCATCGTGGCCATCCGACCGATGCGCGACGGGGTCATCGCCGACTTCGAAGTCACCGAGGCCATGCTGCGGCATTTCATCCACAAAGTGCACAACCGGCGGACCTTTGTCCGGCCGCGGATCATCATCGCCGTTCCTTCGGGCATCACCCAGGTGGAAAAACGCGCGGTGCGCGAATCCGCGGAGTCCGCTGGCGCCCGCGAAGTCTTTCTGATCGAAGAGCCCATGGCCGCCGCGATCGGCGCGGGTCTTCCGATCACCGAGCCCACCTGCAACATGGTGGTCGATATTGGCGGCGGCACCACCGAGGTGGCCGTCATTTCGCTGAAAGGCATCGTCTACAGCCGCTCCGTGCGGGTGGCCGGGGACAAGATGGATGCCGCCATCATTCAGTACATCAAGCGCAAGTACAACCTGCTGATCGGCGAGCGCACCTCCGAGATCATCAAAACCACCATCGGCAACGCCTATCCCGACCCCCAGAACCTGGAGACCATCGAGGTCAAGGGCCGCGATCTCGCATCCGGTATCCCCAAAATTCTCTCCATCGACTCGGAAGAGATCCGCGTGGCCATCTCCGAACAGATCGACGCCATCGTCGAAACCGTGAAGATCGCCCTGGAGCAGACGCCGCCGGAGCTCTCTGCGGACATCGTCGACCGCGGGATCATTCTTACCGGCGGGGGCGCCCTTCTTAAAAACCTGGACAAGCTGCTGCGGGAAGAGACCAACTTGCCGATCACCGTGGCCGAGCGGCCGCTGGAAACCGTGGCGCTCGGCTCGGGGAAGGCGCTCGACAATCTGGACCTTCTCAAGGAAATCGTTGTCCACTAGCGTCTATGTTCTCCAAGAAGACGGTTCTGATCCTTGTCGGGATCCTCCTCGTAATGGTCAACATCATCCTGCTGGCGATCACGACGCGGCGGCCGCCCGCCGCCGCAGGGGTCGGCCGGGTGATGATGGCCTTTGCCGCGCCGTTCCAGGGTCTCGCCACCCGGGCCGCGAGCGCGGTCGAGGGGGTGTGGCGGGACTATTTTTTTCTGGTCTCCGTCTCCGAGCAGAACCGGCAGCTCCAGCAGCAGGTGGGGCAGGCGTCGCAGGCCAGCGTTCAGCAGCGCGAGCTCGAGCTTGAAAACGCCCGCCTGCGGGAGCTCCTGGGGTTCAAACGGTCGCTGCCCGGGCCAGCGGTCGCCGCGCAGATCATCGGCAAGGACCCGTCCGCCTGGTTTAAAACCGTCATCATCGACAAAGGCGAGGCGGATGGCGTACAGCGGGGGCTGCCGGCGGTGACCTTCCACGGCGTGGTCGGACAGATCGTGGATGCCTCCCGCCACCAGTCGCGGCTGTTGCTGATCATCGACCGCAACAGCGCCGCCGACGCGCTGGTTCAGCGCACCCGGGCCCGGGGGATCATCAAGGGGACCTCGGGCGACGAGTGCTACCTGGATTACGTCATGCACGAGGACGACGTGCGGGTCGGAGACCGGGTGATTTCCTCCGGGTTCGACGGGGTTTACCCCAAGGGCCTGCTGATGGGCACCGTCGCCGCCGTCAACTTCCAGGGCTCCGATTTTTTCAAAGAGGTCCGGATCCAGCCCGCGGTGGATTTCGACAAACTCGAGGAAGTGCTGATCATCCTGAAGCCGCCCGCTTCCGTTCCTGCGCCGGCCGATCCGGCGAACCGCCGATGAACTATTTCGCCTACATTGTCAGCAGCCTGTGTCTGGTCACGTTGCAGACCGCCCTGATTCCGCGGCTGGGTTTCGTGGGGCACTTCTTCGACCTGCTGCTGCCCTGGGTGATATACCTGGCCGCGTTTCGGCCGGTCCACGAGACACTTCCGTTCGTGGTGTTCATGGCCGCCCTGATGGACAACCTTTCCGGGGGGCCCTTCGGGCTTTACCTGACCTCCTATGTGTGGCTGTATATCGCCGTGCGGCTGGCCGCCACCGTCGTGCGGGCCGAGAACGCGATGGTGCTGGTTCTGAGCTTCATCGCGGCCGTGGTTTCGCAGAACCTCATTTTTTTCATGGTGCTCGGCTCCTCCGGTGAGGGGGGGCACACCCCCGGCGAGATGGTCCGGGTCGTCAGCGAACAGATCGGATGGGTGCTGCTGACCGGGCCGTTGATCGCCCTGGGCATGCGGCAGGCGAAACAGTTCACGCGCCGGCGCACGCGGAAGGCCGCCGACATTGAGGCGACGATCGGCGGATGACGATGGAACGATTCGTCAAATCGGTGGACCACGACTGGTACCGGCAGCGCATCGTCGGGATGATGCTCTGCCTGCTGGCGGCGTTTGTCGTCCTGCTGGTGCGGCTGGTGTACCTGCAGGTGGTCGTGGGGGACGACTTCTACCGGTTGTCCATGAACAACAGCATTCGGCTCCAGACGGTGGACCCGCCCCGGGGCCTGATCCTGGACCGCCACGGAACGAAGCTGGCGGAGAACCGGCCCTCCTTCGACGTCAGCTTTACACCCAAGGACGCCGGTAACATCGGCCGGGTGCTCGGCGAGCTGTCGCACCACCTGAACGTTCCGATCGAGGAACTGCAGGGCAAGGTCAAAAACAGCCGGGGGCTGGCCGCGTTCCGGCCGGTCCTGCTGAAGCAGGACATCGGCCGCGATGCCCTGGCCACGGTCGAAGCGCACAAAATGGACATGCCCGGGGTGTCCGTGCAGGTGCGCCTGCGCCGCAACTACCTCTTTGGATTGAGCGCCTCGCACGTGATCGGCTATCTCGGCGAAATCAACCTCGAGGAGATGAAAAGCGGTGAATTCCCCAACCTGCGCGGCGGGGATTACATCGGCAAGTTCGGCGTGGAGCGCACCCAGGAAGGCTTCCTGCGGGGCGAGGCGGGTGGCCGCCAAGTGGAGGTCAACGCGAACGGCCAGATCATGCGGGTCCTGCAGACGGTCTCTCCCAAGCCCGGGCGCAACGTGCACCTGACCCTGGACCGTGAACTGCAGCAGCGGACCGAGGAGTTGCTGGAGGGCGTTGCCGGTGCCGCCGTCGCCGTCGAGCCGGCGACCGGGCAAATCCTGGCCATGGCGAGCTCGCCCTCTTTCGATCAAAACACATTCGTCAGCGGCATCAGCTCCGACGCCTGGGAGTCGCTGGTATCCAACCCTTACCGCCCGCTCGAGAACAAGGCCATTCAAGGCGAATACCCGCCCGGGTCCACCTTCAAGATCGTCACCGCCCTGGCCGGCCTGGAGGAGAAGGCCATCGACGAGACCACGACCTTCGACTGCGCGGGGTTTATGCCCTTTGCCGGCCGCGACTACCGGTGCTGGAAAAAGGAAGGCCACGGCCGGGTCGATGTCCGGCGGGCGCTGGCGGAATCCTGCGACGTCTTTTTTTACCGCACCGGCCTGCGCCTGGGCATCGACCGGCTGGCGTGGTACGCCAAGGCCTTCGGTCTGGGGGTGCGCTCCGGGGTGGCCCTGGACCAGGAGGGTCGCGGACTGATCCCTTCATCCGCCTGGAAGAAAAAACGGTTCGGCGTCCCGTGGCAGGAGGGCGAGACCCTTTCGGTGTCCATCGGCCAGGGGTATGTCCTGGCAACGCCGCTGCAGATGGCCATGCTGACGGCGGCCGTCGCCAACGGTGGGGTTCGCTACCGACCGAGCGTGGTGAGCCGGGTGGAGACGATGGAGGGGGATGTCGTCTTCCAGGCGCCGTCCCAGGAGATCGCCCGGCTTTCCGTCAGCCCGCGCAACCTCAAGATCGTTCAGCAGGGCATCTGGGGGGCAGTGAACGGCGAGCGTGGTACGGCCCGCCGGGTGCACCTGAATGACATCGAGATCGCCGGCAAGACCGGCACGTCCCAGGTCGTGGGGCGCAAGGAGAGCGGCGACGATTATCTTCCGCCGCATCTCCGACCGCACGCCTGGTTCGTCTGCTACGCGCCGTTTGACGCTCCGAAGATAGCGATTGCCGTGGTGGTGGAAAACGGCGAGCACGGCTCGAGCGCCGGCGGGCCGATCGCCCGGGAAATGGTGAAGGCCTATTTGCGCAGAGTGCCGAACGGCCAGAAGCTGGCCGGCGATTTGGTCATGGCATCAGGGTTCAAGGATTCGAGGGGTCAAGGGGTCGAGTGAAAAAAACATGGCCTTCACCTTGAAGCGCCCATCGAGAACGCGATAGCCGATGTGCGCGAAGTAACGTTGATAGGAACGGAATGGGAATGAGATAGGGTTCCGTACCCTTGGACCCTTGCACCCTCGAACCCTTTTTTTTCGGTGCGTTCATGTTCGATCGTCGTCTCATCCACAACTTCGACTGGGGGCTGCTGGTGGTGGTCCTGATGCTTGGCGGCATCGGGCTGACCACCGTCTACAGCGCGGTGACGGCCGACCCGCCCCCGGCGCCTTACAAGCTGCTGTTCTACAAGCAGCTCATCTGGTTTGCGCTGGGCCTCGTCGTGATGACGGCCGCGTTTTCCTTCAACTACCGCCAGTTGGAGCGCTGGGCCCACCCGCTCTACATCGCCTGCGTGCTGATGCTGCTGGGGGTCGTGGTTTTCGGCAAACTGGCGGGGGGCTCGCGGCGCTGGCTGGCGCTCGGACCGATCCATCTTCAGCCGTCGGAGTTGATCAAAATCGCGGTCGTCCTGGTCCTGGCCAAGTATTATGCCAAAAACGCCGCCCCCGGCGGTTTTACGCTGCGGGACCTGCTGCGGCCGATCCTGTTGACGAGCCTGCCCTTCGGCCTGATCGTCGTTCAGCCGGACCTCGGCACCGCCGGCCTCGTGGCGTTGATCGCGGTGACGATCACGCTGTTTGTCAAGGTGGAGCTGCGCGCGCTGGTCCTCCTGTTGACCCCCGCCGCGGCCGCGGTCCCGGTGGTCTGGTCGCTGCTCAAGGACTACCAGAAAAAGCGTATCATGACCTTCCTGAACCCGGACGAGGACCCGCTCGGGGCGGGCTACCACATCATCCAGTCGAAAATCGCGATCGGCTCGGGAATGATCAGCGGCAAGGGGTATCTGCAGGGGACCCAGAATGCGCTCTCTTTTCTTCCGGAGGAGCACACCGATTTCATCTTTTCGGTCCTGGCGGAAGAGTGGGGCGCCGTCGGCTCGATCAGCCTGATCCTGCTTTTTTTAGTGCTGATCCTCTGGGGGCTCAACATTGCCTACCGCTGCCGCGAGCCCTTCGGGACCCTCCTCGCCGTTGGCATCACCAGCCTGCTCGCCTGGCAGGTGGTCATCAACATCGGGATGACCATGGGGGTGATGCCCGTGGTGGGCGTGCCGCTGCCGCTGATCAGCTACGGCGGCTCCTCCACGCTCACGGTGGCCATCTGCATCGGGTTGCTGATGAACGTCAGCATGCGCCGGTTCATGGTGGATTGACCGGCGGATGAAAAACAAGCATGGCGCCGCCCGCCAAGCCGCCCGGCGCTTGAGAAAGCGTGTGTTCCTCGGAGGAGGGAGCATCGGCAAAATCCGTGCAGCGCCGGTTTGCGGTCGGCGGCGCCGTTTTTCAAATCTCAGTAAAAAAGCTTTGACAACCCCCCGAAGGCGATGCTATAGACCCCGCATTTCCTGTTTGACCCCAGCAGCTGACAATCAGACCACGCAGTCTCCTTTACCAAGTGGAACGGAGGTTGATTTTATGGGCCCAACTGGTTTGCGCTGGAGTGTGTCGTGCGCAGCGGCGATCTCCGCGGGGATTTTGACGCTCTTGCCTGTCTGTCCCGCGCTCGCCTCCGGGGAAGGCGGCGGGGTGACGGTCGTCCCCGACTGGTCCTTTACCCTTCAAATCGCCAACTTTCTTTTCCTCATCTTCGCGTTAAACCTTCTGCTTTATCGTCCCATCCGCCGGATTCTCCAAGAACGCCGGGACAAATTCAAAGGCATGGAAGTCGCCATTCAACGTGCCGGACAGACCGTTCAGGAAAAAGAAGAGGCTTTCGCCAAGGCCATCAAGGATGCGCGCGCGCGGGGCTTGAAGGAGAAGGAGGGGCTCGTGCAGCAGGCCGAGGCGGAAGAGCGTCGGCTGATCGAGTCGATCAATCTGAAAGCGCAGAGCGACTTGGCGCAGATCCGCCAGAAGATCCAGGCCGACGCCGATCACGCCCGGCAGTCCCTGCAGCAGGAGGTCGCCAGTTTTGCCAACGAGATAGCTCGAAAAATATTGGGGAGGACGGTGTGATGCGGTTTTACCTGAAACACACGCCGGCGCGGTGCGGGATGGCCCTGCTGGCGGTCCTGATGGTCCTGGTCGGCGGCGCCGGGCCGGCCGCGGCCGCAGGCGGCGGCTTTACCCAAACGGACTGGTTCCGGCTCATGAACTTCGCGGTGCTGGCCGGCGGGTTGTTTTTCCTGCTGCGCAAGCCCATCCCCCGGGCGTTGAACGGCCGCATCCGGGGAATCGAAGACCAGCTCAAGGACCTCGAGGCCAAGAAAAGCGAGGCGGAAAAACGGCTGGCCGAATACACCCAGAAGCTCGGGGACATGGAAAAAGAGGCCGAGCGGATCATGGCCGATTACGCCCGCCAGGGCGAGGAGGCCAAGGCGCGCATCCTCAAAGAGGCCCAATCGGCCGCCGAAAAGCTGCAGGTCCAGGCCCGGCGCAACATCGAGCACGAGTTCGAGCAGACCAAGGCCGTTCTGCAGCGCGAGATCTTTGAGAAGGCCCTGGCGAGGGCCGAGGAGATGCTCAAGCAGAGCGTCACGCCCCAGGACCAGACCCAACTGGTGGAGGAGTACCTTCAGAAGGTGGTGGCGTCATGAAAAACCTGACGATTGCGCGGCGCTATGCCAAGGCCCTGCTGCTGATCGGCCAGCAGGACGGCCAGACCGAGCAGTACCGCAAGGAGCTTCAGTCGATTGCCGACCTGGTGGCGTCAGACCGCCGCCTGGAGCAGGCCATCAACAACCCGCTTTACGAAGGCGCGGCACGCAAGCGCGTGTTGCAGTCTCTCATCGCCAAGCTCACCCTTTCCAGGGCCATGGAGTCGTTTCTGGTGCTGCTTTTCGAAAAAGGCCGTTTCGGGTTTCTGGGGCCCATCAACGACTTTTTCCAGAAGCTGGCGGACGAACTGAAAGGAGTGGCCCGGGCGACGCTGACGTCGGCGAGCGCGCTTTCGGCGGACACTGTCGAGCGCATCCGGGGTGGCTTGTCCAAGCGGACCGGCAAGGAGATTATCCTGGAAGTGAAGCAGGATCCCGGGCTGATCGGCGGGGTGGTTACGCAGATCGGCGATCTTGTGTTGGACGGGAGCATCAGGACGCAATTACTCAACATGAGAGAATCTATGAAAAGGGGTGAGGGTGCCTAATGGAACTTAGAGCCGAAGAGATAAGCCAGATCATCAAAGAGCAGATCACGGACTACGAGAAGAAGGTGGAGCTGAGCGAAACCGGTGTCGTCCTGTCCGTGGGCGACGGGATCGCCCGGGTCTACGGGCTTGAAAAAGTCATGGCCCTCGAGCTGGTGGAGTTCCCCGGCCAAATCCTCGGTCTCGTGCTCAACCTGGAGCAGGACAACGTGGGTGTCGCCGTCATGGGCGAGGACATCCACATCAAGGAGGGGGACATCGTCAAGCGCACCGGTCGCATTGCCGAGGTTCCGGTCGGCGAGGCCGTTCTGGGACGCGTGCTCTCGGCCACGGGCGAGCCGATCGACGGCAAAGGCCCCGTCTCCGCCAAGGA
>CAZLSV010000096.1:0-13686 GCA_964562235.1 uncultured Desulfatibacillum sp.
CCGTGTCCATATAATTACGCTACCCTTAATAAAAGCTAATTGTTAATAGTAAGACCATGATCGTTGACTTCAACCGGCAGAACGAGCCGCCGCCCGTGATGGAAGACCGTCCGGCCGTCGGGTTCGTAGACCGTTACGGCGCTTTTGCCGTAAACCGTCCATTGGCCGTGCGGGCCGTCGTTCAAGAGGCCGGTTTCCTCGTCGATTCCGACGAGAAGCGACCCCGGCAGCAGCCGGGTCAGGCGGGGCGCCCAGTCCTGGCCGAAGGTGTCGTGGTGAGGCAGCACGCACATCTTCGGCAGGAGGTTGAGGCCGGGCAGCACCGTGCCGGAGGCCTGGTCGAAATAGAATTCGCACAGCACCATCGCCCCGGCGCTGCTGCCGCCGATGACGGCGCCGGCGCGGTGGGCGCGTTTGATCGCCTCCCAGGCCGGGCTGCCCGCGAGGGTTTCCGCCAGGTGGCGGGTGAACCCGCCCAGCAGAAATACAACGCCGGCGGCTTCCAGTTCCCTGGCGGGCCCGGGCTGTCCGGCCGAGCCGCGGTCGGTGATGGGCAGCGCGCGAACGTCGGTCGCCCCGAGGCCTTGAAACCAGGCCATAGCGTTCGCGCCGGCACGCAGGTCGTTGTTGTCCGGCGCAGCCGCGGCGGGGATGATGCGGACCGGGGAGGCGTGGCCTCCGGCCGCCGCCATGGCGCGCTGGTCCGCCGCGGCCATGCCCGGTTTGAACTCGTTGCCGCCTTCGAGCAGGACAAAGCCCACGCTTCCCCCATAACTTGCTTAATCGATTGGGAATCAATTTAACACTGGAGCCCCGGTTGTCAACACCGCCCCTTGAGTTGAAGGTGGTTTTGGCGGTTTAATGAATCCCCCCGACCCCCTTTTTCAAAGGGGGAGAGACGCCGGAAACCGCCTACTCCCGCTTTTAGTAAACTAGGGCTACTCTCACTTCCGCTTTATTAAGGGGGGCGGGGGGGGGGGGGGACAGGCCTACGGTGGACGGGGGGGGGGGGGAATCGGCTTCCGCGGAAGCTGCGACGGACAAATCCGGCCTTTCAGCGGCAGGCGCAACCCTCTTGTTTTCGCGTTCGGCCTTTTCCTTGACACGGCACCACCCCTATCCTAAAATACGGATTCTTATGGAAACCGGCTTTGTGGCAGGCAGGAGGAGTGATAGGTAAGTTAACAAACACAAACAATTTAAGGAGGTGCTCGATGAAAAAACTGTTCAGTGTGTGCGTGGCGGTTCTGTTTGCGATCGGCGCGGTGGCCTCGGTGCAGGCGGCCGACAACCTGGTGCTCGCCACCGGCGGCACCGCCGGGACCTACTACCCCTTCGGCGGGGCCATGGCCAAGATCTGGAACTCCAAGATCAAGGACATGAACGTCACCGCCCAGACCAGCGGGGCCTCGGGTGAGAACGTGCGGCTGATCAACAAGAAAGAGGTCGAGCTCGCCCTGGTCCAGAGCGACACCCTCGACTTCGCTTTCAACGCCAAGGAAGCCTTCAAGGAGCCCTTGAAAGGCATGAGCGCCATCGCGGTTCTTTATCCGGAAGTCGTTCAGGTGATTGTGGCGGCCGACGGCCCGATCAAGTCTTTCGCGGATCTCAAGGGCAAGAAAGTGGGCGTGGGCGCGCCGGGCAGCGGCACCGAAGCCAACTACCGGCAACTGCTGGACGCCTACGGCATGAAAAAGGAAGATGTCAATGGCCAGTACCTCTCCTTCTCCGAGAGCGCCGAGGCGTTCAAGGACAAGCACATCGACGCCTTCGTCGTGACGGGCGCGGTTCCGACCTCGGCCATCATGGACGTCGCCACCCAGAACGCCATCCGGATCCTGCCGATTGCGGCCGACATCACCGCGAAGGTGACCGAGAAATATCCCTTCCTGGCAGCGGTGAAGGTGCCGGCGAACAGCTACAAAGGCCAGACCGAGGACGTGCCCACCGTGGCGGTGAACGCGGTCCTGATCGCCGGCAACCAGCTCAAGGAGGACATGGTCTACAATCTGACCAAGGCGCTGTTCGACAATCAACCCGAACTGGCGATGGCCCATGCCAAGGGCAAGGAATTGAACGCGCAGGTCGCGGTGAAGGGTGTCTCCATCCCCTACCATCCGGGGGCGGTGAAGTTCTACAAGGAAAAAGGCCTGATGAAGTAAACATTCATTCCGGTGGGAAGATCGGGATGATACGAGAGGTTGAGAATCAAAGGGGTCGGGGGATCATCTGAGATGCCTTTTCATCGCATGTCATGGCCCGCCGACCCCTTGGTGCTTGTTCCAACGGGCGCGGCATCCTGCCGCGACGGTATCATGGCCGGGATCCACTCTCGCAAGGTTGCTGGTTCATTGCCGAACAGGATGGAACAGCGCACTGTAAATTTTTTATTATGAGCCGTCGATGGATCGCAGGCCTGATTGTTGCCGGGGCGGTGGGGGCCGGGCTTTTGCTGTGGCCGTTCGTCCCCGCGCTTCAAATCGTCGACGGGCGTGACGGACGAGTCGTCTTCTGTGCCCAGGTCCGGCCGGGCGATGAATTTGTGCTTTCGTTTGTCCATTCCGTAAACAAGCGGCCCGTTTACGACACGTTGCGGGCGGAGGCCGATCATCTGGTCATCGTCAGTTCCCGGTTCGACTCCTTCGGCGCCGGTATGCCGGAAGCGTCGACCCAGGAGGGCACTTTGGTCATCGCCGAAGACGGCTGGCTGAAATGGACGGTCAACCAGGCCGTCCCGGAAGTCACCGTCCGGGTGGGCTGGGTGGCTGATCACACCCTGCACATCAAAGACCGCAAGATCCGGCTTGCGGACCTGGCCGAACCGGGGAAGCCTTTAACCATACGCGTTCGCGAACTTCGAATGTTCGATCTCTTCAAAGGAAGGTGTCTCCCGTGAGCGAGAAAGAAAAAATTCAGGCCAAACCCGGCGTGCTGACCACATCGATAGAAGGGGTGGAGGTCGTCTCCAAGGAAGAGATCGAGAAGATCTTGAAGAAGGTCGACAAGGAAGCCTCCGCCCGGAAACTGACCGGAATCCCGCACTGGGTGGTTTACCTCATCGGGTTTTCCTGGTCGCTTTTTCAGGTGTACACGGCGGCCTTCGGGTTGTTTCCGGCCCAGTTGCAGCGCTCCATCCACCTGGCGTACGCGTTTGTATTGACCTTTCTGCTTTTTCCGGCCCGCTCCAGCGACGAATCCAACCGCTTGAGCTGGTACAACTGGCTGATAGCCCTCTTTGCCGCTTACGTCGGGTTGTACATGGCCTTGAACTACGTGCGCATCATGGAGGCCGGCGGGGATTATTCCCGCATGGATTACATCATCGGCGGCTGCGGCATCCTGCTGACTCTGGAGGCGGCGCGGCGGGTGGTGGGGTTGCCGATCGTAGGTCTCTCGGCGTTTTTCCTCATCTATACCTATTTCGGGGCTTATTTCCCGGGTTTCATGGAGCACCGCGGCTATTCGCTGGAACGCATCTCCTCCCACATGTACCTGACCACCGAGGGCATTCTCGGCATCCCCCTGGGAGTGGCGGCGACGTTCATCTACCTGTTCATCCTCTTTGGGTCGTTTCGTGAAAAATCGGGGCTGGGGCAGCTCTTCATCGACATCTCAAACGCCATCGCCGGCTGGGCCTCCGGCGGGCCGGCCAAGATGGCCATCGTGACCAGCGCGCTGGAGGGAACGGTGTCCGGGAGCTCGGTGGCCAACACCGTTGAATCGGGCAGCCTCACCATCCCGATGATGAAGCGGCTGGGCTACCGGCCCGAGTTCGCCGCGGCGGTGGAGGCCTCCTCTTCGACCGGCGGCCAGATCATGCCGCCCATCATGGGCGCGGCGGCCTTCATCATGGCCGAGTTTTTAAATGTTCCTTACCTGGACATCGCCAAGGCAGCGGCCATCCCGGCCTGCCTCTATTTCTTCGGGGTCTTCATGGAGGTGCACTTCGAGGCCAAACGCTGCAATCTGCGGGGCCTGAGCCGCGACGAGCTGCCGCGGTTTGCGGATGTCATGAGAGAGCGCGGGCATCTCTTCGTGCCCCTGTTCGCGATCATCATATTTCTGTCGATCGGGTTCACCCCGCTGTATGCGGCCCTGATGGGCCTGGTGACGTGCATCATCGCGGGAGCGATGAAGAAGGTGACCCGCATGAGCCCCCGGCAGATCGCCGACGGGTTCGAACTCGGGGCGCGGAACGCCATCGGCGTGGCGCTGGCCTGCGCATCGGCCGGCATCATCATCGGTGCGATCACCCTGACCGGGCTGGGCCTCAAACTGGGCAACGGTCTGGTGGAACTGGCCGGCGGCAACCTCCCGCTGACCCTCATTTTTACCATGATCACTTCGATCATTCTCGGGATGGGCGTGCCGACCACGGCCAATTACATCATCACCTCCACCATTGCCGCGCCGGCGCTCATCCAATTGGGGGTGCACCCGCTGGCGGCGCACATGTTCGTTTTTTACTTCGGTATCGTGGCCGACATCACCCCGCCGGTGGCCTTGGCCGCCTACGCCGCATCGGGTATTGCCAAATCCAACCCGTTTAAAACCGGCGTCACCTCCACCAAGCTCGCCATCGGCGCCTTCATCACGCCTTACATTTTCGTCTTCAACAACTCCATGCTCTGGATCAATACGACCTGGTTCGCGATCACCCAGACATTGATCACCTCGTGTGTGGGCATGACCGCCATCGGCGCGGCCATGATCGGCTTTTTCCTGGCACCCATGAATTGGGCGGAGCGGGTTTTATTTTTTGCCGGCGGGCTGATGATGGTCCATCCGGGAGTGATGACGGACGCGGCTGGAATTGGGCTGCTGGCAGCCTGCGTGGGCTACCAGCGGCACAAGAAAAAGAAGGGCGTTGTCAGCGCGGCCACCGCCGCTGATGCGTAAAGCAGGATTCATGACCGGATAGCGTTTCGGCGGGAAGCTTGCCTGAGAGACCAATGACGAAAGGGGTTCACCCTGAGCGGCGCGGTGGACCCCTTCGGCATTAAGGGCTAATTAGACCGGCAATCAAATATGGCAACTCTTGATACGGCACCCCTCTCCGCCGGGTGGTTGGGTTCTGGAATTTACCGTATTTTATGGCCACCGTAAAAAAAACCTGTGGTTGACCTCGCCGCATCCCATCCAGACGCCATGGCAGCGAAGCTTTCAGCCGGCGGCTATTTCCCAAGGCCCTTTTTCAGCGCGTCGTATATGTTCTGAAAGACGCCGAGCACGGCACAGGCCAGCACGCCGAAGATTGAAGCTCGGATGATCCAGTCGGCAATGTCCATGTTCGAAAAATCCATGATGGCGCCTCCTTTTCAGGCCCAGGGTGTGCTCTCTTTGCTCTCTTGGGCGCTGAACCGGCCCCCGGTCATTGGACGCCCGCCAATGGCCTTTGGGGGTCCCAGCCCAAATCTATAATACGGTTCGCACCGCGATTCAACAAGTTCCCAGAATTCCCCGGGCCTCTTCGGGGGTCGCCACTTCGTGGCCCAGCAGGCGGACGAGCTGGGCGAGCTTGCGTACCAGTTCCACGTTGCGCCTGGCCGCCTGTCCGGGCGCCCAGAAGATGCTGTCCTCGAAGCCCACCCGCACGAGGGAGGCCCCCAGGCCGATCGCGGTGGCGAGCAGCGTGAAATCCGTCATGCCGTCGTGAACGACGCCCCAGGGTACTGTTTCGCTCATCATGGAGGTCATGAAGAAAAGGCTCTTGGGCACGGGGGCCAGGGTCCAGGGGAACCCCAGGCAGAAGCAGACGGAATAAGGCGGTCGGATGGCGCCCTCCGCGATCAGCGCCCGGGCTGCCGGCAGCATGCCGGAGTCGAAGATCTCCATCTCCGGGACGGTTTTGGTCTGGCGCATGCGTTTGGCCCAGTAGCGGATGTCCGGCAGGCGGTTGATGTAGACCTCCTCGCCGAAGTTGATCGAGCCCATGTTGAGGGAGGCCACCTCGGTGCGCGGGTCGTTGAGCGCGACACAACGCTGCTCGAGCGTGAGCGTGGTCAAGCCGCCCGTGGAGCCCTGGATGACGATGTCCGAAGACTTTCGGATCAAGTCGAGCGTCTCCGAATACGTGCCGATCTCCTCGGTCTGGACCCCCTTCGCGTCCCGCACGTGCAGGTGCACCATCCCGGCCCCGGCCCGGGCGCAGCGGATGACCTCGTCCGCCACCTGTTTCGGCGTCCGGGGGTTGATGGCCGGCGGCTGCGTGCTGCGGCCCACCGGTGCCACGGCGATGATGATTTTGCGGGTCTTTTTTATGGTCATGAAATGAGGCCTCCTGTGGCCGCGGCTTCGGGCCTGGGGCTGTCGGAACCACCAGTGGACGCGCCGCTCCGCCGCGTTGTTATGATCTGCCGCGGTTTGAGGATCGCGGCTGGAAGCCGCTCCCACTCTCCAACGGCTGTGGTTCTAAGTCAACAAGGATCACCCTGTCAACAGAATGTTGGCCCCTTCCCGCGGGGCAAAGACCCTTGAAGGTGCCGCATCCCCGGCGGTATGGCCTTTACATCTTTCGCGCCATCGGGTAATCCATCACCTCCATGATGAAATTGCTTTTTACTCTCGGCGTGATAACCCTGGGATTGTCGCTGGGGTACTCGATCCAACGGCTGGCGGCCTCCAGGCGCCTTATTCTGCCGCTGCCGATCGTCGACCTGCGAAGAGGGCTCCAGAAGGTCGGCCTGCTGTTTTTCATGTATTTTTCCTTCATGGCCACCGTCTGGATCATCCGCGTCGACAGCCTGAGGCTCGTCGCGCTGCCGGCCATCGGCCTCTTCGTGCTCTTCCTCGGGGGCGCTCTCGCCCTGGGGTTTGCACGGGCATTCGGGTTGAGCCGCCGGCAAACAGGATCTTATTTCGCCTGCGGGTCCTTTTCGAATATCGGCTCCATCGGTGCGCTGGTGGTGTTCGTGTTCCTGGGCGAGGAGGCCTTCGCCTTCGTTCCGCTGTACAAGCTCTTCGAGGAGGTTTTTTATTTCGCTGTCGGTTTTCCGATCGCCAAATACTTCAGCCCGGCCGATGCGACGGCGTCTGAAGAGACCATGGCGCTGCGTCTGAAAAGGGTCTTCAGCGACATTTTCGTGATCGTCGCCCTGGCGTCGATCACCATCGGCGGCGGGTTGAACCTGGCGGGCGTGGAACGCCCGGAGGTCTTTGGAACCCTGAACGCCCTCTTCATACCGGTCGGCACGTTCATCCTGCTGGTGTCCATCGGAATGGCCATGCGGTTCTCAAGTATCGGACGCTACGTCCGGGAGTGTGCGGCCATCGCGGGCATCAAATTTGTCCTCCTTCCGGCGACCGCCTGCCTGATCGGCTATTTAATCGGATTCGGGTCCATGCACCAGGGGCTGCCGCTGAAGGTCGTCTTGATCCTTTCTGCGGCGCCCGTGGCCTTTACGGCCCTGATTCCCCCATCGATTTACGACCTCGATCTGGACCTCTCCAATGCCTGCTGGCTCACCTCCACGCTGGCGCTCTTCGGCGTGCTGCCGATCTTGTACCTGCTGATTCAGCATCTGTGAAAGATTCGCCCTGGGTGCGGGGCCGGATCCTGGAAAATTGCGGGCGTTGCGAGAGACTTTTTAATGTGGGGCGGTTTCTAGGACTGAAGACTTTTTCAGCAGACTCTCCGTTCGATTCCGGCCTTTTTCCTTGGCGAGGTACAGGGCGTGGTCGGCATGGTGGATCAAATCTGACACCAGGGTCTCCGGGTCATGGAGCTCCATTTTTTTCAGGTGAAAGCCGATCGAGACCGTAATGCCGATGGGCACCGAGTCGAAGCTGAACTTGAATCCTTCGACCGCCTGCCGAATGCGCTCGCAATAGGCATGGATCGCTTCCCGGCTGACTTCACCGCGCGGCAAAACGATGAATTCATCCCCGCCATAGCGGGCCACCAGGTCCTCCGTGCGCTTGTTTTCAACAATGATATCGGCGAACTTGGACAGGACAAAATCCCCCCATTGGTGGCCGTAGGTGTCGTTCACCGATTTGAAACCGTCGATATCCGCCATGATGATGCCGGCCGGAAGCCCATGCCGACTGGCATAGGCCAACTCCATCGATGCCAGCTTGATGAAGTGATAGCGGTTGAAAATCCCCGTCAAGGTGTCGAAGGTGGCGGAATAGAGAAGGCTTTCTTCCAGCCGGATCTCGGCCTCGGTCTTGTGTTCGATTTTCATCATGGAATGACCCAGCTGCAACGTCATGCCAGGGGATAGGGTGGCGCGGCTGACGCGGCAGGAATCAACAAAGGTCCCGTTGGTGGAGGCCTTGTCTTCGATCGTGATCGTGTCGCCCGTCCAATCGATGGTGCAATGAACGCGGGATACCCGATCGTCGCACAAGTTGATGTCGGTTGTGGGCGAACGCCCGATGGTCGTTATGCCGCGCCGCAGTTTGTGCCGCCGGCCGCTGTTGGTCCCTGAAAAAATGACCAGGTGCGGATGATGACGGTCGGCCTGGACACAGGACCCGCTGTCGATGACGATGGTTTGATCCAGGTTGGCCGGTTCGATGTCGCGCATGGGCAGTTTCGGGCGGAATGGTTTCAGTCAAAATCCTCGACCGGTATCAACACCCTTTTTAGATTGAGGCCTGTGCAGCTCCGGACCCTGAATCGGAGGGCCCATCATTTGCTTTATCGGTATTTCTCGGCTGCGCTTTAAGAGAAAATGCATGGGTCGGATCACGGCGGGTCACGATCGCCTTGCATTTTCTTGTTGACATGGCGCGCAAGGTCCGGTAAGGGTTTTGTATTCAAAATACAAAATTCAAAACGGATGGCATTTATGGATCGCCCCGCCCATGTACACCCGCCCAAAGGCGCTCACCCGAAGACGGCCCCTCGAAGCCATCTCGTCAACCTTGGGGCCGAGCACGAAAACCTCGACCAGAAAGCGTACCAGATCCTCAAGGGGATGATCATCGAACGGCAGTTGCTGCCCGGGGACAAGATCCCCCAGGAAAAACTGGCGGAGGATCTCGGGATTAGCCGCACCCCTCTCATCAACGCCCTGAAGCTGCTCGAACAGGACAAACTCGTCCTGTCCATCCCTCGCCGTGGTTTTTTCGTGCGCCATTTCAACAAGCAGGAGATGATATCGATCTTCGAACTGCGCGAGGTGCTGGAAGGCCTGGCCGCGCGTCGCGCCGCCCAGAACATCACCGACAAGGGGGTGGCGCAGCTCAGGGGTTTTTTCAGGCAGTTCGACGGACTCAAACAAATCACCGACGTCCGGGCCTACGCCCGGGAAGACCGCCAGTTCCACACCTTCCTGCTCGAAGTCAGCGCCAAGGAGTTTCTCAAGAGCATTCTCGAAACCTACAACATCATCAGCTACAGCTACCAGTTCATTTCCGAGGACGGCCTGGTTCAAAAGCCGGACGACACCATCCACGATCATCGCTCCATCATCGAAGCCGTCAGCCGTCGCGATGCGGAGGCGGCCGAGAGCCTGATGCGGGAGCATTTCCGCAAATCCATCACCCTTCTCAGACGCAACACGGACAGGGATGAGGAGTGAACCGGCCGGCCCGGATGGAACAACGGTTTTCCTTGAAGACAATTTTCGTGAAAGGAGGGGATGCAGCGGACGGTTTGATCGGCGGAGTGGAATTGAGATCAGCGTGGCACCAAACACTCAACCAAGATGGGAGGGGAAAATGAAAAAGATCCTTGCGGCAGTATTGATTCTTTTCGTGGCCGTGCCCTTTGCCTGGGGTGCTTCCAAGGTGATCACCAAACCCGTGACGATTTACTGCGCGTTTTCCGCCGGCGGCGGAACCGACCAGATCAACCGCGGCCTGGCCGAAGGCATGAAGGAGTACCTCGGGGTGCAGGTGAACGTCGTCAATCTGACCGGCGCCGGCGGCGGCATCGCCATGGACAAGGTGTGGCAAAGCCCCCGCGACGGATTGTCCATTCTGGGAATTTCCGAAACCGGGCTGTTTGTCCCGGCGAACGCCGCTCACACCACGACCGCCAAGGACTGGCAGTGGTTCTGGGCCGGTGGGTCCCCGGGGGTGCTGCTGGTGCCGGAGGAGTCCAAGTACAAGACGTTCAAAGACCTCGTCGATGACGCCAAGGCGCGGCCGGGGCAGGTCAAGGTGGCGGCGAGCGCGCTGCCCGGCGTGTGGAGCATCCGCTGGATGTCGATCGGCAATGCGGCCGGCATCAAGACCAACGTGCTGCCGTATGCAGGCTCGGCGCCTTCGGTGACCGCCGCGCTGACCGGCGAAGTCGATGCCGTGCACGTCTCGGTCGGCGAGGCGTTGCAGTTCATGCAGGCCAAGAAGCTGCGGCCGGTCGTGGCGAGCGAGGTCGAGGCCGTCGATATCCCCGGGGTCGGCAAGGTGGCCGCGATCACCGACACCTTCCCGGATTTGAAGAAGGTTTTGCCCATGCCCCAACTTCTCGGCATCGCGATCCCGATGGACACGCCGGCGCCGATCAAAGAAGAGATCACCAAGGCCTTCGATGCCGCCATGCAATCCGACGCCGTGAAGAAGATCCTGGCGGCACAGGTGGCGCAGCCGTTCGGCTGGTCCGGAGACAAGGCCAACAACATGTCCAAGTCCCTGGAGTCCAAGTTCAGCTGGATGATGGTGGACCTGAACATCGCCAAGAAGAACCCGGCGGAGCTGGGTATTCCGAAGCCGTAGGGTGGAGCGATCCAACCCTTGGGCAGAAAAAATCCCCCTATCCCCCTCTGACAAAAGGGGGAAGGGGGGATTTCAGCCATGGTGAACCACCGGCGTGAGCGCGGTATTGTGCCGCGGCAACGAGCCTCGCGGCCAAAGCCGCTACCAGAGAGTTCACCGCCAAGACGCTTTGATTTTAATATCTGAATGATGCGGTTCTGGACAAGGGCTGCGTCATGGATTCAGACTGCGAGACTTCATCATGGACGAATCGAAAGTGCGGCTGCGGGCGTTGGACGTTTTCATGGGGTTTGGGTTTCTGGCCGTCGGGGCGTTTGTGGTCTATGACGGGTTCATCGCCTTTTATGCACCGCAGATGGCCAGTGTGGAAAGATCGTCCAACCCCGGCGTGACCTCCATTTTCATCGGCGGGTTGATGGGGTTTCTCGGGCTGGTGATCGCGGTCATCGGCCTGCTTGGCTCGCGCCACCCTTTGCGCATCGCCCGGCAGGCGCTCTCCGAAACGCTGCAATCGAAGGCCTTCTATAAGGGGGTCATCGCCCTGGCCGGCATTGCCGTTTATTTCTTCATCTTCTGGGACCGCATTCCCTATGTCGTTGCCACCTTTCTTTTTCTGGTCGGAATGATGTCCATTTTCAAGGCCGGCGCGTGGTGGAAGATCGGCATAATTTCAGGGGTCACCGTGGCCGTGGTCTGGTACGTGTTCGGCGTTCTGGCCATGATCCCCCTTCCGTAACGAGAGGACACAGAGGACATGGGCTTTGAGCAGATCATGGTCGAGGTTCTGAAAACCTTGAACCTCGAGTTCGTCTTGCTGATTGCGGCGGGCGTTTTCATCGGCCTGGTCGTCGGCGCGCTGCCGGGGCTGACCACCACCATGGGCATCGCGCTTCTGACCGGCATCACGTTCAAGTTTTCGGGCCACTCGGCTATCGCGCTGCTGATGGGGCTTTACGTCGGCGGCGTTTCGGGCGGCTCCCTTTCGGCCATCCTGGTCGGCATTCCCGGCACACCCGCCAATGCCTCCTCCATCCAGGACGGGTTTCCACTGGCCTTGGCCGGCAAGGCCGCCCAGGCCATCACCATATCGCGGATGGCCTCCATCATCGGGACGATTTTCGGAATCGGCTGCCTGGCTTTTTTGACGCCGCTGCTGACCGAGCTTGCCTTAAAGTTCACCTCCGCCGAGTTTTTCCTGGTCGGGCTCTTCGGCGTCCTGATTTCGGGTGCGCTGACCGGTGGGGACATCGCACTCAAAGGCTGGGTGGCAGGCATCTTCGGCCTGGTCGTCGGCATGGTCGGCGCCGATGAACTGACCGCCTGGCAGCGGCTGACCTTCGGCAGCCCCGAGCTCTTCGGCGGCATCCCCTTCATCCCGATCATGATCGGTTTTTTCGGGATCCCCCAGGTGATCGAGGCGCTGTCCGACGAGCAGGATGTGCTGGTCGCCGTGCTCGACAAGACCAAGGTCAAGATCGCGGACATTCTGAAATACTGGTGGGTCGCCCTACGCTCCGGGCTGATCGGTGTGGGCATCGGCATCATTCCGGGCGTCGGCGAAGACGTGGCCTCGTGGACCTCTTACGGCGTCGCCAAGAAGATGAGCAAGCACCCCGAGGAATACGGCAAGGGCTCCATCGAAGGACTGGTGGCTGCCGAGACGGCGGACAACTCCTGCATCGGCGGGGCGATCATCCCGCTGCTGTCCCTGGGCATACCGGGAAGCCCGCCGGCCGCGGTCATGCTCGGCGCATTTCTGATTCACGGGGTGCGTCCGGGGCCGATGCTCAGCTTCGAATTCCCGGCCTTCACCTACCAGGCCGTGTCCTGGTTGCTCGTGGCCACCATTTTCATGCGCTTTTTCGCCATGTGGCTGGCCAGGCCGATGCAGAAGATCCTGCAGATCAAGAACGCCATTCTGATGCCGATCGTCACGGTGTTCTGCGCCATCGGCGCCTATTCCCTGGACATCCGGTTCATCGACATCCAGCTCGTGTTCTTTGCCGGGCTCCTCGGCCTGCTCTTCAAACGGGGGAAATACCCGGCCGCGCCGCTGGTGCTGGGCATCGTGCTGGGGCCCCTGGTGGACACGAATTTTCGCCGCGCCCTCAAGGCCTCGGGCGGGGATTTTTCCATTTTCTTCACCCGGCCGGTTTCACTGATCATCGTCATTTCCATTGTTTTGCTGGTCCTCGGGCAGCTCGGTGTTTTCGGCATGATCCGTTCGTGGTTCCGGAAACCCCGGCCGGCGACATGATTTTGCCCAACGATTCACATAATGCGGCCCCGGTCGCAACTTTACCGGGAATCGATTGAATCGACCCTGATTCGCGCGAAGGAGACACGCATGCTCAAAATGGCCATCATCACCGGTTTTTTGTCCAAGACCAAGGACCGGTTTCACGAGTACAACCAGCCGCTCGACCTGGACGGCAAGTTCAAGCTCATGACCGAGATGGAAGGCTTCGACGGGGTGGAGATCGTCTACCCTTACGAGGTCAACGACGCGGCCAGCACCAAGGCGTTGTTGAAAAAACACAAGCTGAAGGTCGCGGCCGTCAACGTGAACGTCAAGGCCGAGCCCGAGTTCCGGAACGGCGGGCTGAGCTCGCTCGACAAAAAAATCCGCAACAAGGCCGTGCGCTTCATCAAGGAGGCCAAGGACTTTGCCGAGGCGATCGGCGCCGACAAGGTCACCTGCTGCCCGCTCGGCGACGGCTACGAGTTCGCCTTTCAGCACGACTATGCCCGGGCCTGGAAGCATTTGATCGAAACCTTCGGGGCGGCCGGAAGCTACAAGACGAAAATCCCGCTGTTCATCGAGTACAAGCCAAGCGAGACCCGCGGCCGCTGCTTCCTGGACACGGCCGCCAAGACGCTTTGTCTGCTGAACGACATCGGCATCCAGCAGATGGGGGTGACGCTGGATTTCGGGCATTCCACGTACGGCAACGAGAACCCGGCGGAGGCCTTCGTTCTGCTCGCGGAGAGCGGCTACAAGTATTACATCCACATCAA
>CAZLSV010000096.1:13696-16315 GCA_964562235.1 uncultured Desulfatibacillum sp.
GTCTACGGCGGGGAGACGCCCGCCCCGTCCGCGGCCCTGATCCTGGACTCGGGCACGCCCCTCTATGTCCACATCAACGACAACGACGGCAAGTGGGACTGGGACTACTTCTGCGGCACCAAGCATTTCCTGGAATATGTCGAGTTTCTCTACTACCTCAAGAAGTACAGGTACAAGGACTACCTCACCTCGGACACCTCGCCGACGCGCTGGAGCATCCAGGAGGTCTTCGAGGCCAACAGCCGCATGTCCAACCGGATCTGGAACAGGTTGGACGAAATCGACGGAGGCCAAATCGCCCGCCTGATGGCCAAGGGCGACTACATGGCGACGTGGAAGTTCGTCGAAGCCAATATTTTCGGGTTGAAATAGAATTGCAGGGTTCAAGGGGTCGAGGGGCCAAGGGGTCGAGTGCCGCCGGAGAAGACCTTATTCGTCTTTCCACTTGAGCCCTCGAACCCTTGAACCCTCGGACCCTTCATCAAGGAGAGAATCCCAAATGACTCACACCCCCATGACCATCGATGAGCTCAAGCGCATGGCCGGGATCATTCGCTGCTCCATCATCGAGATGATCTGCACGGCCGGTGCCGGGCACCCGGGCGGGTCGCTTTCGGCGACCGACGTGGTGACGGCGCTCTACTTCAGGATCATGCGCATCGACCCCCGGAACCCCGGCTGGCCCGACCGCGACCGTTTTGTGCTTTCCAAGGGCCACGCCTGCCCGGTGTGGTACGCGACCTTGGCCGAGCGCGGATACTTCGACAGGGCGCACCTGGCGACCCTGCGGAAACTGAACAGCATCCTGCAGGGCCACCCCGACATGCACAAGACCCCGGGCGTGGACATGACCGTCGGCTCGCTGGGCCATGGCATGTCCGCCGGGCTCGGCATGGCGTTGAGCGCCAGGATGCGGAACAAAGACTACCACACGTGGGTGGTCATCGGCGACGGCGAGTCCCAGGAGGGCTCCATCTGGGAGTGCGCCATGGCGACGGCCAAGTGGAAGCTCGACAACTTCACGGTGATCCTCGACCGCAACCATCTGCAGAACGACTTCTGCGTGGACGACGAGATGCCCATCGAGCCCGTGGCCGACAAGTGGCGGGCCTTCGGCTGGCACGTGGATGCCATCGACGGGCATTGCATGGAGCAGGTGGTGGGGTCGCTCGAGGCCGCCCGGGAGCGCAAGGGGATCCCGACCCTCATCCTGGCCGAGACGGTCAAGGGCAAGGGGGTCTCCTTCATGGAAAACGTTGCCGACTGGCACGGCAAGGCCCCCTGTCTGGCCGAAGCCGAGAAGGCGCTGGATGAGATCAGGAGGTGCTGTTGTGAAATCTAAATACCGATATGTCCTGCCCGAGATCCAGGCGCTGCTGGCCTCCAGGGAACTCTTTGCCAAGGCCCCGTCCGAGCCCACCCGCTATTCGTATGCCGATGCCCTGCTCGCGCTGGGCGAGCGGAACCCGGACGTGGTCTCGCTCGACGCGGACGTCTCCAAGTCCATGAAGACGACGATGTTCGCCGCCCGGTTTCCCGAACGCTCCTTCAACTTCGGGATCGCCGAGCAGAACATGATGGCGGCCGCGGCCGGCATGGCGACGACGGGGCTCATTCCCTTTGCCAACACCTACGCGGTGTTTGCCAGCATGCGGGCGCTCGACATGGTGCGCAACAGCATCCACTACCCGCGCCTGAACGTGAAGATCGCCGCGAGCCACAGCGGGATCACGCCGGGCCCGGACGGGGTGACCCACCAGGCCCAGGAGGATTTGTCCATCATGCGGGCGCTGGCCGGCTCCACCGTGATCGCGCCGGCCGACCCGACCTCGGCCCGGATGGCCGTGCATGCCGCCGGCGCCTACGACGGGCCGGTGTATCTCAGCTTCACCCGCGACCCCGTGCCGGTGCTCTACGACGAGAGTTTCCCCTTCAAGATCGGCAAGGCGGTTCTGGTGCGGGAGGGAAAGGACGCCGCGATTTTCGCCAACCGCGACCTGGTGGTGCAGGCGTTGATGGCGGCGGAGTTGTTGGCGAAGAAGGGGATCGATGTCCGCGTGATCGACTGCCACACCCTGAAGCCGCTCGACGAACCGATGGTCCTCAAGGCGGCCCGCGACACCGGGGCTCTCGTTACGGCCGAGAACAACATCATTTACGGCGGCCTCGGCAGCGCGGTGGCCGAGCTGCTGGTGGAAAAATTTCCCATCCCGATGAAACGCGTGGGCGTGGGCAACACCTTCGCCGAGTCCGGGCCGTATCTGGAGGTGATCGACAAATACGGCCTGACCGCCCGGCACATCGTCAAGGCCGTAAATGAGGTGCTCAGGCGCAAGCCGGCCGTCCGGGGAAAGAAGCCCGCCAAGCCGTCGGCTCAACCCAAAGCCGGGGCCAAGCCGTCGAAAGCAAAAGCCAAGCCACGCGGAAGGCGCTGAAGCGCGCCATTTAAGGCGGCGTGAGAGAGACCGCGCCGGCCCCCGCCCCCCGAAAACGAGATTGCTTTTTGGGGGCGGGGGATTCTATTCCGCGATGAGGCTCGCGGCAAGATGCCGCTCCCACATATGAACCGTCTCGAAATAGTGTAGACCAAGAGCGGCCCCCTCTCCCTAACCCTCTCCC
>CAZLSV010000097.1:0-16046 GCA_964562235.1 uncultured Desulfatibacillum sp.
ATGAATGTCGTGCCCTTCAACCACATTGCGCACGAAGCCGCCAACGACACCTGCCGCGCCTGCCACCACGCCTCGATGGACGCCTGCGGCAAGTGCCACACGCTCCAGGGTTCCAAGGACGGCAAGTTCGTCAATCTTCAGACCGCCATGCACCGTGTGACCGCCCAGGCGAGCTGCATCGGCTGCCACGACCGATTCCAGGCCGACAAACGCTGCGCCGGCTGCCACGCCTCGATGGCGCGCAAGGACCCGCCGGAGCTCTCCGGATGCGTCAGCTGCCACATGCCCAAGCCCGCCGCGGCCACGGCGGAGACCGAACCCAAAGCCATGGCCGCCATGCTGCTGGATGCGCGCCGGCCAGTGACCGCGACCTATCCGGAGGCGGACATCCCGGAGACGGTTGAGATCAAGGCCCTGAGCAAGCAATACCAACCGGCCAAGCTGCCGCACCGCAAGATCGTCGAGACCCTGGTGAAGAACATCAAGGACAGCAAAATCGCCGGCGCCTTCCACCGGGACCCCGGCACCGTCTGCCAGGGCTGCCACCACAACAGCCCCGCCGCCAAGAAACCGCCGGCCTGTGCGAGCTGCCACGGCCAGCCCTTTGACGGCCGCAACCTTTTCAAGCCCGGCCTGCAGGCGGCCTACCACCTGCAGTGCATGGAGTGCCACCGGGAAATGGGGATCGAGAAGCCGGTCGCCACCAACTGCACCGGTTGCCACAAGGAGAAGCTTTAAACCGGATTTTTATTTAACGCCTGAGGGATGTCGCTATGTCAATTTCACGCAGGAGATTTCTCGGCTGGTTAGGCGCAGCGGGGGCCGGCACGACCCTGGGCCGTTCCGCCCATGCCGCCGGCAACGCGCAATTTACCGGCTACCCGGATTCGCTGGGGGTGCTGTTCGACGCCACCCGCTGCATCGGCTGCCGCAAGTGCGAGGAGGCCTGCAACAAGGTCAACGAATTGCCCGCGCCCGCCAAGCCCTTCGGCGATCTGGGGGTGCTGGAGCGCCCGCGCCGGACCGACGCCAAGGCCTACACGGTGGTCAACCGCTATGAGAACATCCCGGGCGCCAAGGGCCCGCTGTACCGCAAGATCCAGTGCAACCACTGCCTGGAGCCCGCCTGCGCCTCGGCCTGTTTCGTGCGCGCGTTTGAGAAGAACAGCAACGGGGCCGTGACCTACGACGAGTCGGTGTGCGTGGGCTGCCGGTACTGCATGATCGCATGCCCCTTTGAAATTCCGACCTACGAATACGACAAGGCCTTCACCCCCCGGATCATGAAGTGCACGTTCTGCCACCCCCGGCTGCTCAAGGGGCAGCTGCCGGGATGCGTCGAGATCTGCCCGGCCGAGGCGCTGACCTTCGGCAAGCGGCGCAACCTGCTCAGGATCGCCCGCGAGCGCATCGGCCTGTTCCCGGGACGCTACCTCGATCACATCTACGGTGAAACGGAGATGGGCGGCACGGCCTGGCTGACGATCTCGGGGGTGCCTTTCCGGGATCTGGGCATGCGCGAGGATCTGGGCGCCACCCCCGCCCCCGAACTGACCAAGGGGGCGCTGAGCGTCGTGCCCGTCGTGGCCTCCATGTGGCCCGTGCTCCTGACCGGGGTCTACGCCATCTCCCAGCGCCGGGACAAGATCGCCCGGGAGGAACAGGCGGCGGCGGTGGCGGCGGCGGTGGCCACGGCCCAGGCCGAGGCCAAAGCCAAGATGACGGAGGCCATGGCCAAGGCGGACAAGGACAAGAAGGCCGCCATCGACAAGGAAGTCAAAAAGGCGCTGGAAGAGGCGGCCAAAGCCCAGTCCAGCGCCACCGCACCGGCGGCCGCCCCGGAAAAGAAGCCCAGCTGAGGAGGAAGTCCGATGCCTGCGCCCAAAATAGCCATTCAAAAGCCCGCGTTGACGCCCTTCAACGTGGTGGCCGGAATCATCGTGGTGGGAGGCCTCATCATCACCGCGATCCGGTTCACCCAGGGGCTGGGGGCCACGACCAACCTGTCCGATTACAACCCGTGGGGGATCTGGATCGGGTTCGACCTGCTGGTCGGTGTGGCTCTCGCGGCCGGCGGTTATGTCACCTCCGCCGCCTGCTACATCTTCGGCCTGAAGCGGTTCCATTCCGCGGTTCGTCCGGCGATCCTGACGGGGTTTCTGGGGTATGCGCTGGTGGTGCTCGCCCTGCACTACGACGTCGGCCGGCCGTGGCGCCTGCCGTATCCCTTCATCGTGCAGTCGGGCACGACCTCGCTGCTCTTCGAGGTGGCGGCCTGCGTCGCCCTCTACCTGACGGTGCTCTTCATCGAGTTCACGCCGGCGGCCCTGGAGTGGCTGGGGCTGAAGCGGGCGCGCAGCATCGTGACCAAGCTGACCCTGGTGCTGACCATCTTCGGGGTGGTCCTCTCCACCCTGCACCAGTCCTCGTTGGGCGCGCTGTTTCTGATCGCGCCCTCGAAGCTGCACCCGCTCTGGTACTCGCCCTATCTGGCGCTTTACTTCTTCGTCTCCAGCATCGTCGCCGGGCTCTCCATGGTGATCTTCGAAGGCAGCCTGGCCCACAAGCATTTCCATCACAAGATGGATGCGCAGCACCTGGCCGAGGCGGACGGCGTGGCCCTGGGCTTCGCCAAGGCCGCCTCCTGGGTGCTGGCGGGCTACTTCGTCATGAAGGTCATCGGCATCGCCCAGACCAACGCCTGGGGCTACCTGGGTAGCGGCTACGGCCTGTGGTTCCTGGTGGAGATGCTGGGGTTCGTGCTGCTGCCGTGCTATTTATACGCCATCGGCGCCCGCGAGAAGAACCTCACGATCATCCGCCGGACCGCGGCCTGGACGGTGCTCGGCATCGTGGTCAACCGCTTCAACGTCGGTCTGATCGCCTTCAACTATCACCTGCCCTCCAGCGAGCGCTACTTCCCGCACTGGATGGAGGTCTGGATTTCGGTTTTTGTGGTAACGGTCGGCATCCTGGTCTACAAGTTCATCGTCACCCACATGCCGATCCTTTACGCGCACCCGGACTATGACGCCCATTAGGGAGAGGGCCTAAATTTGAAAAACCAAGCGCCATGCGGGATTGAAGAGGGCGCATCGGAGAAAAAGTCATGGGAGACGTCATCCATACGCTGCACGATTTCATGTTGCGCACCGAAAGCATCACCTACATCATGATCGTCGTGGCGCTGTGCGGGTTCATATTTTTCTGGCGTTTTTTGAGCGAGCGGGACGACGACGCCCCGGAGGCGGCCGGAGAGCACACTTCGGGGAAACACCATCATTGATCTGATTTCAGGGTGAAGGAGCTGCCCATGTACGAATTCGTGACCGGTCCGCTGGCCTGGCTGGCTTTCGCGGTTTTCTTCGTCGGCAACATCGTGCGCCTCGTGCGCTACGTGCGGGGCTTGGACTGGAAGCTCGACCGCGTGACCTACTCGGTCAACACCTCCTACGGCGTGAAGGGCGCCGTGCGCTCCATCCTTTTCTGGCTGACCCCCTTCGGGACCCACAGCTGGCGGGACAACCCGGCGTTCACGCTCCTGGTTTTCGTGCTGCACGTCGGGCTGATTTTCACCCCCTTGTTCCTGCTCGGGCACAACATCTTCCTGCAGGAGCGCTGGGGCTTCAGCCTGTGGTCCATGCCGGAAGCGCTCTCGGACGCCATGACCATCGCCGTGATCGTCTCCGCCGTGTTGCTGGCCATGCGCCGCATCGCCTTGCCCGAGGTGCGGATCATCACCAGCGCCTACGACTACCTGATGCTGGCAGTCGCCGCGGCGCCCTTCGTGTCGGGCCTGATCGCCCGCTACGGCTACGCCCACAGCGAGGCGTGGCTGATCGTGCACGTGCTGTGCGGCGAGCTGTTTTTGATCGCCATCCCGCTCACCAAGCTGTCGCACTTCGTGCTGTTTTTCGCCAGCCGGGCCCAGCTGGGAATGGACTACGGCATCAAGCGCGGCGGGATGAAAAGCAGCGGGATCAACTGGTAACGACTCCCGGCCGGCCCACCCGGCGGCGGGGGGCATGAAAAGAGCCACCCAAAGGAAGACGCCATGCCTGAAGGAATTCTCTGCAACAAGAACAAGGTGACGACCCTCGAGCAGTTGCAGGCGCTCCTGGCCGACAAGAGCGGCAAGCAGTACTACCAGGAGATGAACAACCTCGACGTCGACGCCAAGGCCCTCTGGGACCTCGTCCAGAAGACCTGCAAGTCCAGGATTCGGACCTGGCTCGAGATCTGCACCCACTGCGGCCTGTGCGCCGACAGCTGCTTCTACTATCTGGCCAACCGCAAGGACCCCACCCAGGTGCCCTCCTACAAGATCCAGTCCACGCTGGGGGAGATCATCCGGCGCAAGGGGAAGGTGGACAACGCCTTCATGCAGATGACCATGGACACGGCTTTTTCCAAGTGCACCTGCTGCACGCGCTGCGGGGTCTACTGCCCGATGGGCATCGACACCGGCATCATGTTCAGTTACACCCGCGGGCTGCTCTTCTCCCAGGGCTTCACCCCCTGGGAGATGAAGATCGGTACCGGCATGCACCGCGTCTTCAAGGCCCAGATGGATGTCACCACCGAGGACTGGGTGGACACCTGCAGCTGGATGGCCGAGGAGACCGCCGACGACTGGCCCGGGCTCGAGATCCCGGTCGACAAGGAAAACGCCGACATCATCTACACGGTCAACGCGCGCGAGCCCAAGCACTACCCGGAGGACATCGCGCAGGCCGCCATCCTCTTTCACGTGGCCGGCGAAAACTGGACCGTGCCGAGCGAGGGCTGGGAGGAGACGAGCCTGGCCATGTTCGCCGGCGACTGGGAAGCGTGCAAGATCCAGGTGGAGAGCGTCTATGCCGCCATGGACCGCCTCAAGCCCAAGCGCATGGTCGTGACCGAATGCGGGCACGCCTACCGCGCGACGGTGCTCGAAGGCCCCTACTGGGCGGGGCTGAAATCCGGCAAGACCCCCATCGAAAGCCTGCATTATGTCGAGTGGGTCGCCGAGGCGCTGCGCACCGGAAAGCTCAAGATCGACCCGGCCAAGAAGATCAAGGAGCCGGTCACCTACCAGGACTCCTGCAATTACATCCGAAACGGCGGCCTCTGGGAGGCCGCCCGCTACATCATGAGCCAGATCGCCGAGGACTTCCGGGAGATGACCCCTTCCCGCGAGCACAATTTCTGCTGCGGCGGCGGCGGCGGGCTGAACGGCATCGGCCGCTACCGGGAGCAGCGCAACGTGGGGCTCAAGGTCAAGCGCGACCAGATCCTGGCCACGGGGGCGAAGCTGGTGATCGCGCCCTGCCACAACTGCTGGGACGCCATCCGGGATCTGCAGGAGGTTTACGAAATCGGCATCCGCTGGAGCTTTCTCAAGCCCTTGCTGATCAACATGATCGAGGTGCCCGAGCACCTGAAGCCGGCGGAGTAAAGGGGTATACGGGTATTTGGGGATGGGGTTGTCCGGAAAGGCGTTCTTCGATAAGATGAACATCGAGCCGTCCGCCACCGGACACCCAAACACTAAATACCAAACACTTTCAAGTAAGTTGAATTTTTCCGTGGGAGCGGCATCTTGCCGCGAAATGATCGCGGCTGAAAGCCTCTCCCACAAAGAACAAGCTTGCTGGCCGATAAGGTGGCGCCAAGCGCCATGGTCCGCTAACCACCAAACACCATACACGATACACCTGAACCCCATGAACTCTGTCACTCTCACACCGGACGGCGGCATCGCCCAGAAGGACACCTCGGCGACCGCCGATCCGCTGATGGTTTTAGGCCACAAGGTCGAGCTCGGGCAGGGCTACACCCTGCGGAGCTTTTTCAAGATGATCGAGCGCTACCCGGTCTTCACCCAGCTGAACGCCTTTCTGCCCGAGTGCATTCAGCATTACCAGGCGTGCCCGGACGGGGAGTGCCTGGCGCCCGGGATCGGGCACCTGGAGCTTTTCAAGACCGTTGAGATGATGGGGTTCCCGGGCGAGCCGCGCCTGGAGATCTACCACACCCTGTGCGGCGTGGACGGCAAGGAGACCTGCGAGATCAAGGCGTTTCCGCTGGAAAACCTGCTGGACATGCCGGTGCACATCGGCAAACTCAAGCACGTCGTTTTCGGCGACAAGGTGGACGTGCTGGAGTTCGACACCGTCTTCAACCTGTTTGAGTTCATCGAGGGGATTGTCTGGCAATTGAGCTTTCACCGCAGCCCAAAAGAGTGCGCCCTAAGGAGATGACGCATGTTTAAGAAACTGCTGTTTGCGACGACGGCTTCTCCCGTTTGCGACAATGCGGCCAAGGTGGCCTTCGACCTCGAGATGAAGTGGGAGGCGAAGCTGCTTATCCTCCACGTGCTGGGAGTTCCCGGCCGCGGTTTCAATCTCCAGTTCACCGACGTGCGCACCGGCGAGCGCGAGGACCCCAGCCAGGACTACGTCGAGTGGGTGAAGGAGGAGATGAACAACACCTACGGCAAGCTGCTCGAAGAGAGCAACGCGAGCATCGTGACCGCCATCGGCGACCCCTACCGGGAAATCCTGCGGCTGGCGCGCAAGGAGGACGTCGACATGATCCTCATGGGCGCCCACTCCCGCGAGGAGGAAATCGGCGCCACCAAGCACCGCTCCATCGCCGGCAGCACCATGCGCAAGGTCGCCAAGGCGGCCCGCTGCGCGGTCGTGATCGTCAACCGGCCCTGCACCACCTGCTGGAAGCTCTTCTCCAACATCGTCGTCGGCATCGATTTTTCGAAAGCCTCCGAATCGGCCTTCCTGTGGGCCTACAAGCTGGCGCGCGAAGTCGGCGCCAAGCTGCACATCTTTCACGCCATCGACATCACCGCCGAGGGCCTGACCCTGCCGGCCGGCCAGACGACCATCGAACAGCGGATCAAGGAGGCGCGCAAGCGGATCGAGCAGCACATGGTCCCCAAGATGAAGGGTTACGACAAATACAGCGTCGAGGTCTGGGAAGGGATCCCCTATGTTGAAATCCTGAAGTTCGCCCGCGAGCGCCAGGGCGACCTGATCGTCATGGCGCACCACACGCGCGAGGTCGACCCGGAGGAAGCCGAGCTCGGCAGCACGGTCGAGCAGGTGGTGCTGCGGTCCTCGTGTCCGGTGGCCAGCGTGAACCACCCGGACAAAGTGGCTGACTTGCTGTAGCCGCTGTTGCGTACCAAACAAGCCTGGTCCTCAATGGTCCCGGTCGAAAAAAAAACCGTCCTCTTCGTGGACGACGAGCTCGACATGCGCATTTTCCTGTCGACGGTGCTCAAGACCGGCGGCTACAATGCCGTCCCCGCACGCAATGCCGTCGAGGGTCTGCAGAAGGCCCGCGAGCTGGCTCCGGACCTGATCATCATGGACGTCATGATGCCGCTGGCCGGCGGCGTCACCCTGTTCCAAGAGGTCAAGCAGGACGAGCGGCTGAAGCCTATCCCCGTCATCATGCTGACCGGGGTGGGTGAAAAAGCCTTCCGGCACCACCTGAAGATGCTCAACTTGGACCGCGCCGAGGCCCTGCCGCCGCCCGACGTCTACCTCGAAAAGCCGCTCGTTCCGGAATCCCTTCTGGCCCACATCCGCAGCCTCCTCGGACAGAAGCCGCAGTCGTAGCCTGGCCGCCGCCCGTAAGGAATCGGGCTTGCTTTTTGCATGCGTGAATTGCCGATTCAAACCCACACGTCAAGTCAACAACCGACAAGGAGGTCATGCAATGGGCAATATCAGAATCCTGGTGGTCGACGATGAAGACGATTTCCGTGAGACGATGGTCAACCGCCTGGTCAAGCGCGATTTCGATGCCGAGGGAGCCGAGAGCGGCGAAAAAGCGCTGGAACGCGTCAATGCCTTTCTTTTCGACGTCATCCTGTTGGACATCCGCATGCCGGGAATCGACGGGATCACGGCCCTCAGAGAAATCAAGAAAATCAAGCCTCTGATCGAAGTGATCATGCTCACGGGGCACGGCTCGGTCGAATCCGGCATCGAGGGCATGAAGCTGGGGGCGTTCGATTATCTCCTCAAGCCATGTGATTTCAATGTCCTGCTCGAAAAAATCCAACAGGCGTATGAAAAGAAGGCGGCTCACGACGACAAGATACGCCAGGCCACCATACGCGACCTAAGCGCCCATCCGGGGCGTGTAAGAGATTTGATCAAGAAAGAAAAAAAGAAATAGCCGGACTGCCCGAAGAACCACTTCCGGCGCTGCCGGCAGCGGCCTGGCGTGCCTACGCCGGCTCGGGCCGGCGCCGAAGCGGCCTTGGGTTGGGTTCCCGGCCCGCAGGTTAGACCCTTGTTCCAATCGGTTATCGAAAAGGCGGCCCTGCCGATCCTCATCCTGAACGCCGAGGGCATGATCCTCTTTGCCAACGGCGGCGTCGAAGGGCTCTGCGGCTATGCCGCGGGCAAATTGAACGGACTTAAACTTCAGGACATCTGCGCTCCCTACGAGCGTCAGCGGTTCATCTTTTTCAATTTGTCCAAGATCGTCGACACCGTTGAAGTCGACATCGACCTGAGGATCAAAAGCGGCAAGTCCATCACGGCCAACATCATCTTTTCCCCGTTTGCCCACAAGGGCGGGCCGCATCTTTTACTGGTCCTGCGCGATGTGACCACCAAGCGCGTTCAAGAGGGCCAGCTGCGCGAATCCGAAGAGCGCTACCGCAAGCTGCTGGCGGAATGCAATGATCTTGCATCCCAGCTCAACCGTTCGGCCAAGCTGGCCTGCCTCGGGGAGATCGCCGCCGGCATTGCGCACGAAATCAACAACCCTTTGGGAATCATCCTCGGGTTTGCGCAGGAGATGGCCGAGGAGGTGCCGCAGGACCATGCGCTTTTCGAGCCGGTGAGCATCATCGAACAGGAGACGGTCCGCTGCGTCGGGGTGGTGAAGCGCCTGCTGGATCTCGCGCGTCTCAAGCCGCCGCAGATCGCCGATGTGAACCTGACCCGGCTCCTGGACGATTCTATTGCCCTGCTGATGCCGCAGATAAAGAAAAACAGGATCCATGTCACGTGCGACATCGATGAGAATCTGCCCGCCCTGCGCGTCGACCCTCAGCAACTGCGGCAGGCATTGATCAACCTCATGATCAACGCGATTCAGTCCATGCCCTTGGGCGGGGCGCTGACGATCGCCGCGCACAGGCCCAGCCCGCCGCCGGCGTGCCCGGAGGCCCATCGGGTGCAGATTTCCATCACCGATACCGGCCAGGGGATCGCCCCCGAGCACCTGGAGCGCATTTTCGACCCTTTTTTCTCCACCAAAGGCAGCAAGGGAACCGGATTGGGACTGCCGATCAGCCTGCGGATCATCGAGGACCATTGCGGCCGGATCGAGGTCCACAGCCGGCAGGGCGTCGGCACCGAATGCCTCATCACCTTGCCGGTTCAATGAGCCGCGAGCCGCGGCCGCCTGGTCGGACCCGATTGATGAACACCCGTTGGAAGGAGGACCGGTGATGGCGCCCAAGGTTCTGGTCGTCGACGACGAGGCTAACATGCTCAAGCTCCTCGCAAGGGTGTTGGGCAAGGAGGGCTACGAGGTCCGGACGGCGGAAAGCGGCAGCGAGGCCATGCGGCTGATGCGCGAAGTGGAGTTCGACTTGATCATCTCCGACCTGGTCATGCCGGTGATCGACGGCATGCGGCTGATGCAGGAAGTCAAATCGCGGCAGCCGGACACCCTGTTCATTCTCGTCACGGCGCACGGCAGCATCGGCTCGGCCGTCGAGGCGATCAAGGCGGGGGCGTTTGACTACCTGACCAAGCCCTTCCAGAAGGACGAGGTGCTGCTTTCGGTCCAAAAGGCGTTGAAGTTCGGCGAGTTGCACCAGGAGGTGCGCAAGCTCCGGGCCGAGCTGAAGGTGCGCGACGGTTTCAAGGAAATCGTTTTTGCGAGCAAGGCGATGACATCCGTCTTTGAGCTCATCGGCAAGGTTGCGGACAGCAATGCCACGGTTCTCATACTAGGGGAGAGCGGAACGGGAAAAGAACTTATCGCCCGCGCCATCCATGAAAACAACACCCGGCGGAAAGGCCCCTTTGTGGCGGTGGACTGCAGCGTGCTGCCCGAACACCTGCTTCAGAGTGAATTGTTCGGACACGTCAAGGGGGCCTTTACGGGCGCGATCAAAGACAGCAAGGGGCTGTTTCTGGCGGCGGACGGCGGAACGCTCTTTCTGGACGAGATCGGCACCATTTCCCCCGCGTTGCAACTGAATCTGCTCAGGGTCCTTCAGGAACGGGAGGTCAAGCCGGTGGGCAGCACGGCGAGCACGCCGGCGGATGTAAGGGTCCTGGCGGCCACCAACCTCGACCTGGAAAAAGCCATGCAGGCGGGGCAGTTCCGAAAAGACCTGTTCTATCGGCTGTCCGTGGTCACGATTCAGGTCCCGCCCCTGCGGGAGCGCCGTGATGATATCGCGCCGCTCGCCTATCATTTCATGCGCAAATACGCGGCAGAGTACCAAAAGCATCTGATCGACATTTCTCCCGGTGCCCTGCGCAGCATCACGGACAACCACTGGCCGGGAAACGTCCGCGAATTGAAAAACGTGATGGAAAGGGCCGTGTTGCTGAGCAACGGGCCTTATATTGACGATTCAGCGTTGGCATTTCCCCTCCGGACGCCCGAACGCCTGTCATCCGACGGCGTTTCCTCGGCGTTTTCCGCGTCCTCTCTCAAGCAGTCCATGCGCCGGCAGGTGCGCAACAGTGAAATCGAGGCGGTGCTCTCGGCGCTCAATGCCGCAAAAGGCAACAGGAGTCGGGCCGCCAAGCTGCTCGGCATCAGCCGCAGTTCGCTCTACAACAAGTTGAAGGAGTTGGATCTCAAGGCGTCGCCGGGAACGGCCGGCGACCTTGGGACGGGTTCGGGTGTTTAGAAAGCGTCCAGATCCATAGACAGTGTCCAATCGTTTGCACACAAAGACACCCGAGCCACCCGGGCGCTGCCCCTTTCCTTGAGGGCGTCCCTGGCTTTCATCGGCGGGTAGAAGCCGACTTCGCCCGCGCGGCCTCCCCCCACGGCAAAGACCCCTCCTAATTTTGCATTCACCACGCCGATTTCGTCCCCACACCTCAAGAAAAAGCGAGCCTGGATGGTTTGCTCATCGCCTTGGCATGCTCAATGCTAAACCTGCTGGAGTGGGAATTTTGATCTGACTTTTCCAAATTCAAGCGTTGCGGAGGCGTTGCATGAAAAACGTTCTGGTGAAGGATCTCATGGTTCCGCTTGCGGAGTATGCCACGGTCGAAGAACGAGCGACCCTGTTCGAGGCGGTTTTGGCGCTGGAGCACGCTCATGAGAGGCTCGACCCCAAGCGCCCCAAACACCGCGCCATACTGGTCGTGGACGAAGAGCGCCGGGTGGTCGGGAAAATCGGTTTCCGAGAGGTCCTCAAGAGCCTGGAGAAAAAATATGTCGAAATCGACGAGCTCAAGGGGGTGGGCGGGAATTTCACCCCGGAGTTCATCCAGTCCCAGCTGCGGAAATACAGCCTCCTGCAGCAGCCCCTGAACGATATCTGCCGCAAGGCCGCCCATGTGCGCGTGACGGAGTTCATGCACATCCCGAGAGATGACGAGTATATCGCCCCGGATGCCACTCTGGACCAGGCCATTCATCAGTTGATCATGAACGAGAAATTGTCGCTGCTGGTGAAGGATGGGCGGACGGTGATCGGCATCCTGCGCCTGAGCGATGTCGTGGACAAAATCTGGGAAATAATGAAGGCCTGCGAATTCACATCCTGATGCGGTGCGGGCGGGGAATTTTTTGCAAACTGAAATAAAGGAGGTGTTGCATGCATGTCAACGCGGGGTTTGCCGATGAGCAGCCTCTGACCTGGAAAGGGGTGTCGGGATTCAAACCGATTCTGCTGATCATCGCCGTCGGGCTTTTTGTCCTCGGCGTCCTGCTGCCGCCGCCCCAGGCCCTTTTGGACATGGTCGCCCAGAAGGACCCGCCGGGCTACAAACTGGATCGCGGCACGGAGACCATCACCGAGACCGTCAACCGCAAGCTCCGGCCGGAGGCCTTCAAGGCCTACCAGGCAGCCAAGGAAGGCAAAACCCTCGAGAAGGAAAAGCCTCAAGCCAGCGGAGAAGAGGGGGCCCATGAGGAGGAGAAGCCCCTGCTGACCTCCGAACAGGTGGCGCGAATGGCCAAAATCATGGTCCTGCTGCTGCTCTTCTGTGCCTTCCTGTGGGGGACCGAGGCCCTGCCGCTGGGCGCCACCGACTTGCTGGTCGCCGTCATCATGTACGTGTTCGCCATTCTGCCGATCGATGAAATCGGGCGCTCCTTCATGCAGGATGCCGTGTTTTTCATCTTCGGGATTCTGGCCGTGGCCGTGGGCGTCAGCAAGACCGGCCTGGACAAGCGCATCGGGTTGATCCTGCTCAGCCGGATCAAAAGCCCGAAGGCCTTCGCCTTCATCTTTTACCCGGCCATATCGATTGCGGCGAGCTTTCTTTCGGAGCACGCCCTGGTGGCCCTGCTCATCCCGGTGCTGATGGGCGTTTACAAGGTCACCTGCCGGATGTACGGCGTGGAAAAAGACCGGGCGCTGGCGCTCTTTCTCGTTCTGGGAATGTGCTTTGCCGCCAACCACGGCGGCCCGGGGTCCCCGGCGGCCGGGGGGCGCAACGCCATCATGGTGGGTTACCTCATGGCGCAGGGGACGCCGATCGGGTTCCTGGACTGGATGAAGTACGGCATGCCCTTCGTTCCAGTGGCCGCGGCCTGCATCGGGCTCTACATGTACCTGCTGCTCAAGCCCAAGTTCCTGGTCAAAACCTTCAACCCCAGCGAAATCGTGAAGGCCGAGGTCGCCAAGATGGGCAAGCTGCGGGGCCGGGAGGCCATGATGGCCGCCATCCTGGTTTGTCTGGTTTCCGCCTGGGTCATCCTGGGCGAGCATTCGGGCCTGGGCGGGCCGACCCTCTACGCCGTCATGGCCATGTTTCTGTGCCGGATCATCAACTGGTCGGATGTCCAGTCCGGTGTCGCCTTCGACGTCGTGGGCCTCTATGCCGCGGCCTGTGCCATGGGCGTAGGGCTCAAGTTCACCGGCGGCGCGCTTTGGATGGCGAATGCCTTTGTCGAGGCCCTGCCGGGCTTCCTGACCGAGGGGGACAACCTCGCCCTCGGGGTCAGCCTGCTTACCGGGACCATGACGAACTTTATGAGCGACGGGGCCACGGTGGCGGCGCTGGGGCCGATCGTCCTGCCCATGGCCACGATCGCCCAGGTACATCCCTGGAAGGTCGGGTTGGCCTGCGCCTTTTCCTCGTCGTTCGCCAACGCCCTCGTGGTGGGCACGCCCAACAATGCCATCGCCTTCACGATGTGCCGGGACCCGGAAACGGGCGAGCGCCTGATGGAAGTGACCGACTTCATCAAATACGGGGTCGGCGTCTGCTTCATCGCCTGGGCGGTCCTCTGGTTCTGGGGTATCTTCGGTTATTGGAAACTGATGACCTGGCCGGCGTATTAAAATTCTGCGGAACGGTGGATGAACCGGGACGGCCGGGGGGCTGGGTGGACTTTGCGGCGGCGGAGAGGTACGATGCACTATTTTGCGGCGTCGATTGAACCGATCCCCATGCCCCCGGTTGTCGCCGGAACGTGAAGAGTGGAGCGGATGGCCGCTGACCCCCGAAAAGCGTATCGCGGATTGCGCCGCTATATCGTCATCCTCCTCTGCCTGGCGGCCGCCATGCCGCTGGCCTTCATCGGCGGCGGTATTTACTACGAATACCGCAAATCGATCGGCGAGAAAGTCGAGGCGCAGCTGGCGGCGAGCGCCGTGCACCACAAGGAGGTCATCGAACGGTTTCTCACCGAGACCAGCTCCGCCATGAAAGTCATCACGCACCTCCTGCCGCTCAAAGACCTCGGCCGCAACGAGGTCCTGCAGAAGGTGCTTGTCACCCTGCAGAAGGAGTACGAATTCGCCTTTGAGGACATGGGGGTCATCGACGCCAAGGGCAACCACCTGTCCTACGTCGGGCCCTATGACTTGCAGGACCGGAACTACGCCTTCGCTCCCTGGTTCAAGGAAACCCTGGAGAAAAGGATTTTCATCAGCGATGTTTTTCTCGGGTTTCGACACGTCCCGCATTTCATCATCGCCGTCAAACAGGGCGAAGGCGAGGAGGCCTGGATCCTGAGGGCCACCGTCAACGCCGTCCGTTTCGGCCATCTGGTGGAAAACGTGGAGTTCGGCCGGACCGGGGCGGGGTTTATTCTCAACCGCGAGGGGGTCTACCAGACGCGTTTGCGCACCGGAGGAAATGTCCTGGAAAAGGCGGGGTCGGATTTCATCGATCTCTCCCCGTTCGAAGGGGTCCGGTTCTCGCAGGCGGAGCGAAACGGCAAGCGGGTGCTGCGTGTCAAGACCTGGTTGAAGGAGGGTGAATGGATCCTGGTCCTGCAGCAGGACGCCGACGACGCCTTCGCCGAGCTTTACACGACCCGCAACCGAGCCATCATGGTTTTTATCCTGGGGGCGATCCTGGTCGGCGCGGTGGCCTTCTCCACCACGGCGCTCTTGGTCCGCAAGATCGAAAAAGCCGACCGGGAGAAAAAACTGCTCGATGAGCAGCTCATTCAGTCCCATAAGCTCGCCTCCATCGGCGAGCTCTCCGCCGGGGTCGCCCATGAAATCAACAACCCGCTGGCGGTGATCGGCGAGGAGGCCGGGTGGCTGCAGGATTTGCTCAAGCGCGACCCTCTTGGCTCTTTTCCGGAACGGGCCGAGTTCGAAAGCTCGCTTAAAGAGATCGGGGTGCAGACCGGTCGCTGCCGGGAAATCACCCACAAGCTGCTCAGCTTTGCGCGCAAGATGGAATCCGTTCTCAAGGAAGTCGATGTCAACAAGCTCGTCGACGAGGCGCTCGGCATGCGCGAGCGTGAGGCGGAACTCATGAACATTGCTTTCATCCGGGATTTCCTTCCGGAACTTCCCCGGGTCCTCAGCGACCCTTCCCTGCTGCGCCAGGTGATCCTGAATCTCGTCAACAACGCCATCGATGCGCTCCCCCGGGGCGGCGAAATCCACATCCAAACGCGCCGGCTCGATGCCGGGACCGCGCCGGGGCTTGAGGCCGACGCGGTCGCCGTCGCCGTGCGGGATACCGGCATCGGCATCCCCGAGGAGAACCTCGGCAAGATATTCGATCCGTTCTTCACCACCAAGGACCCGGGGAAGGGCACCGGCCTGGGCCTGTCCATCTGCCACGGGATCGTCCAGAAGCTGGGCGGATCGATTACGGTCGAGAGCCGAGCGGGCCAGGGGACGACCTTTTGCGTCCATATTCCCATCGTACACAAGAAAGGAGCCAGCTGAGAATGCCGAATCCAAGGATTTTGATCGTAGACGACGAGGAAAGATACCGGACCACCCTCTCCAAGCGCCTTGAGGAGAGAGATTTAGAGGTGGCCCATTTTGGCAGCGGCCTGGAAGCGCTGGAAGAGATCAAGCGCAAACTTTTTGATGTGGTCGTTCTGGACGTCAAGATGCCGGGCTTGAACGGCATCGAGACCCTGACGGAGATCAAGAAATACAACCCCGGAATCGAGGTCATCCTGTTGACCGGCCACGCATCGGTGGACTCGGCCGTGGACGGCATGCGCCTGGGCGCCTATGATTACGTCCTCAAGCCCTGCGAGATCGAAAAGCTTCTGGAGAAAATCATGGGCGCCTACAGCGTGAAGTCTTCCAGAGACGAGCGGATCCTGCAGGCGGAAATCCGCAGATTGGTCGACCGCAAACCGTCCTGACCCCCCTTCCAGAGAAAGCCTCTACGGTACCGCCCCCCGCGACGCGGGGGGGCGGTACCGGTCGCCCAACGGAAGAGCTGGCTGGACGTGAGGATCGTTCATAAGCGCTCAGGGCATTTTTTCACCGAAGTCTGCCGAAGGCGGTTGTCTGCGCTTTTTGAAGCCAGCGCCTGCCGGCCAACTTATTAACCGTCTCGAAATAGTGTAGACCAAGAGCGGCCCCCTCTCCCTAACCCTCTCCC
>CAZLSV010000098.1:0-15836 GCA_964562235.1 uncultured Desulfatibacillum sp.
GGCCATGTTTGCTTCGGCGGAGTATGCTTCCAGCCGCGAGGATCGCAGCTGAAAGCCCCGCAAAGAACACGCTCGCTTGCCGATAAGATGGCGCTGAGCGCCACGACCCGCCACAATTCAGCGGCCCGCTTCGACGACATGGCCGAAGCCGCTTTCACCCCTCTAAAGGCGGGCGCATTTTTCTTGTTAAAACTTCATGCCGCCGGTATACAAGATCTTGTTTTGATGAAATCGCGGATCAAGCCGATCGCCCGGCTGCCTGCACCTTCCTGATCGAAACGGCGACTCCTTCCCCCCCTTTGCCAAAGGGGGCTGGGGGGATTTACGTGCTGACGTTTTTCGCCACTTGAGGCAGGCAGCCTATAAACACGGAACACCTGCATGGAGTCGACAATGGAGCAACCTCAACCTCAGCAAGGAGAATGGGCCCGGCTGGCCGAGTGCGCCGTTCGGATCAAACGGCTGGCCCCGTGGCAATGGATGAACGAGGAAGACGTTTTCGGCCTGGCGCACCCGGAGACCGGAGAGATCGGATTCATCAGCGTGATGGGCTCCCTGGGTCGGCATGTGGCCGTCGCCGTGTATTTAGGCGCGGGTGCATTTGCCAAGTTTGTCGCGCTGCAGCATGCCGCCCCGGATCTCCTCGAGGAGTATCCCGAATTTCTCATCGAGATCCCCCATCTGCAGGCGTCGTTTGAAGATCGGGACCACCTTTCGGATTGGGACCGGCAGTTGCTTCGCGATTTGAATTTGAAATTCCGGGGCCGAAAAGCCTGGCCGCTATTCCAGAGCTTCCGACCGGGTTTCATGCCCTGGCGGTTGGAGACTGACGAAATTCGCTTTCTCGCCCTGGCCCTGGAGCAGCTCGAGCAGGTGGCCCCCCGGGTCCGCGAAGACCCGTTTTTATTGCAGGGGAAAGAAACCGGCATGTATTTTCTTCGGGCATGGCGCGCGGAAGGAGGAAAACCCGACAAATGGGAAGATCGCTATGAACGGATTCCACTCCCGGACTTCCCGCCGATACCGCTCACGGGTGACGCCGGGGATTTGAAAAAGCTCAAGCGCGTGGCCGCTCAGGGCGATACCCTCGAGGTGGATTTTTTCCAGTTCCCGGGAAATATCGGCAAGCCGGGCGAGCGCCCGCAGGCCGGTTACATCCTGCTCGCCCTGCACGCCCAGTCCAGCCTGATCTTCGGGGTGGAGACCCTGCTGGTCACCAAAAGCCTCGAACACACGTGGGGGCAGATTCCCGGCCTGCTGCTGCACCGGCTCGCCGGCCCGGGAATGCGGCCCAAGGAGATCCACGTCCAGTCGGAGCTCCTCGCAAACGTCCTGCAACCCGCGTTCAAGGAGCTGGGAACCCGGATTGTGCTCAAGCCGTCGCTCAAGAAGCTCCGGGCCGCCAAACGGGAAATGTTTGCGTTCTTCGAAAAGGGGACACCGCCGTCTCGGGGATAAACAACTCTTTCCTGAACGCGACGACGCCTGGTATTCAGACATCATCTATCCCCGGCCTCATAAACGCTCTCGCTTGCGGAAATTGCGTTTCAACTCTTCTTCGGATACTTTGCAAAGAAGCGACAAAATTCAGGATTGGCTGTTGCTGCCCGGGAAAATAGGAGAGCATCACTTTCCAGGCCGCGATCGACCGATCGAGGCCGATCAGCGCAACCTTCGCGGAGCCATCCGAATCTTTGGGGAAACCGTCGTCAGTTTCCTCTTTTTCGTTGCGCGCGCTCTCGAGGGCTCTGCACAGTTTGAAGTGGATTTGGTGTTGATACCACCGTACGACCTCCGTCGCGTCGTTGATGCCGACAGCCTCTGCAGACGGGTCTGAGCCTGGCGCCGCGATGCGGATTTGGTTGAGTTCCCTCTCCTTTTCGGTAAACAGGCCCTCGTTGGAATCAAACCAGCTGTCCACCGCTTCGGCATAGTGTTTGGATGCATGCGCAATCAGGTGTACAGCGGGACGTCTCTCATCAACATCATCGCTGTGGCCGTCTGCATCTCTCTCGATGGCCTCCAGGTCGATGCCTCTTTCCCGTGCCGTTTCCCGGACCAATTCCAGGGTGTCGTGAAGCATTTCGGAAAAACGCTCCCAGAAGGCTGCGTTAAACTGGTCTTTCTCCTCAACATCCCCGAACTGCCTTTCGACCCGTTCGCAATTCAGGCACCGTGAAGTGAACGGGCAACGCTCGCACCACCGGTCGCAATAGTTATAGATGCCGGGGATATATTTGGGATCGGCGGCAAGTTTCAGGAGGTCGTTTTTATCCATGGCAGTCAATAGATGGTTGTCAGGAGAAAGTCTACAACAGACCGCTTTCAAGGAAACTATAGTAGCCCTTTTGGTTGAACACGATGTGATCCAGAAGCCTTATGCCGAGGATCTCTCCGGCCGATTTGAGTTGCCCCGTGATATCCATGTCTTCCTTGCTGGGCTCGATGCTGCCGGAGGGGTGGTTGTGGGCGACGACCACGGCCGAGGCGCGGTCGGTGAGCGGGTCTGCGAAGACTTCGCGGGGGTGGACCTGGGTTTTGTTGACCAAGCCGACGGAAACAACGCGCGCGGCGATGACCTCGTTGGCGCCGTTGAGCGAGGTGCGAAATCCCCCCGGCCCCCTTTTCCAAAGGAGGGGACCGCCGCACCGCCTTGCCCCCTCTTCAGCAAAGAGAAGGGAGAAAAATCTCCTCCCCCTTGGCTGAAGCGTATTCGATGCCATCCGGAATCCAAAGGTGAGGGCGCCGGGCAGGCCGCGCAAAAGAGGACAAGCCGCAAGGAACGGCCACGCCCTTGACGACGGGGCGTTTCAGATTAGTTTCAATCAGGCGGTATTAGCGACAAACCCATAGATAACCGCGGTGTAAGAGAACGGTTTAAGCCGTTTCTTAAGCCAAACAGGCAGTAAGATACAGAATGGACTCCATGTTTAAAAAGATCATTTCCAGCGGCCCGAGCGGGGCGGCCCGGGCGGCGCTCGATGTGGCCCTCGAGCTGAACATCCCTCATGGGGGGTGGCTGCCGGAGAAGCGCTTGACCGAAGAAGGTCCAGAATCCGCCCACTACCGGTTCAAGGAGATCCGCAACTCAGGCGACGAGGCGGCGGCCGAGCTGAACGTAGCCGACTCCGACGGCACCCTGATCATCGGCCGCGGCCCGCTGAACGGCAGCCCGGCCTTGATTCGGGAAGCGGTCGCCAGGCACCGGAAACCCTGGCTGTACATCGATCTGGCGGAACACGACGCATTTCACGCATCGCTTGAAATCGAGTCGTGGCTTTCGGAAAACGAGATCGAGGTGCTGAATGTCGCCGGGCCCCGCGACGGCGGCGACAAAGACCTGTACCAGGCGACGAAAAGCATTTTGGAAGTGGTGTCGCACCTGATCCGGTTCGACATAAAAATCCCCTCCTATGTCCCGTTCGTCGATTTCAAAAAACAGCTCGATCCCGCGAGGCTTCCCAAGAACGTGGACGACGTGGTCGAACTGCTCCTTTCCGATCTCTCATTGAAAGACAAGTTTCTGTTCGCCAAAATAGAGGCGGACGATCTGGAAGCGTTCGGCGCCGACCTGGTTCAAACCGTCATGACCGAGTTTCGGCTGGACTCCGGCAACGAGGCCCTGCTGCGGTCCTGCGGGGCGGCCGGCGGCAACGGCCGGCCGACCGCCGAGGAGGCCGCCGCATTGATAATGAAACGGCTCCTGGCCAAGTTAAAGCAAGACTACCGGATCCGGGTCGTCAAGTGAGATCGGCGCTAAGAATCAGGTAAGCAATTGCTGCTTGACCTCACGCCCCCTCGCGCCGGTCCCGTTCTGCCGCTTGACAAGCACGGCACCGCCCATCATACTATCCGCCGGTTCGAAAGCGGGTGGCCCCCTCCACGCCGAAGGCCCCTATCGCCATTACACAACAGGAGCCGGCCATGAACACCATGAAGGCGCTGGTCAAAGCCAAACCGGAGAAGGGGCTTTGGCTCCAGGACGTCCCCGTCCCGGAGACGGGCATCAACGATGTGCTCGTCAAGGTCCAGAAAACCTCGATCTGCGGCACCGACGTGCACATCTACAACTGGGACGCGTGGGCGCAAAAGACCATACCGGTGCCGATGCCCGTCGGCCACGAGTTCGTGGGCCGGGTGGCCGCGGTCGGCAGCAACGTCCACGACTTCAAAGTGGGGGATCTGGTTTCCGGCGAGGGCCACCTGGTGTGCGGCCGCTGCCGCAACTGCCTGGCGGGCCGCCGGCACCTCTGCCCGCACACGAGCGGGGTGGGCGTCAACCGGCCGGGCGCGTTCGCCGAGTATCTCAGCATCCCGGTCACCAACGTCTGGTACTGCGACCCGGCCATCCCGACCGATGTGCTCTCCTGCTTCGACCCGCTCGGCAACGCCACCCACACGGCGCTCTCCTTCGACGTGCTCGGCGAGGACGTGCTCATCACCGGGGCCGGGCCGATCGGGTGCATGGCGGCCGGCATCGTCCGGCACGCCGGGGCCCGCCACGTGGTGGTCACCGACGTGATTCCCTTTCGGTTGGAGATCGCCCGGAAAATGGGCGCCACCCTCGCCCTCGACGTGCGCCAGAGTTCCATCGCCGAGGCCCAGAAAAAACTGGGGATGAAGGAAGGCTTCGACGTGGGGCTGGAAATGTCCGGCAACGCCCAGGCCTTTCGCGACATGCTGGCCAACATGTGCCACGGCGGCAAAATCGCGCTGCTCGGCCTGCTGCCGCACGACACCCCCATCGACTGGGACACGGTCATCTTCAACAGCCTGACCCTCAAGGGGATCTACGGCCGCGAAATGTACGAAACCTGGTACAAAATGACCGTCATGATCCAGGGCGGGCTGGACATCACGCCGGTCATCACCCGCCGCTTCCACTACACGGACTTCGAAAAGGGCTTCGCGGCGATGCGCTCCGGAGCGTCGGGAAAGGTGATTCTCACCTGGGAGAGCTGAAAGGAGCAAGCGATGTCTTTGGATGCTTTGGATCGCTCGTTGGAACTGGAACTGGAAGGTTTGAACACCGAGGGCCGCGCCAAGCCGCCGGAGCGGGTGATCGTGGGTTACGTCCCTGCTCAAGGTGACAAGGGGCCGCGCTACCGGCTTCAGGGCTCGGAGCGGGAGTTCATCCGCATGAACTCCAACAGCTACCTCTCGCTCTCCTTCCACCCGGCGGTGATCGCAGCCGCGGATGAAGCCACTCACGCGCTGGGCGTCGGACCCGGGGCCGTGCGTTTCATCGACGGCACCTTCTCCTGCCACGTCGCCCTGGAGGAGGCCACCGCGCGCTTCACCGGGAAACCCGCCGCGAAAATTTTCAACTCGGCCTACACCGCCAACTGCGGCCTGGCCCTGGCGGTTTCAAACCCCAAGACCTACTGGATCGGCGATCAACTCAACCACAACAGCATCATCCGTGCCATACGCATCGCGGGGGTGCCTTCCGAGAACAAGGCCATCTACCGCCACAACGACATGGACCACTTGAAGGAGTGCCTCGAAGAGGTGCCGGAAGGCATGCAGCGGGTGGCGGTGATTTTCGACGGCATCTTCAGCATGCGCGGCGACTTCGCGCCCATCGATCGTATTGAAACCATCGCCGCCGCCCATCGAAACAGATTCAAAGACGGGCTGTTCACCGTGGTGGACGACTCCCACGGGATCGGGGCCTTCGGTGCGACGGGCCGCGGCACGGCGGACTTTACCGGCGCTTCGCCGGACGTCATCATCGGCACCTTCGGCAAGGCCTTCGGCGTAAACGGCGGCTTCATCGCCGGCAGCTCGACCTTGATCGAAGCGGTGCGCCAAAAGGCCGACACCTACATTTACACCAACCCGCTGAGCGTCGCCGACTGCGCCGCCGCCGCCCGGGCCATTGCGATCTGCGACGGCCCCGAGGGACGGCAGCGCCTGGAGCACCTGGGGCGGATGACCGCGCGCTTCCGCCGGGGGATCGAGTCCCTGGGGTGGCAGTCCATCCCCGGCCCCCACCCGATCGTGCCCCTGCTGGTGCGCGACACCCCCCGCACCCGCCAACTGGTCCAGCACTTGTTCGAACGCGGCATTCTGGCCGTCGGCCTGACCTTCCCGGTGGTGCCCCGCGGGGACGAGACCATCCGTTTCCAGGTCAACGCCGCCCACACCGCCGCGGACGTCGACCATGTCGTGAACGCTCTCGGAGATTTTTAATGAATTCCAATTTGACCGATCCTTTCTTGTGGGAGCGGCATCTTGCCGCGAGGGGTTCGCGGCTGGAAGCCACTCCCACAGGGAAGAAGATGCCCAGCCGACAGGATCGCACGGCACGTCACAACCCGCACTTCACCCCGTCATCTGCCGGATCATTTGGAATCGCGAGCAAATTGTGCTGAGAGTCATCGCCGGCGAATTGAGAGGCCGTAAACTGCACACGGTGGTGGGTCTTGCCACCCGGCCGACCGCCGATCGGACCCGCGAAGCGATCTTCAACATCCTCGGCCCTGGGATCCGAGGCGCCCACGTGCTCGACCTGTTCGCCGGCACCGGTGCCTTCGGCATCGAAGCCCTCAGCCGCGGCGCCGCCTCGGCCCTTTTCATCGAAATGGGCCGCGAAGCACTCGCCGTCCTCGCCCGCAACATTCAAGGCTGCGGTCTGGCGGAACGCGCCGCCGTGATCCGTTGGGATGCCGCCCGCAACCTGGACTGCCTCCGCCACCGCGATCCCTTATTCCGACTCGTCTTCATGGACCCCCCTTACCGTCAAAGCCTGGTGGCCCCGGCCCTCTCCCACCTTCATTCCGCGCGCTGCCTCGCGCCAAGCGCCCGGCTGGTGGTCGAACACGGCCGCGATGACCCGCTGCCTGAGCCGGGAGATGCCTATCTTCTCCATGACCAGCGCCGGTACGGCAAAACGCTTGTCTCATTTTTGGCTTATGTGATAAGAGACGATGGCCTGTCCGAGCGGCCGCCAAACGGAACAAACGAGTGACCATCACTTCACCCTTGCGCAGCGAGCCTTCATCGACCCGGAATGGAAAGGGAACACCGCATGCAACACATTGCCATCTACCCCGGTTCCTTCGACCCCGTGACCAACGGACACCTGGACATCGTCGAACGCGGCTTAACGCTCTTCGACAAAGTCATTGTGGCCATTCTGCAAAACCCCAAGAAGCAGTTTCTGTTCCCGCTCGAAGACCGTCTGGAAATGCTGAAAATCAGTCTGAAGGATTTTCCGAACGTGGAGGCGGATACGTTCGACGGGCTTCTCGTTGACTACGCGGCGCGGCGGGGGGCCGCGGCCGTGCTGCGTGGCCTGCGCGCGCTGTCCGACTTCGAAATGGAATTCCAGATGGCGCTCATGAACCGGCGCCTGAACCGGGAGGTCCAGACCGTATTTCTCATGACCGGCATGCGCTGGATCTACACGAGTTCCTCCATCATCAAGGAGGCGGCCCAGTTCGGCGGAGACATCGAAGGCATGGTGCCGCCCGTGGTGCTCGCGCGGCTCAAGGAGAAGTTCCCCGTCCTTGCCCAGTCGCGCAAAGGTCTGCCGGAATAGACCCATGGATCTGTGGCAATTGAACATTTTCTGCCGAGTGGTGGAGAGGCGCAGCTTCTCGAAAGCCGCCGAGGCGGTTCATCTGTCCCAACCCACCGTCAGCAGCCACATCAAAGATCTGGAATCCCATTTCGGATGCCCGCTGATCGACCGTCTTTCCAAGGAGGCGGCCCCGACCCCTGCCGGCCGGCTGCTCTACGGGTATGCCCTGCGGTTGCTGGCCTTGCGCGAAGAGATCGAAACCGCCATGGCGCAATTCCAGGGCAAAACGCTGGGGCGGCTCGTGCTCGGCGGGAGCACCATCCCGGGCGGGTACCTGCTGCCCCGCATGATCGGGCTGTTCAAGAAGCGCTTTCCCCAGGTGACGCTGTCGCTCGTGGTTTCGGACACGAAGGGAATCATCGCCGGTGTTCTGGAGGGTTCGCTGGAGTTCGGTGTGGTCGGGGCGGAATCCAGAGACCGGAACATCCGCCAGGAGACCCTCGTATCGGATGAGATGCGCCTGATCATACCGGCCCGCCATCCCTGGGCCTCGAAGAAAAAAATAGCCCTGGCCCAGCTCCTGACCGAGCCCTACATCGCACGCGAGCAGGGCTCCGGCACGCTTCAGTCCATTCAGGAACGCCTGGTCCGTTTGGGGCACGACGCGGGGGAGTTGAACATCGTGGCGGAGATGGGCAGCACCGAGGCGATCCGCCAGGGGATCAAGGAAGGGCTCGGCGTGTCGATTCTGTCCATGCTCGCGATTTCAGACGATCTCGCCTCCGGCCGCCTGAAAGCCCTGACCGTGGAGGGCCTGGACTTGACTCGCCGCTTTTACATCGCCCGCCACCGCCAGCGCAGCCTCTCGCCCCTGGCCGGCGCCTTCATCGACTTTCTCAAGGAAACCCTGCCGAACGCGTCCCAAGGCCGATAGCTGCTGGCTTGAAGTCTCCCGATCTTCGGGGACGACGGCTTCATCCCAAGCCCGAATTCAAGGCGCGCAAGCCCCGCGGTGCGAGGCGTACTCCAGTACGCCGCAGCACCCGCGGGACGCAGCGCAACGCCGAAGTCGGGCTTGCGATGAAGCCGTCAGGGTTCCTTCCAGCCGTGCTCGCCGACCAACTTCACAAACCGGCACCCTCCCAGGCTGGACCGCCGGGTGCCCGTTTTTTCCTTGACGATCTTCACCAGATCCTGAGAATGCTGATTTCCGACCGGGGCCACCAGACGGCCGCCGACGGTCAGTTGGTTCAAAAGCACGGCGGGGACCATGGGGGCGCCGGCCGTGACAATGATGGCATCGAAGGGGCCCTCCTCATCCCAGCCCTTGGAACCGTCGCCGTAACGGGTGACGATGTTGAAAAGACGCAGCTCGTCGAACAGGCGCCGGGCCTGCAGATACAGGGGGCGGAGGCGTTCGATGGTGTACACCCGGTAGGCGATCTGCGCCAGAATGGCTGCCTGGTAGCCGGATCCGGTGCCGATTTCCAGCACCCGGTCCTCGCGGCGCAGTTCCAGGGCCTGGCTCATCTCGGCCACGATAAAGGGCTGGGAGATGGTCTGCTGCTCGCCGATCGGAAGCGGGAAATCACCGTAGGCCTGGTCGCGCAGGGCCTCGCTCACGAAAATGTGCCGCGGCACCTTGCGCAAGGCCGCCAGCACCGCCGGGTCGGTGATGCCCCGCGCCTCGACCTGCTGGCGCACCATCTCTTCTCTGAGGCGCTGGTATTTCAGGGGTTCCTTTTCCACGAAGGTCCTTATCGGGCACGTTTCGCTGCAGACGGATCTCTATCAACACCGGCTCCCTGGGTCAAGATCCAGGATTTCGGGTGATTTCACCCCGACCGCTTTAAACGCTGCGCCAGATCTGATAAGGTGCACTTCGGCAGCGGCACGCTGCCCACATTTACGGATCCAGTCTCGACAGGGGTGAGGGGCATGCGGCCGCCGAGGCATTTTCTGATCATCTTGGTGTTGCTGGTCTTTGTTTTATCGACCGGCACGGTCGGGTTTGCGCTGATCGAGGGCTGGGGGTTCATGGATTCCCTTTACATGACCGTGATCACCATCGCCACCGTCGGCTACCAGGAAGTCCGGCCGTTGCATGACACCGGCCGGGTCTTCAACATGGTGCTGATTTTTTTCGGTCTCGGCACAACGACCTATGTGGCGGCCAGTGTCGTGCAGTTCATGGTGGAGGGCAGAATCCGTGCGATCATGGGGAGGCGCCGCTTGGACAGAAAAATAGATCGATTGAGCCATCACTACATCGTCTGCGGGTACGGCAGAATCGGAAGAATTCTCTGCCAGACGCTGCGGCAGAAGCCGGTGGACCTGGTGGTCATTGAAAAAACACCGGACCTCATCCACGTCCTGGACCAGGACCGGATGCTTTACGTTCAGGGCGACGCCACCAGCGAAGAGGTCCTGAAGCGGGCCGGCATTGAACGGGCCAAAGGGCTGGTGGCGGTGCTGGCGACCGACACGGACAACGTCTTCCTGGTGCTGACCGCGCGACAGCTGGCGCCGCATCTGATGATCATCGCCCGGGCCGGCCGGGAAGATGCCAAGAACAAGCTGCGCGCCGCCGGGGCCAACATGGTGGAGTCCCCTTACGAGATGGGGGCCTTCCGACTGGCCCAGCGCATCCTGCGGCCCGCGGTGACGAACTTTCTCGAGTTCGCCTTTTCCCAGACCCGCAAGGACATCCAGATGGAAGAGCTCGTCGTGGGCGAGGACTCCCCGCTCGCCCGTCTCAGCCTCAAGGATTCCGCAATCCGCCAAAGCTTCAACCTCATCATCATCGCCATCAACAAGCCCGACGGCACCACGCTCTTCAACCCCTCCTTCGAAGCCGTCATGATGCCGGGGGACACGGTCATCGCCGTGGGCGAGACGGAGAATCTGGACAAGCTGGAGAAGGTGCTGAACCCATAAAATTTAGGGTTCAAGGCGCCGCGGGACAGTACCCTCCGGGTGGATCTTCAGCGGCTTTGTCCAAAGCCCAAGTTCAAGGCGCGCAAATGCCGCGTTGCGAGGCGTACGGGCAGTACGCCGCAGCAACCGCGGCATGCAGGGCAACGCAGAAATTGGGCTTTCGACAAAGCCGCTATATTTTGTAAATGATACGTTTGTCCGTGATGATGATGTCCACGTGCTTGTCGTGGGATTCCGTGGGAACCTGCGGAATGACCTGCTCCTCGAACGCCAGGGCGACCTTACGGGTCGTGGCCGGCAGTTCCGGAATGAACCGGTCGTAGTAGCCCTTGCCCGACCCGATGCGCGCTCCTTTTTCGTCGAACGCCAGACCGGGGATGATGGCAATATCGACCTTTTGGATGGGTACCGGCTTGCAGCGGGCGGGGTTGGGCTCCGCCACCCCCCGAGGCCCCGGCCGCAGATCCTTGTCCGGATGGTCGACTTTCAGCACCGTCGCCTTGCGCCGCTCCGGGTCGAAAGCGGGCAGAACCACGATCTTGTTGAAACCGAAGGACCGCTTGAGAATGTGTTTGGTCCGGACCTCATTTTCGCCTTCGACATAAAGCAAAATGATCCGGGCTTCCATGAAATTAGCGAACTCAAACAGCTTTTGCTCGATGGCCTTTGTTTTTTCAACACGCTGCTTTTCGGTGAACCCATTGATGAGTTTGGCCATGTCCTTGCGGATCTGCTCTTTGGCCGCCTTGATTTCGTCCATGTGGCTTCCCCCTGGCGTCGGATCAATTTCGCAGGCCGCTGTCGGGCCGGCAAGAAATGGCTGCTGATTTCTTCGATCTCCGCTTGGCCGGCAGCCGATGGCGGCGGGTGTTCGGTTTCAACCGGTAATAACCGTTGACTAAACTGCAATGCCTGTGTATGAAAATTCAGCTGAGGCCCATCAAGCAACTAACCAATCGATTAAACATATAAATATACCTAATTTATGCTAGAAATCAAGTTTATACGGCAGAATTTAGCGGCGGTGGAGGCGGGGCTGGCCGCCCGCGGCCAGAGCATCGCCCTGGACACCTTCAAAGCCGTCGACGAGCAGCAGCGCAAATCCCTCCAGGAAATCGAGACCCTGCGCCACCGCCGCAACGTGGTGACCGAGGAGATCGCCCGGCTGAAGAAAACCGGCGACCCGGCCGAAGCCCTGGTGCTGGAGATGCGTTCGGTTTCGACGCGCATCAAGGAGTTGGAGAAAGCGGGAACCGATGTCCAGGAGCGCCTGAGCGCGATCCTGATGGGTCTTCCGAACCTGCCCCACGCCTCCGTTCCGCTGGGCCGGGACAGCTCCGAGAACCCCGTGGTCAAGACCTGGGGAGAACCGACGCGGTTTGACTTCGAGCCCAAGGCCCACTGGGATGTCGGCACCCGTCTGCAGGTGCTCGACCTGGAGCGCGCCGCCAAGATCACGGGCGCGCGGTTTCCCTTGTATTTCGGTGCCGGCGCCCGTTTGGAGCGCGCGCTGATCAACTTCATGCTCGACGTTCACACCGGCGAGCACGGCTACCGCGAGATCCTCCCGCCCTTCATCGTGAATCGCCAGTCCCTGACCGGCACCGGCCAGCTGCCGAAATTCGAGCAGGACCTCTTCAAGCTGGAGCAGTGGGACTACTTTCTGATCCCCACGGCGGAGGTGCCGCTGACCAACATCCATCAGGACGAAATCCTGGAGGAAGCGCTGCTGCCCCTGAATTACACGGCGTACACGCCTTGTTTTCGATCGGAGGCGGGCTCCCACGGCAAGGACACCCGCGGCCTGATCCGCCAGCACCAGTTCAACAAGGTGGAGCTGGTGAAGTTCTGCAAGCCGGAGGAGTCCTATGCGGAGCTGGAGCGCCTGCTGGCGCAGGCGGAGTCCATCCTCGTCAAACTCGGCCTGCCCTACCGCGTGGTGCTCCTGTGCACGGGCGACATGGGGTTTTCGGCCGCCAAAACCTACGACATCGAGGTGTGGATGCCGTCCCAGAACACCTACCGGGAAATCTCCTCTTGCAGCAACTTCGAAGACTTCCAGGCACGGCGCGCAAACATCCGCTTCCGGCGCAAGGGCAAGAAGGGCACCGAACTGGTCCACACCCTCAACGGCTCGGGCCTTGCGGCCGGCCGCACCTTTGCGGCCATCCTTGAAAACTGCCAGCAGGCCGACGGCTCCGTCGTGATCCCCGAGGCGCTCAGGCCCTACATGGGCGGAATGGACGTCATCACCCCGTGAAAATCGAAGACTTCCCGAAGGACCTGCAAGCGCGCCTGATGCCGACCCATGCGGGCCGCATGGCCTACCGCTGTCTGGGCTGCAGGGCGCAGTTCGGCATCGAGCGGCTGCTCTACGTCTGCCCGGAATGCGGGCAGGTCCTGCTGCTCGAGGATCTGGAGTTCGAGCGGCTCAAGGCCACCCCGGGCCGCCTCTGGCGCCAGATCTTCGACTACCGCAAAATGCTGACGCTCACGGCCCTCAAGGGCATCTACCGCTACCACGAGTTCATCGGGCCGGTGATCCCGCTGGAGTCCGTGCTGTATCTCGGCGAAGGCCACACCCCCGTCGTCCGGGCCAACACCCCTTTGCGGGACGAGGCGGGGCTCGATTTTTATTTCAAAAACGACGGCCAGAACCCGAGCGCCTCCTTCAAGGACCGGGGGATGGCGAGCGCCTTCAGCTACATCCACACCTTGATCCGGCAGGGTGTGCTCTCCGAGGTCCTGGCGGTCTGCGCCTCGACCGGCGACACCTCGGCCGCGGCCGCCCTCTACGGCGCCTACCTGAAACCGCGCATCAAATCCGCCGTCCTGCTGCCGCACAAGAAAGTCACCCCGCAGCAGCTCTCTCAGCCGCTCGGCAGCGGAGCCACGGTGTTCGAAATCCCGGGGGTGTTCGACGACTGCATGAAGGTGGTCGAAGCGCTCTCCGAGGAGTACCCGGTGGCGCTGCTCAACTCCAAGAACGCCTGGCGCATCCTGGGACAGGAGTCCTACGCCTACGAAATCGCGCAGGATTTCGAATACGACGTGACGCAGCTGGCCGTCGTGGTGCCCATCGGCAACGCGGGCAACATCACGGCCGTCATGAGCGGATTTCTGAAATTTTTCGAGGCCGGGGTGATCACCGGCCTGCCGAAAATCGTAGGCGTCCAGTCCGAGCATGCCGACCCGGTCTATCGCTACTACCTCGAACCGGATGCGGCCAAACGCCGGTTCACCCCGGTCACGGTGCGGCCGAGCGTCGCCCAGGCGGCCATGATCGGCAACCCCGTCTCCATGCCGCGGGTGGTGCATCTGACGGACCGCTACAACCAGACGGCCGGCCGGCAGCGGGTGTTCTTCGAGGCCGTAAGCGAGCAGGCGATCATGGACTGGCAGTTGACCGCCAACCGCAACGGCCATGTGGCCTGCACGCACGGCGGGGAGACCCTGGCCGGGCTGATGGCCGCCCGGCGCCACGGCCGCGTCGACGGCGGCGACATCGCCGTCCTGGATTCCACCGCGCACGCCCTCAAGTTCTCCGGGTTCCAGGACCTGTACTTTGAAAACCGGTTTCCGGCCGACTTTGAAATCACCCCCAACCCGGCCCTGATGAACCGGCCGGTCTACATCCACCCCGCGGACCTCAGCCGGGTGCCGGCCCCCGGTCAACCGTTAACGGGCGAGGCTTTCCAGCGGTTCGTGCGGCGCACGGCCGAGGAGATCGCCGGCCGCCTTAATCTCGACAAGACACCCCGGTGATTCGCCCGCGGGTGTCGAGGTCAGCCAACGAGGTGTCTCCATGAAACTGAAGATTGCAGCCCTTTTCGTGTTCACCTGGACGGCCCTGTTCCTGGCCGCCTGCGCCACCTCCGGCCCCGGTTCCAGTTCGTCCGCGCCGGCCGGCGAAAAAAACAAGGCGGCCGCGGAAGCCGGCCGCAACTTGGGCGAGGCCTATCTGGCCGGAGGCAATTTACAGGCAGCGCTGCGCGAATTGAAAAAGGCGGAAGGCTACGATCCGGAGGATCACATCACCCAATTCGACATCGGGCTCGTCTACTATTACCGCGAACGCTACGATCAGGCCATCGAGTATTTTCAGAACGCGATCCGGCTCAAGAACGATTTCGCTCCGGCCATCAACAGCCTGGGCAACGCCTACCTGGAAAAAGGCGACTGGGACAATGCCATCGCGGCCTATCGCAGAATTACGGAAGATGTTTTCTACGGGACCCCGCATTTCGCCTATTCCAACATGGCCCTGGCCTATTATCAGAAAAAGGAATACCCCCAGGCTGAGAAATACTTTCTGGAGGCGCTGAAGCTGAACCCGGAGTTCGCCAACGCGCTGGGGGGCCTGGGGATGACCTATACCGCCATGGGACGCTATGCCGACGCGGTACAGAAACTGGATCGCGCGGTGCGCAAAAATCCCAAACTGCCCCAGCTGCACTACGAGCTGGGAAGGGCCTACCGCGGGCTCGGCGACCGGCAGAAAGCGCGCGAGGAGTTCCAGCTCACGGTGGAGCTCGCGCCGGATTCGCCGATGGGCGAGGAGGCCCAACGGCTGCTGAAGCAACTGACCCCGTAGAAAGAGATGAACCGCGACCGGCATCCCGCTCCGCCTCCAGGTGGGATGCGGAAGGTAGACAGGTTCCGTCGCCGGAGCCCAAAAAAAACATGCGGATGGCACCGAGAGTGCCATCCGCATGCGAGGGGCGGTTCGGGCTAAATCGTCTTGCGCTGCTCCAGCTGGATGATGCGCGGGGTGATGAAAATGAGCAGCTCGTTCTTGCTGCTTTCAACCCGGTCCGACCGGAACAGCCACCCCACGCCTGGGAGCTTGCGCAGCCCCGGGATGCCCTGATCGGACATTTTCTTCGTATCCTTCAGAATCCCGCCGATAACAATCGTGTCCCCGTCATCCACGAGAATCTCGGTCTTGGCCTCGTTCGTCGAAAGCGCCGGCTCCGGTGCGGTCGGATCGACGATGTCGTTCTTGGTGATGAAAATGCTCATGACGATGCGTTTGTCCTGGGAGATGTTGGGGGTGACATCCAGCAGCAGGTCGACGTTCTTGAAGCGGACCGTGGCGTTGCCCGAGGAATCCCGCTCCAGGTAAGGAACCTCGAGGCCCTGCTTGATGGCGGCTTTACGGCCGTTCAGGGTGATGATTTTCGGCGAGGAGATGATGTTGGCCTTGCCCTCGACCTCGCTGGCCGTCAGCTTGGCGTCGATGATGGAGATGTTGGTCCCGAACAGGGTGGAAAAATTGAAGCCGATCGTGTTGTCGGTCTTGTAGGAGGTCGGGATGTTGTTGGCCGTAAAGGTGGTGGGGCCGGTTTTCAGGGCGCCCCCGATCTTGAAG
>CAZLSV010000099.1:0-13532 GCA_964562235.1 uncultured Desulfatibacillum sp.
AACGTCACAAATCCTTAAAAACCAGGAAGGTTTCACGCTGGTTGAAATTATCGCGGTGCTGATCATATTGGGTATTCTGGCTGCGGTCGCTGTACCTAGGTATATTGATCTTGAGACCAGCGCCAAGACGAGAGCCTTGGAGGCTGCAATCGCTGAGTTGAATGGGCGAGAAAGCCTTTCGTGGGCGGACGTAAAGATTTCAGCTGCATCTTGGCCTGGTGACAGCGCGGTTTGGTTAAAAATGGCGCCAGCCACTACGACGCCGCCTAATACCGTGGATTTGGGAACCGAGTACAATAAAATCACCAGCGCAACGCCTCCTGCTTCATTTAGCCTTACCTTCAAGGGCACAACGATCACACTTAACCGCGCGGCCGCCCAAAATTCAATGCCTGCAATATGGACGAAGGCACCGTAACAAGATAGTGCCTACAAATGAAAAACAAACCTGACATATGGCAGGATCCGCGCGGGTTCACCCTGATTGAAATTATTTGTGTGCTGGTCATCATCAGTGTGATATCGGCGATGGCTTTTACGAAAATTCTTCAGGCTGATCAAGGAGCCCAGTTCACAGCCCTAAACCAAGGGACGGCCGAATTGAACGTTCGCGAGAACGTGACCTGGGCTATCGCCAAAATCAATACGGATGTAATCGATGACACCTTGATCTGGAGTCAGCTCGATAAAAACCTTGGCAATTGGTATTCCTGGGTACCTGAGCCAAAGCAGAGCGGCAGCAGCACATTGAGATTCAAGGAAACCGAGGTGTCGATAACCAGGTTTGTCTCTTCCAACACCCAACCCGGCAAATGGCGCAGATAATCTGAATTATCAAAAAAAAAGGGGGCGGCCTTTTACGGCCGCTCCCTTTGTTTTTTTGCTTTCGGCCTTACCCTGCGCTATATTCTCAAGTAATTCTTTGTGATCATGTCCTTTTTGTGAGTGCGGTTTTTGGCCGGAATTCAGCCGTCGTAAGGTTGGTTGCCTTTTTACATGGCTGATCGAGGCAGGAAGCCTCTCCCACGGGTCGTGGCCAATAAAATGTCGCAGCTCACCATGATGGGCCTCCGAGGAACCTGCCCTCTTTAAATGAGGGAGCGGCATATTGCCGCGATCGAGAGCCGATAGCCCCTTGAAATACGGGCGGAGGGAGAAAAACCGATCCGCTGTCCAATTAAATAATTACACGAGAAGGGAATGCAAAAATGAAACTAGCTGTCAGCGGCAAAGGCGGTGTGGGCAAAACGACTTTCGCATCGCTTTTGATCCGGACATTGAGCGACCAAGGCAGGAAAGTGCTCGCCATCGACGCGGACCCGGATGCCAACCTCGCGGCCGGGCTCGGCATTCCGAACGCCGACCGGATCGTGCCGATTGCGGAGATGAAGGAGCTGATCTGCGAGCGTACCGGGGCCCAGCCCGGGACGGTCGGCGGCTATTTCAAGTTGAACCCACAAGTGGACGACCTGCCCGACGCCCTCTCGGCCAAGCTCGACAACATCAAGTTCATGCGCCTGGGCGGGGTCAAGAAAGGCGGCTCCGGGTGCATCTGCCCCGAGAGCACCCTGCTGCGGGCCCTGGTCATGCACATCGTCCTGCGGCGCGACGAGGTGGTCGTGATGGACATGGAGGCCGGCATCGAGCACCTGGGCCGCGCCACGGCCAAGGCGGTCGACAAGCTGATCGTCGTGGTGGAGCCCGGCCGGCGCAGCATCGACACGGCCGAGCACATCCGGCAGCTGGCCTCCGAGATCAACCTGAACCACATCGCCATCGTCGGCAACAAGATCCGCAACGCCGCGGATGAAGCGTTTCTGAAAACGCACCTGCCCGACTTCGAGTTCCTGGGCTTTCTGCCGCAGGACGACCGCCTGATCGAGGCTGACCTCAAGGGGGTCTCCCCCTACGACGTCGAGAGTTCGGCCCGGGCGCGGGTGGCGGAGATGGTGGGGAAATTGTAGCGTTGATCGCGTTCGTCGCGCTTACGCGTGTGTCGCGTAAAGGACGTGGGTCGCATTAGCAGACTGGTAAGAGGGCGCATGAAAATAGAGCGTTTCGAAGACATAAAAGCCTGGCAAGAAGCGCGGGAACTTGTAAAACTGGTTTATAACGCTATCGCATCGAACAAAGAATTCACGAAGGATTTCCGGTTGGCGAATCAAATCCAAGCCTCCGCTGTATCAACCATGTCGAACATAGCCGAAGCCTTCTCCAGGCAAAGCCGAAAAGAATTCATCCAATTTCTTTTCATCTCTAAAGGGTCTGCAGCCGAGATTCAGAGCCATCTGTATGTTGCCCTCGATATGAGCTATATCAATCATGAAAATTTCGAAAAAATTTACGACAGGGCCGACAAAGTTTCCCGGATGCTTTCCGACTTCATAAAGTATCTCAAGGATCACCCGACCCCTCAACGCGACTCACGCGAAGAACCCGCTTAACGCGACTCACGCTATCTCATGCACCGCTCCCACAACTACCCGCGCCGAAAATACCGGGCCCCGGCCGCGCCTGAGCGTTTCGCGCCCTCGGCCGATGCCGGCCTCAAACGCGTGTTTGCCAAGATCGGCGTACCGGAGAGCCGGCCGTTCAATCCCGATCGCTTCCAAATAGAGGCCCTCGAAGCGGTGGCGCACTCGGACTGCCTGGTCACGGCGCCGACCGGTTCCGGAAAAACCTGGATCGCCGAGCAGGCCATCGCCCGCATTCGCAAAGCGGGCGGGGCGGCCTGGTACGCCTGCCCCTTAAAAGCCCTCAGCAACGCCAAGTACGAGGAGTTCAGCCGGCTTTTCGGACCGGACCAGGTCGGCATCCTGACCGGCGACCGCAAGGAAAACCCGGAGGCCCCCGTCATTGTCGGCACCACCGAGATCCTGCGCAACCAGCTCTACGACGCCATGCACCGGGGGGAGTCGCTGGGGTCGGATTTCGTGGTGATCGACGAGGCCCATTTTCTGGGGGATGCCGAGCGCGGCGTGGTCTGGGAGGAGGTCATGATCTACCTCCCGGCCCGCATCCCTCTGCTGCTGCTCTCCGCCACCATCGGCAACGGTCGCCAGATCGCGGCCTGGCTCTCCTCCATCCGCGGCCGGCCGTGCACGGTGGTCGAGGAGACCCGGCGCCCCGTCCCGCTCTTCCCCCTCTTCCTGCACCCCTCGGGCCGGTTGCTCCCATTAACCGCACCGTCCCGGCAGGGCGAAACCGGGGTGGTTCACAAGAAAGTGAAAGAGTTTTTAGGCGGCAACCACCGCGCGGCTTTCCGCGGCAACCGATTGCCGCCGTTCGGCCGCATCCTGGGCCTGCTGCGCCGATACAATCTGCTGCCGGCGATTTTCTTCCTCAAATCCCGCGCCGACTGCGACCAGGCCCTGGATGCCTGCCGCGAGAATTTGGCCAACGACCTCGACCGCAAACACCGCCGCAAGGCCGCCCTGGATGAGTTCATCCGGCAAAGCCCCCGGATCGCCGCGCACCGCCAGCTCTGGCACCTGGAGCACCTGGCCGTGGGCGCCCACCACGCCGGCCAGCTGCCATCATGGAAAATCGTGCTCGAACGGCTGATGACCGACGGTCTGCTGGATGCGGTGTTCGCCACCACCACAGTGGCCGCCGGGGTCAACTTCCCGGCTCGCACCATTGCCCTGTTGAATTCCGACCGCTTCAACGGCACGCAGTTTCTGCCCCTGGACGCCACCGAGTTCCACCAGGTGACCGGCCGCGCCGGACGCCGCGGCATGGACCACATCGGGTTCGCCCTGACCATCCCCGGCCGGTTCATGAACATCCCCCACATCTGCCGGCTGCTGCGCTCCCCACCCTCGGAGGTGGCAAGCCAGATCCGGATCAACTTCTCGATGACCCTCAACCTGCTGCTGTCTCACACCCCCGAGCAGGTCGAGGAACTGCTGCGGAATTCCTTCGCCACCTTTTGCATCCGCCAAGCGTCCGCAAAGAGGCCGGGAGCGCGCGACGACGCTCTCCGGCTCTGGCGGGATTTCCAGCGCCACGTCCGCTTCCTGCGCATGAAGGGCTACGTCAACGACCGGGACGAGTTGACCGAGGAGGGGCTCTGGGCCTCCCGCCTGCGGGTGGACCAGCCGCTTCTGATTGCGGAAGGCTTCCGGCACGGGTCTTTTCCGCAAGACGACGCCGCGCTGCTCACCGCCATTATCGGGGTCTTCGTGAACGAACGGGAGACCGATGAGCGCATCGACAAGCGCTTCCTGCCCAGGGCGCTGGTCGCGAGCTACCAGCGCATGACCCGCCGCATCGTCCCGTTTCTGGAAGAGATGTCAAATGCCGGCTTCGAGGGTCGCTCTTTGTACCTGCGGCCCGCGGCCGCCCTGTTCGCCTGGGCGAACGGATCCCCGTGGGAGCAGGTGCTGGAAATTTCCGAGCTGGAGGAAGGCGATCTGGCTGTCCTGATCCTGAGAACGGCGGACAACCTGCGCCACGTGCGCGGGCTGGCGGAAGTTTTCCCGCAAGCCGCCGCATCGGCCGCAAAGGCCATCGATCTGATTCTCAGGGACCCGGTGGTGGGGCAAACATAATTCCTAAAATGCCTATCGTGCACTAAAGTGCCTAAAGTTAAAAAGGTCAATCTCACGATGAAGACAATTGCTGCGGGTTAACTCATTGCGTTTGATGCAGTTAGTCTTTTCAACTTAAGGCACCATAGGCACTTTAGCGCACTTTAGGCACTTCTCTTCTGGCACTATAGGCACTTTAGCGCATTTTAGTCACTGTTCTTGCTCACTTTAGGCTTTTCCTTTTTATCCAGGATCGCCCTCAACTTCACCGACACCTGCTGCAGGTTGAAGGGCTTCTGGATAAAGCCGTCACAACCGCGCTGCATGATGAGGGAGGCCTGGCCGTTGATGCTGTAGCCGCTGGAGAGCAGGACCTTCACCCCGGGGTTGATGCGCTTCAGCCGGTCGAAGGTTTCGCCGCCGCCCATGCCGGGCATGATCATGTCCATCACCACGAGATCGATTTCCGCCTGCCGGGCGCTGTAGATTTCCAAGGCCTCCTGGCCGCTGCGCGCCGGTATGACCGTGTAGCCCAACTCCCCAAGCAGACCGCAGCCGACTTGGATGATCATCTCCTCGTCGTCGACCAGCAGGATCGTCTCCCGGCCTCTGCGGATGACCGCCGTTTCGGCTTCGGGCTCCTCCGCCACCGGCCGGAAGGATGCCGGCAGGTAGAAGTTGAAGGTGGTGCCATGGCCGGGTTCGCTGTAGACGTTGATGTGCCCGCCGTGGCTCTTGACGATGCCGTAGACCGAGGCGAGGCCAAGCCCGGTGCCGCGCCCCATTTCCTTGGTGGTGAAGAACGGCTCGAAGATGCGCGCGAGGTCGTCCTTGCTGATACCGACCCCGGTGTCGGCCACCGCCACCTTCACGTAGCGTCCCGCTTTCACCTTGTAGGGGCGGACGGAATTTTCATCCAGGATCAGGTTCTCGGTTGTCAAAAAGAGCTCCCCGCCGTCGGGCATGGCCTGCCACGCATTGATGTAAAGGTTGAGCAGGACCTGCTCGATCTGGCCGCGGTCGACCTCCACCGCCCATGCGTCCGCGGCGAACTGGTGGTGGACCCGGATCTCTTTTTTGGTGCGGGCGAACATCGAGGATGTCTTCTCGATGATGTCGTTGATGGCGCTGGCCCTGACGTTGTATTTTCCGCGGCGGGCGAACCCCAGGAGCTGCCTTGACAGCTCGGTGCCGCTGTCCACGTATTTTTCGATGTTTTTTATTTTTTCACGGCCCGGATGGCCGGGGTCCAGACGCATCTCTATCAACGAGGCGTTGCCCTGAATGCCCATCAGGATGTTGTTGAAGTCGTGCGCGATGCCGCCGGCGAGCGTCCCGATGGCTTCCATCTTCTGCGCGGTCTGAAGCTGCGTTTCCAGCTTTTTTTTCTCTTCCTCGGCCTGTCGGCGTTCGGTCACGTCCCGAACGACCCCCCGGAAACCGGTCGGCCGCCCGGCGTGATCGTTCATCAACGAAATGGAAAGCTCCAGGTATTTCTGGGTCCCGTCTTTTTGAATGACCGCGTAATTCGAAATGGTGGCCGCCGCCCCGGTCTTCTGCAAGCGCTCGAGGATGGCCTCCGCCGCGGCGGCGGTTTCCGGGGTCGTGAAGTCCTGGGTGTTCATCTTCATGAGCTCGTCCGGGCCGTAGCCCAGCATGCGCCGCAGGGGACCGTTGGAAAACGTGAGGTTGCCCAGCAAGTCGGTTTCGAAATACCCTTCCTCGATGCTCTCCAGGATGGAACGGTATTTGGCCGCGCTTTCCCGCAGGGCCTCATCCGCCTCGCGCTCCTTGTTGATCGTGTACTGGATGTGGGAACCGAAGATGGCAAACAGGCACAGCACGAGCAGCCGTGTCCAGGTATTGAACATGTTCGGCCCCAGAAGGTGCTGGATGAAATTGGCCTCCGGCTCCAGAAAAAAGAACATGAAGGATTCGCACACCCAGTAGAAACAGGAAATCGCAATTCCGGTGATGAGAATCGAGTTCAACCGTCGGTCGTGCCTGTTTCTGCCGTTCATCGCCATGTCCTGTCTGGAAGCCCAAGGTTCCATCCGGCCGATCCGGCGAATCTCTCCCGCGCCGGCGACGACTACTTCTTCACGATAGTTCAGATCCCTAAAAGAGTCAATTTGGGATTGGAGCACTTCTCACCGGTGAATCGTGAGAGCGTTTTCGGCCCTTTGATGATATGCTGAAGCGCATGAACTCCGAGCGCTCTTCCATCGAATTTCTGATCGTTGCCGCCGCGGCCATAGCGGTTATTCTCGTCTACATACCCGCCCTGCCCGGCCCTTTCGTTTTCGACGACGAGGCCAACATCACCGAAAACCGGCCCCTCCGCATTCACTCGCTCGGCTGGGATGAGCTGGTCGGCGCCGCCCTCAAAAGCCCCATCGCCAACCGTCCGGTCGCCAACCTGAGCCTGGCGCTCAATTACTATTTCAACGGCTTCAACGTCGTCGGCTACCGCTTGGTCAACCTGCTGATTCACATCTTCAACGGGTTCTTGCTGTATGGGCTTGCCAGGGCCACGTTCCAGTCCCCGGCGCTCGCGGGAGTTGTCGAGAAGCCGGGCCTCGTGGCCGCTTTCGCGGCCACGATCTGGCTGGTTCATCCGCTTCACACCCAGTCGGTGGCCTACATCGTTCAGCGCATGACGAGCCTGGCGGTCATGTTCTACCTGCTGGCCCTGCTCTGCTACGCCAAGGCCCGCCTGGGTTCGCCCGGTGGCCGGCGGACCGCTCTTTTGGGAGGGGCCGGGCTGTCCGGCCTGCTGGCGCTCGGCTCCAAGGAGATTGCGGCCACCTTGCCGGCTGTCGTGTGGCTCTACGAGTGGTACTTCTTTCAAAAACTCGATGCCTCCTGGCTGCGGCGCCGGCTCCCCTGGATTCTCGCCGCCGGTCTTCTCGTGGGACTCATCAGCCTGGTGTTCCTGGGAATCCGAAATCCGATCGAGCCGATCCTCAGCCGTTACGCCGGGGGTGATTTCTCGGCGTGGCAGCGCCTGCTGACCCAGCTGCGGGTGGTCTGCCTTTACATGAGCCTGCTCGTCTGGCCGCACCCTTCGCGGCTCAACCTCGACTATGATTTCCCGGCCTCCGCTTCCCTGGTCGAGCCGCCGTCGACGCTGGCCGGCCTTCTGTTCATCGCGGGCCTGCTCTTCCTGGCCGTGCGGCTCGCCAAACGTGAACCGCTCCTGTCTTTTTCGATCTTGTGGTTCTTCGGAAACCTGGTGATCGAATCTTCCGTCATCCCGCTCGAGACGGTCTTCGAGCATCGCACCTATCTTCCGAGCGTGATGCCGGTGATAGCCCTGGTCGCGCTGCCGTTTCGGCTGGTCCGGCCTCGATGGGCGATGATCGGGCTGCTGTCGGCCGTGGCCGCCGTCGGAGCGCTGTGGACGCAAGAACGCAATCATGTGTGGGGCGACGCCGTCACTCTCTGGCGGGACTGTGTCCGGAAATCCCCCATTAAGGCCCGGCCTTATAACAACCTCGGTACGGCCCTGGTCGACAAGGACCGCCTGCCCGAAGCGGAATTAATTCTTCGAAAGGGCCTCGATCTGAAGCCGAACTACGGGGACGCCCGTTACAACCTGGGCTATGTGCTGATCCGGTTGGGACGAATGGAAGAGGGCTCCCGTCAGCTTCTGGAAGCGATCCGGATAGAACCGGAGAACTACATGGCTCACAACAACCTGGGAATCGCCTATCTGCTGCAGGAAAACTACCCTCAGGCCGTCTTATATCTGAGAGAGGCTTTGAGGCTGAAGCCGGATTCCGAAACCGCCCGGAACAATCTGGGAGTCGCGTTGAAGAACCAGGGGGAGCTTGATGCGGCGCTGATTGAGTTCGCAGAGGCGATACGTCTCGCCCCGAACTTCGCCGAGGCTTACAACAATTTAGGCTCGTCGCTCAAGGATCTGGGCCGGTTGAAAGAGGCGGAAGCGAATTTCCAACGGGCGCTGCGCATAAACCCTGATTATGCGACGGCCCGGCAGAACCTGGAAGAAACCGCGGCGATGCTGCGCAAGCAGTGAAGCGCCGTTTGATGGTAGACGCCCGCTCGCCGGCCCTCATAAACTCTACCACATCCACGCCCCGGCCGGGGATGGTTCGGCATCGGCTGTTATGAGGCCCTTTTCGCAGGCCTCCATGGCAAAGGCCACCGCGGCCTCCGTGGAAACCGTCCCCAGACCGTAGCGATGGCGCTAATCGTTGGCCAAGCAGATGGCCCGCGGGCCGGCCGCGCCACACTCCCCGCCAAGGGCGCCGAGACTTTCATACGTCGGGCCAATGGCATCAAGCCGCCCTCTCTAAATAGCCGACTGATAAATCGCCCGCACGTCGCCCTCGGAAAGATCCCGCGGGTTGAATGAAAACAGCCGCGACTGCTTCAGGCCTCCCTCGACCAGAAACGGCAGTTCTTTTTCGGAAATTCCGTAATCGCGCAGGTGATAGGATATCTGCAGGGTCTTTAGCAGCTCCTCCACCGCCGCCACGGCTAAAGCGGCGGCCTGGTTCACATCGCATGCGGTAGTGGATCGGCCCAGAAGAGCGGCGATGGTTGCGTATTTCTCCGGCGCGCCGGGCAGGTTGTATTTCATCACATGCGGCAGCATGATGGCGTTGGAGCGACCGTGAGGCATGTGGTAGCGGGTCCCGAGCACATAGGACAGACCGTGGACAGCCCCCAGCCCGCCGCTGGCAAAGGCCAGCCCGGCCAAGGTGGCGGCCAGCGACATGTAGTAGCGCGCTTCCGGGTTGCTGCCTTTCGACCAGGCAAGGGGCAGGTAGCGGCCGAGCCACGCGATGGCCTTTTCGGCCAGGATGTCCGAAAAGGGGGTCGCATGAACGGATACATAGGTCTCGACGGCGTGCACCAGAGCGTCCATGCCGGTGTCCGCGGTGACCGAGGGCGGCATGGAATAGGTCAGCAACGGGTCGACGATGGCCAGCTCCGGCAGGCAGTAAAAGCTGTAGACAACCTTCTTGGTGTTTTCAGCTTCGTCCGTAACGACCAGCACCCGGGTGACCTCCGCGCCCGTACCGGCCGTCGTGGGTATGAGGATCTTCGGCACACCGGGCTTTTTTACCAAATCCATCCCTGCGTAATCCAAGATCCGTCCGCCGTTGCCGGCAACGATGGAAACCCCCTTGGCGACATCCAGAGATGAACCGCCACCTACGCCCAGGACCAGGTCGCAGCCTTCGGCCCGGTATCGATCGGCGCCCTCGTCCACCAGCCGGAGCGGGGGCTCGGCTTCCACTTTGTCGAAAATGGCGTAGGCAAGCTGCGCCTGCTCAAGGGAGCTCGTAATGGGTTTGAGCAAACCGGCTTTGATCACCCCCGGGTCGGTCACGATGAAGACCTTGGCGGCACCGAGATTCCTTACCTCGGCGCCGACTCCAGAGGCCGTTCCCGTTCCGAAAACGATTTTGTGCGGGGAATAGAAAACATGGGCTTTCGTCGCGTTCAACATGGCGTCTGGAGGCCTCCTGTATCCGAAGGGTTTCTACGGTTCCGGAGCACCCGTCGATTCTCGCCCTGTCTCCGGTCTTGACGGTTTCGATGGGATTTTTATCCAGGCCGCCCGCCAGCGGAATGCTTTTTGCGAAAAACGACTGGGCCGGCAAGACGCCTACCTGGATCATGGGCTCGCTTTGGAAATAAAAATGGCCTAATCCTAATCGATCAAGCCATTGATATTTACTTGGTGCCGGAGGCCGGAGTCGAACCGGCATGCTCTTGCGAACGGAGGATTTTGAGTCCTCTGCGTCTACCAATTTCACCACTCCGGCACGGGGGGAGCGGCCTGATTGTATAGAGAACCTACGGTGAGATGTCAATGGCGAAGGCGCTGGGTTCACGGCAAACGGTTCAGGCGCTTTTTATCACCGCCATTATTTCCGCCTTCGAAACCTCCCCTTCCCGGATCACGACCGGGCTCTCGCCGGTCACGTCCACCACCGTCGAGCCCACCCCGCCCTTCAACGGCCCACCGTCGAGAATCATCTCCACCTGCCGCCGGATGCGAGGATCCAGCTCGGAAATCTGCCGGCAGCCGGTGCCGCCGGAGATATTGGCGCTGGTCCCGGTGATCGGTTTGCCGACGGCCTCCACCAGCGCCCTTGCCACGGGGTGGGCAGCCAGGCGGATTCCTATTTTACCGGTGCCGGCCGTCAGCCGGGCCGAAAGGACCGCCTCCGCCTCCAGCACCAGAGTCAGCCGGCCGGGCCAGAACCGCTGCATGAGCACGTGCGCCAACCGCGGGATGCCCCTGGCCAGGCCGTCCATCTGGGCCGGGCTGTTGATGAGAACCAGCAACGGCAGCTCGGCCGGCCGCTGCTTGATGTCGAAAACGCGTTCAACCGCCGCCGCGTTGAATGCATCGGCGCCCAGGCCGTAGAGACAGCGCGTGGGGAAGCACACAACCCCTCCCCCGCGGACCGCCGCCGCGGCCGGGCCGATGGTCTCGGGTTTCGGCGCCCGCGGGTCGACCCGCAGGAGCTTAGCGGTAGTCCTTGAGCTTTTCGGCTTTGCGTTCAACTTCGGTCGCCATGTCCTTTTTGAACCGGTCGATGGCCGCCGTCACCCCCGGGTCGGAAAGCGCCAGCATCTGGGCGGCGAAAATGCCGGCATTGCGCGCTCCGGATTTGCCCAGCGCCATGGTGGCCACCGGGATTCCCGGCGGCATCTGCACCGTCGACAGCAGCGCATCCAACCCCTGCAGGCTGGAGGAGTCGATCGGCACGCCGATCACCGGCAGGCTCGTGTGCGCCGCCAGCACCCCGGCCAGGTGGGCGGCATGGCCGGCGCCGGCGATGATGACTTTCATGCCGCGCTCGCGGGCGCCGGTCGCAAAGGCCATGGCGCGCGCCGGGCTGCGGTGGGCGGAGGCGACCGTCATCTCGAAGGGGATGCCGAACTTTTTCAAAACGGCCGCGGCCTCCTCCATGACCGGCAGGTCCGAGTCGCTGCCCATGACGATGCCGACCGCGGGGGCCTGGGAGAGCCGATTGAGGGCTTTCTGCCCGATGTCCCCGCGGCAGTAGGCGCCCTCCCATTTGATCCTGCCGACGGCTTCATAGGCCTTCGCGATGGCCTCCGCCACCGTGTCGCCCAGCGCGGTCACACCCAGCACGCGGCCGCCGTCGGTCACGACGGCGCGCTTGGCGAGCTTCGTCCCGGCATGGAACACGACGACGTCCTTCATTTTCTTCACGGCGTCCAGGCCCTTGATGGGGGCCCCCTTCGGGTAGCTGCCCGGGTAGCCGGCCGAGGCCATCACCACGCAGACCGATGCGCGCTCGTCGATCTCCAGACGGCACTGGTCGAGGCGGCCGTCGATCACGGCCTCCATGATCGGCACGATGTCGCTCTTGATCCGCATCAGCAGCGGCTGGGCCTCCGGGTCGCCGAAACGGCCGTTGAACTCCAGCACCCGCAGCTGGTCGCGGTCGATCATCAGCCCGGCATAGAGCACGCCCTTGTAAGGCCGGCCCTCGGCCGCCATGGCCTTGACCGTCGGGATCATGATCTCGTTCATGATCTTCCGATGCATCAGGCGGTCCACCACCGGCGCGGGGGAATAGGCGCCCATGCCGCCGGTGTTCGGCCCACGGTCGTTGTCGTAGATCGCCTTGTGGTCCTGCGAGGAAGGCATCGGCAGCACGGTCTTGCCGTCCGTGAACGCCAGGAAGGAAGCCTCCTCGCCCTGAAGGACTTCCTCGATCACCACCTGGTTGCCGGCATCCCCGAACTCGCGCTTGACCATGATGCGCTTGAGCGCGTCCAGCGCCTGGGCCTCGGTGGTGCAGACGATGACCCCCTTGCCGGCCGCGAGCCCGTCGGCCTTGACCACCACCGGCAGGCCCCGCTTGCGCAGATAGCGCTCGGCCTGCGTGAGGCTGCGAAAACTCCGGCCTCGGGCGGTGGGAATGCGGTACTGCTCCAGCAATCCCTTGGCGAAAGACTTGCTCGACTCGATCTCGGCCGCCCGTCGGCTCGCCCCGAAAATCCGCAACCCCTCCCCCTCGAAGAGATCCACGATCCCCTCGGACAACGGCCCCTCGGGCCCGACCACGGTGAGGTCGATCTTCCGCCGGCGGGCAAAGTCCAGCAGCCCGTGAAGGTCGCCCGCCGGGATGGGCACGCATTCGGCCAGATCGGAAATGCCGGCATTGCCGGGGGCGCAAAACACTTTTTTGACCCTGGGGCTTTGGGCGATCTTCCAGATCAGCGCGTGCTCACGGCCGCCGCCGCCGATGACGAGTACCTTCATTTTTACCTCCGGATGATTGGGTTTGAACCTATCGCGCCTGTCGAGTCGGACCCCTTCCGAGGAAGCTGACTTTTTTCCTGCGGGAGCGGCATCTTGCCGCGAGGGAATCGTGGCTGCAAGGCACTCCCACAATCTATTGCCGACAGGATAGTTCAACTCGCCACAAACTGCTCACCTCAGGCCTTTCAACTTTAGGCACTTTAGCGCACTTTAGGCAGTTTAGGCACTCCTCCCGGCCGCCGCCTCCAACGCCTCCCGCTTCCTGCGATTCAACTCCTGCCGGCCGATGCGGGCGCCGGTCATTCCTGCCTCGAGGGTGATTTCGGACAGATAGCAGCCACCGTTCTCCGTTAGCTGCAGATCGATGTGCGCGTAGGGGAACCGGCCGCGTGCCATCACCGCCCGGCAAAGGCCTTCCGCGGCCGGATCCATCGACAGCGCCCGGCTCGCCCCCCCGGCCGCGAGATTGGCCCTGAAATTGTACAGGTTCTCCCTCAAGTAAGCTTCCACATAGCCGCCGATCAGGATCACGCGCACATCGCTGATGTTTGGCATGAAGGGTTGGAGCACGAACGGAAAGGCGCCTGGCGCAAATGCCACCGCGTTGTAGAGCGCCTCGGGGAAGGCGGGCCGGCGGGCCAGCGCCTGGTTGAAGGCGGCGATGCCCTCTTCCACCCGGCCTTGATCGAGCAGCACGTTGCCGATGTTGTAGT
>CAZLSV010000099.1:13542-15302 GCA_964562235.1 uncultured Desulfatibacillum sp.
CTCGGCGTTATCCCAACGCCGGATGCCGTGGCCGCAGTGCATCCCCTCCTGCTTGGTCACGACCGCCCCGATCCCTTGCCGGCCGCAGTAGGTTACCGCCGCCAGGAGCTCGGCGCGGCGCGCCATCACCAGCGTGTGCGGCGCCATCCAGCGCCGGAGAATACGGGCCTGGGCGCACTTGGATCGGCTGAGCAGCTGGCAGAACACCGAGGGCAGGCAACGCACCCCGCGTTCCAGGAGATCGGCGGCGGCCGCCCCGCGCAGGTATCCTGCCGGCAGCGGGCCCAGGACGATATCCCCGGGGCCCAGCTCCTCGAACCGTTGTTCAAGCTCGCCGGCACTGCGGACGATCATGGCCTCACCTACGGGCCGGGCGGCCCTCTAAGCTCAGCTCGATCAATCGATCCAGCAGCCGGCTGAAGCTCATCCCAGCGGTCCGCGCGGCCCGAGGGAGCAGGCTGGTGGCCGTCATGCCGGGGATCGTGTTGGTTTCGAGGATGAAGATCTCGCGCCCCCGCAGCATCATGTCGGTCCGGCTGTAGCCCCGGCAGAAGAGCACCCGGTGGGCCTCCACCGCCAGGCGCTGGGCCCTGGCGGTCAGCTCGGCATCGATGCGGGCGGGGCAAATCTCCTGCGCGACGCCGGCCGTGTATTTGGCCTCATAGTCGAAAAACGGACGGCTGCTGTCCGGTATGATTTCGATGAGCGGCAGCGCCTCCAACGCGTCGTTTCCGATGACGCCTCCGGTGATCTCCGTCCCCTGGATGCAGGTTTCGATCAGGACGGAATCGTCGTGGGCGTAGGCGGCCTCGAGAGCGACGTCCAATTCATGAGGGCTGCGCACGATGGTGATACCGACGCTGGAGCCCCCCACCACGGGCTTGACGACCAGCGGCATCCCCAGCCGCCGCTCGGTCTCACCAAAATCCGTATGGCGGCCGCGCCGGGCGAGAATGAAGTCGGGAATCGGCAGTCCGGCCTGCTGAAAGAGGCGTTTGGCGACCAGCTTGTTCATGGCGACAGCGCTGCCAAGCACCCCGGAGCCCTGGTAGGGAATGTCCAGAAGGTCGAGCAGTCCCTGCACGGTCCCGTCCTCGCCGTAGGGTCCGTGCAAAATGATAAGAGCGGCGTCGATGCGCGCTGCATCCGCCACCAGTTTGGGCAGGTCGGTCTTGGGGTCGTAGCGCAGGATGTCGTACTTGTCCTTGTCCAAGGCCTCCCAGACCTGACGGCCGCTGTTCAGAGAGACCTCGCGCTCCGAGGAGATCCCGCCGGAGAGAATGGCGATGGTCGATTTTTTCGTCACGTGACTCTCTGTGCAGTTATTCATTTCAATTTTAGGCGCTATAGGCACTTTAGCTCACTATAGGCACTATTTTCTATGCTTCCCCGTTTCAAGCCGAGACACGATCCGTTCGGTGTAATGCTGCGGGATCTCATTGGCGATCGAGGCCCCGCGCGCCGCGTTCACCTTCAGAATCAGGAAGTTCAGTTTTTTGAGGACCTGGTATTTTTCGGCCGTGTCCGGCATCGCGGCCAGGATGTCTTCGGTTTTTTCGATTTCCTTGCGCAGCTCTATTTCGGGCGGCAGGCACTCGGCGTTTTTCAAGATCTTGAATGCCAGGCGCAGCTCCTCGGGGACGCTGCTGTTGTCTTCCAACGCCAACGGCTGGCCCGCGCCGGAAAGGTCATCGAACTCGCCCCTCTCGAAGGCGCGGCGGATACGCTCCTCCACGATCTTTTCAAACCCGCTGATCATC
>CAZLSV010000100.1:0-11990 GCA_964562235.1 uncultured Desulfatibacillum sp.
TCGACACCGGCAGCCGCATGGACGAGGTCATCTTCGAGGAGTTCAAGGGCACCGGCAACGCGGAGATTCAGCTCGACCGCAAGCTCTCGGACAAGCGCGTCTTCCCGGCGGTCGACATCAAGCGCTCCGGCACCCGCAAGGAGGAACTGCTGCTGCCGGAGGAAGTGCTCAACCGTGTCTGGATTCTGCGAAAACTGCTCACGACCCTCAACACGGTGGACAGCATGGAGTTTTTGCTTGAAAAAATGAAGGGAACGCGAAATAATAAGGATTTCATGAATTCGATGAACGCCTAACCGGCGGGATTTCACCAAGGGGGGTTGACCAGAATGAAAGAGAGCATCCATCCAAAGTACCAGGAGACCGCGATCCGCTGCGCCTGCGGCAACGTGATCGAGGCCGGATCGACCAAGGACAACATTGCCGTGGAAATCTGCTCCGGCTGCCACCCGTTTTTTACGGGCAAGCAGAAGCTGGTGGACACGGCCGGGCGCATCGAGCGTTTCCGCAAAAAGTACCAGAAATTCCAGAACCAGGAAAAAGCGTCCTAGCGCTCCCGCCGAAGGTCCCCGCCCAGGGCGGGGGCATCCGAACCTCGGCACGGAAACCATCTCAAGGATGTTTCGCATGAGCCCGATGGTCTCACGGATCGAGCAGCTCCCGATCCGCGAGACCCGCCGGGCTTTTCGTATGTGAAGCATACACGGTGCGCACCCCATGTACGACAAGTTGGAAGGCGTCGAACAGCGTTACATCGAACTGGAACGCCAGCTGAGCGATCCGGCCGTCATCGGCCACCGGGACGCCTATCAGAAGGCCGTGCGCGAGCACGCCGAGCTCGGCAAAATCGTGACGGCGTTCCGGCGCTACCGCGAGGTGAACGAGCGAATCGACGAGAGCCGCGGGCTGCTGAACGACGCGGATGCCGATATCCGGGCCCTGGCCAAAGACGACCTGGCCGCCCTGACGGCGGAAAAGGAAACCCTCGAGAAGGACCTCAAGCTGCTCCTGCTGCCGAAGAACCCCAACGACGACAAGAACATCATCATGGAGATCCGGGCCGGGACCGGCGGCGAGGAAGCCGCTTTGTTCGCGGGCGATCTGTTTCGCATGTACGGCCGTTTTGCCGAAGATCGCGGCTGGAAGGTCGAAGTCCTCTCGCACCACCCCGCGGGGGCGGGGGGGATGAAGGAGGTCATCGCCATGATCCAGGGCAAAGGCGCCTACAGCGTCTTGAAGTATGAAAGCGGGATCCACCGGGTGCAGCGGGTGCCGACCACCGAAACCCAGGGCCGCATTCACACCTCGGCGGTCACCGTGGCCGTGCTGCCCGAGGCCGAAGAGGTGGACGTGGAGATCAGCCCCAACGACCTGCGCATCGACGTCTATCGGTCGGGGGGCCCGGGGGGCCAAAGCGTCAACACCACGGACTCGGCGGTGAGGGTCACGCACCTGCCGTCCGGCCTGGTGGTCATCTGCCAGGACGAGAAATCGCAGCTGAAGAACAAGAACAAGGCCCTCAAGGTGCTGCGCTCCCGGCTGCTGGACATGAAGATCCAGGAGCAGGAGCAGAAACGGGCCGAGGAGCGCAAGAGCCAGGTGGGAACGGGCGACCGCAGCGGCCGCATCCGCACCTACAATTTCCCGCAGAGCCGGGTGACCGACCATCGCATCGGCCTCACCCTCTACAAGCTGGACAGCGTCCTGCAAGGGGCCATGCAGGAGCTGATCGACGGGCTGACCACACACTACCAGGCCCAGGCGCTGCAGAATGTCGAACCCGCCGCCAGCCGCTGACCTTTCATGGACGGTGCTCAAGGTGCTGCAGTGGGCCGCGGCCTACCTGAAGGAGCGCGGCATCGACAGCCCGCGCGCGACGGCCGAGATCCTGCTGGCGCATGCGCTGCACACGGAGCGGGTCCAGCTGTACGTGCACCACGACCAGCCGCTGGAGCAGACGGAGCTCGATTCTTTCAAACAACTGCTGCGCCGACGCCTGCGCCGGGAGCCGGTGGCCTACATCGTCGGCTGGAAGGGGTTCTGGACGCTCGAGCTCACCGTCACCCCGGAGGTTCTCATCCCCCGGCCGGAGACCGAACGCCTGGTCGAGGCGGCCCTGGCCGTGCTCAACGCTTTTCCGCAGGGCCGCACGGCGCGGGTCCTCGACCTGGGCACGGGTTCGGGCGCCATCGCGCTCGCGTTGGCGGCCGAGGCGCCCGAGCACCGCTACTTCGCCTGCGACATTTCACCGGCTGCGATCGGCATCGCCCGCCGCAACGCCGAGGCGGCGAAGGCGGCCGATCGTGTGCATTTCTGGGCGGCCGACTGGTTCTCGGCCCTGCAGCCGGCGCGGGCCGTTTTCGACGTGATCGTCTCCAACCCGCCTTACGTGGCGAGCGGGGTCATCGACGGGCTGCAGCCCGAGATCGCGGGCCACGAGCCGCGCCTGGCCCTGGACGGTGATGCGGACGGCCTGCGGAGCTACCGCGCGATCGTCGCCGAGGCCCACCGCCACCTGACGCCCGGCGGGCGGCTGCTCATGGAAATCGGGTGCGACCAGCGGCAGGCCGTGCAACAGCTGATAGAGGCGTCCGGCCGGTACGCGGAATTCGAATGCCTCAAGGACTACAGCGGCCGGGACCGGGTGGTGTCCGTCTGTAAAAAAGATGTTGCAACACCATAAGATTATTGGTATCTAAGTACGTTTTAAAGAACCAGGCACCATCACCTCATCACGCACGCCACCGGACGTGCCTTTCGGTGTCCCGACGGCGGGACTGGAGGCAGGAATGAAGGTGGCGGAGGAAAAAAACCGAACGGAAGGGAGATTCAAATGGCGTATGTCAGCATGAAGGAGCTTTTGGAGGCGGGGGTTCATTTCGGGCACCAGACCAAACGGTGGAACCCGAAGATGAAGCCTTACATTTTCGGAGCCCGCAACGGGATCTACATCGTCGACTTGCAGAAGACCGTCAAGATGTTCAAGACCGCTTACGACTTCCTGGTGGAAACCGCCGCCAGCGGCAAGTCGGTCCTGTTCGTCGGCACCAAGAAGCAGGCCAAGGAGTCCATTTACGAGGAATCCAACCGCTGCGAGATGTATTACGTTCACAACCGCTGGCTGGGCGGGATGATGACCAACTTTCAGACCATCCGCAAAAGCATCGAGCGGCTCAACTATCTCAACACCATTCACAACGACAGCTCCATCAATCTGTTCCCGAAGAAGGAGCGCCTGAAGCTGGCCAAGGAGCGCGAAAAACTGGACAGCAACCTGGGCGGCATCCGCAGCATGGAGCGGCTGCCGGGGGCGATCTTCATCGTCGATCCCAAGAACGAGGCCATTGCCGTGCATGAAGGCCGGCGGCTGAAGATTCCCATTGTCGCCGTGGTCGACACCAACTGCGACCCGGACGAAATCGACTACCCCATCCCGGGCAACGACGACGCCATCCGCGCCATTCGCCTGCTGACCTCCCGCATGGCGGACGCCTGCATCGAGGGCAAACAGAAGTGGAACGAGCGCATGCAGGCGGCGGCCGACAAGACGGAGCCGGAGGAAGCCAAACCGCTGAGCGCCGCCGTCGACCTGAAACCGGGCGAGCGCAAGGTGATCTCCGAAGGGGGCCAGGGCCCGGTGGTGGAAGTCATTCGGCGATCCGCGGCGGATGCGGCCGCAACGGGCGCGGATGCATCGGGTTCCGGCGATGCCCAGACGACAGGAGACGAATAATGGCTGAGGTCAGTGCGAAGCTTGTGAAAGAGCTCCGGGATAAAACCGGGGCGGGCATGATGGATTGCAAGGAGGCCCTCGCGGCCTCCGAAGGTGTCATGGACAAGGCGGTGGAGTTTCTGCGCAAGAAAGGGCTGGCCACGGCTCAAAAGCGGGCCGGTCGCGCCACCAGCGAAGGCACCATCGCCACTTACATCCACCTGGGCGGCAAGCTGGGCGTGATGGTCGAGGTCAATTCCGAGACCGACTTCGTGGCCAAGAACGAGCATTTCCAGGAGTTCGCGAAAAACATCGCCATGCACATCGCCGCCTCCAACCCGCTCGGTGTGCGCTCCGAGGACGTGCCGCCGGAGGTGGTCGCCAAGGAGCGTGAAATTTACGCCGCGCAGGCCCGGGAGACCGGCAAGCCGGAGAAGGTCATCGAAAAGATCGTCGAGGGCAAGCTCAAGAAGTTTTTCGAGGACAGCTGCCTCCTCAACCAGGCTTACGTCCGCAACCCCGACATCACGGTCGGGGACCTGCTCAACGACCTCATCGCCAAGTTCGGCGAGAGCATCAGCATCAGACGTTTTGTCCGCTTCCAGGTGGGAGAGTAGAGCGCCGTGTACAAGGCTCAATACAAACGGGTGGTGGTCAAGATCAGCGGCGAAGCCCTCATGGGCGAGCAGGAGTTCGGCATCAGCTCGGAGATGATCCGCTACGTGGCCGAGGAGATCCGCTCCGTCGTGGAGATCGGCGTGCAGTGCGCCATCGTCGTGGGCGGCGGGAATATCTTCCGTGGCATCGCCGCCAGCTCCTACGGCATGGACCGCACCTCGGCCGACCACATGGGCATGCTGGCCACCGTGATCAACAGCCTGGCCCTGCAGGACGCGCTGGAGAAACAGGGGATTCAGACCCGGGTCCAGACCGCCGTCGGGATGCACCAGATGGCGGAGCCCTACATCCTGCGCCGGGCCATCCGGCACCTGGAGAAGGGGCGGGTGGTCATTTTCGCCGCCGGCACCGGCAACCCGTATTTCACGACCGACACGGCGGCCGTGCTGCGCGGCCAGGAGATCCACGCCGAAATCCTGCTCAAGGCCACCAAGGTCGACGGCCTTTACGATTCCGACCCGATGAAGAACAAGGACGCCAAGCTGCTCAAACGCGTGAGCTACATGGAGGTGCTGGAACGGCAGCTGCGGGTGATGGACATGACGGCCATCTCGCTCGCCATGGACAACGATCTCCCCTTGGCCGTCTTCAAGCTCAAGACCAAGGGCAATCTCCGCAAAGTGGTTTGCGGGGACGACATCGGGACCCGGATCAACACATAGACGTGGTTTCACCACCCCGGATCGCGCCCGAAGGCCAGGCGCCGTCCGGTTCGAAAGCGCAGCGCAAACTCCAGCATGCGAGTGTTTCGAGCCGCCGGCAACACCGCCTCCGGGCGGCCGACGGGGTTTTGAAATCACCGCTGAGAACCACGGAAGGTTGAGGAGAACACCATGATCGAGTCTATTTACCAGGACAGCAAAGAAAACATGGTGAAGGCGATCGCCGCCTTGAAAAAGGACCTGAAGCGGGTTCGCACCGGGCGGGCATCCCTGTCGCTGCTGGACGGGGTCAAGGTCGATTACTACGGCACCCTGACCCCTGTCAGCCAGCTGGCCACCCTGGCGGTGCCCGAAAGCCGCCTGATCACCATTCAGCCGTGGGATGCCACCGTCATCAAGGAGATCGAAAAAGCGATCCTGAAATCCGATCTCGGGCTGACCCCGTCCAACGACGGCAAAATCGTGCGGATCGCCATCCCGCCCCTGACCGAACAGCGCCGCAAGGAACTGGTCAAGGTCGTCCACAAGATCTGCGAAGAGTACAAGGTGTCCATCCGCAACCTCCGGCGCGACGCCAATGAAATGGTCAAGGAACTGAAGAAAGAGAGCCAGATTTCAGAGGACGACGCCTTCAAGTCCCAGGACAAGATCCAGAAAATGACCGACGAGCACATCAAGCTCGTCGACGAGTGCTACAAAGAAAAAGAGAAAGAGATCCTTGAGTTCTAACCCGCCTTCCGCCGGCCCCGGTTCGGGCGCGGCGACCGGGCTTCCGGCCCACGTGGCCATCATCATGGACGGCAACGGCCGGTGGGCGAAACAGCGGTTGCTCTCCCGCATCAAGGGGCACGAGAAGGGCGCGGAAGCGGTGCGGATGGCGGTGCGTACCTGCCGCGAGCTGGGCATTCCGTTTCTGACCCTCTACGCCTTTTCCACCGAAAACTGGCAGCGACCGAAAACCGAGGTCAGCGCCCTGATGGGGCTCTTGCGCCGTTTCCTGGAAGCCGAACTGCGGGAGCTGATCCGGAACGGAATTCGGTTGCATGTCATCGGCCGCCGGGAGCGCCTGCCGGAGAATGTCCGGAAGGCGCTGGCCGCCGCCGTCAACGACACCCGGGGAAACTCCGGCCTCCAACTGAACCTGGCCCTGAGCTACGGCGGGCGCGATGAAATCACGCGGGCCGCCCAGTCGCTGGCCGTCGAGGTGCAGGCCGGCCGCCTGCAACCGGCGGACATCACCGAAGCGCTGCTCTCCGCCCGCCTGGACACGGCCGGCATCCCCGATCCGGACCTGCTGATCCGCACGGGCGGGGACATGCGGGTCAGCAATTTTCTGCTCTGGCAGCTCGCCTATACGGAGATATTCGTCACCCCTACGCTCTGGCCGGATTTCACGCCTGAATTGTTTCAACAGATCCTGAACGACTTCCAGAGCCGGGAGCGGCGGTTCGGGCGCGTCTGAACCCCGGCCGCCCGTATTCGAGGGAATTCCATGACCGCAGGCGCCAAGGGTCAAGCCCACTTCAAACGCTGGATCACCGGATTGGCCGCGCTGGCGGTGCTGATCGGTTGCGTGATCGCGGGAGGGGCGGCCTTTTCCCTGCTGGCCGGCCTGGGCGGCTTCGCGGGCCTGTGGGAGTACGCCCGCATCGTCCGCCCACCCGGGACGCGAGGGTTAACGCGGGCCCTGGTTCTGGCCGGCTGCGCCGCCGGCCTTGGCCTGCTCTTCGCCGCGCATGCCGGCCGGGCCGACCTGATTCCGCTGGTTTTGAGCCTCAACATGGCTGCCGCCGGCCTGCTTTCGCTGCCGCGGTTCCCGTCCGACCGGAGCGTGCTGGACGGGGTCGCGCGACAGATCCAGGGGGTCTGTTACATCCCCTTGCCCCTGGCGCTGCTGATCCTGCTGCGCTCGGCCCCCGACGGCACGACCTGGATCTTTCTGCTGTGCGCCGTGATCTTCGCCGGGGACACCGCCGCGCTTTACGGAGGCACCCTCTGGGGCCGGCACAAGCTCTGCCCGGCCATCAGTCCCGGCAAGACCGTCGAGGGCTCCCTGGCCGGCCTGGCGGCCAATATAGCGGTCGGAATGGCGGGGAAATTTTTTTTTCTGCCGGAGGTCGGCTGGGCCGCTGCATTGGCTTTTTCCGCCGCGGTGGGGATGGCGGGGCAGGCGGGGGATCTTTTCGAGTCCGCGTTGAAAAGGGCGTCCAACGTCAAGGATTCGGGGGCGCTCTTGCCCGGCCATGGCGGGGTTCTCGACCGGATCGATGCGCTGCTGTTTGCCGCCCCGGTGGCCTACGCGTTCAGGATGGTCCTCGTCAGCGTTTGAACGCCTCCGCTCCGCGGCCGGCGACGATTCGGCGGTGAGGTGTATGAAACGTCTTTCCATACTAGGGTCCACCGGCTCCATCGGCCGCAACGCGCTCGGCATCGTGCGCATGTTTCCCGAGCGCTTCAGCGTAAAGGCCCTTGCGGCCAAGCGCAACGTGGCGCTTCTCTCCGAGCAGATCCGAATTTTTCAACCGGAGGTCGCCGCCGTTTTCGACGAGGCCGGCCGCCGGGAACTGGAAACGCTGCTGCCGGCCGACTGTCGCACCCGCATTTTTCACGGCGAGGACGGATACGCGGCGGCGGCGGCCTGGGAGTCGGCCGACCTGACGCTGACCGCCGTCGTCGGCGCCGCGGGGCTGCTGCCGACCCTGGCCGCGATCGACGCCGGAAAGAGCATCGCGTTGGCCAACAAGGAAACCCTCGTCATGGCGGGCGAGGTGGTGACGCGGCGCGCGGCCGAGCGCGGGGTTCCCATCCTGCCGGTCGACAGCGAGCACAGCGCGATTTTCCAGTGCCTGCAGGGCCAGCGGCGCGAGGATCTCGACCGGATCCTGCTGACCGCCTCCGGAGGCCCCTTTCTCGACCGGCCGGCCGAAGCGTTTGCGGGCATCACGCCGGAGCAGGCTCTGCGGCACCCGAACTGGTCCATGGGCGCCAAGATCACCATCGATTCGGCCACCATGATGAACAAGGGCCTCGAGGTCCTGGAGGCCAAGTGGCTTTTCGGCGTCTCGCAGGAGCGGATCCGGGTCGTGGTGCACCCGCAGAGTATCATTCACTCGATGGTGGCTTTCCGCGACGGCGCGGTGATCGCGCAACTGGGAATTCCCGACATGAAGGCCGCCATCGCCTACGCGTTGTCCTATCCCGAGCGGCTGGCCCTGGGGCAGCCGCTACCGGATTTCTCGGGCGGCGGCGACCTGACCTTCCGGGAGCCGGACCTCGAGAAATTTCCATGTCTGGCGCTGGCCTTCGATGCCTGCCGGCAGGGGGGCACGCTGCCGGCCGTGCTCAATGCCGCCAACGAAGTGGCCGTCAACGCCTTCCTGGAGAAGCGGATCGGCTTCAACGACATCCCGCGCATCGTCGGGCGGACGATGGCGGCCCACGCCGGCGTGGACGTCCCTGCGCTGGAGGCCATCATCGCCGCCGATCGCTGGGCGCGCCGATTTGCCGGCGAGCGGGTCTGCGGCTGACGGCATTTTTTTTCATTCGAGAGGCTTGACCGGCCCGCCGGTTGAGCCTTATTACAGATCAGGCGTCGTCAAATCAATGGAAGGGTGGAGTTCCGAGCCTTATGACCAACAGTGCGTTTGCGTTTTTAATCGTCCTCGGCATCTTGATCTTTTTCCACGAATTCGGGCATTTCCTCATTGCCCGGCTGTTCCGGGTCGGTGTTGAGAAATTCTCCCTCGGCTTCGGCCCGCGACTGCTCGGCAAGAAAGTCGGCATCACCGACTATCGCCTCTCGCTGGTCCCTTTGGGGGGCTACGTCAAGATGGTGGGCGAGGAACCGGACGAGGAACTCGACCCTGAGCTCATTCCCCTCTCGTTCACCCACAAGCATGTGCTGAAGCGGATTCTGATCGTCTTTGCGGGCCCGTTCTTCAACATACTGCTGGCGGTATTGATCTTCTGGGTCATCTCCTTCCTGTCGGGGGTCATGATTCTCAGGCCCGCGATCGGCTCCGTCAAGGAGAACTCGCCCGCCTATCACGCCGGATTCAAGAAGGGGGACCTCGTGACCGTCGTCGACGGGGTGGCGGTCGACACCTGGGAAGCGATGGCCGAGCGCATCTCCCACAGCGGCGGCCAGCCGCTCGAGATCACCGTGGAGCGTCCCGAGGGCCGCATCGCCCTGCGAGTGACCCCCGAGCTGATCACCTCCAAGAATCTGCTGGGAGAGGACATCAAGCGCTACGTGATCGGCATCGGCACCGCCGGGGAGACCTATTCCAAAAAACTCGGTTTTTTCGAGGCGGCAAAGGAGAGCCTGCGTCAGACCTACGGCATCGTGGAGCTGATGGTGATGATCGTGACCAAGCTCATCACCGGGGATATCTCCATCGACACCGTCGGCGGCCCGATCATGATCGCGCAGATGGCCGGCGATCAGGCCAAGGCCGGGGTCAACAGCCTGTTTCAATTCATTGCCGTCATCAGCGTCAACCTGGCGGTCATCAACCTGCTGCCGATTCCGGTTCTGGACGGTGGCCACCTGCTGTTCTTCGCGATCGAGGCCGTCATCGGGCGCCCGGTGAATGTCAAAGTGCGCGAGATCGCCCAGCAGGTCGGAATGGTCATCCTGATCATGCTCATGATCCTTGTTTTCTATAATGACATCAACCGGTTGTTTTTCAGCTCGTAACAGGGGGGGGCGCGATGGCCGCACGATTGGAAATCACCCTCAAAGAGCACCTGGTCGACCCCGAAGGCGAAGGCATCCGCAAGAAAGCCAAGGCCTACTTCGGAATCGACGCGGTCCGGATCCGGGCGGTGAACGTCCTGACGATCGATGCCGACCTCGACGAGGGGCAGCTGGAGCGCATCCGGCAGGAAATCTTCGCCAACCCGGTCACCCAGGCCTCCTCCTACCGGCCGTTGGCCATCGACGGGGAGTGGATCATCTGGGTCGGGTTCCGGCCGGGGGTTAGGGACAACCCGGGCGCGACAGCGGCCGAGGCCATCGAGGATCTGCTCGGTTACCGGTTCAAGGCCGGGGAAGCGGTCTATACCTCCAAACGCTTCTGCGTGAGCGGGAAAACCCTCGGCCGGTCGGATGTCGAACAGATCGCCGGGGGGCTGCTCGCCAACGACATCATCCAGCAGTGGCGGGTGTGGTCTGCGCAGGAATGGGACCCGGCCGAGGGCATCGGCATCATCATTCCCAAAGTGCGGCTGGACCACTGCCCGACGGTCTCCGTGGTGCCCATCGACAGCGATGCCACCCTCAAACGCATCAGCGACGAACGCAATCTGGCGCTGAACCCGAACGACATCCCCGTCATCCGGGCCTACTTCTCAGACCCGGTCGTCAGAGCGGGGCGCGCGGCGGTGGGCCTGTCGGACCCGACGGATGTCGAGCTGGAGTACATCTCCCAGGCCCGCAGCGATCACTGCAACCACAACACGTTCCGCGGCGTGTTCCACTACCGGGACCTGGACGATGGGCGGAGCGAAACGGTCGACAACCTGTTCAAGACCTGCATCGAGGCTCCGACCCTGGAACTGGCGGCGCGGAAACCCTGGGTCGTGTCGGTGCTCTGGGACAACGCCGGCGCCGGGCGCCTGGACGACGGGCACTACTACGTCATCACGGGCGAGACCCACAACTCGCCCTCCAACATGGAGGCCTACGGCGGGGCCATCACCGGCATCGTCGGCGTCTACCGGGACCCGCTCGGGACCGGCAAGGGCGCCAAGCTCCTCATGGGAGGGTACGGGTTCTGCGTCGGCGATCGGGACTACGCCGGGCCGCTGAAACCGCGGCTGCACCCCCGGCGGCTGCTGGACGGGGTGATCGAAGGCGTGCGGGACGGCGGCAACAAGAGCGGCATCCCCACGGCCTTCGGCCAGGTCTTGTTTCACCCGGGTTACATGGGCAAGTGCCTGGTGTTTGTGACCGCGGTCGGCATCATGCCGGCTCGGGTCGACGGCGCGCCGGCCGACCAGAAGAAAACCTCGCCCGGGGACCTGCTCATCATGTGCGGGGGCCGGGTCGGCAAGGACGGCATCCACGGGGTGACCGCCTCTTCGGAGGTTTTCTCCGAGCACACGCCGGCCGGCCACGTCCAGATCGGCGACCCGTACACCCAGAAGAAAATGCACGACTTCCTGCTGGAGGCCCGCGACGCCGGCCTCATCCAGTTCATCACCGACAACGGCGGCGGCGGCCTCTCTTCCTCGGTCGGAGAATCCGCGCGATACGCCGACGGCGCCGAGGTGACGCTGGAGAAGGTGCCGCTCAAATACGACGGGCTGGACCAGTGGGAGATCTGGGTCTCCGAATCCCAGGAACGCATGACGGTCGCCATCCGACCGGAAGACGCCGAACGTTTCATGGCCCTCTCGGCCCGGCACGCGGTGGAGAGCACGGTGATCGGCCGCTACACCGACACGGGAAAGCTGCACATCACCTACGGCGGGAAGACCTGCGCCTACGTGGACATGGACCTGCTGTCCGCCGGATTCCCCCAGTGGGAGTTCGAGGCCGAATGGGTGTCTCCGCAGCGACGGGGGCTGTCCGAACCGGTCCTCAAGGCGCCGGCCGACATGAACCGGCTGCTGCCGGACCTGCTGGAGCGCCCCAATATCTGCTCCACGGAGTGGATCATCCGGCAGTACGACCACGAGGTCCAGGGCACGAGCGTCATCAAGCCGCTGACCGGCGCCGAACGGGACGTGAACAGCGATGCGGCCGTGCTGCGGCCGATCCTGGGATCGGCGCACGGGCTGGCCTTTGCTCAGGCGCTGCTGCCGGCCTACTCCGCGATCGACGCCTACGCCACCTTTGCGCTGAAGGCCGACGGCAAGGAGATGAGCACCACCATGGCCTTCGTGCGCATGCTCGGCAGCCTGTTGAAAGACGCCCAACTCGGCCCGCGCAT
>CAZLSV010000100.1:12000-15263 GCA_964562235.1 uncultured Desulfatibacillum sp.
ATGGTCGCCTGCAGCATCGACGAGGCCGTGCGCCGCGTGCTGGCCGTGGGCGGCGACATCGAGCACATCGGCGGCGTGGACAACTTCTGCTGGCCGAGCATCCAATACGACCCGAAGAACAACCCGGACGGCAAGTTCAAGGCGGCCCAGCTGGTGCGCGCCTGCCGGGCGCTGCGGGACGTCTGCCTCGCCTACGGAATCCCGCTGCTTTCGGGCAAAGACAGCATGTACGTGGACGGGCATCTGCCGGGGCGCTACGGTGAAATGCACAAGGTGTCGGCGCTCGAAACCATGCAGTTCGCGACGATTTCGCGCGTGGCGGACATCCGCCGCTGCGTCACCATGGACAGCAAGATGCCGGGCGATTTGGTCTACGTCGCCGGCTTGACCCGCGACGAACTGGGCGGATCCGAATACTACGCCCATCTCGGGTATCTGGGGCTGAACGTGCCGCAGGTGCGCAGCGCCGAGTTCATGCCGGTATACCGGGCGCTGCACCGGGCCATCGCGGCGGGGCTGACGGCCTCGGTGCACGGCGTCTACCGGGGGGGATTGGGGGTCCATCTGGCCATGGTGGCGATGGGCGGCGGATGGGGCCTGCAGGTGGATGCCCGCCGGATCCCGGCCGAGGGGGTTCCACGCAACGACACCCTGCTGTTTTCGGAGTCCGCCGGTCGGTTTATCCTCACCGTCGATCCGCGCCGGCGCGGCGAATTTGAATCCGCCTTCAAAGGCCTGCCCTGCGCCTGCATCGGCACGGTGACCGCCGAACCCGTGGTGAGGGTCGATGGCTTGAACGGCGAGGCGCTGGCGGCCGTGGCGGTTTCAGATCTGAAGGCCTCCTGGCAGAAGCCCTTCGGGCATCTGATTTGATGAACTCCCGCCAGAGACGCCGGGCGGCATGAAAGTAATACCGCATGTCCAAAAAATGTTCCGGAAAAGAGGAAGGCGGCATAAGTGGTTGCAACCAATAACGCTCGGCAAACGGAACGTTATTTTGACAACCACCATACTCCTTCCGCTGGCCCTTCCACCGGGGGAAAAGAATTTCAGTGATGGGAAACCGGTCCCGGTTTCCCATCGGAGGTGATGCAATGGCGAAGGTGAATGTCCTCGTCCTGACCGGGTACGGGCTCAATTGCGACGATGAGACGGCGCATGCATTCGAACAGGCCGGCGCCGCGGCTCACCGGGCCCACATCAATTCGGTCATCGACGGCTCCGTGCGCCTGGAAGACCATCACATCCTGGTCTTCATCGGCGGATTCAGTTGGGGCGACGACCACGGCGCCGGGGTCATTCAAGCGGTCCGTTTCAAGACCCATCTCGGCCAGCGCCTGCTTGACTTCGTCGCGGCCGGCCGCCTGGTGCTCGGTATCTGCAACGGCTTCCAGACCCTCGTGAATTTGGGGCTTTTGCCGGGCTTTGACGGCGATTACCGTTCGCGCTCAGTGGCGCTCATAAACAATGAATGCGGCAACTTCCGCAACCAGTGGGTCCGCCTGGCGGTCGACCCGCAGTCGCCTTGCATTTTCACGAAGGGCATCCGCCAGGCAGAACTGCCGGTGCGCCACGGCGAAGGCAAGCTTTACGCCGACGGCCAGGTGATCGCGCGGCTTCGGCAAAACCATCAGATCGTCCTGCGCTATGCGCTCCCGGCCGGAAGCCCGGCCGGGGGTCGCTTTCCGTTCAACCCCAACGGGTCCGTGGAAGACATCGCGGGGATCTGCGACCCGACCGGGCGCGTCTTCGGCTTGATGCCGCACCCCGAGGCCTACAACGATTGGACGAACCATCCGGACTGGCCGCGGCAACGGGAAGCTGCCGGACGCGAAGGCCAGACCTTCGGCGTCGGCCAGACCGTCGGCATCCAATTTTTCCGCAACGCAGTGGCCTACCTGCAGGGCTGACGGAAACCAGCGAACCGCGTCACCTTCCGGCGGCGGTTCCACATGCCTTATCTGCCGCACCGAGCAGATTCATCCCTGCACTCCGGATTTCAATTTTGAAATCGGCGGTCCCTCCCGGTCCGTCTTTTTCATCCAAATCTTCGGGCTTTCCTTAATTTTTTGACGCTCCGACTCTATAGCTGTTGTCAAAATGACGTTCCGTTTGCCGGGCGTTGTTTAGTTACAACCACTTATGCCGCCCTCCATTTTTACGAGACATTCTTATGACATGCGGTATTAGTGGTTGTCAAAATGACGTTCCGTTTGCCGGGCGTTGTTTAGTTACAACCACTTATGCCGCCCTCCATTTTTACGAGACATTCTTATGACATGCGGTATAAAAAGTTTTTATAAGGCATTAATAGAGTTAATATTACCTGGGACTTCTCACCAGCGGTCCGGCTGACCCTTTGACCCGGTGCCAAGCACGCTCTTCGTTTCCCTCCGCTGCACCTCATAATGACGATTGTGTTGGTTTATCGATCGGTTGGGCCTTTCCCCGTTGAACGGCGCGAAGTGTCGCCCCTCTTTGGGGAGGATCCCTCCAATGACATGGCACAAGTTTTGAAGCAAATCCCCTTGAATTCATGCGAGGGGTGTCTGCACATGCGTCGCGATTCCGGTTTCACGGCTTTCGAGGTGGCGATCACACTGGCGATCGTCGCCGTTCTGGCATCCGTCACGATGCCGTCGTTCCTGAAGTGGCTTCAAACCCATCGGCTGCGAGGCGCGGCCATCAACCTGATGGCGGACATCGAAATGGCCAAGGTGCGGGCGATCCGGGATGGCACCCTTGTGAGCGTTGCGTTCAACGAGAACCGATACCAGGTGTTCTTCGACGACGGGGCTACGTGCGCGGATGCGAACAAACAGCGTGAGCTCACCGAGAGACTGGTCCAGGATCGACAGCTGCCCGCCGGCGTCCGGGTCGCGTTGGCGGATCTGGCCTTGCCGCAACCCGGGGTTTGCTTTGACAGCCGCGGTCAGGCCCCCGAGTTGTTCGGCGCGCCGGGGCTCATTCCGCTGGTGAACCAGTCCGAACGCAAAGTCGTCCGGGTCAATCGTCTCGGCAGCGTCAGAATTCAATAAGCACGGGGAATCACGTTATGAGCCGGACTTTTTTCAATTCCAACAACGCCAGGGGGTTTTCCTTCATCGAACTGCTGATTGCCATGGCCATCCTCTCGATGGGCATGCTGGCCGCCGTTTCCATGCATTTCGGCTCGACGCGCAACAACACCAAGGGGAACATTTACACCCAGGCCAACATGCTGGCCAAGGCCCAATTGGAGAACTTGAAGAACCAGGATATCA
>CAZLSV010000101.1:0-2622 GCA_964562235.1 uncultured Desulfatibacillum sp.
CGGTGCCGATGGCAAACGCCATGGGGAAGCCCAGGATGTTCAGCCCCGGGGTCACCATCCATGCGCCGCCCATGCCGAAGAACCCGCCGATGACGCCCACGCCGACGCCGAGGATGATAAGCCCCGGCCAGAAGATTTTAACGCCCGCGATGGGCATGAGAACATACAACCAATCCATGCCGACTCTCCTTTCTTAATTGATAAATAGCCTGATGAAGTGCGAGTTCGCGGGGTTGCGCTTCAATGCTCCGCCAGGTCGCGCGACTTGAGATCGATGCCGATGAAATGCATGATGAAGTCGGCTATAACCCCGAAAATGACTCCGATGACGGGAATCAGGACAACGGTCAGGAGCGTGAAGTAGAGGTGACTCTCGTTATAGAGATTCGCCCACCAGGCCATGATCCCCGTGAGCTTTCGGGAGTCGGCCACGATGACGATGAGTTCCCCGCCTCCGCCCGCCGCCAGAGCCGTCTGCGCGGTCAGCCAGAGAGTGGTAAGGATCAGTCCAAGTCTTTTTACCACCGGCATTTGTTGATTCCTCCTTTCTCAGTTGATGTTGGGTGTCTTAAAGAAATCGTTTTGGTCAACGCGTTCTTAGCAAGCCGCATGCCACGTTATCTGGCAAGCCACCCTGTCTTGTTTTCCAAATGATTTCATTTGATTTCTAAACCGAGGTGTGGCAAAAAAAGTAATCTGGCAAACGAGTGCTTCGTTTTTTTGCACGCAAAAGGATCCTGCCATGCGCTGGTTGCGCGGTGAAACGCCTGATTCGAGCTTCGAACGACTGCGGAATGCAATTAACACCAGCAGCCTCAAAACCCGCCTGATGATCGGCCTGATACCGCCGGTAGTCTTGATAATGGTGATTACCGGGTATGTAACCTACCTGATATCCAAGCAATCCATCGGAAAAGCCATTGAGCGCACCAGCCGGCTGCAGACGGTCGCGGTCCGCAATGAGATCGAATCCTACTTTGAACGCTGCCGGCAGGACATCACCCATCTTGCCCAGGAAGCCATCACGCCCCAGGCATTGCACCGGTTTATTGCAAAACAAAAGATTTCAGGCGGAATCGAATACCTTGAGGCTGCCTATATTGCGCAAAAGAGTGCAGGCCATCTTGTCTATATGGCAAAAAACGACCAGATCGTGCAGATAGAGGCCGATTCGATCAAACCCAGCCCCCTGTCTTATTATGAACAACTTAAACACCTCGGCCCGGGTCAGGTCTGGCTCTCACCGATTATGGAAATCGAGTACCCTTTTCCGGAGCCGGGCAACCCGAACCAGAGACTCACCCGCAAGGTCATCCAGATGGCAACCCCCTGCTGCCAGGATGACGGCACATCCGGGTACCTGATGGTGTCGGTGGACATCCGCAACCTGCGCAACATCCTCTCGCTCTACAATTCGAGTCAATCGCCGATCTGGGCCTACCCACGTACGACGGAAGAGCGCTATATCTACCTTTTCGACACGGACGGATGGATCCTCTTTCAGTCCGATTCCGTGGAGCGGCCCCTCGCCGAACTCTCCACTCACCTGGCGCGCTCGGGCTACACCGGTACCCTGGGCCGGCAAGGGCTGGAGTTCGCCTTCCGGCCGGATTCCATTTTCGATGATTACTGGAAAATGGTCGAAGACGTGGGCGAGGGTCGCCAGGACGTCGTCTCGATGACCGGCCACCAGCCCAACGCTTACGGCCGGAGCTACTACCTCGCTTATGCGCCCGTCCGGTTCAGATCATCTCTAAAGGCCGATGCCCGGGTCGTGGCGGGAGTCGCCTATCTGGACATCAGCCGTCTGACCTTGGCGGCGGGCTACAAGCACATCGACACCATGTTTTACATCACCGTGGCCACGGCCCTGGTGGTAGGCGCCCTGATCTTCATCCTGGGCGGGATTCTCACGCGACCGATCCTCAAACTCGCCGAAGCGGTGACCGCGCTGCCCCACCACCCGGGCCTCACCCCGATCGCGCTTCCCTACTACGGTAAGGAAATCACTGTGCTCCAGAAGGCCATCAACGCCTTGATCGCCACCCTGACGAACCAGCTGGAGGAGATCCGGCGGAAGGACAAAACCATCCTCAATGCGAGCCTGAAAGAACAGGCTTTTCTGGATCAGGTCATCAGCGAACCAGCCTCCGACGCCGCGGCCGACCCCGTGCCGTCCATCGTCGGAGCCGGCGCCCGGATCGAAAGGCTCAAAAGCGAAATCCTCAAGGCGGCCCAGGTGGGGGTGGATGTTCTGATCATCGGCGAAACCGGCACCGGCAAGCAGCTGGCCGCCGAGGCCGTCCACCGGCTGAGCGCTCGCTCCGAAAAGCCGTTCATTTCCATCAACTGCGGGGCCCTGGACGAAAACCTGCTGCTCGACACCCTCTTCGGGCATGTGCGCGGGGCTTTCACCGAAGCCAAGACCGACCGCAAAGGGGCCTTTCTCGAAGCCGACCAGGGGACCCTGTTTCTGGACGAAATCCAGGTGGCGTCCCCGCGGGTGCAGCAGGCCATGCTCCGGGCGATCGCCGTGCGCAAGATCAAGCCTCTGGGAAGCGACCGCGAGACGGATGTGGACGTGCGCCTGATCGTCGCCAGCAACGTCGACCTGCGGGAAGC
>CAZLSV010000101.1:2632-15243 GCA_964562235.1 uncultured Desulfatibacillum sp.
GATTCAGAAAGGGCAGTTCCGTGAAGACCTGTATTTCCGCCTGAAGGTCATCAGCATCCACACCCTGCCGCTGCGGGAGCAGAAGGAGAACATCCCGCTGCTGGCCCGACACTTCCTCATGCTCCAGGAACGACTGGCCGGACGGACGGGGATGGGGCTGAGCAAGGGGGCGCTTTCCAAGCTGATGCGCTACGACTGGCCGGGCAACGTGCGCGAGCTCCAGAATTGCATCATCCGCGCGGCCGTCATGACCGAGCACCCGATCATCCAGGCGGAGGACATCCCCCTGGACGTGGGGGATTGGGAGCCGGACCCCGGCAGCGGGTTCCAGCCGGCCGCCGCCCGCCCGGCCGAAGCCGGCGGGCCGGCCATCGACCTCAACCACCGCCAGCGCAAGGCCTGGGGAGCGATCATGGCCCAGGGCCGGATCACGCGCAGCCGGTACCAGGAAATCATCGGCGGCCATCTGCCCACCCGCACGGCCATCTACGACCTCCAGGATTTGGTGGCCAAAGGGGTTTTGAAAAAAGCCGGCAGCGGCCCAGCCACGCACTATGTATTGTCCGAAAAGAAGGATTCTGGCCGGCCGTAACGTCGATCTGCCGCCCGAACGCATGCTCGAAAAGGCCCAGAGTCCAAGGGGTCGAGGTTTCAAGGGAAGGCAAAAAGCCTTTCATTTATTACTGCGGCAAGTAAATGTGGCAATTTCCGGAATGCAACCAACCGGCGGAGCGGGGTACCCGACACGGCGCCGGTTCAAGCGTTGTCATATTTGATTGCCAGTCTTACTCGAACCCTTGAACCCTGGAATCCCTGAACCCTGTCCTCACCCCATCCGCGCACACGCGCCGGCATACCGCCGGTTGCGCGCGAGCAGCTCCGCATGCGTGCCATGGTCCGCCACCCGGCCCCCGTCCATGCGGTTCATGCCCGCCGGCCGGTGGGTGATCCAGAGAACCGTCCGGCCCGCCGTGACCTCCAGCAGTGATGCCGCGAGCTCCGCCTCCGTGATCCGGTCCAGCCCTTCGGTGGGCTCGTCCAGCACCCACACCGGCGCATCCCTCAAAATGGCCCGGGCGACGGTCAGGCGCCGGGCCTGGCCGGCCGACAGGAGTTTTCCGGCTTCCCCGACCCACGTGTCCAACCCGTCCGGCAGCTGTCCCACGAAATCGGCCAGCCGGGCGGCGGCAAGCGCGATTTGCAGTTCGGCATCGCCCGCGCCCGGCTTGGCCAAAAGCAGGTTCTCGCGAACCGTGGCTGAAAACAGGTGGGACTGCTGGGAGACGACCACGACCGCCCGGCGCAGGTCCGCTTCGCTCAGGTCCCGGAGGTCCGTGCCGCCGATGCGGACCGCGCCGGCTTCCGGGTCGAAGAAGCGCACCAGCAGGTGGGCCAGGGTCGACTTGCCGGCGCCGCTTTCGCCGACGACGGCGATGCGCCGGCCCGGGGGGGCGAGGATGCTCACCTGGTCGAGTGCCGGCGGCAGCTCCGGCCGGTAGCGAAAGCGCACGCCCTCAAAGGAGACGGCGAGGTGCTCCGGCAGCGCCCGGGCCGCTTCAGTAAAGCGAACCGGGGGGGCGGTTTCAACCACCTCCAGCAGCCTGCGCCCCGCTGCGCGGGTGCGCCCCAGGAACTGGAAAGCGGCCGGCAGGGCGAAGACGGTCTCGAAGGCGGCGGTCACCGCGAGCGCGATCAGCGCGAGCGCCGCGCCGTCCAACCGGCCGGCCGAGACCAGGCCGCTGCCGAGGTAAAGGGCCGCCAGCACGGTCGCGCCCGACAGCAGGTGCATCGCCGCGGCCGCCGCCCCGCGGACGTGCGCCATGCGGCGCTGGCCGGCGAGCAGCGCCGCATGGCTGCGCCGAACGCCCTCCTGGTACCGGCCGGCGGCGCCGAAAAGAATGATCTCCGCCAACCCCTGCAGCCCCTCCACCGCGCGGGCGCGCAGCTCGGCCGAGCGCCGGGCGATCCGGCGCCCGGCCGGCTCGGCCGCCCGGGCCGCGCCGGCGGAAACGCCGCTGCCGGCGAGCACCAGCAGAAGCCAGGCCGTCGCGGCGATCCCTGCGTCGAAGGCGGCCAGCAGTAAGAAGAGCAGAATCGAACCCAGCAGCGCGACAACGGCGGGCGCCAGCGACCGCAGGTAGAGGTTGTCGAGCGCCTCGATGTCGGAGACGATGCGGTTAAGGATGTCCCCGCTTCTGAAGCGCCACAGGCCCGACGGTGCCGACGGTTCGATGCGCTGATAAAACCACACCCGCAGGTTTTCCAGGATCCGGAACGTGGCTTCGTGGGTGACGAGCCGCTCCGCGTAGCGGGCCGCCGTCCGCAGGATGGCGAAGATGCGCACGCCGATGCTCGGCAGGAAGAAATTGAACAGGTAGGCCGTGGCCGGCGCCAGCCCCGCGGCCGCCGCGGCCGAGATGAACCAGCCCGAAAGAGACATGAGGCCCACGGCCGCCGCGGCCGCCGCCAGTCCGGCCAGAACCCCCAGGGCCAGGCGGCCGAGGTGCCGGGGAATGACGGAAAGAAAAGGGCCCAAGTCTCTCAGGATTCCGGGTCTCATGGGCCACCGGCGCTTCCCGGCAGAGAGCCCGCCAGTCTCCCGAACGGCCCGCCGGCCGCCATGAGATCGGCGGGGCTGCCGGCCTCCACGATCCGGCCCTCCTCCAGCACGAGAATCTGATCCGCCCGGTGGATGTCGGCCAACCGGTGGGTCACCTTGAGAACCGTTCGACCGGCCCGCAGCGACTCGATGGCGCCCGTCACCAGCCGCTCGGTCTCCGCGTCCAGCCCGGCGCAGGGTTCGTCAAGCAGGAGCACGGGGGCATCTTTCAGCAACACCCTCCCCAGGGCCAGGCGCTGGGCCTCGCCGCGGGAAAGGCCCACCCCCTGCTCGCCCACCGGGGTGTCCAGGCCCCGGGGCAGCCGGTCGGCGAAATTCAGCACCCCGGCCGCCCGGGCCGCCGCGCGGATTTCCCCGTCGCCGGCCTCAGGCCGGCCCATGCGCAGGTTGTCGCGGAGGGTGCCATGAAAAAGAGCCGGGTTCTGCCCGATCCAGCCGACCTGCCGCCGCCACCACCCGGGGTCGATGTCGCCGAGAGGAACTTCGTTTACGGTAATCTCACCGCGCTCGGGCCGGAGGAACCCCAGCAGGAGAAAGACCAGGGTGGATTTGCCGGCGCCGCTGCCGCCGACCAGGGCCGTATGGCGGCCGGGCGCGAGATCCAGGCTGACGTCCCTGAGCGCGGGCCGACGACCCTCCTCGTAGGCCACCTCCAGCCCCCGGCATTGGATCCGGAGCCCGTCGGCCGTCTCCGGCCGCCGCGTGCCTGCGGAGATGCATGGAACCGGCCCCTCCATCAGTTCCCGGATGCGCTCGGCCGCCGCCAGCGCCTGGGCCCGGGCGTGGTAGTGCGCGCCCAGCTCGCGCAGCGGCAGGAAGAACTCGGGGGCCAGCAGCAGGATGAACAGGCCGTCGGCCAGAGTCAGCGGTCGGCCGTACATCCCGAAGCTGAAATACCCGAGATAGCTCATCCCCAGGTAAACCGCGACCAGGGCTATCGACAGGGAGGTAAAGAATTCCAGCACCGCGGAGGAGAGAAACGCAACCCGCAGGATGCTCATGGTGCGCCGGCGATAGTCGGCCGAGACCCGGGCGATGCGCCCGGCCTCGTCGCGGCTGCGGCCGAAGAGCTTGAGCGTCGCCAGCCCCTGCAGCACGTCCAGGAAGTGGGCGCTCATCCGGGCCAGGGCCTGGAAGTGGCGCTGGCTGATGTTTTCCGCCCCCATGCCCACCAGGACCGTGAAGAGCGGGATCAGGGGGGCGGTGGCGAGCAGCAGCCCCCCGGCCGCCCAGCTCAGGGGCAGAACCGCCGCCGCGACGGTCAGCGGCAGCACCACCACCAGCGCGAGCTGGGGAAGATACAGGGCGTAGAAATCCTGCAACCCCTCGATCTGCTCCACCAGAACGCTCGTCAGGGCGCCGGTGTGCTCCCCGCAGGTGAAGGCCGGCCCCCGGGCGGTGATGTGTTCGAGCAGCCGCAGGCGCACCTGCGACCGAATTCTTTCCCCGGCGGCAAAGGCGCTCGCCTCCCGCAGCCAGGCCAGAGCCGCCCGCGCCAGCACGGCGGCGGCGAGCGCGGCAAAGTCGCCCGCCACGGCTTCGCGCGGCCGGCCATCGATGAACACCCCCTGGACGATCCGCGACAGGCAGAAGGCCTGGGCGATGACGGCCAGCCCCGCCAGCCAGCCCAGGGCCGCGGAGCGGGCGATGGCCGCCCGCGCGGGCCGGCTTTGCGCGTAAAGCCAGCGCATGGATTTTCGGGCATCGACCGACATGTCAAAACCGTTGACAATTTCGATAGCCTTGGGCTATCGAAAAGTGGTAAACATTATGAAATTATCGCAATAAAACGTCACCCCAACGGATACTGATAAACGCTGTTTTCCACTTCTTTGCAAGTGAAAAGCCCCCTTCTTGTGGGAGCCGCATCTCATGACCGCCGCAGCCTTTGGCGAAGGCCGGTTGCCGCGATGATCCTGTTCGAAGACCACACCGGCGCCGGGTATCACGGAGACAATGGCGCGGCGTGCCACAACCGGCAGTTTTTTAGGAGAACAGCCACCAAGGAGCCTGCCCATGTTCGCCCTGCCCACCGAAACACTCGTTGATTTGTCCCGTTGGCAGTTCGCCCTGACGGCCATGTACCACTTCATCATGGTGCCGCTTACGCTCGGCCTGTCCTGGATCCTTTTCATCATGGAGTCGGTCTACGTGATGACCGGCCGGCAGATTTACAAGGACATGACCCGGTTCTGGGGCAAGCTCTTCGGCATCAACTTCGCCCTGGGGGTGACCACCGGCATCACCATGGAGTTCCAGTTCGGGACCAACTGGGCCTATTACTCGCACTACGTCGGCGACATCTTCGGCGCGCCGCTCGCCATCGAGGGGCTCATGGCCTTCTTCCTCGAATCCACCTTCGTGGGGCTTTTCTTCTTCGGGTGGAACCGGCTGAGCAAGCAGGCGCATCTGCTGACCACCTTCCTGGTGGCGCTGGGCTCCAACCTCTCAGCCCTGTGGATCCTGGTGGCCAACGCCTGGATGCAGAACCCGGTGGGTGCGGAGTTCAACCCCGCCACGATGCGCATGGAGCTGGCGAGCTTCGCGGATCTGTTCTTCAACCCCGTGGCCCAGGTCAAGTTCGTGCACACCGTCGCCGCCGGGTACGTGACCGCCTCGATGTTCGTTCTCGGCGTGAGCGCCCTCTACCTGCTCAAGGGCCGCGACGTGGCGTTCGCGCGGCGCTCGTTTGCGGTGGCCGTGGGGTTCGGGCTGGCATCGGTCTGCTCGGTGATCGTGCTGGGGGACGAGAGCGGCTACGAGGTCGGCCAGGTGCAGAAAGTGAAGCTTGCCACCATGGAGGCCGCCTGGGACACCGAGCCGCCGCCGGCCTCCTTCACCCTCTTCGGCTTCCCGGACCAGGAGGCCCAGACCACGCGCGCCGAGATCAAGGTCCCGTGGCTGGGCGGCCTGATCGTGACGCGCTCCCTCGACAAGCCCATCAAAGGGATCAAGCATCTGGTGGAGGAGAGCGAGGTGCGCATCGAAAAAGGCATGAAGGCCTACGGCATGCTGCAGGCGCTGCGCGCCGGCGACACCTCCCCGGCCCTGCTCCAGGAGTTCAACGGCCTCAAGCAGCACCTGGGCTACGGCCTTCTCCTGAAGCGCTACACCCCCAAGGTCACCGACGCCACCCCCGAGCAGATCCACCGCGCGGCCCTGGACACGATTCCCAACGTGGGGGTCATGTTCTGGAGCTTCCGCATCATGGTCGGCCTGGGGTTCTACATGCTGGCCCTGATCGCGGTCTCCTTTTATTTTTGCGCCAAGCGGGTGTTCGACCGTAAGCGCTGGCTGCTGAAGCTGATCGTCTTCAGCATGCCGGCGCCCTGGATCGCGGCCGAGCTGGGCTGGATCGTAGCCGAGTACGGCCGCCAGCCCTGGAGCATCGGCGAGGTGCTGCCCACGCTGCTGGCCTCATCCACCCTGTCCACATGGGATTTGATCGGCAGCATCTCCGCGATCGTGCTGCTCTACACGGGCTTCATGATCGCCGCCGCCTATCTGATGGTGAAGTACGTGCGCCTGGGCCCGAGCAGCCTGCACACCGGGCGCTACTTCTTTGAACAACCCAAAGCGTCTTTATAGGGAGGGCAGATCCGATGCCGATTCTGTTCGACTACTTCACGCTCAAGATCATCTGGTGGCTGCTCGTGGGCGCTTTGCTCATCGGCTTTGCCGTCATGGACGGGTTCGACCTCGGGGTGGGGGCGCTTCTGCCCTTTGTGGCCAAAACCGACGACGAGCGCCGCGTGCTCATCAACAGCATCGGCCCCACCTGGGAGGGCAACCAGGTGTGGTTCATCACCGGCGGCGGGGCGCTCTTCGCCGCCTGGCCGCTGGTCTACGCCGCCGCCTTCTCGGGCTTCTACTGGGCGCTGCTGCTCGTGCTCTTCGCCCTGTTCTTCCGGCCGGTGGGCTTCGAGTACCGCAGCAAGGTGGCCGACCCGCGCTGGCGCAGCGCCTGGGACTGGGGGCTTTTCGTCGGCGGCGCCGTGCCGGCCCTGGTCTTCGGGGTGGCTTTCGGAAACCTCCTGCAGGGGGTGCCCTTCACCTTCGACGACATGCTGCGCCCCTATTACGGCGGCAGCTTCTTCGGACTGCTCAACCCCTTCGCCCTGCTCACGGGCGTGGTGAGCCTGTCGATGCTCGTCATGCACGGGGCGGTCTACCTGCAAATGCGCACCGAAGGGGAGATCGCCGCGCGCGCCCGCCGCGCGGCGCGCATCGTCGGCATTGTCTTCATCGCGGCCTTCGTCCTGGCCGGGGTGTGGCAGGCCTACGGGATCCAGGGCTACCGCATCGTCGCCTCCCCCGACCCCGGCGGGGTGGTCGTCCCGCTCGCCAAGACGGTGGAGAAGGCCGCCGGCGCGTGGATGGCCAACTACAACACCCACCCCTGGATGTGGCTCGCGCCGGCCCTGGCCGTGGGCGGGGGGCTGCTGGCCCTGCTGCTGTCGGCCGCCGGCCGCACGGGGGCGGCTTTCGTCTTCAGCGCCGCGGCGCTGGCCGGCACCATCCTGACGGCGGGCTTTGCCATGTTCCCGTTCGTGATGCCCTCGAGCACCTTCCCCAACGCGAGCCTGACCGTTTACGACGCCGTCTCGAGCCACCGCACGCTGAATTTGATGTTCGTCGCCGTGGTGCTCTTCTTGCCGGTTGTTTTGCTCTACACGAGCTGGGTCTATCGCGTGCTGCGGGGCAAGGTGACCGAAAAGCAGATCCGGGAGGAGACGCACTCGGCGTACTAGTTTGTTGGAACGAAATCCTCCCGGCCCCCGTTGCCAAAGGTGAAGAAACGCCGGGATCGCTTTCACTCCCCCTTTGCCAAAGGGGGTTGGGGGGATTTTTTCGGAAAACGACTTTCCCGAAAGGTGCTTAGCGAGTGCCCCACGTCATCGTAAAACTCTACCCCGGGCGAACCGAGGAGCAGAAAAAACGCCTGGCGGAAGAGATCGCCCGCGACGTGGCGGAGATCGCCACGTGCGCGGAGAAATCGGTCTCGGTGGCCGTCGAAGAGGTCCACCCCGACGACTGGACGGAAAAGGTCTTCAAGCCCGACATCCTGGACCGCGCACAAACGCTGTACAAGGAGCCGGGCTACAACCCGCTCAAAAAATAAAGCAAGATACAGGAGGCTCTATGTGGTACTTCACCTGGATTTTAGGCGTCCTGCTGGCCTGCGCCTTCGGCATCATCAACGTCATGTGGATGGAGTCCGAGGAGCTGCTGGGCAAGGACAAGGACTGATGTCGACCTTCCATTTTTCCTGCGCTCGGTGCGAACCTCGACCACGGCGGTCGCCGGAGCCTTGAGGTTCAGGTACGCGGCGCAGGGGCCGCCGGCAAACGCCGCACACGATTGCACGCCCTCCGGCCCTAATTATCAGGAGCCTGTTTCAGCGACGCAGTCGCCTTCGAGTTCAACAAGCCACTCCGGGTTGATCAAACCCTTCACTTCCACGACCGATTTGCGATTCGAAAGGCGAGCCGGAAGAGACAAGTGGGTGCATCCTCCTTGGCGGGTCTTTTACAGTTTCGGAGCCCGGGTGGTTTTCGGGCACCCCGGTTGACAGGGGCCCCTCGAAGCCCCATGTATGAACATATGTTCAAACTCAAATGCAAGCGTCCGCGGGGGAATCTGCCATGGACCAGGACAACGTCATGCCGTCGCGGGTCGTGCACGCGGACCGGGTCAACGCGGCCCGGCGCGAAGCTTCCTCTGAGGAGGAGCTGCGGCGGTTGGCGACTATTTACGGGGTGCTGGGCGATCCCAGCCGGCTGAAGATCGTCATGGCACTGCGCCGGGAGGAGATGTGCGTCTGCGACCTGGCGGCCCTCGCGGGCATCAGCGAGTCGGCCGTCTCGCACCAGCTGCGACGCTTGAAGGACCTGTCGCTGGTGAAAATGCGGCGCGACGGGCAGGTGGTGTATTACGCGCTTGACGACAAGCACGTGGTGCTGCTGCTGGACATTGGGCTGAGGCATGTGCGCGAATGACGGAGGAGTTGTCGTCTATATTCCGAACAAACGGCCCCACGATGCATGGAGAACAACCCCCTCCCCTGCCCCCTCCCGCAAAAGGGGAGGGGCTTGGGTCGGGGAGAAGCGTCGGGGCGATCGAAGGGTTGATTCATGGAATTCACACTTAAGGTTCTGAGCGAATCAAGGCACCTGCTGTTGGACGCGGCGGTTTACATCCTGTTCGGGCTGCTCGTGAGCGGGCTTTTCCGGGTGTTTCTCAACCCCAATTCCATTGCCCGGCACCTGGGCAGCGGCCGGTTTTCGTCGGTGTTCAAGGCGGCCCTGATCGGCGTGCCCATACCGCTTTGAAGTTGCGGCGTACTGCCCGCAGCCGTGTCGCTGCGCAAACAGGGGGCCACCCAGGGGGCCACGACCGCGTTTCTGATCTCGACCCCGGAGTCGGGCGTGGATTCGATCGCCGTGACCTGGGCCATGATGGACCCGGTCATGACCGTGGCGCGGCCGGCCTCGGCCTTCATCACCGCGTTCGTGGCCGGGGTGGCCGAGAACCTTTTCAGCTTCCGCAAGAGCGCCCCGCCCGCCATCCCGGACCTGACCTGTCCGGTGGACGGGTGCTGCGACGGGGTCGGCTGCGACCCGAAGGTCCACCGCAACCACCACAGCTTCAGCGAGAAGCTGCGGGCCGGCCTCAAATTCGCCGTCACCGATCTCTGGGGCGACATGGCTCCGTGGTTTTTCTTCGGCCTGCTCCTGGCCGGCCTGATCACGGTTCTCATCCCCGACGACCTTTTCAGCCGCCATTTGGGATCGGGCCTGCCCGCCATGCTGCTGATGCTGGCGGTCGGCATCCCGCTTTACATCTGCGCCACGGCCTCGACCCCCATCGCGGCGGCCCTGATCCTCAAGGGGGTGAGCCCGGGTGCTGCCCTGGTGTTCCTGCTGGCGGGGCCGGCGACCAACATGGCGTCGATGACGGTGCTGGTGGGGATGCTGGGCAAGCGGGCGACGGTGATTTATCTGGCGGCCATAGCGGTCTGCTCGGTGCTGCTGGGGCTGGCCGTCGACCAGGTCTACGCCACGCTGGGTATTTCCGCCAAAGCCGCAGCGGGCCAGGCCGCGGAGCTCTTCCCATTAGGGGTGCAATGGGCCGCCGCCGTCGCGGTCGTTGCGATCTCGGTCAAGCCGACCGTGCAGAAGCTGAAATCCATGATCGAGAAAAAAGTGCCGGCGCCGGCCGCGGCTGCCGTCAAAAAGGAGTCGGCCGCGCCGGCCGACGGCGCCCCGGCGGCGGGCGATTGCCCGCCCTCAGGGCCCTCCTGCCGCGGGGCCACCTGAACGTGCCCGTCGACGCCGGTCGGGGACCGGCGAAAAGAAGACCGAATCGGTTAATTCAGTTCGAACCGCTCCTTCCCGCAGAAGATGTAGACCCCTTCATTCGGGGCCAGGCAGGCGAGACCCATGTTGAGCCGGGCGGCCAGCTCCACGGCCAGGCCGGTCGGCCGGGATATGGACAGGATGGTGGGGATCCGCGCCCGGGCGGCCTTCTGGACCAGCTCGTAGCTCACCCGGGAGGAGAGGACCGCAAAGGCGGTCTGCGGTAGGCGGTCGGCGAGAAGCGCTTTGCCGATGGCTTTGTCCAGGGCGTTGTGGCGGCCGATGTCCTCGGCGACCGAAATCAGCCGGCCCCGGGCATCCCAGAGGGCGGCGGCGTGGGAGGCGCGCGTCCGCTCACGAAGCGGCTGATGCCGGGGCAAGTCATCCAGGCCGGCAAGGACGGTGGATTTCCCGATGGGCGGTCCCGGCGGCACGGGCCGCAGCAGTTGGTAGAGGTCCTGGACCAGCTCTTTGCCGCACAACCCGCAGCTCGTCTGGCTGATGTAGTTGCGACGGTCGAGGATGCCGGAAACCGCCGCCCGCCGGGAGGGGGTCAGGGTCACCGTGACCACGTTGGTGCTCTCGGCGTCGCAGTAGGCAATTGCGGTATAGTCCGCCGGGGTGTCGATGATGCCCTCGCCGAGACAGAAACCGGCGACGTGGGCGATCTCCTCCCCCGGGGTGCGCATGATCACCGAATAGGGGTTGCCCTCCACCCGGATGGAGAGCGGCTCCTCGCCGAGCAGTTCCATGTTCAGCGAGAGGGTTCGGTTTTTGTCCCAAAGAATTACGGGTTGATCGAGGGAGGTGTCCACAATCCCCTCCAATATGCAGGTGTTTTGAGAAAAGATTTCGTCATATGAAATTAAAATCCCCCCGCCCCCTTTGTCAAAGGGGGTGAAAGGGCGTTGGGCTTCCCGTCCGGGTGTCGCACTGAGCCACGAACGGATTCCAGGAGACTTTATGCCCTCTGCGCCCCGAACACAACCCGTAAAAAACGAGCCGGCCGGCTGCCGTTCACCGGCCGTCTCATTTTTTTGTTGACATTTTTTCCGCATCATCTAATATTTACCGGTTTTTGGGACACAATTATTTTTCAGGAGGCACCCGATGTACGCGGTCGTCAGCACAGGCGGAAAACAATACAAGGTTCAAAAGGGCGAAACCCTACGGATTGAAAAGATCCCGGGCGACGTCGGTGGAAAGGTGACCCTCGATCAGGTGCTCCTGGTGGCGGACGGCGAGAGCATCCGCGTCGGCCAGCCCATGGTCGAAAAAGCGGCGGTCCAGGCCAGCATCGTCGAGCAGGACAAGGCCAAGAAGATCCTGGTCTTCAAATACAAGCGCCGCAAGCGCTACCGTCGCAAGGCCGGCCATCGCCAGCCCTACACCGCCATCCGCATCGACGGCATCGAAGCATAATCGGGTTTTCGCCCGATTATAGATGATAATTGGTAATGGTTATAGCTTTATTTTCGAATGGAATTCCGACGGATTCGTTGTAAGACCCAATTCAAGGCGCACGAATCCCGCTGAACGAGGCGTACTCCAGTACGCCGCAGTGAATGCGGGATGAAGTGCAACGCCGAAGTTGGGCTTATTACGAACCCGCCTAAGGAGTGGAGAGTATGGCACACAAGAAGGCAGCCGGCAGTTCCAGAAACGGCCGCGACAGCGCCGGGCAGCGGCGCGGGGTCAAGATCTACGGCGGGCAGATCGTCCGGGCGGGCAACATCATCGTGCGCCAGGTGGGCACCAAGTTCCACCCGGGCAACAACGTCGGGGTGGGCAAGGATTTCACCCTGTTCGCCAAGATCGACGGCGTCGTCGCGTTTGAGCGCCAGGGGCGGTCGCGCCAGAAAGTAAGCGTCTACGCGCCAGAGTGAAATTTATTGACGAAGCGTCCATAACCGTTCAGTCCGGCGACGGCGGAAGCGGTTGTGTCAGTTTCCGCCGCGAAAAGTACGTGCCCCGCGGGGGTCCGGACGGCGGCGACGGCGGCAAGGGGGGCGATGTAACCCTGGTTGCCTCCGCTGAGCGCAGAACGCTCTACCCTTTCCGGTTCAAGCACGACTTCGCGGCCGAGCGCGGCGGCGGCGGTCAGGGCCGGCAGAAATCCGGCCGCAACGGCGCCGATCTCATCATCGAGGTGCCGCCCGGCACGATCGTCCGGGATGCCGACTCGGGCGAGGTCATCAAGGACTTTTCCCGGCCCGGCGAATCCTTTCTCGCTGCCCGCGGCGGCCGCGGCGGTAAAGGCAACACCCACTTCAAGTCCTCCACGCACCGCACCCCGCGTTTTGCCCAGCCGGGCGAGCCCGGCGAGTCTAAGAGCCTCAAGCTCGAGCTCAAGCTGCTGGCCGATGTGGGCATCGTCGGTCTGCCCAACGCGGGCAAATCCACCCTGATCAGCGTCATCTCCTCGGCCAAGCCCAAAATCGCCGATTACCCGTTCACGACCCTCGTTCCCAACCTGGGGGTGGTCAAGACGGGTGACCGGGAGCCCTTCGTGGTGGCCGACATCCCGGGTCTGATCGCCGGCGCGCACACCGGCACAGGGCTGGGGATCCGCTTCCTGCGCCATGTCGAGCGCACGCGCATCCTGGTGCACCTGATCGACGCCTCCGCCATCG
>CAZLSV010000102.1:0-15110 GCA_964562235.1 uncultured Desulfatibacillum sp.
GAAGTTACTTTCGGATAAATCCCCGCCGCCTGGGGCGGGGTGTGGCGCTTTCAAGCAAGTTGACATTTTTCCCTGTGGGAGCGGCTTTCCAGCCGCGATAATCGAGGCGGAAAGCCTCTCCCACAAAAAACAAGCTTGCTGGCCGATAAGCCGGCGCCAGGCGCCATGGCCCGCTAAACAGGTTCAACTTGATTCGACGCGGGGCGGAGCGGCACGCCGCGGCGGGCACCCCGCTCCGCCTTCTCGTGAGATGCGGGTAATGCTTATATTTCACCGCCGGAGCGATTAAAAGCAGAGCTCACCTTGTCACTCGTGCGGCCACCGCCAGCGCGTAGTCGATGTCCTTCGAGCTGACCTCGTAGTGCGTGACGGCGCGGACCGTGCGCGGGCCGGCGGCGAGCATGCGCACGCCCTCCTTCTGCAGGTCGGCGACCAATCCCGCCGCGCTCAGGCCCGGCTTGACCACGTCGAAGTAGACGATGTTGGTTCTGAAGCGCCCGGGGTCGAGCGCGAGGCCGGATAGGCCGGCAAGCCCCTCGGCCAACCGGTGCGCGTGGGCGTGGTCTTCGGCGAGCCTGTCCACCATTTCGTTCAGAGCCACGATGCCGGCCGCCGCCAGGACGCCGGCCTGGCGCATTCCGCCGCCCAGGACCTTGCGGGCGCGGCGCGCCGCCTGGATGAACTCCCGGCTGCCGCAGACAAGCGAGCCCACCGGCGCCGCCAGCCCCTTGCTCAGGCAGAAGGAGACCGAATCGGCTTCGGCCGCGAGCTGCCGGGCCGGGAGGCCGAGGGCCGCGGCGGCGTTGAACAGGCGCGCACCGTCGACGTGCAGCTTGATCCCGTGGCGCCGGGCGATGTCGCCCACCGAGCGAAGGTAGGCCGGTTCGAGCGGGGCCCCGCCGCACAGGTTGTGGGTGTTCTCCAGCGCGATCAGCCGGGTGCGCGGAAAGTGGATGTTGTCCCCGCGAATCGCCGCCTCGAGCTCCTCCAGCGGAAGCTTGCCGTCCGGCCGGTTGGGCACCGTGTGCGGGTGAATGGCGGCGACGGCCGCGGACCCGCCCTGCTCGTAGTAGAAGCTGTGGGCCAGGTGGCCCAGGATCATTTCGTCGCCCCGGCCGCAGTGGACCATCTGGCTCACCAGGTTCGCCATGGTCCCACTGGGGACGAACAGGGCGGCCGCCTTGCCAAGCCGTTCCGCGGCCATCGCCTCCAGGCGGTTGACCGTCGGGTCTTCTCCAAAGACATCGTCGCCGACCTCGGCGTCGGCCATGGCCTTGCGCATCGCGGGGGTCGGCCGGGTCATCGTGTCGGATCTGAGTTCAACGTGCCGCATGGTGTTCTCCTTCATGCGTGTTTTTGCTTTTATCGCACATCCATCGGCGGGCCGCAAGGCGGCGTGCGAGCAGGCTTGACTGTTCCAGCCGATTGACTGTAATAACAATTTTTGAATCACTTTCATTGATTTAATTGCAAGGGCAAAAGGTCGTCCGGTCAAATCGCTTTGAAAATCCCCCAACCCCCTCTGCCAAAGGGGGTTGGGGGATTTGACCCCGCTCAGGGTACAGTGCATCGCTTCATAAACGGCTTTCAATGAAAGGCCGGCTCGCGAGCAGAAGACAACGCGGCAGGCGACAACCAAAACAAAAAAGGGGGGGGCCGAGCATGTCGAAGATGTTGTGGACGCCTTCGGAAGAGAGCATTCGACAATCTAACATGTACCGCTTCATGCAGTCGATCAACTCCAGGCACAACCAGAAGTTCGACACCTACGCTCCCCTGTACCGGTGGTCGGTCGAACACATTGCCGAATTCTGGGAGGCCATGTGGGAATTTTCCGGGATCGTACACTCCGCGCCCTACCGGGAGGTGGCCGCCGATCTCGCGAAAATGCCCGGGACGCAATGGTTTCCCGGCGCACGCCTCAATTTCGCGGAGAACCTTCTGCGCTACCGGGACGAGCGCACGGCCCTGATTTTCAAGGGCGAAGGCCGGCCATCGACCCGGATGACCTACGCCCAGCTCTACGACGAGGTGGCGCGGATCGCCAAATCCCTGCGTGCGATGGGGATCGCGCCCGGCGACCGGGTGGTGGGGTTCATGCCCAACATGCCGCAGGCCACCATCGCCATGCTGGCGGCCACGAGCATCGGCGCCGTCTGGTCCTCGTGCTCACCGGACTTCGGGATCAAAGGGGTGTTGGATCGATTCGGTCAAATCCGGCCGCGCGTGATTTTCACGGCCGACGGCTACCTTTTCAAGGGCAAGAAAATAGATTCCCTCGAGCGCATGGCCGGCATTCTGAAGGAGCTGCGCACCATCGAGCGGGTGGTGGTCGTGCCCTACGCCGAGCCGGCCCCCGATCTCCGCGGGGTGCCGAATGGCGTGCACTGGTCGGATTTCCGGTCCGAGGAGGCCGGCCTGAAGATCGAATTCGAGCAGCTGCCTTTCGGGCACCCGCTTTACATCATGTACTCCTCCGGCACCACGGGGCTGCCCAAGTGCATGGTGCAGAGCGCGGGCGGGATCCTCATTCACCACCTGAAAGAGCTGATCCTGCACACGGACCTCACCCGCCGCGACACGGTCTTCTACTTCACGACCTGCGGCTGGATGATGTGGAACTGGCTGACCAGCGCGCTGGCCGTGGGGGCCACGCTGGTGCTCTACGACGGAAACCCCTTCCACCCCCACCCCGGCGCTCTGTGGGAAATGGCCCAGGAGGAAAAGATCACGGTGTTCGGCACGAGCGCCGGCTACATCGGCGCCCTCATGAATTCCGGGATCAAACCGGGCGCGGCGTACGACCTCGCGCCCCTGCGGGCGGTCCTGTCCACCGGCTCGCCCTTGTCCGTGGAGGGTTTCGAATTCATCTACCGGCACGTCAAGGCGGACCTGCAGCTCGCCTCGATTGCCGGCGGCACCGATCTCAACGGCTGCTTTGCCCTGGGCAACCCCATGGGCCCGGTTTACGCCGGCGAACTCCAGTGCCGCGGCCTGGCCATGGACGTGCAGGCCTTCGATTCGGAAGGCCGGCCCGTGGTCAACCAGCAGGGCGAACTGGTGTGCTGCCAACCCTTTCCCTCCATGCCGATCTACTTCTGGGACGACCCGGAGGGCAAAAAGTATTTCGGCGCCTATTTCGGCGTCTACCCCAATGTCTGGCGGCACGGGGACTTCATCGAGATCAACGAGCGCGGGGGGGTGACGATTTTCGGCCGCTCCGACGCGACGCTTAACCCCGGGGGCGTGCGGATCGGCACTTCCGAAATATACAGCATCGTGGCCCTGATGCCGGAGATCGTGGACAGTGTCGTCATCGGCCAGAACTGGAAAAACGACGTGCGCGTCATCCTGTTCGTGCAGATGCCCGAGGGCGAGCCGTTGACCGAGGCGCTCAAGAAGAAAATCCGCGAGACCATCCGCAACCTCGCCTCCCCGCGGCACGTGCCGGCCAAGATCATCGCCGTGCCGGGGGTCCCCTACACGCTCAACATGAAAAAAGTGGAGATGGCCGTGAAAAAGGTCATCGACGGCAAGCCGGTCCTAAACCGGGACGCGCTGAGCAACCCGGACATCCTGGATTTTTATGCCGGCATCAAGGAGCTGCAGGAAGACTGAAGAGTGGAAGGGGACAAGGGCTTGAGGGGTCCAGGGTTCAAGTGGGGCATACATCCCAATCCTTTTTCGCTTGACCCGGTAAACCCTCGTTCCTATAAGGCAGCCATGGTCGCCACCTACACCATCCATCCCGTGGGGGTGGTTCGTCTGAAGGACGACACCGCCTGGCTCGAGATTTTCGAGGAGCACCGCGAAGCCATGCTGGGGCTCGAGGGCTTCTCCCACATCCAGGTGCTCTTCTGGTTTCACGAGAACGACACGCCCGAGCTGCGGCGCACGCTGCGGGTGCACCCGCGCAAAGACCCCGCGAACCCCCTGACCGGGGTTTTCGCGACGCACTCGCCCAAGCGGCCCAATCTCATCGGGCTCACGCGCTGCCGCATCACCAGGATCGAAGGGCGCCGCATCTGGATCGACGCCATCGACGCCCGGGACGGCACGCCGGTGATCGACATCAAGTGCTTCATCCCGGATGCCGAGCCCCTCGCGGACGTTCGTCTGCCGAAATGGGTCTGACCATGCCGATCCGCCTCACCGGTCAGATCGAGCACATCACCTTCTCCAACCCGGAAACCGGTTTTACCATCGCCAAGGTTCGCGTCGCCGGCCAACGGGATCTCGTGACCGTGGTCGGCAACCTGCTGGCGCCCACCCCCGGAGAAATGCTGGACATGCAGGGGGAGTGGGCCCGGCACCCGAAATTCGGCGAGCAGTTCAAGGTCGAGCAGTTCACCACCCAGGTGCCGGCGACGGTGCACGGGATCATGAAATACCTGGGCTCCGGGCTGATCAAGGGCCTGGGGCCGGTCATGGCCGGCCGCATCGTGGGGCACTTCGGGAAACACACGCTGGACGTCATCGAGCAGGAGACCGGCCGCCTGGCCGAGGTGCCGGGGGTCGGCGCAAAGCGCATCGCCATGATCGCCAAGGCCTGGGAGGCCCAGCGCGAGATCCGGGACGTCATGATGTTCCTGCAGGGCCATGGGGTCGGCCCGGGGTACGCCGCCAAGATTTTCAAACGGTACGGGAACCGCGCCGTGGCCGTGGTCCGGGAGAACCCCTATCGGCTGGCGACGGATGTCGCGGGGATCGGATTTGCCTCGGCGGACCGGATCGCCGAGAGCATCGGGATCCCGCGCCACTCGCCCCTGCGGGTCGAGGCCGGTATCCTCTTTGTCCTTCAACAGTTGGCAGAGGAGGGACATGTCTATTATCCCCGCGAGGCTTTGATCGCGCGCGGTCGCGAGGTCCTGTCCGTGGAGGAGGGAGCGGTGGCGCAGGCGTTGGCATTGCTTGCGGAGGACCGGCGCGTTGTCGTGGAGGGGCGCCGGGGCAGCGCGGGCGGAGACGCGGTTTTTCTGTCGACGCTTTACAGCTGCGAGGTCGGGGTCGCCCGGCGGCTGTGGGCGCTGCAGGAAGTGCCGCGGCGGATCGGGCCGTTGGCGGCAGAGAAGGCCGTTTCCGAGGTTCAGGAGCGACTGGGCATTGTTTTTTCGCCGAACCAGGAGGACGCCCTGCGCGGCGCCCTGGCGCACAAACTCATGGTCATCACCGGCGGGCCGGGCACCGGCAAGACCACGATCGTCAACGCCATCCTGAAGATTTTCAGCCGGCAGGCTTCCCGGGTGCAGCTGGCCGCGCCCACGGGCCGGGCGGCCAAGCGTCTGAGCGAGGCCACCGGGCACGAAGCCCGGACCCTCCATCGGCTGCTCGAATACAATCCCCGGAAGGGCGGCTTTCAGCGCGACGAGGAGCGGCCGCTGGATTGCGACCTGCTCGTGGTGGACGAGAGCTCGATGATCGACGTTGTGCTCATGCACCACCTGCTCAAGGCCGTGCCGTTGACCTCCGCCGTCATCCTGGTCGGGGATGTGAACCAGCTCCCGTCCGTGGGGCCGGGCCACATTTTGGGGGATATCATCGACTCCGGGCGGGTGCCGGTCGTGCGCCTGAGCGAGATCTTCCGCCAGGCGCGCCAGAGCCAGATCATCGTGAACGCCCATCGGATCAACCAGGGCCTGATGCCGGCAGCGGAGCCGGCCGGGGCCGATGCACCGGACCCGGATTTTTTCTTCATCGAGCAGGAGGACCCCGAACGGGTGCTCGAAACCATTGTCGAGCTCGTGCGGCACCGCATCCCGCGGCGGTTCGGCCTCGACCCCTTGGACGACATCCAGGTATTGACCCCGATGCACAAGGGGGTGGTGGGAGCCACCCATCTCAATCGGCGGCTGCAGGAGACCCTCAACCCGGGGGAGGGCGGGGTGGCGCGGGGGGACCGGGTCTACCGGGTGAACGACAAGGTCATGCAGATCCGCAACAACTACGACAAGGATGTCTTCAACGGCGACATCGGCCGGATCGCGGCCATTTCCAACGAAGAAAAGGAACTGGCCGTTCTCACCGACGGCCGCGAGGTGGTTTACGATTTCAGTGAACTGGACGAGATCGTGCACGCCTACGCGGTGTCGGTTCACAAATCCCAGGGCTCGGAGTACCCTGCCGTGATTTTTCCGGTTTTGACCCAGCACTACATCCTTCTGCACCGCAACCTGATCTACACCGCCGTCACCCGGGCCCGGCGGCTGGCGGTGATCGTGGGCACGCGCAAAGCCCTTGCAATCGGAATCAAGAGCCTGCGAACCGAGCGCCGCTGTACCCTGCTTCGCGAGCGGCTGCAGAATCCGCACTTCGAAGGCACAAATCCTCTGTGAAAAAAATTACCCAGAAAGTGGTAATTCCGCTTCTTTTAAAAAATTTGTGAGCGCATCTTCCTGCCTGCAATAACCATCTGAATATTAAGTAAAAAAAATTAACCTGGGGTTTTTCTCGTTGTTAGCATGCTTTTTGCTGTCAATTACGGTTTCAGCGGTTTCAGTTGAAAAAATACAGGGCGTGAAAGAAGGAGAGATTTAAAAAGGGGGTTTCGGTGCGGGTTGCCACGACCCCGGAATCGCGGTCGAATGCCCGGCCCGAAAAAGAAAGCCTTTGAAACGGGAACGCCGAACAACGGACGGAAGCTTTTCCCAGTAGGAGGCCCCTTATGTTCCTGGACTTTTTTCGCATAACCGGCATGGGAAATTCGCTGCTCGCAGTTGACCTTGTGTCGCGGGTGTTCTTTATCATTTTCTGTGCGCTGATCCTTTTGATTCTCGGGTACAAGATCCGACGGCCCCTGGGGGCGGGGATGGTGGTTATTTACGGGTTTTTCGTCTACATGTGCAACTTCGGGTTGCTGCGGTTCTGACTCGGCCTGCGGCTGAACCGCCAGACGCTGCAATGCCACCCGTGAAGGCCAGACTCATCGCGGCCGAACGGGATCCGGCACGCCCGGCGGATAGTGAAAGATGCGGTGTTCACCCGGTATCTGGGGGAGATTCGACATGATCTTCGAATACCTTCGACTGACGGGTATGAGTGATTCCGCTTTTTCACTGGATTTCATCGCGCGAGTGCTTTTTCTGGTTTTTGCCGGCCTCATCCTCGCGCTGGCCGGGTTCAAGATCAAAGGGGTGTGGGGAGCCGTTTTTGCGTTGGCAGCGGGAGTGCTTTTATTTCTATACAATGAGGGGGTGGTAAGGCTTTGATGAACAACGCCAAAGCATCGTTCGAGGGGCCCGAACTCGTCGGCGTCAGCCGCAACATTCAACGCGTGCGCGAGCTGGTCGACCAGGTCGCCGAGACCGGATTCAACGTGATTGTCAGCGGGGAGACCGGCGTGGGCAAGGAGCTGGTCGTCAGCCGCCTCTATCAAAAATCCAACCGGTTGGGGAAACCCTTTGTCAAGGTGAATTGCGCGGCCCTTCCCGACACCCTGCTGGAAAGCGAGATGTTCGGCTATGAGCGCGGGGCCTTCACCGGCGCGGTCCAAAACCGTCGAGGCAAGTTTGAGCAGGCCCACAGCGGCGTGCTGTTTCTGGACGAGATCGGCGACATGTCGCTGCCGCTTCAGTCCAAACTGTTGCATGTTTTGCAGGGCGGGGATTTCACCCCCCTCGGATCCGAAAAACAGGTCCAAGCCGACGTTTGGGTCATCGCCGCCACCAACCGAGATTTGCAGAGAGAAGTTCAAAGAGGGGGGTTCAGGGACGATCTCTATTACCGGCTCAGCACGATCACGATCATCCTCGAACCGCTCCGCAACCGGCCGGAGGACATTCCGGTCCTCATCGATTATTACATCAGAAGATTTTCCCTGAGTTTAAAAACGAAAGTCGCAACGGTCCTCAGCCGGGAGTCCTGCGTCAAGCTTTCCAATTACGCATGGCCGGGAAACGTGCGCGAGCTCCAGAACGTGCTTCAGCGAATCATCGTGCTGGGAGAAAGCGAAAAAGCCATCGACAGCATGCTGGCCCAGGCGCCGAGGATGCCCGCTGCCGACGCCTCCTCATCCGGCGCGTCCCTCTCCCCCGCACCGACCGAAATGTTTTTAAAAACCGCGGGCGGTCTCGACCTCGCCGACTTGTCGCTTAAAAAGATCCGCAAAAAAGCCATGAACCAGGTCGAAGCGGAGCTGATCGGCCGGGTCCTCATCAGGACGGGCTGGAATCGCAGCAAGGCTTCACGGCTTCTGAAGATCAGCTACAAGACCCTTCTCCAGAAAATAGACGAGCTGAAGATCCAGCCGCCACCGGAGTTGGCCTAAAAACCTCCTGAGGTGAGTCCGGGGTTTTTATCTGAAATTTCCAACAGCGGTTGGCGTCGCAGAGAAGCAACCCCGACGCGCATTTGAAGCGACCCCTGCCGCGCCCGCCCCCGTCCCAATGATAGCTCAAAATCCTTAACATGGTTTCCGCCAGTTTTTTTTTCAGGGCCTGGGCACATTTAGTGCTTGTAACACCTGGAAATAAATGGCATAAAAAATTATGGGCATGAATTTCAAAGAGGTCCTCAAGATTTTGCTTAACCGCCTATCCGAGGCCGGGATTGAGGCAGCTCTTTCCGGTGGTTTGGCTCTCAGTACGATGGGAGTTTTTAGATTTACAGAAGACATCGACTTTGTGGTCCTGGAGGAACATGCGGCTACAGTTCATCGGATCATGGTGGAACTCGGCTATGAAAAGCAGAGCTTCAGCAGCTCAGATTTAATTTCTTACTTTTCACCTCTCAGGGTGTTTGGCCAGGTGGACTTCCTTGTCGCAAGAAGAAAGTACAGCAGGGCGATGTTGCAGCGGGCGCGCCAGGTGCCGCTGCTGGGTGGCGAACTGAGAGTGAAAGCGTTGCTGCCGGAGGACTTAATCGGTCTCAAACTCCAGGCTATTGTGAACGACCCTAAAAACCGATACACAGTTGACGCACCGGATATCCAACAGCTCCTGAAACTCCATAGGCACGATTTGGACATTGAACTTGTGAGAGAATATTTCCGCATTTTTAGTAGGGAGGCCCTGCTGGATGAGTGGCTCGATAACCTTGACTGAGGAAGAAAAGCGCGAAATGTTGCTGGATGCCCACGATCCAGTCAGAAAGGCGGCCTTTGCAGCAGCGCGGAGACTCAGCCAAGTCGGGACAGTAGATGACTACATAGATTTTTTGTCCAACAATATGGCGTTTGCGCACCCGAGAGGTCCGCGGAGGAATGCAGCGGGTGACTATCGCCTTTAGCAAGGGTTTAAAGCCATGGGAATGAAACCTCTTCAAGCCATCTCGCCGGTGGACGGGCGCTACCGCCGTCAGACGGAAAAACTCGCCGATTACTTCTCTGAAGGCGCCCTCATAAGGTACCGGATGCTCGTGGAGGTGGAGTATTTCATCGCGCTCTGCCGGCTGCCGCTGCCCCAGCTTGCAGGGTTCGACCAGCGGCAGTTCGAGCGGCTGCGTGAGCTCTACCGGGATTTTTCGACGGCCGATGCCGAGCGCATCAAGGAGATCGAAAAGATCACCAACCACGACGTCAAAGCGGTGGAGTACCGGCTGAAGGAGAAGTTCGACGAGCTGGGGCTGCAGGCGTTCAAGGAGTTCATCCACTTCGGGCTCACCTCCCAGGACATCAACAACACGGCGGTGCCGCTCTCGCTCAAGGAGGCCTGGCGCGATGTCATGCAGCCGGCGCTGGAGGAGGTGATCGCTCTGCTCGCGGGCAGGGCCCGGGAGTGGAGATCGGTCCCCATGCTCGCCCGAACCCACGGCCAGCCGGCATCTCCCACTGTTCTGGGAAAAGAGATCCAGGTCTTCGTCGAACGGCTGAACGTCCAGCTGGAGCAGATCAAGCGGGTCCCTTTCTCGGCCAAGTTCGGCGGCGCCACCGGCAATCTCAACGCCCACCACGCGGCCTACCCGGGCGTCGACTGGAATGCGTTCGCCGACGAGCTGGTCAACCGGGTGCTGGGGCTTTCGCGGTCGCGCACGACCACCCAGATCGAGCACTACGACAACCTGGCCGCCTTCTGCGACAACCTGCGCCGGATCAACACGATCCTGATCGACCTCGACCGGGACATCTGGGCCTACATCTCCATGGACTACTTCAAACAGAAGATCAAAGCCGGCGAGGTGGGCTCATCGGCCATGCCCCACAAGGTCAACCCCATCGACTTCGAGAACTCGGAGGGCAACCTCGGCGTCTCCAACGCGCTGCTCGAGCACCTCGCGGCCAAGCTGCCGATATCGCGCCTGCAGCGGGACCTGACCGACTCCACGGTCATCCGCAACATCGGCATGCCGCTCGCCCACGCGCTGATCGCCCTGAAATCCCTTTTAAAGGGGCTGGGCAAGCTGATCCTGAACGAGGCGGCGATCCGGGCGGACCTCGAGCAGAACTGGGCTGTGGTGGCCGAGGCCATCCAGACCATCCTGCGGCGTGAGGGTTACCCGAGACCCTACGAGGCGCTGCTGGGTCTCACCCGCACCCACGCCCGGATGACCCGCGAAACCATCGCGGCTTTCATCGAATCCCTGGATGTCCCGCGACCGGTGAAAGACGAGCTGCTGCAGATCACGCCGGAGACCTACACGGGGATTGTTGATTTCGAGTGAAAAGATATCTAAACTCAGACATCCGGCCGTAATTGCGTTCCGCTATAAACTCATTCGGTTCCATTTTCGGCTTGAAATCAACCCTCCAACAGCGCCGTCGACACCCGGCTGACCAGGCCCCAGATGGCATCCGCCGCGAGCGTTTCTTCGATGGATCGCTCGAACAGCACGGAGACGCGCGGCGGAAACTCCTCATCCCCCTCCCAGAGCAGATAGTAGAGATGGACCCGCGGAAACGGCTTGAGCCGGTAGGCGGCGTCGGCCATGCCGAGCGGTTCGCCGCCGAGGGCCTCGGCCGCCCGGCGGAAGCCCGGCGCGTCGGTACCGAACCTCGCGACGAGCGGGGCGGTCTTGAGTTCGTGCGGCCCCTGGAAGAAATGCCCTTCCCTCAAGTCTTTCGGGCCGACAATGTCCCGTCCCAGCGGGTAGACATCCTGCACGTTGATCAGGTAGAGCACCGTGGCGAGCTCGAGCAGGGGGTCGTCGGTCTCCTCCCAGCCCGTGCCGCTTAAAAGCCTCAGGCGGCGGGCTTGCGTGTCCACCAGGACCTCCCGGTTCAGGAAACGAAAAACCAGGGCGCTTTCGGGGGTCAGCCGGAACTGGGTGATGGCGGCCAACTGCCCCGGGTCCCGGAGGGAGAGCCGCTCCCAGTATTCAGCCGCCACCCGGAGATGAGACCCGTCGGGTGCATAGGCTGTCGGGGACTCTTTTCTACGTCGTTTCTGCATGTTTAAAAATCCTTTGCTGAATTCGTCATCAGAGGATATCGGGCGTGTTGATTTCATCGCGTCGATGGATTGGAATAATTCTGGTTCCACTGTGGGAGCGGCTTCCAGCCGCGATATCCCTGCGTGAAATCGATCGCGGCTGGAAGCCGCTCCCACAAGTATGCTTTGTTTATCATGCACCTTGTGCCGTGAGCTTTAAGTCCGTTCCTTCTGACACTTCGGGCAGATGTGCGTGCTGCGCTGCCCGACGATGATCCGTTCAACCGGCGTTTCACAGCGCGGGCAGGGCTCGCCCGTGCGGCGGAACACCTTGAGCGCGTCCCGGTTGCGGCCCCGACGGCGTCCGACGGAGTAAAAATTCGCCTTGCCGGTGCCCAGCGAGGTGCCGAGATTCTTCAGCCCGCGGCGGAGCACCCGCTGGATCGCGGCATGAAGGGCTTCGGCCTCTTTGCGCGAGAGCGAGTCGGACAACCGCCGCGGGTGGATCTTCGCCGCCCACAGGGCCTCGTCGGCGTAGATGTTCCCCAGGCCGGCCACGAAGGTCTGGTCCAGCAGCAACGGCTTCAGCCGCCGGCTGCGGGCGCTCAGCCTCTCGGTGAGGGCCTGCGGGGTGAAGTCCGGGTCGAGCGGCTCCGGTCCGAGCCGGCCCAGGATTCGCCCGGCATCGGCCATGAGATAGATCCGGCCGAACTTGCGGGTGTCGTGAAACCGCAGCTCGCTGCCGTCTTCAAAAGCCAGCGCCACGTGCTCGTGGGGCAGCCGCTCGGTGCCCGCGGTAACCAGGTGGAGGCGGCCCGACATGCGCAGGTGCATGAGCAGGTGCCCGCCGCCGGCCAGATCGAACACCAGGAACTTCCCGCGCCGGCCGATCGCGGCGATCTTCTTTTTTTCGATGAGGCGGAAGAAGTCCGGAACGGAGGGTTCGGCGATCGTGCGGTCCCAGTGGACCCGGGCGCACGTGATCTTTTTCCCGGCGACGCCGGCCGCGTTCAAATCTCTCGCGATGGTTTCAACTTCGGGCAGTTCGGGCATGAGGCGCAACAGATCCTGATATTATTTTCTGAACGCTGTTTATGATATTGACAAGGTTTTAGTTTCAACCTATAAGAATTTCCCATATTGAGCAAATGCAGGCAGTTGAACCCTCGGCGGCATGCGCATCTCTCTTATCAGAAACGCCGCCGCATGCCAAGCCATGGGCAGCCCTGAAAGGCCGCATAACCGTATTGACACGGGCATCCCCTCGCTCTGCCCCGCTCCCAGTTTTTGGGAGAGAGTTGGGGTGAGGATGCTGCCATTGGCCCTACTGTTTCGAATCGATTAATCGTCGCCCGAACCCGCCCAACACGAAGGAGCGCCCATGGACTTCAGCCTATCGTCCGAGCACGAGATCCTCAGGGAGTCGGTCCGCAGCTTCGCTGAAAACGAGATCGGTCTGCTGGGCATGTTCGTGTCCAGCCAGTACGGCGGCCAGGCCATGGACTACCTCTCCTACATCATCGCCGTGGAGGAGATCGCGCGGGTGGACGGATCGCACGCCGCCACCGTGGCGGCCGAGAACTCACTCGGCATCGGCCCGCTGTATTACTTCGGCAGCGAGGAGCAGAAAAAGAAGTACCTGCCCAAACTCTGCCGGGGCGAGACCCTGTGGGGGTTCGGGCTGACCGAGGCGAATGCCGGATCGGACGCTTCCAACTCGAAGACCACCGCCGTGCTCGACGGCAACGAGTGGGTGATCAACGGCAGCAAGATCTTCATCACCAACGCCGCCACGCGCATCACCAGCGGGGTCACGGTCCTGGCCCGCACCGGCGTGCGGGACGACGGCCGGGCCGAGCTCTCCTGCATCGTGGTGGAGGCCGGCACCCGGGGCTTCACCGCCAAGCCGATGCACGGCAAGATGATGTGGCGCTCCTCGAACACCGCCGAGCTTTACTTCGAAGATTGCCGCGTGCCCAAGGACAACCTGCTGGGGCCCCGGGGCAACGGCTTCCACCAGATGATGCAGACCCTGGACGGCGGGCGGCTGTCAATCGGCGCCATGGGCCTGGGCGGGGCCCAGGGCTGCTTCGACCGGGCCGTGCGCTACGCCAACGAGCGCGAGCAGTTCGGCCGTCCCATCGCCACCTTCCAGACCAATGCCTTCAAGCTGGCCGACATGGCCATGGAGATCGAGTGCGCCCGGCTGCTGCTCTACAAGGCCTGCTGGCTGCGCGACAACCAAATGGCGTTCTCCAAGGAGGCCGCCATGGCCAAGCTCTACTGCTCGGAGGTCATGTACCGCTGCGCCAACCACGCCGTTCAGCTCCACGGCGGCTACGGCCTGATGAAGGAGTACGACGTGGAGCGCTTCTACCGGGACCAGAAGCTTCTGGAGATCGGCGAAGGCACCTCCGAGGTGCAGCGCATCGTCATCGCCCGGCACATCGGGGCGAAGTGCCTGTGACGGGAAAAACGTCATCCCCAAAACGTTAGCGCGTGGCTCGCGTTCATCGCGTCTGGAGTAAGGCCGACCGGTACAAGCCCGCACGGCAAACGCGGTGAACGCTCAACGCGATGAACGCAACACAACGCGACAAGGAGCCCCCATGAAGCCCAAAGGCCGAAAATCCGTGTTCGACGTCGATTTTTTCGAAAATTTGACCGGCGAGCTGAGCGCACCCTCCACCCGTGAAGTCGAGGCCATCGGCGCCCGCATCCGCGCCATCCGCGAGGAAAAGGGCGCCTCCCTGGAGGAGCTCTCGAAGCTCACCGGGTTTGAGGTGGCCTTCCTGGCCGGGATCGAAAAAGGAGAGGTCCAGCCGCAGCTGGGGACCATGATCAAGCTCTCCAAGGCGCTTCACAGCGCCTTCGGCCGGCTGGTCTCCGGCACGGGCGAGAAACTCTATTCGATCACCCGCAAGGGCGAGCGCCGCGCCGCCGCCCGGTCCACTTCCAAGACCGGCAAGAAGCACCTTTACAGCTACAAGAGCCTCGCTCCGGACGTGAAGGGCCGCCACATGGAGGCGCTGATGGTCCAGCTGCTCGCGGCCGCCGAGAAGGACCTCTCCGTGCACGACGGCGAGGAGTTCGTCTTCGTGCTGGACGGGACGGTGGTGCTCGAGATCGGCGGGGAGCGCTTCGAGCTCGAACCCGGGGACAGCGCCTACTACCTCTCCACCACGCCGCACCTGATCGCCGCCAAGGAGGAGAAGGCGACCATCCTGGCCGTCCTCTACCAAGGATAGGGCGACTTCCCACTAAGCCCAACTTCCGCGTTGCGCTTCAGCTCGCGGTCGCTGCGGCGTACGGATAGTACGCCTCGCGCCGCGAGCTTCGCGCGCCTTGAATTTGGGCTTATTGCGAATCCGCCTCTTTTTTGCCTGCAATGAAAGCGGGCCGAATCTTGTCATCGATCGACGGAGATGGTACTTTTTTTGTGGGTGAGGCATCTTGCCGCGATGGCCGCGGCGGGCCGCAGACGATGCCACAGAACCGATTCTGCATGCGATAACCGGATGGGCCCTGCACCCCACCGGCCTGCAGCGAAGCAACCTCCGTATACCCACCTCAATTTGTTTCCCTGCCGCCGGCAGGGAAACAACAAGGACTTGAAAACCGACCATAACGGCCATAAGTTCTCCACTTATTACCATGGCCATCAATTATGGCAAAATCCAGAAGCCACCCAGCCGGCGGCCCGCAAGCCGACCCGCTTTGCGCCTTATTAAGAGTTGCCATATTTGATGGCCGGCCTTTCAAGTAAGTTGAATTTTTCCGTGGGAGCGGCATCTTGCCGCGAGATGATCG
>CAZLSV010000103.1:0-15047 GCA_964562235.1 uncultured Desulfatibacillum sp.
CATGAGGTTGACCCCCCAGTAGGGCACCAGTTGGTAGCTCGCGATGGTTTCGGCGAACTCCCCGGGGTAGTTGATCTTGTACATGCTGGCATAGATGAACACCCCGCCGACATACGCGCGCAGCAGCAGCCCCAGCAGGGGGTGGGCGATCGATGCTCTCAGCCAGCCGGCCCATTTCATGGCGACACCGCCAATCCTTTCGCTTCCCAGGCGGCCAGGCCGCTTTCCAGGACCCGGATCTGGTCGTGGCGCTGCAGCAGGCGCTGGGCCACCTCCTCGTCGTAGCGTTTGCTGAAGGTGCGGCCGTAGATCAGCACCACCTGCTCGGGCTTGAGCGCCGGGCCGAGCTTCATGGGGAAGATCACGTCGAACAGCGCCGCCGGGATGTTGACGGCCTCGGCGATGTGTTTTTGCTGGAAGAGCTCGGCCGGTCGGGCATCCACAAGGACCGCCTCGCCGCGGGAGAGCATTTGGTGAGCCGTGAGCACATCGACCCGGGGGGCCGGGGCTTGGAAAACAGCTTCCGGCAGGACGGGGATGCCGTTCGGGCTCGAGTAGTTGAACGCCAACGATAAAACCGCGGAGAGGATCACCATCAAAACCACGTCGGCCGGTCGGAAGCGCCCGGCCCGTTCGACCTCGCGCTGGATGAGCTGCCTGAGGCGGTTTTTGGCCAGCTCCAGTATCCGGATCTGGTGGCGGGCCTCGGTCAGCTCGGCGATGGTCCGGCGCAGGTCGGCATTGGTGCGGCGCAGATCCTCGTTGAGAGCCTGAATGGTTTCGAAGGCGCGCGCATTTTTAAGAAACGCCATCCAGTTGACCGTCAACCCCCGCAGAAGCTCCCGCACCTCCGCGGCCGGCGCCGATTGGCTCAGGGGCCGACCGAGGGCGACCATGCCCAGCAGGGTATCGTCCACCGTGAACAGCGCCGCGGTGTGGGCGCCGAAACCGATCTCGGATTCGGGCAATGCCGCCGGCGGATCGAGGATGAAGCCGGCCGACATCGGCGCCAGGCGCCGCTCCTCGGTCGCCTGGAACCCCCGGTAGAGGATCTTTTCAGCCGCGTCGAGGGTCCACTCCCGGGGCTCCGGCAGGCCGCGTCCGGCGGAGCGGACCGCCGGGCGCTGCCGGTCGCAGAGCAGAACCCACCCCTGGCTCGCCCCGAAGGTGCCCATCAGCGTCAGCAGGAAGGCGTCCACCAGCCTGTCGGTCGCGACGACCGGGCTCAGCTCGGCGGTGAACTCGTAGAGCGTCTGCAGGTGAAAGATCTGTCGGTCCAGGGCCTCGCGCGCACTGCCCGCTTGCCGCTGGGCATCCTGCAGATCGTTCCCCTGGCGCATCAGGCCGGCGCTGAGATGCTGAACCTGGCGGTGGAAGAGGCTCTGGGCCAGGGCGTTGGCCATCGCACCGGCCAGGTTGAGCAGGGCGGTCATATCCGCATCGCCGAAAGGCTCCCCCGAGCGCCGGGGCCCGAAGGCCGACAGCAGTCCATAGTGGCCGTCCACCTTTTGTTTGAGGATGAGCGCGGTGTCGGCCGGCAAAAGCCCCGGGTCCGCCGCCGGCCCGGGCCTGATAAATTCGGCCTGGCGGGGCAGGTCGTCTCCGTGCAGATAGTGGGCGGCGATGCGGACAAGGTTGCGTTCGCAGGCGTCGGCCGCCGGCCCGCCAAGTCCCCGTTGAGCGAGGTGCCCCTGGCGCGTCTGGGCATTCATCAGGATGGCCAGCCCGTGGGTGGCCCCGAAAAGGCCCATGACGGTGAGCAGGAAGCATTCCATGATCTTGCGCGGCTGGGTGAGGCTGGAGAGCTCGCCGGCGGCATCGTGCAGGGCCTTCAGGTGGAACACCCGCCGGTCAAGCTCTGCCTGCGCCCGGGAGGCCTGTGCGACGGCCTTCCGTAATGCGGATTCCGCGGAGGTCATGAATGTCAGCGCGCCAATTCGTTGATCAGTTTAAGAAACGCATCAACGTCCTCCACCACCCCCATATGGGTGTGCAGGACCTTGCCGTTGGGGTCGACGAGCAGGGTGAAGGGGGTGCGGGGCTCGCCGAGCAGTTTGTGGGCAGCAAATTGAGGGTCCGAAACGATCGGAAAGCTGTACTGAACCTGCTCGTACAGATATTTGATTTCGTTTTCATTTCCACCGGCAGCGAGCGCCAGCATCTTGACCTGGCCCTTCAGCTTGCCTTTTTCAATTCGGTTGAACAAGTTGTTGAAAAGAGGCGCCTGCCGGTAGCACTGCGGGCAGTAGACTCCGATCACCTCGAGCAGCAGCAAGCGGCAGGAGATGTCCGCCAGCCGGAATTTTTCCTGCCGGATACCGAGGTACTCCCGGGCCTTGTCGGAGGCGGGCGCCTGCAGCTCTAAAGCCGGAAGGGTGTCGCCCTTCTTGGGCAGTCCGGCGCACCAGGCCGGACCCGCCGCGCTGGCCCACAAAAGGCCTATTACGAGGAGGACCTTCAGGACAAGCCGCAATGGTTTCATCACATCCCTCTCTGATTAAGATCAAAACTGTCGTGCCAGGGCCTTCTCCAGGGAGTCCACCACCGGCACCAGCTTCGAAAGGCCAACGATCTCAAAGACTTTCCGCAAGTTTTCGGAGAGCTCGGCCACGACGACATGGCGGCCTTGCTTCTGGGCCTCCAGCAGCAGCTGGGTCAGGACGGCGATCCCGGCACCGTTGACGGCGGCATTCTCCAGAAAATGCAGCACGATGCGGGGCTTGTTCAGCGCCAGGGCCTCCTGGTAAAGGGCCTGAAGCCGCGCTTCGGCCTTGGCGGTGATGCTGCCTTGAATCACGATCACGGCGGCCTGCTCGGCCGGCTGGAGGAGCATTTCCGCCGCCTGCTCGCCGGTTAGGCGCCGGCGCTCCCGGGCGCGCCGGATCGCCTGCTCGAGCAGGTGGCGCTGGATGGGTTTGTTGATGAAATCGGTGGCATCCAGGTTCAGGGCCTGGATGGCCAGGTCCATGTCGCCGTGCCCGGTGATGACGATGACCTCGGTGGAGGGGTCGATCGCTTTGACCTGCTTCAGCACCTCGATGCCGTTCATGCCGGGCATCTTGATGTCGGTCAGAACGATGCTGGGGTGCTCCCGGCCGAAGACCTCCAACCCCTCCTGCCCGTTTTCCGCCGTCAGCACCTCGTAGCCGTACGCGGCCAGCGTCAAGCGAAACATCATCAGCGTGGGTTTCTCATCGTCGATGACCAGAATTTTTTCCATGCCCTGACCTCGATTCTTCGTTTCCCGTCATCATCGTTGACCCGTCGGCCGCGGCGGGTCAAACGGCGGCGAAGCTGAGCTTGAAGGTCGTGCCCGCGCCTTCCCGGCTCGTCAGCTGAATGTCGCCCCCGTAATCCTTGACGATTCCGTAGGTGATGGCCAGTCCCAGGCCCATGTCGATGCTGCTTTCCTTGGTGCTGAAAAACGGCTCGAAGATCTTGTCCCGGACGGCATCGCTGATGCCGATGCCGTCGTCCTCCACCGACGCCACCACCCGCTCGCCTTCCTGAAACGTGCGGATGAGGATCTTGCCGGCCGGCCGGCCCGGAATCCGCTCTTTCTTTTCGCTGATGGCATCCCGGGCGTTGGCGACCAGGTTGAAAAAAACCTGCTGCAGCCGGTTGTCGTGCGCCATGATCGGGCGGATCCCCCGGCCGAGATCGAGCTCCAGGCGGATGTTGTCCAGCTCGAACTGGCGGCCCACCAGGGAAAAGACCGCCCGGATGGGCTTGTTGATGTCCACCCGCTCCATGACGAGCTCGGCCTTGCGGCCGAAGGAGCGCAGGGTGTTGATGATCTCGGCCGCCCGGTCGACCTGGGTGCTCATCTCGCTGACCACCTGCTGCAGGTCGGCGGGCGGGATCTCGCGTTTCTGCTCGACCATCAGGCCCAGGAAATCGCTGCCCATCTTGATGGCATTGAGCGGCTGGTTCAGCTCGTGGGCGATGCCGGCGGACATTTCGCCCAGCGACTTCATCTTGTTCGCCTGGATCAGCTGGGCGTCTTTCTCGACCATCTCGGTGATGTCGGTGGAGGCCAGCACGATGGCCGGCTGGCCCTTGTAGGTGGTGTTGGAGGCGTGGAGGTTGACGTAAAACGGCCGGTGGCCTTTCTTGTAATGCAGTGCCTTGGGGTAGGTGACCAGCCCGTGGGTTTCCCCCGGGCCCTGGAGGGAGTGAAAGTACTCGTGCGTGTGTTCAGGGGCCAGCTCCATGAAGGGTCTTCCGATCAGCTCCTCCCGGCTGTAGCCGTAGACCTCCACGGCCCGCGGATTGGCGTCGATGATGTCAAAGGACTGGTGGTTGATGACGAAGATGGGGTCCGGGCCGCTGTCGAACAGAGAGCGGTATTTTTTTTCGGATTCGCGCAGACGGCGCCGGTAGAGCCGGATGCCCCAGATCATGTTGTAAAAGGCGTCCGCCAGCTGCGCCACCTCGTCGCCCCTTTGGCGGCGGTAGAACTGGCAGTCCCTGCAGACGGGGTTGCTCTCACCCGTGCCGTCGCCGTGCGCCTCGGCCGCCAGGTTCCCGTCCAGATGCCGGCAGGAGACATCGGGATTGGCGAAGGCCGGGCATTCCAACGGCTGCCCGCCCTTGGACACCTGCTCGGCATCCAGCTTCACGTCGAAGTTGCCCTTGCTCAGCTCCTCGGAAATCTGGGTGAGCTTGAAGATCGGCAGGGTGATGTATTTGGCCAGGCGGTGGGTAATGACGAAAATGATTACGATCACCAGGGACAGGAACCCCAGAAACGTGGTCCGCAGCTTGCCGACCAGATGGCCGATGTGGTCGTTGTTGAGCCCCACGTGCACGCTGCCGATACGATAGATCCCTTGGGTAATGGGGATGGCGATGTCATAGGCGATCTGGTCGCCGATCGGGAACAGGCGCACGCTCTTGGCCTTGTCCGGCGGGACCCGGTTCGCCAGGCGCAGCGACTCGGGGAACGGCCGCGTCAGGGTGTGGCTGAGGACCTGGTCCTCGCGGTCGCTCACAAAGATGTAGGAGACAAGGTGCTGGCGTTCCTTGAGCTTGGCCTCGTCGAAAATCAGGCTGAGCAGCTCGGGGTAGTTCTTGTCGAGAATGTAGCCGCTGCTGCGCTCGGCGATCGTGCGGCCGATCGCTATGCCCCGCAGCTCGAGCTCGTCGATCAGGTTGTCCACCAGGATCCAGCGCGCCAGCACGGCGATGACGGCGCTGATGATCAGGATGACCGCAATGATGGAGAAGAAGATCTTGTTCTTGAGACTGATGTCTCGGAAGCGCTTGGCGGCTTCGCGGAGGAGGTTGCGGTTCATGGCCGGCTCAACGAAGTGCGTTTAGCTGGGCCTTGATCCCTGCCCAGTCTTTGATCAGGGTAAACTGCCCGTTTTCGAGCCGGGTGAAATGGACCCGGTCCAGCCCCTGGTGATCGCTCGGGCTGAAGGCGATGTTGATGTCCAACCCCAGCGACAGGTCATGGATCGATTCGATGGCGTCGATGAACCCCTTGCGGGTCAGGTCGGCGCCGGCGCGCCGGAGGCCCTCGACCAGCACCCGTGCGTTGATGAACCCCTCGAAGCCCACGAAGTTGGGCGGGTCCTCCGGGTAGTAACGCTTGAGCAGGGTGACGTAGCCGTCCGGCCCGGTCAGCAGCGGGCTGGGGTCATGGCGGTCCGGGGGCGGGACCACCTGGGACATGACGACGGTGATGCCGTGCTGGTTTTCGAGCCGCCGGGCCAGCTCGTCGGCCCCGACGAAGGAGACCAGGTAAAACAAGGGCCGAAAGCCCTGTTCGTGGGCCAGCCGGATGAGTTTGGCGCACGGATCGTAGGTACCGATCATCACCACGGCCTCGGCGCCGGAGGACATGATCTTGTTCAGGCCCTCCTGCACATCCAGCGTGCCGCGGTTGTAGGAGCCCCCGGCGACCGGCGCCAGGTTGAACCGCTTGAGGGCCAGCTCCGTCCCCGTCAGCCCGTCAAAGCCGTAGGCGTCGTACTGGTAGAAGACGGCGATTTTTTTCAACCCCAGGTCGTCGACCAGGTGCCGGACGGCGGCCCCGGTTTCCTGGTAATAGGAGGCCCGCACATTGATCAGGTAGCGGCTGAACGGCTCGCGCAGGGCGTTGGCGCCGGTAAACATGCCCAGGAGCGGGATCCGGGCCTCCTCGATCAGCGGCAGGACCTTGACCGTCGTGGGGGTCCCCACGTAGCAGAACAGGGCAAACACCTGATCGTCGATGATGAGCCGCTGGGTGTTGGCCAGGCACATGGGCGGATCGTAGCTGTCGTCGTAGGCCACCACCTTGATGTTGCGGCCGTGAACCCCTCCCTGTTCGTTGACGTGGTTGAGGTAGCTCATCGCCCCGCGCAGGGTTTGGGTCCCCAGAAAACTCGCGTGGCCTTTCAGCGCCAGGGACGACCCCAAGAGGACCTCCCCGGCCGCCACGCCCGGGTCCGTGGTCTTGGGGTCGAAGGTGTCATCCGCCGGACGGCATCCGATCGCCAGCAAGGCAAACAGGAAGAGGGCCGTCAGGCCCAGATCGAACGTCAACCGGAAAACACGGACCCTGCGGCCGCGGCGCGCAGATGAAGAGCGGGGAGGAGTCGTCCGTGCAGGGGCGTTCAGGTGTTGTTGAAGCACATTCATTATTTTAGGGTATAACCAAAAACCTTCTGCAAGTCCATCGAATTTCCCCTGGTCGATGGGCGTCTCTTGCCGCGGGAAGCGGCCGGGTTTGTGATTTGACAAGGCCACACGAGCGCTTACTTTGAATTCGAAGCGATTTTATTGACCGATTGGAGGCTGTCTGAATGTCCTTTGAAACCCGTGAAGAAGTTCTCGAAAAAGTGATGGCGCTGCCGAAGCCCAAGTGCCCGCACTGCGGCGTCGAAATGAATTTGTGGGAGGAGCCGCCCATGCGCTTCGGCGACGGTTTGGGCTGGGGCACTCCATACCTCTTCGTGTGCTTCAACGACCAATGCGAGCTGTACCAATCCGGTTGGAAGCACATCGAGGAGAGCTACGCCCACCGTGCCTCCTACCGCTGCATGAACTACCCGGGCAGCGACGTTTACGAGTGCATCCCCGTTTTCAGCGACATGGGGATGCGCGGGCAGATCGTCGACGATGAGGCCATGGCCGAGCAGGAAAACCTGAAGGAGGCCATCAAGCGCGGGTTCAACCTGCTGGCCGATTTCTACACCACCAAGGACGGCCCCGCCATTGCGCAGCTGCTCCAGGATCCGCTCGAGCCGGCCCGGGTGAGGCTCAAGGCGGCCGAGATGATGGGCGACCTCGGGGAGTCCGAGGCCATCGAGCCGCTGCGCAACATGCGCTTCCCCAACGAAATCCTCCAGAAAAAAGTCGAGGAGGCCATCGCCAAGATTCACGAACGCCATTTCACCCGGGAGTGCCCGTTCTGCGCCGAGATCATCAAGCGCCGGGCCAATGTCTGCAAGCATTGCGGCAAGGACGTTGCCGGCCAATAGCGCCGTCGAGCAGGTTTCGCGGATGATCCTTTTCTTTCGGCCGGAACCGCAAGGAGAACGGCGGCGGTTCCGCAGGCCCTCAGCTCTTTTCTTTGTCACCCCGCCGCGGCAATGGCTCATTGCCGCGGTGATTTTTTCGTGCGTTCTGGGGCCGAGGGCGGCCGGCCTTGCGGCCGCGGCCGAACCCGAACGCTTCGGCCCGCTGATGCGGGCCAAAATAACGGCCGCGCAGGCCGAAAACCGCATGATCTGCCGCGGCGAGCTGGTCTGCGGGATCGCCGAGCTGCCGCGGTTCTACGCGCAGCGGGAATATCGCCCGGCGTGGAGCGACGGCGGCGGGTTGTTTGCGTCGGCCGAGGATCTCCTCCGCGGCATCGAAGAAGCCGGCGAGGACGGGCTGGACCCGCACGCCTACCATCTTGAGACGATCCGGCAGCTCCTGGCAAAAGCCCGCTTGGACCACGACGCCGGCCGACCGCCGGAGCCGGCGCTGATCGTCGACCTTGACTTCCTGCTGACGGATGCCTTTTTGCTGCTGGGCTCCCACTTGCGGGCGGGAAGGGTCAACCCGGAGACGTTTTACACCGAGTGGGTGGTCCGCATGGACCCGGAGGTCGATTTCGCGGGGGCCCTTCAGCGCGCGCTCGAATCCGGCCGCATCGGCGACGCCCTCGACGGGTTCCGGCCGCCTCACCCGGAATACAACATCCTTAAAACAGAGCTGAAAAGCTACCGCCGCCTCGGGCCGGCCGACGAATGGCCCCGGCTGCCGGAAAAAGCCTCCTGGGACAGGGGCCAGACCGGGGAGCTTGCCGATCTGCTGCGGGAGCGCCTGCGCCTTTCAGGCGACATGGTCCCGGCTTCGGGTGGCGAGGGCGCGGATGCGGAGCGCGAACTGTTCGAGGGGCTGCGCCGCTTTCAGGCACGCCACGGCCTGGAGACCGATGGCCGAATGGGACCGCAAACCCTGCAGGCGCTGAACGCGTCCCTGCCGGAGCGCATCCGCCAGATCGAGCTGAACATGGAACGATGGCGCTGGCTCCCGCGCGATTTAGGGGCGCGTCACATCCGGGTCAACGTGCCGGCGTTCGACCTGGCGGTCGTCGAGGAGAACCAGGCCGTGATGCGCATGCGCGTGGTGGCCGGTCGCCACTACCGCCGCACCCCGGTGTTCAGCAGCCGGATGGATCACCTTGTATTAAACCCGGACTGGAACATCCCCACCCGCATCGCCGTCGAGGACATCCTGCCGAAAGCCCGCAAGGACCCGGGTTACCTCACCCGCGAGAAAATCCGGGTCTTCGAGAGCTGGGGCCGGGACGCCGCGGAGCTCGACCCGGGGGGCATTGACTGGGCCGGAGTGACGGCCGGAAATTTCCGCTACAGGCTCAAAAAAGACCCCGGCGCCCACAACGATCTGGGCCGGATCAAGTTCCTGTTTCCGAACAAGTTCGACGTCTACCTGCACGACACCCCGTCCAAGCGGCTCTTCGAGCGCAGCACGCGCGGGTTCAGCTCCGGGTGCATCCGCATCGAAAAGCCCCTGGACCTGGCCGCTTACGTCTTGACAGATTCGCCGGGGTGGTCCCGCGAGGCCGTGAGCGCGGCCATCGACACCGGCCAGCTTCGCACGATCGGCCTGGCCCGCAAAATCCCCGTGCACCTGATTTACATGACCGCCGGGGCGGATGCGGAAGGCCGGGTTCTGTTTTGGCAGGATATCTACCAGCGGGACCCCGCGCTTGACCGGGCCCTGAAGGAAAAACCCCCTCGGTTTCCTTAGAAGCGAGTCATGGCGCACTGCACCCTGCCATGTGGAACGAAATCCCCCCGGCCCCCTTTTCCAAAGGGGGAGAGAGGCCGGGAACTTCTTACGCCTCCTCTAACAAAGTAGAACACCTCTTGCTCCCCCTTTAGCAAAGGGGGCCGGGGGGATTTTGGAATCGACTTCTTTGTGTCGGGAGCTGGCCCGGCCGCTACCAGGAGCGCACCCGGCCTATGTCCACGTGCACGAAGTCGGACGCGGGGTAGTATCCGACCCCCCCTGCCGCCAGCGACAGGGCGAGGCCTTTCAGTTCGCAGGTCTGGATGCCGGGCACGCGGATATCGATCGCCTTCCCGTGAACGTGCAGGCTCTGGGCCGCGACACCGCGGCTGCGGCGGTGCAGGGCGGCGTTGGTCTCGGGGGAGCGGAAGCCGGAGATGATGTGAAACGTTTGCGGGTGCTCCCACCGCCGGGAGAGTGCGTGCAGAAGCTCCAGCAGGCGTTCGTCGATGGGCCCGACCTCGCCGCTGCGGTGATCTCTGAGGATGTGGTTGATGGCCTTGAGGGCGCCCGGGTCGTAACAACCGGATTTGAAGTAGCAGGTCTCGAGGGACTCCGCCGTGTGGGTGTTGAAAAAAGCCAGTCGGCGTTCAGGCGGGGGCTTTGGATGCTGAGCGGCGGCCGCGGGCCGCGGAAGTAACAAAACGGAGGCCGCCAGCAACCCCCACCGCAGAAACCGGCGGCGAGGAATGGGTGCGGCGGCTGGGCAGCAGTCGGTGGGTCGCTCGGAAATCGGCAAAACGCGCATCAACCTCCCATAATGCTATAGCTTATCGTGAACCGAATGGGGTGTCAACGCTGCGGGAACCGCCGGGCCGAGTTGACCCGCTCGCGGTCATAGGTTCTAAAAATCAACGCCTCGCGCGCCTGCCGCTCCGCGGGCAGGCAGCTGAACGGCCTCTGTTCAAACCGGCCGAGCAGATCCGCCTTGGCCGGAATCGCTTCCAGACCTTCGCCGAGCTTGCGGCCGCTCACCGTGTCGAGCACCATGGCGGTGCTGCCGTCGGAGACGACGGCCAGCGGAATCTGAAAACGGTCCAGGAGCCGGGCGGCCGCCAGGATCTCACGCTCGCTGGAAACCGGGGACCCCGCCACGCACCGGAACGCCATCACCCGCCGGCCGGACGCGGAGACCACCAGGTCAACGGCCGAACGATAGATCTCCCCGGCGATCTCCATTTCGATCGGCACCTCGACCTCGATCTCCTCCCGTTCGTAGCCTTTTTGCTCAACGAGAAGGCGCTCGACGGCCTGGCGGTTCTCCTCGGCGCCGATGTTCGGTACCGGCCGGCCAGTGACGAAATCGACAAGGGTCGTGAAGGGTTTGAGCGGGGCGGTCATGACCTCTGTGCCTCTACGCTTCGTCGTCCGGCGCCGACGACCGGCGGCCGGCGGCGCTCCTGGCTTTGGCCGGGGCCGGGACCGGGATCCGCCGGGCGTCGCTCCAGAGCCCTTCCAGGTCGTAGAGTTGCCGCACCGCCTCCAGGAACACGTGGATGACGACGTAACCGTAGTCGATCAGCACCCACTGGCCTTCGGCGGCGCCCTCCACGCTCAGGGGCTTGATCCTCTGCTTGCGCAGCTCGCGCACGATGTGATCGGCAATGGCGCTCCCCTGGCGGTTGGAGCGGGCGCTGCAGATGATGAACACGTCGGCGATCGATGTGAGCTCGCGCACGTCGAGCGCCACCACCTTGACGGCTTTCTTGCCCAAAACGGCCTTGAAAAAAACCTCCAACGAGGCATCCACGACATCCGTCATAAGTAAAGTCCTTTGGCCTTGATGTGGTGCCGAACCGGCTCGGGAACCAGGAAACGTAAGGAGCGGCCCGCGGCCGCCAGCTCCCGGATCCGGCGGCTGGAAACATCCAGTGCGGTCACCGTGAAGACCGTGACGCCCCGGACCCCTTCGCCCCGGAAACCGGCCGGATCCACCGAAAGCGTGCACGACGGCGAAATTCTGGAGCGGAGGAACTCCGCGACCGCCTCCCGCTCGGCGCCGGCGCTGCGAAGGGAGGCGTCGGGCCGGGAGATCACGATCACGGGCACCAGCGCCAGCAGCTCCCGGAACGACTTCCACGTGTCGATCTCAAGAAAGGCATCGAGCCCGACGATGAGAAAAATATCGGTGCCGGCCGGCAGCCCGCGGTGGAAATGCCGGACCGTGTCAATGGTGTACGAAGATCCCGCGCGCCGGATCTCCACGTCGGAGGCCGCCATCCCGGGCTCGCCCTCCGCCGCCAGCTCGATCATCCGCAGCCGGTCGGCCGCGGCGGCCAGCGCCCCGCGGTCCTTGTGCGGCGGCACCGCGGCCGGGATGAGCAGGACCTGATCCAGGCCGAACCCCTCCCCGACTTCCAGCGCCGCCCGCAGGTGGCCGAAGTGGATGGGATTGAACGTGCCGCCGAATAGTCCGATTTTCATTCGCGGACCTGCCCGCTGCCGTACACCACGAACTTGGTGGTGGTGAGCTCCTCGACGCCCATCGGCCCGTAGGCGTGCAGCTTGGAGGTGCTGATGCCGATTTCGGCCCCGAGGCCGAGCTGGCCGCCGTCGTTGAAGCGGGTCGAGGCGTTCACCAGCACCACCGAGGCGTCCACCTCGCGCACGAAACGGCGCGCCCGGTCGTAATCGCGGGTGACGATGGCCTCGGTGTGGTTGGAGCCGAAGGCGGCGATGTGGCCGACGGCCTCCTCCATGTCCGCCACCACTTTCACGGCCAGAACCAGGTCCAGAAACTCGGCCGGCCAGTCCGCGTCCGTGGCCGGCACCATCCCCCGCACGATCCGCCGCGCCTCGGGGCAGCCGCGCAGCTCGACCCCGGCGGCGGCAAAGCGCCGGGCCATCGCCGGCAGGAACCGCTCGGCTTCCGCCCGGTGGACGAGCAGGGTCTCCATGGCGTTGCACACGCCCGGCCGCTGCACCTTGGCGTTGAAGCTGATCGCCTCGGCCATGGCCAGGTCGGCGCCCTCGTCCACGTAGACGTGGCAGACCCCCTTATAGTGCTTGAGCACCGGGATCCGCGAGTGGGCGACGACGAAGCGGATGAGTTCCTCGCCGCCGCGCGGGATGATCAGATCGATCCACTCCTCCTGCTGCAGCAGGGCGTTCACCGCCGCCCGGTCCTTCACGGGCACCACCTGGACGGCGGCCTCGGGCAGCCCGCTGCCCGCCAGCACCCCCCCGATCACGGCCGCCAGCGCCCGGTTGGAATTCAGAGCCTCGGAGCCGCCGCGTAGGATGACCGCATTGCCGGCTTTCAGGCACAGCCCGGCCGCGTCCACGGTCACGTTGGGCCGCGACTCGTAGATGATGCCGATCACCCCGAGCGGAACGCGCATGCGCGCCACCTGCAGCCCGTTCGGCCGGGCGCAGACGGGGCCCGTGCTGCCCACCGGGTCCGGCTGCTGCGCCACCTCCCGCAGCCCCCGGGCCATGGCGGCGACGGTGGCGTCCGTGAGGGTGAGCCGGTCGATCATGGCCGCCGAAAGACCGCCGGCCCTGGCCGCCAGAAGATTGCGGTTTGCGGCCTTGAGGTCATCGGCCCTGCGGGTGATCTCCTCGGCCATGCGCTCGAGCACGGAAGCTTTCTGCCGTGACGAGCAGCCGGCCATGGCTTTCGCCGCCTGTCGTGCGGCTTTGGCCATGGCCGTGATTTTTTCGTTGATCGATGTCATCGGAGGACTCCCCTGTCTTCTTCATGGAGGCCAAACGCTCGATACTGGATACGGGATTCCGGATAGACAAGGGCCGAGGCAGCTCTCGAAATGCTATCCAGCATCGAGGTTCCGGTATCCGAACTCAGGCCTCTTCTACCTCATCCAGAGCAGTTATCACAAGGTTGTCCCGGTGGATCACCTCGTCGTAGGACTTGTGGCCCAGGACCTGATGGATGTGCTGGGACCGGAGGCCCATGACCCTGCGGATATCGGCCGCGCTGTAGTTGACGAGGCCGACACCGAGCGGCTCGCCCTGCGGGCCCTGGAACTCCACCGCCGCGCCGACTGCAAACTCGCCCTGAACCGCGACGACCCCGCTGGCGAGAAGGCTTTTGCCGCGCCGGGTGAGGGCGGTTTTGGCACCGGCGTCGAGCGTGAGGCTGCCCTTGGGCTTGAGCGAGAACGCGATCCAGCACTTGCGCCGCGTCAGCTTCTCCCGGCGAGGCACAAAGTAGGTGCCGTGCGGCTCTCCGTCCAGCAGCCGCGTGAGGATGTCCGGCTTGTCCCCCTTGGCGATCACCATGGGCACCCCGGCGGAGTTGACCTTGCGGGCGGCGGCGAGCTTGCTCAGCATGCCGCCGGTCCCGAGCGGCCCGGGGATGCTGCCGGCGGCCTTTTCGGTGCCCTTGGTGATGGCGGCCACCACCGGGATCAGCTGCGCGTCGGCGTGCGTGCGGGGGTCCTTGGTGAACAGCCCATCGATGTCGCTCAGGCTGATCACGAGGTCGGCGTCCATCAGCAGCGTGATCATGGCCGCGAGGTTGTCGTTGTCCCCCAGCTTGATCTCCTCCACGGAGACCGTGTCGTTTTCGTTGATGATCGGCACGATCTTCCACTCGAGCAGGGTGTTCAGGGTGTTGCGCGCGTTGAGGTAGCGCTTGCGGCTGGTGAGGTCCTCGCTCGTCAGCAGGATCTGCGCGACCTTGCAGCCGTGCCGCTCGAAGACCTTCTCGTATTCCATGATGAGGCCGGCCTGGCCCACGGCCGCCACGGCCTGGCGCCGCGGGAGCTCATCGGGCCGTCGCTCCAGCCCGATCTTTTTCACCCCGGAGGCCATGGCGCCCGAGGAGACCAGGATGACCTCGAGGCCTCGGCCCATCAGCGTGCCGATCTGGCGGGCCAGCCCGCGCATGACCTTGAGGTTCAGCCCGCCGGGGGCGGTCAGAACATTGCTGCCCACCTTGACGACGACCCGGCGGACGCGCTCAATCGGGATCTGTGGAGGAAGGTTCATCGCGAAGCTCATCCAAGCGCCGGCCGACGTCCAACAGAAGCTGGGCGACGCCCTTGCCGGTCGCAGCTGAAATGAGATGGACTTTCGTTCTTTTTTTCAAGGCGGCCCTGAAGGCCCGGGCCCGTTCCTCGGCCCCGGTAAGGTCCAGCTTGTTGAGCGCCACGAGCTGGGGCTTGCGGGCGAGCGAACGGCTGTAAAGCGCGATCTCGGCGTTGATGGTGTCGAAGGCCGCCAGGGGGGTTTCCGGATCGATGGCGGAGGCGTCGATCAGGTGCTCAGCACATCTCCCAGCTACACGCTTTCAGCGAACGTCGAGAACCTCAAGCTCGTTGGTGCGTCCCCCCAGGCAGCAGTCGGCAACGAACTCAACAACCGCCTGACGTCAAACGACGCGGGGTCCACCCTGAGCGGTGGCGCCGGGAATGACATTCTTTTGGCGGGCCGGGGGGCCGACGTGCTCACCGGGGGCGAGGGTCGTGACATCTTTCAGTTCCAGCGCCTGCCCACGAATGGGGGCCACATCACGGACTTCGTACGTGGCCAGGACATGATCGACCTGCGCGACCTTTTCGCCTCGGTAGGATACGGAGGGTCCGAGCCCGTCGCCGATCAGTATATCCAGTTCCGTTCCGACGGAGCTGACGGCGTGTCGATCTATTTCGACGCCGATGGGGTGGGCGCCGGGGCTGCGGTGCTCGTCACCACGATCGACCATGTCTCCCCTGCGGCGCTGAGCCCGCAAAACGACTGGTTCTTCCACTAGCTCCTTCCGATCTGATTGCTTCAATCGGACAGCA
>CAZLSV010000104.1:0-14562 GCA_964562235.1 uncultured Desulfatibacillum sp.
GCCTGATGACGAGAGGACTTGCACCTCCAAGACAGCGCCCATGCTGGGCGCACCATAAAAAAAGCCCCGGCCGCAGGGCCGGGGCTTGGGTGGTCTCAACGGGTTTATTCCGTTTTTTCCTCAGAGGCCTTTTCGGAGGCCTTTTTGGCCCTGGGCTTTTTCGCCGGAGCCGCAGATGCTTCCGCGGCGGAGGACTCCCCCTGGGCGGCCTTCTTGCGCGGCGCACGTTTGGGTTTGGTCTCGGCGCCGGCGGCCTTTTCTTCCTTCGCGTCGCCCGCCGTTTCCTTGGTCTTCGGAGCCTTGGCGGCGGTTTTCTTTTTGGCGGCCGTCTTTTTCGGGCTCTTTTTCTTCTTCTTCGCTGCCTCTTCGCCGCCGATGAGCTCCACCAGGGTCATCGGCGCGGCATCGCCGGGCCGTATTCCCACCTTGGTGATGCGCGTGTACCCTCCGGCCACCTTGCCGAAACGCTCGGCGGCGATTTCAAAAAGATGGTGCACCACCGCCGGCTCATGAACGATCGCCAGCGCTTGACGCCGTGCGTGCAGATCGCCGCGTTTGGCCAGGGTCACCATGCGGTCCGCCCAGCGCCGCAGCTCCTTGGCCTTGGTGTCGGTGGTGCGGATGCGTTCGTATTTCAGCAACGAGGTCACCAGATTGCGGAACATCGAGTTCAGGTGCCCCGTTTTTCGACTCAGTTTGAGTCCGGCCTTGCGATGTCTCATAGAACCGATTACGCTCCTTCCTCAGTCTCTTCCACGGGTGGCGAAAACCCCTCCATCTTCATCCCGAGGGAAAGGCCCATTTCGGACAACACGTCCTTGATCTCGTTCAGCGACTTGCGCCCGAAATTCTTGGTTTTCAGCATTTCGGACTCGGATCGGCTCACGAGCTGCCAGATCTTGTGAATGTCGGCGTTCTTCAGGCAGTTGGCGCTGCGAACCGACAGCTCCAGTTCATCCACGCTGCGCAGAAGGTTTTCGTTGTAGCGCGGTTTGTCCCGCGAGTCGGATTTCGAATTGAACTCGGGCTCACGGCCCTCATCAAAGGTGATGAACATGTTCATCTGCTCTTTGACGATCTTGGCGCCGTAGGCGACCGCGTCTTCCGGCTTGATGCTGCCGTCGGTCCAGACCTCCATGGTGAGCTTGTCGTAGTCGGTGCGCTGACCGAGCCGCGCGTTGCCGACCACATAGTTGACCCGCTTGATGGGGGAAAAGACAGCGTCGATCGGGATCGTGCCGGCCGGGGCCTCTTCGTCCTTGTTGCTCTCGGCCAGAGAGTAACCCTTTCCGACCTTGACGGTCATGGACATCTTCAGCACGGCCTTCTCCGAGAGCGTGGCGATATGGTGTTTGGGGTTGAGGACGGCGCACTTGCCGTCTTCGCTGACGATGCTGCCAGCGGTGACCTCCCCCTCGCCGGAAGCATCAATGCGCACGGTCCTCTGTTTGGAGTCGTCCGCCTTGAACCGCACCTCTTTGAGATTGAGAATGATCTCCGAGACGTCCTCCTGGACGCCGGGGATGACGCTGAACTCGTGCATCACTCCCTCGAATTTGACAGACGTGATCGCCGCCCCATGAAGCGACGAGAGGATGATCCGGCGCAGGCAATTGCCGATGGTGACCCCAAACCCGCGCTCCAGCGGTTCGCATACGAACTTGCCGTACATCGGGTTGCTGGTGACCTGGACCTTGTCCGGCTTTATCATCTGCTGCCAGTTCATGTACATGAGTGCATCAGACGGCATGGTGTGTTCTCCTCATTTCCTCAGTGTGGGGTGCGCCGAGCGGCCAAAAAAAGGCCCGGCCTCCGCCGTGAAAAGGCGTTCGCGCCGCTCCGGTTACTTCGAGTAAAGCTCGACGACAAGCTGCTCCTGCATGGGCATGGTCAGGTCTTCGCGCACCGGAAGGCTCTTGATCTTGCCCTTGAGGTTGTCTTTTTCAAGATCCAGCCACTGCGGAATCCCGCGCCGGACGACGGCGTCCAGGGAATCCTGAATCAACTGAATCTTCCGGCTGCGCTCACGGACTTCGACCGCGTCCCCGACTTTGACCTGGAAGGAGGGAATGTTCACCTTCCGGCCGTTCACCGTGAAATGGCTGTGCTGGACCAGTTGGCGGGCCTGCGTGCGTGAATTGGCAAACCCCAGACGATACACCACGTTGTCGAGCCGGCGCTCAAGGGCCACCAGCAGATTGGTGCCCGTGATGCCCTTTTGGTGGTCGGCTCGCTCGAAGAACAGATGAAACTGTTTTTCGGAAAGGCCGTAGATTCGCTTGATCTTCTGCTTCTCCCTGAGCTGAATGCCGTAGTCGGATGCCTTGCGGCCGCGGCGCTCGCCGTGCTGGCCCGGCGGGTAGGAGCGCCGGTCGAACGCGCATTTGTCGGAATAGCATCGATCTCCCTTGAGAAAGAGCTTTACATTCTCACGCCGGCAAATCCGGCAATCGGAACCCCTGTTGTTGGCCAAAACATCCTCCCTGTGAATCCCTAAATGTGGCTATGAAAGCGTCACCGATCCGGCCGTTTACACGCGCCGGCGTTTGGGCGGCCGGCAGCCGTTGTGCGGAACGGGGGTGACGTCTTTGATCGACGTGACGTTGAAGCCCGTGTTCTGAAGCGCCCGCAGCGCGGATTCCCGACCAGGACCGGGCCCCTTGACGAACACTTCCACGCTTTTCATCCCGGCCTCGATCGCTTTTTTGGCGGCGTCCTCCGCGGCGACCTGGGCGGCAAAGGGCGTGCTCTTGCGCGACCCCTTGAACCCCAGCACCCCGGCGCTGGACCAAGCCACGGTGTTGCCCATGCCGTCGGTGATGGTGACAATCGTGTTGTTGAACGTGGACTGAATGTGAACGACGCCGCTGGCGACGCTCCGCTTGACCTTCTTTTTAGCCTGGCTGGTCTTGGTTGCCATGATTCCTCTTCCTGTCGGTTACCTCGAATAAGAAGCCGGTCGCGATGCGATCGTGGCTACTTCTTGGTGATGGCTTTTTTCTTGACGGCGCCACGCCGCGGTCCCTTGCGCGTGCGCGAATTCGTGTGGGTACGCTGCCCGCGCACCGGCAGGGATTTGCGATGACGCAACCCCCGGTAGCAGCCAAGGTCCATCAGCCGCTTGATGCTCATGGACACTTCGGTGCGCAGCTCGCCTTCCACCCGGTGTTCGCTGTCGAGCGTCTTGCGGATGCTGTTGATCTGGGATTCCGTCAAGTCATCGGTCTTCATGTTCGGGTCGATGTTCAGCTGCTCGAGAATCTTCCGAGAGCTGGACCTTCCTACTCCGTAGATGTAGGTCAACCCGATCTCTATCCGTTTGTTCCTGGGCAGATCGACGCCCGCAATACGTGCCAAGGTGGAGGCCCTCCTTATCCTTGTCTCTGTTTGTGACGCTTGTTCTCGCAGATCACGCGCACCACCCCTTTACGCCGCACGATCTTGCACTTGGGACACATCTTTTTCGTCGATGCCCTGACTTTCATGGAAACCGTTTCTCCTCTTCAGGACCGCCGCATTCCTTGCCGGCGGAGCAGTTACTTGGATCGGTACACGATTCGCCCCCGGCTGAGATCGTAGGGCGACAGCTCCAGGGTGACTTTGTCCCCGGGCAGGATCTTGATGAAATGCATCCGCATCTTGCCGGAGATGTGAGCCAGGACTTGGTGCTTGTTCTCCAAGGCCACTTTGAACATGGCATTGGGCAGCGTCTCCAGCACCACCCCGTCGACTCGAATCGCTTCCTCTTTCGGCATGAATCACTCCCCCCCTTGGGCGCCTTGAGCTGCCGCGCGCGCTGAGCTAGTATCGACCCTTGACGCGCCCGGCGCCGCCCTTGAGGAACCCTTCGTAGTGCCGGGTCAGCATGTGGCTCTCGATCTGCGAAATCGTGTCGATGGCCACCCCCACGACGATCAGCAATGCCGTCCCGCCAAAGTAAAACGGCGCGTTGAAATGACTGATCAGCAAAGATGGCAGCACGCACACGGCGGACACATAGGTGGCGCCGCCGAGCGTGATGCGGGAGAGCACCTTGTCAATGTACTCGGAGGTGCGCTTGCCGGGCCGGATGCCCGGAATGAAGCCGCCGGCCTTCTTCATGTTGTCCGCCACGTCCGTCGGGTTGAACGTCACGGCCGTGTAGAAGTAGCAGAAGAAAAATATGAAGCCGACATACAGAAGTTCGTACGCCGCCTGCCCCGGGCGGATCATGTCGGCAATGCTCTGCACCCACGGGATCTTGATAAAGCTCGCGATGGTGGCCGGGAACATGATGATGGAGGAGGCGAAGATGGGCGGTATGACCCCCGAGCTGTTGATCTTGAGGGGCAGGTGCGTGCTCTGCCCACCGTACATGCGGCGGCCGACGACGCGCTTGGCATACTGCACCGGAATCCGCCGTTGCCCCTGCTCCACGAAAATGATGACGCCCACCACCGTCACCACCAGCACCAGCATGATGATCACGAAGAAAATCCCGACCTCCCCCGTGCTCAGCAGCGTAAACGTCTGGCCGATGGCCAGCGGCATGCGGCAGACGATGCCGGAGAAGATGATCAGCGAAATGCCGTTTCCGATCCCTCGCTCCGTGATCTGCTCGCCCAGCCACATGATGAAGGCGGTCCCGGCCGTCAGCGTGATGATGGTCAGGAGCCGAAAACCCCACCCCGGGTACAGGACCACCGCCGCGCCGCCAGGGGCCGTCATGGTCTCAAGCCCCACGGCGATGCCGAACCCCTGGATGAGGCTCAGGACGACCGTGCCGTAGCGGGTGTACTGAGTGATCTTCTTCCGACCCTGCTCGCCTTCCTTCTTCAGCTGCTCCAGATGCGGCACGACCACCGTCAGCAGTTGCAGAATGATCGAAGCGCTGATGTAGGGCATGATGCCGAGCGCGAATACGGACAGGCGCTCCAGCGCGCCGCCGGAGAACATGTCCACCAGCCCGAGCAAGGTCCCCTTGGCGGTCGCAAAGATGGCCGCCAACGCCGCGCCGTCGACACCGGGCACCGGCACCTGAACGCCAACCCGGTATACGATCAACAGCCCCAGGGTAAACAGAATTCGCCGCTTCAGCTCCGGGATCCGGAAGATATTGGCAAACCCGCTGCCGATCATGACTCGACCTCAACCTTACCGCCGGCGGCCTCGATTTTAGCTTTGGCCGATTCGCTGACCAGGGCCAATTTGATGTGCAGGGGGTGGCTGATCTCGCCCATTCCCAGCAGCTTGACGCCGTCCCAGTCGCCCTTGACCAGTCCGGACTTGATCAGCGCCGCGCGGTCGACGACGCTGCCGCTCTCGAAGCGGGCCAGGTCGCGGACGTTGATGACGGCAATCCGCTTGCGGAAAATGTTGGCAAAGCCCCGCTTCGGCACGCGCCGCTGCAGCGGCATCTGGCCGCCCTCGAACCCGGGGCTGGTTTGGCCGCCGGAGCGCGCCTTGTGGCCCTTGTTGCCGCGGCCGGCGGTCTTGCCCCAACCCGAGGCGACGCCGCGCCCAACGCGCTTGATGCCCTTGCGCGAATTCGTTGCCGGTTTCAGTTCGTGCAGCTTCATGCCACCTTCTCCTCGGCCCTCACCAAATGGCAGACCTTTTGGATCATTCCCCGAACCGCGGGGGAGTCCTGGAGCTCGACGGTCTTGTTCAACCGATTCAGCCCCATGCCCCGCAGCACCTGCCGGTGTTTTTCGGGCCTTCCGATCATGCTTTTAACGAGAGTGATTTTCCACATTTTAGCCATGCTCAATGTCCTTGTATAGGGCGTTGGTCGCCAGTCCCGGCGCGTCAGACCACCTGCTCCATGCCGACACCCCGACGCTGCGCCACCTGCTCCCGGCTTTCGAGTTGCTGCAGGCCCTGCACCGTCGCCCGGACCAGGTTGTGGGGATTGTGGGACCCGAGGCACTTGGTGAGGATGTTCTGAATCCCGACCGCCTCCAGCACGGCCCGCACGGCGCCCCCGGCGATGAGGCCGGTGCCCGCGGTGGCGGGCCGCAGCATCACCCGGCCGGCGCCGAAATGGCCCGTTACCTCAAAGGGGATGGTCCCCCGGTCCAACTGGACGGTCACCATGTGCTTTTTGGCCTTCTCCACCCCTTTGCGGATCGCCTCCGGCACCTCGCTGGCTTTTCCAAGCCCGTACCCGACCGACCCCTTGCCGTCGCCGACGACGACAATGGCGCTGAACCCGAAGCGGCGTCCGCCTTTGACCACTTTGGCCACGCGGTTGATATGGACGACTTTGTCGATAAATTGATCATCACTGCTGTCATGCTTATACAAGGGCCTGCCTCCTTCGCCTCAATCGGTCACAAATGCCACGCGGGGGACTTAGAACTGCAAACCGGCTTCCCGGGCTCCATCGGAAACCGCCTTGATCCGGCCGTGGTAAAGAAACCCGTTGCGATCGAACACGACCTTCTCGATCCCCTTGGATTTCGCCCGCTCCGCCACCAGCTTGCCCACCATAACGGCTTTGTCGACTTTTTTCTTTTCGGCGGCCGCCCCGGCGACGTCCTTCTCCAGGCTGCTGGCAGCCACCAGGGTGCGCCCGCCGGCGTCGTCGATGATTTGGGCGTAGATGTGCCGCGCGCTGCGGAACACGGACAGTCTCGGCCGCTCCACGGTGCCCATGACTTTTTTCCGGATGCGGGTTTTGCGCCGTATCCGTTGTTCGGATTTCGTTTTCACGCCCATGGTCGTTCAAAACTCCTGTGGGTAGTATCGGTTACTTGGTGCCGGTCTTTCCGGCCTTCTTCTGGATTCGCTCTTCGGCGTACTTGATGCCCTTGCCCTTGTATGGCTCCGGCGGCTTCATTCGCCGGATGGCGGCCGCCGTGCGTCCCAGCGCTTCTTTGTCGATGCAGGCGAGTTTGATGATCGTGTTCTTTTCGATCGCCGCGCTCACCCCCTCGGGCAGTTCGAACTCCTTCGGGCTGGAAAAGCCGAGCTGGAAAATCAAAACGTTGCCTTTCAGCTCCGCCCGGTAGCCGATGCCGTGGATTTCCATTACACGCTCGAATCCCTGCGACACGCCGGTCAGCATGTTGGCCACCAGGCTGCGGGTCAACCCCTGCAGCGCCCGGCTGTTCTTAAGCTCTTGCGCGAGCAGGACGTTGACAGTCCCATCGGCGATGCTCAGGTCCACCGCCGGATGGATCTCGCGGCTGAGCTTGCCCTTCTTGCCCTCGACCGTCAACGAACGGCCCGAATACGAGATCTTGGTGTTCGCTGGGATCGGAATCGGTTTTTTGCCTACTCGTGACATACCCTGCTCCTTATTGCTCGGCCGGATCCACCGCACTCGTCCATTAGGAGACGGTGCACAGAATCTCACCGCCGACGTTTTCCTTGCGTGCCTGCTTGTCCGTCATCAGGCCCCGGGAGGTCGACAGAATCGAGATCCCCATGCCGTTCAAGATGGGCTTGATGTCCTTGCTCTTGACGTACATGCGCCGGCCGGGCTTGCTGGCCCGCTGGAGACTGTAGATGGTCTTGGTTTGGCCGGGCCCGTATTTCAGGTAGATCCGCAGGACGCCCTGCTTGCCGTCCTTCAGGAATTTATAGTTTTTTATAAACCCTTCATCTTTCAGGATGCGGGCCACTTCAACCTTCAGTTTGGACCCGGGCACGTCCACGCTGCTGAATTTGGCCTTGGCCGCGTTGCGGATGCGGGTCAACATGTCGGCTACTGGATCAGTGATTGCCATGATGTTCTCCTAATGTCGCGAAGGCCGGCGCAGCGGCCGGCAGTGCTGGGGGCTTGGCCGCCGCCGGGGAGGACGGCCGATTCGCCCATCACCAGCTGGATTTAATCACCCCGGGAAGCTTGCCGTGGGAGGCCATGTTCCGGAAACAGATGCGGCAGACGCCGAATCTCCGCAGAAACGCCCTCGGCCGGCCGCAGATCGGACACCGGTTGTATGCGCGGACTTTGAACTTGGGAGTCCGCATCGCCTTCAATCTGAGCGACTTCTTTGCCAAATCATCCTCCTTGAGAACCTGCCTCTGTGCGCCGCGGACCGCGCATGCGGCCCGGCCGGCTTTTTGACCGCATCAATTCCGGAACGGCATCCCCAGCAGCCGCAGCAACTCCTTGCCTTCTTCGTCGGTGCGGGCGCTGGTCACGATGCTGACGTTCAACCCCTTGATCTTGTCGATCTTGTCGTAGTCGATTTCGGGAAAAATAATGTGCTCGCGCACGCCGAGAGCGTAATTCCCGCGGCCGTCGAACGCTTTGCCGGAAATGCCGCGGAAATCCCTCACCCGGGGCAGCGCGACGTTGATCAGCTTTTGCAGAAAATCGTACATGCGTCCATGGCGCAGCGTGACCATGCACCCGATCGGCATGCCTTCCCGCAGCTTGAACGCCGCAATCGACTTCTTGGCCTTGGTGATCACGGGCTGTTGGCCGGCGATGAGCTTCAGCTCCTCGGCCGCCGTCTCCAGCACCTTGATGTTCTGGATGGCTTCTCCCAGGCCCATGTTGAGCACGACCTTCTTGAGCTTCGGAACCTGCATGTGGTTCTTGTACTTAAAGGTCTCGATCAGCTTGGGAACGACTTCTTTCTCGTAACGGTCCTTTAACTGAGACATTCTGCTCCTCCGGCGGCATGCATCAGGACTCGATGGTCTCGCCGCATTTGGCACAGGTCCGGATCTTTTTTCCGTCCTCTAGAATTTTGAAGGTCGCGCGCGTGGCCGCCATGCACTTGTTGCACATCAGCATGACGTTGGACCAGGGGATCGGCGCCTCGCTCTCCAGGATGCCGCCCTGCCGGTTTTTGGCATTGGGCCGCGTGTGGCGCTTCATGATGTTGACCTTCTCGACCAACAGGCGATCCTTTTTTCGAAGCACCTTCAGCACTTTGCCGATCTTGCCCCGGTCCTTGCCCGTGATGACCTTGACCTTGTCGTCTTTCTTGATGGCTACTTTTTCGAACTTCATATATCGTTTCTCCAGCGGACTGCCGTGTTCCGTCGGGCCGGCTACAGCACCTCGGGCGCCAACGAGATGATTTTCATGAACCGCTTGGCGCGCAATTCCCGCGCCACCGGGCCGAAGATGCGCGTCCCAATGGGCTCCTTGGCCTGGTTGATCAGGACCGCCGAATTTTCGTCGAATCGGATGTAGGATCCGTCCGGCCGGCGGACTTCCTTCTTGGTACGCACCACCACGGCTTTGAGCACATCCCCCTTCTTCACCTTCGCGTTCGGGATGGCCTCTTTGACCGAGACGACGATGATGTCGCCGACCGTGGCGTAACGCCGGCGGGAGCCCCCCAGGACCTTGATGCAGTAGAGCACCTTCGCACCGGAATTGTCGGCCGCCTTCAAACGTGTTTCAACCTGGATCATGCGTCATGCCCCTTTCGCGTCAGACCGCTTTCTGGACGATTTTGCTCACGCGCCAGCGTTTGCTGCGGCTGAGCGGCCGCGATTCAGTGATCTGCACTTTGTCCCCGATCTGACAGATGTTCGTCTCGTCGTGGGCGGCATACTTGGTCTGGCGCCGGACGTACTTCTGGTACATCGGGTGCTTGACCAGGCGTTCGACCGAGACGACCACGGTCTTTTCCATCTTGTTGCTGACGACGACGCCGACCACCTGCCGTTTGGTTCCTCGTTCTTTCATGTCTGCCACTTATGCTTTCGCTTTTTGCGGGTTCAGGGTAGCTGCACGATGGACCGTCAACAGCCGGGCAATGTCCTGCTTGGTCTGCCGGATCTTGGCCCGGTTCTCGAGCTGCCCGATCTCGAGCTGGAAACGCAGGTTGAAAAGCACCTGTTTGAGGTCGGTCACCTTGCGCTGCATCTCCTCGGGCGTCATCTCGCGGATCTCGCGGGCTTTCATAGAGATACGCTCCTCTCAATGAATTTGGTCTTGACCGAAAGCTTGTGGGTCGCCAGCCGGAAAGCCTCCATGGCCATCTCCCGGGTGACGCCTTGAATCTCGTAGAGGATGCGTCCGGGCCGCACCACCGCCACCCAACCCTCGGGGGCGCCTTTGCCTTTTCCCATCCGGGTTTCGGCCGGTTTCTTGGTATAGGGCTTGTCCGGGAAGATCCGGATCCAGATCCGCCCGCCGCGCTTGACATACCGGGTCATGGCGATACGCGCGGCTTCGATCTCCCGCGCGTTGACCCAGCCGCTGCCGACCGCCTGCAACCCGAATTCGCCGAAGTTCAGCGAGCTGCCGCGCCGGGCCACCCCCCGCATGCGGCCTTTCATCTGCTTTCTAAATTTGACCTTTTTAGGACTGAGCATCGTCGGTTCTCCTGTACCTTACGCCGGTTCGGCCGGCGCATGATCTTTGCGCAGGACTTCCCCTTTGAAAATCGTCACCTTGACGCCGACGATCCCGTAGGTGGTGTGCGCTTCGGCCACGCCGTAGTCGATATCCGCCCGCAGCGTGTGCAGCGGCACGCGCCCCTCCCGGTACCATTCGGTCCGCGCGATCTCAGCGCCACCGAGCCGGCCGGCGCAGATGACCTTGATGCCCAGGGCGCCGAAACGCAAGGCGGACTGCACCGTGCGCTTCATGGCCCGGCGGAAGGCCACCCGCCGTTCCAACTGGGTCGCGACATTCTCGGCCACCAGCTGGGCGTCGATCTCGGGTTTGCGGATTTCCTGTATGTCGATCAGCACTTCGTGGGCCGTCAGCTTCTCGATCTCTTTTTTCAGCTGCGCGATCTCCGAGCCCTTCTTCCCGATGACGATGCCGGGACGGGCGGTGAAAATGCGCATCCGGATGCGCTTGGCCGATCGTTCGATTTCGATCCGGGAGACGCCGGCGTGGTAGAGCTTCTGCTTGATGAACTTGCGAAGCTTGTAATCCTCGAAGATGTAGTCGGCGTAATTCTTGCCGCCGAACCAGCGCGACTCCCAGGTCTTGACGATACCTAATCTCAGTCCGATCGGGTTGACTTTCTGGCCCAAGCTAAAACCTCCTTTTGCTAAACCGAAGTCTTTTCCGACAACACCACGGTGATGTGGCAGGTCGGCTTCAAAATCCTGGTGCCGCGGCCGCGCGCCTTGGTCCCCCATCGCTTCAACATCGGGCCGTCGTCGGCCGTGATGTTGCGAACGATCAGCCGGTCGACGTCGAGACCCGGCTTCTGGTCGGCGTTGGCAACGGCGGACCGGATGATTTTTTCCAGTTTTTTAGCCGCCTGCTGGGGCATGAACCGCAGCATGTTCAGGGCGGATTCTACAGGCTTGCCTTTGACCGCGGCCGACACCTTCATCACCTTCAGGGATGACACGCGGGCGTATCTTGAAACGGCTTTAGACTCCATCTCTGTCGTCCTTCTTGCTTCGGGTTAGGCTCTGACCGTCCCGGATCAGGCCGACTTGCTCTTCTTGTCGCCCGAGTGCCCATGGAAGGTGCGGGTCGGGGAAAACTCGCCCAGCTTGTGGCCGACCATATTCTCGGAAATGAACACCGGTATGAATTTGCGGCCGTTGTGCACGGCCAGCGTCAACCCGACCATCTCCGGTACGATGGTGGACCGCCGGGACCAGGTTTTGACCACCCGGTTGCTGCGCGTCTCCTGCGCCTCCTGAACCTTCTTCAGGAGCCTTCCCTCGATATAAGGGCCTTTCTTCAACGACCTTGCCATAGGGTCTCCACTCGTTGGCGTTGCTGATCATCTTGCGGCCGCCGCTCCGGCGGCCGTTTATCTATCTCCGCCGTTTCACGATCAGGCGGTCACTGGGCTTCTTCTTGCGGGTCTTGTGACCCTTGGTCGGCATGCCCCACGGACTGCAGGGGTGCCGCCCGCCGGAGGACTTGCCTTCGCCGCCGCCCATCGGATGGTCGATCGGGTTCATGGCCACCCCGCGGTTGTGCGGCCGCTTGCCGAGCCAGCGCTTGCGCCCGGCTTTGCCGTAGGAGACGTTCTCGTGCTGAACGTTGCCCACCTGGCCCACGGTCGCCCGGCAGTCCAAAAGCACCTTGCGCACCTCGTTGGAGGGCAGCTTGAGCAGGGCATAATTGCCCTCTTTGGCCATGAGCTGGGCATACCCGCCGGCGCTGCGCACCATCTGACCGCCTTTGCCGATGCGCAACTCGATGTTGTGCACCTGGGTGCCGAGCGGCATGTTGCGCAGCGGCAGGCAATTGCCGGGCTTGATGTCCGCTTTCGGACCGGCCTCGACCATGTCGTTGACCTTCAGATCCGACGGCGCCAGGATGTAGCGCTTGTCCCCGTCGACGTAATGCAGCAGGGCGATGCGCGCGGAGCGGTTGGGATCGTATTCAATGGCCGCGACGCGGGCCGGAACCCCGACTTTGTCCCGCTTGAAGTCGATCAGCCGGTAGTGCCGTTTGTGGCCTCCGCCGCGGTGCCAGGCGGTCACCCGGCCGTAGCAGTTGCGACCGCCGCTTTTGCTCAACGGCTGCAGCAGGCCTTTTTCCGGGCTGCTCTTGGTGATCTCCGCGAAATCGGCATAGGTTTGAAATCGTCGTCCCGGAGAGGTCGGTTTTACTTTCCTTATTCCCATCGTCTGCTCCTGTTAAGCGCCTTCGAAAAACTCGATGCGCTCGCCCGGCATCAGCCGCACGATCGCCTTTTTCCAGTCCCGGCGTTTGCCTTGAATGCGGCCGCGCTGAGTGGTCTTGCCAAGCATTTGAAGGGTCCGCACGGATGCGACCTTCACCTTGAAGCCCTCTTCCACGGCGCGCTTGATCTCGATGCGGTTGGCCCGGCGATCCACCTCGAAGGAGACCTGGTTGTGCATCTCTTTCTGAAGGTTGGTCTTTTCCGTGACCAAGGGCCGGATGATGACGTCGTAGTAGTTCATGCGGTCAGCCTCCCCTCGATGTTCTGGATGGCGGGCTGCAGCAGCACGAGCGTCTCGTACTTGAGGATATCGTAGACGTTCAGCCCCTCGCTGCGCAGCACCTTGATGGCCGGAACATTGCGCGAGGACCGCTCCAGGGTGTCGTTCTTGGCCTCGGTGACGATAAGCGCGCTTTTCACCTTGAGCGCCTGCAGTGCCGCGACGAACGCCTTGGTCTTGATCTCGGCCAGGTCGAACGCGTCGAGCACCACCAGCGTCTTCTCCTGGAACTTGCTGCTGATGGCCATCTTCAGCGCCTGCTGCCGCACCTTCTTGGGCAGCAGGTGGGCGTACTTGCGGCCGTCGGGGCCGAAAATCACGCCGCCGCCCCGCAGCAGCGGAGACTTGATGTCGCCGCGCCGCGCGCGCCCGGTGCCCTTCTGCTTATAGAGTTTGCGCGTGCTGCCGGCCACGTCCCCGCGGTGCTTCACCTTGGGATTGGCCGAGCGCCGGTTGGCTAGCTGCATCACCACGACATCGTGCAGCACATGGTTCTTAACCGGGACGTTGAAGATGTCGTCGGCCAGTTCCATCTGCGCCACGGGTTTGCCTTCGATATTGTGAACGTCTACGACCGCCATAATTCCACCATCATCTCTCGCGCCGTTGCGCTATTTCGTTTTGACCTTCTTGGGCTTGCGAATGGCCACCAGCCCGGAAGCCGGACCCGGCACGGCGCCGCGGACCAGCACAATGTTGTCTTCCGGCCGGATGTCGACGATCTCGATGTTCTGCATCGTCTGGCGTTCGAACCCGTAATGCCCCGGCATCCCTTTGCCCTTGGTCACCCGTGAGGGCCAGGCGCTGGAGCCGATGGAACCCGGGATGCGGTGGCACTTGCTGCCGTGGGTCGTGCGGCCGCCGCTGAATCCTTCCTTTTTGATGACGCCGGAAAAGCCGCGCCCTTTGGTGGTTCCGCTGACATCCACGCGCTCGCCCACCGCAAAGATCTCCACCGTAACGCTCTGACCGACGCTGAAGGCCCCGGGGTCGTCCACGGGGAATTCCTGAACGTGGCGAAAGCAGGCCGGGCCGCTTTTCTTGAAGTGCCCCTGCAGCGGCAGGGTCACGTGCTTGGGTTTGATCTCGTCGAAGCCGAGCTGCAGCGCGTTGTACCCGTCGGTGGCCACCAGCTTGATCTGGGTCACCACGCAGGGGCCGGCCTGAATGACGGTCACCGGCACCACGCGCCCGTCCTGAGCGAAAAGCTCAGTCATTCCCAGTTTCTTTCCCATCAGTCCTTTGCACATAATTGCAACGCATCCTTCCGGCAGGCTCACTCGCTCCGGCTCCCCCGCGGCTCCAAGGAGCGCGGCGGCCGGAACGCGGCGGGCCTATAGCTTGATTTCCACATCCACCCCGGGGGAAAGATCCAATTTCATCAGCGCGTCCACGGTCTGCTGGGTCGGCTCGATGATGTCGAGCAGCCGCTTGTGGGTGCGCATCTCAAACTGCTCCCGGGACTTCTTGTCAACGTGCGGCGACCGCAGGACGGTGTACTTGTTGATCCGCGTCGGCAGGGGGATCGGTCCCACCACCTTGGCCCCGGTCTTGGAAGCCGTGTCCACGATGTCGGAGGCCGACTGGTCGAGCAGCTTGTGATCGTAGGCCTTGAGCCGGATTCGTATTTTGGTGTTCATGATCATGGGTCGATCTTTCCTTTATTGGATGACTTCGGCGACGACACCGGCGCCCACCGTGCGGCCGCCTTCCCGG
>CAZLSV010000105.1:0-8585 GCA_964562235.1 uncultured Desulfatibacillum sp.
GCCGCGATCATTTCGCGGCAAGATGCCGCTCCCACGGAAAAATTCAACTTACCTGGAAGGCGGAGCGGGATCGAGAACTTGGCCAGTTCAATAGCCGGTTTAATGACTTATGACTCCGCAGGCGACGCGCGCCCCCCCGCCCCCCAGCGGCTCCGGTTGATCCGAGAAGTTGTCTCCCCCCGCGTGCACCATGAGGCTGCGGCCCTTGAGGTCCGTCAGCTTCAGCCGCGGCGCCAGGACCGGCAGCGTCGATCGTCCCTGGGCGTCGACCACCAGCGGCGGCAGATCCCCCAGGTGCCCATCGGCGTAAGGCCCCAGGTGCTTGCCGCTTTTGGCCGGGTCGTAGTGGCCGCCGGCGCTGAGTGAGGGGACGGATTTGCCATCCTTGTCCATGGGGGCGCAGCTGGGGTGTTCGTGGACGTGAAACCCGTGAATCCCGGGGGTGAGGCCGCTCAGGTCGGGCGTGAACAGGGTGCCATAAGGGGTCGCGGTGACCGTGACGGTTCCGAGCGCCGCACCCGGGCCGGAAGGCCCGGCGGCGCGGATTTCGACCACCGTTTGTTGGGCGGCAGCGTCACCGGCAAATACCGCCAGGGTCAAGAGAACCAAAACCGCACTTTTTTTCATGAGGTTGCTCCTTTAAGGGCGTTGGGCGACCTGCGGCCGGAAACTCCCCGGGGACGCAGCAGCACTCCCGGCGGGGCAGCGGCCGTGAAGCCGGAGAAGGAAGCCGGAGCGTTGCAAAGGCCGATGGGACCTTGCGGCCGGTCGCACGTGGGTCTTAGAATATTAGACCGGCAGTTAAATGTGGCAACTCTTGCTACGGCGCCGGCGAAGAGGGGTACCCGCCGCCGGGTGGTTGGGTTCTGGAATCTGCCATGTTGCATGGCCGCAGTAATGATACACGAATCCGGTCGGCAAAGATGGCCGGGCGCAAGCCGGGCTCACAGCCGGCCGCTGCGCAGGATCGCCACCAGCAGCCAGATGCCCATGAGGGCGGCCGCCAGGAACCCGATGATGCCGATAAGAGAGATGCCGTAGAAAAGCGGCGGTGTCTTGGAGATGACGATCAACGCCGAGCCCACGATGAGCGCGGCGATGACGATGGCAAAGGAAATGCGGTTGCTGATCTGGTCGTGGGTGGCCAGGACTTTGTCAAGCCCGTCGTGCTTGATCTGCAGGCTGAGCTTTTGCTGCCTCAGCAGCCCGGCCAGGTCGAGCAGGTCTCTGGGAAACTGGTGCAGGAACTTGAGTGTCCGCGTCGCCAGGTCGCTCAGGTCCTCGGCCACCCGCTGGGGTTTGAAGCGGTCCATCAGCACCTGCTCGATGAAGGGGGCCGCCTTCGCGATCATGTCGAACTCCGGGTCGAGCCTCCGGCCGACCGCCTCCACGGTGCTGATGGCCTTCAGCATCAGGAAGATATCCGGGGAGAGCCGCAGTTGAAACCGGGTGGCGATCGCCAGCAGATCGTGCAAAAGCTTGCCGACCTCGATCTCCTTGAGTGGGCGGTAGAGGTGCCGGCCCATGAAATCCGACAACTCGCGCTCCAGCGGCCGGAGATCCGGCGCTTGCTCCCAGCGGGTCAGCTGCAGGAGAACCTGGGCGGCCCGGGATTCGTTGCGGCGCACGACGCTGTCGACCAGCTCCACGAACAACTCCCGTGTCTGGCGGTCCACCACCCCCACCATGCCGAAATCCACCAGGCAGATGACGTCGCCGGGCAGTGCGAAAATATTTCCGGGATGCGGGTCCGCGTGGAAGAAGCCGTGGTGGAAGACCTGCTTCAGAACGATGTCGGCGCCCCGGGAGCAGAGCCGGCGGCGGTCATAGCCGGCGGCCTCCAGCCGGTCGATGTTTGAAATCTTGATGCCTTCCACGTATTCGGTGCTCAGGATGCCGGCCGTGCTGAACTCCCGGAAGACCGCCGGGATGTAAACGGTCGAATCGCCCAGAAACCCCTGGGCGATCCGGTCGATGTTGGCGGCCTCGATACGGAAATCGATCTCTTTCTCCAGGGTGCGGGCAAACTCTTCGACGATGGTGACCGGTTTGTGCAGGGCCAGCTCCTCCACGTGCCGTTCCGCCAGGGTGGCCAGGTGGAGCATGATCTCAAGATCCACTTCGATGACCGCGCGGATGCCGGGGCGCTGGATCTTCACGGCCGCCGCTTCACCGTTTTTCAGCCGCGCGCGATGCACCTGGCCGATGGAGGCCGAAGCCGCCGGTTCGACGTCGATGTGATCGAACACCTCCGAGGCGGCGGCGCCCAGCTCGCGCCGGATGATGGCTTCCGCGTCGGCAAAGGGAAACGGCGGGACGCTGTCCTGGAGCTTGGAGAGCTCTTCGGTGAAATCGACCGGGATGAGGTCCGGCCGGGTGGAGAGCACCTGGCCGAGTTTGATGTAGGTGGGGCCCAGCTCCTCCAGGGCCATGCGCAGACGCTGAGGCCGGGTGAGCGGCTCCTCGCGCGGGGCGCGCTTTTTCGAAATCAGCTGAAGCCCGACTTCCAGGTACTGGTCGATCTTCAGCGACTCCACCACCTCGCCGAACCCGTGCTTCAGCAGCACCGCGAGGATGTGGCGGTAGCGGTTGAGGTGGCGATAGGTCCTGCTGATGACACCTATTTTACGGATACTCAGCATAACCGACCCGGCCCCAGGCTGCCGTCGTTCAGGAGGCGGTCTTGGCTTTGGGTTTGCGCTTGACGGCCGGCTTGGCCTTGGCAGGCGAGGCCTTGCGGGTCTTGGGCGCCCTGGCCGTCTTGAGTTCCTTCCGAAGGCTCTGGATCTCGCGCTTGAGGGCCTTCACGTCATCGTTGGTGGCGACGTCGGCTTTCTTGAGAACGTCCTTGACCAGGCGGCCGACCTGGGACTCCATTTTCTTCTGGGTCTTTTCGTAGCTCTCCTTCAGGCTTTGCAAAAACTGGCCGGCATCTTTTTCGGAGAGCTGGGCCTTTTTGATCATTTCCTTTCCCGCCGCCTCGACCTCCGTCCAGGTCTTGAGGGCCAGGCCGACACCCGTGGTCAGCGCTTTTTTCAGCTGCTCGATCATGGTCGCCTCCCTTTCATGGCTACTTCAGCTTGCCCAGCACCGCGCTGGCGATGGTGTTCTTCTGGATCTCCTTGGTGCCCTCGTAGATCTCGGTGATCTTGGCGTCGCGGTAGAAGCGCTCCACCTCGTACTCGGTCATGTAGCCGTAGCCGCCGAGCAGCTGAATGGCCTCGTCCGCCACCTCGACGGCCGTGCGCGCGGCGTACATCTTGGCCATGGAGGTGAGCTTGGGGTCGATGCGGCCCTGGTCGTAGTTCCAGGCCGCCTTGTAGGTCATCAGCCGGGCCAGCTCGATCTTGGTGGCCATGTCGGCCAGCTTGTGCTGGGTCACTTGAAAATCGGCGATCCGCTTGCCGAACTGCTGGCGCTCCTTCACGTAGGCCAGCGCCCGGTCAAAAGCCCCCTGGGCGATCCCCAGGGCCTGGGCGGCGACGAGGATACGGCTCTCGTCGAAGAACTCGAGCACCTGGTAGAACCCGCGCCCCTCCTGGCCGATCAAGTTGGCGGCCGGCACCCGCACGTCCTTGTAGTTCACCTCGGCGGTGGCCATCATGTGGATGCCCATCTTCGCGCCGACGTCCGCGGTGGTGAGCCCCGGCCGGTCGGCCTCCACCAGTATCATGCTGATTCCGCGGTAGGAGGGGCTGCAGCCCACGTCGGTCTGGCAAAGGGTGCAGTAAAACCCGGCCAGACCGCCGTTGGTGATGAAGGTCTTGGTGCCGTTGATGATCCACTCCTCGCCGTGGCGCACGGCGGTGGTGTCGAGGGAGGTGATGTCCGAGCCGTGGCCGGGCTCGGTAAAGGACCCGCCGGAGAGCATCTTGCCCTCGGCCACCGAGGGCAGGAACCGCTGCTTGAGCTCATCGCTGCCGAAGCGTAAAACGCACTCGGACGCAAAGCTCGCCAGAATGATCGCACTGCCGATCCCCGAGTCCCGCGCGCAAAACTCCTCGGCGATCAGGATGTTCTCCAGGCAGCCGAGATTCTGGCCGGAGTATTTTTCCGGGTAATGCACGCCGATGAACCCCAGCTCAGCGGCTTTCTGCCAGATCTTCCTGGGGAACTCGTGTTTTCGTTCGAGCTCCAGCGCCAGCTCCTTGTCGAACTCGCCCTTGGCAAACTCCCTGGCCGCCTTTTGAATCTCCTTTTGCGGTTTGCTGAGCTCAAAATCCATCTGCCGCCTCCCCCCTTGAGTGTGTGGCCTGAAATCAACGCCCCCGTCGGTATGCGATTAGCATAGCCCCTTTCCCATTTCAAGCGTATTTGGCCGTCCCGAGGCCCCTGGCACCCCGCCCGACGAAAAAATGCACCGGCCTCGAAGCGGCCAGGGTTTGCCTCGGGCCCCCCCTCCCGCTTTCTGCCTTGACTGTTGCTTAAAACTGACCTAAAGATTTCTCCTGGGCTCGGGTATGATCTGTAACAATTAGATAAGGATATCGTGAAACCCATGGCGTTTTCAATTGCTCTGGCCGGCAAAGGCGGTACCGGTAAAACCACCATGGCCGGCCTTCTGATCAAATACCTGCTGGCGCGTCAAAAAACCCCGGTGCTGGCGGTGGATGCCGACAGCAACTCCAACCTGAACGAGGTGCTGGGGGTTGCGGTGACCGACACGCTGGGCAACGCCCGCGAGGAGATGAAAAAGGGCACCGTGCCCAGCGGCATGACCAAAGATGTCTTCATGTCCATGAAACTGGAGCAGGCGGTCTCTGAATCCGATGGCGTGGACCTCATCGTCATGGGCCGCCCGGAAGGCTCCGGCTGCTACTGCGCGGCGAACTCGCTGCTGGTGGGGTTTCTGGAGAAGCTGGTCGGCAATTACCCCTACATCGTCATGGACAACGAAGCCGGCATGGAGCACGTCAGCCGGCTCACCACCAAAAACGTGGATCTCCTGCTGCTGATCTCGGACCCGTCCCGGCGGGGGCTTCAGGCGGCGCTGCGCATCGACGAGCTGACCCGTGAGCTCAATATCGGGGTGGGAAAGAGCTACATCATCATCAACCAGGTCAAAGAACCGCCTTCGGCCGAGGTGCTAAAGCTTATCGCGGATGCCGGGGTTGAACTGGCCGGCACCGTGCCCGAGGATCGCACCGTCTATGATTTCGACTACAAGGGCCGCCCGACGATTCAGATGCCGGAGGCCAGCCCCTGCGTCCAGTCGGCGTTTGCGATCTTCGACCAGATCGTTCCGTGATGGATTCCCGCATGCCGAAGGGCACGGTAAGCCGTTCGGGCATATGCCTTCCAGGAGGGATGAACGCCCATGAAACGAACCGGCTTTGTATTCGACGAACGCTACCTGCTCCACAAAACAGGCCCCTACCACCCGGAAGTGCCCGAACGGCTCACCGCCATACGTGAGGGCCTTGAGCAGGACGGCCTGCGCGAAAAACTGATCCCGGTTCCGGCCGTGCCCGCCGACGCGAAGTGGATCCTGACCGTCCACACCGCCGAATACATCAAACGCTTCGAGGCGGCCTGCCGCACCGGCAAGCAGATGTTCGACTCGCCCGACAACCAGATGTGCGCCCAAACCTATGAGGTGGCCCTGCTGGCCGTGGGCGGGGTCCTGGAGGCCTGCCGCGGGGTGATGGAGGGGCGGCTGGACAACGCCTTCTGTGCGGTGCGGCCTCCCGGGCACCACGCGGAAGCCAGCCGTGCCATGGGGTTTTGCTATTTCAACAACGTGGCCGTCGCCGCCCGCTATATCCAGAAGCAGTTCGGCATCAACCGGGTGGGCATCGTGGATTTCGACGTGCACCACGGCAACGGCACCCAGCACATATTCGACGACGACCCCACGGTCTACTACTACAGCATTCACCAGCACCCCTCCTTCGCATATCCCGGAACCGGCCGCGAGTTCGAATACGGCCGCAGCGACGGCTACGGGTTCACCAAGAACTCGCCGGTGCTGCCGGGCCAGGGCGACGAGGACTACCAACGTCTGCTGGAACGCGACCTGTTCCCGGCGTTCGCCGATTTCAAACCCGAGGTCATCATCGTCTCGGCCGGCTTCGACGGCCACCGTGACGACGATATGTCCGACACCAAGGTTTCGACCGAATTCTACACCTGGATGATGCAGAAAATCATGGAAATGGCCAACACCCATTCCGGAGGCCGGATCGTGTCGGTTCTCGAGGGCGGTTACTGCCTAACCCGGCTGCCGGAACTGGCCCGCCATCACGTGGAAACGCTTCTGAACGGCTGAAGGGTTCAACCTTTTGAGATGAGGGGGATATTATGTTTGTCAGCAGATCAATGACCCGCCGGGTCGTCACCGTCGGACCCGAGACGGGGATTTTCGAAATCCAGGAACTGATGGCCGAAAAGCGGATCCGCCACGTTCCCGTGGTGGAAAAGGACAACAAGCTGGTCGGCATTGTCAGCGACCGGGACCTGCGCGGCGCCCTGCCCTTCCGGTACCTCCAGGATGGGATCAGCCCGGAGGAAAAGGCAAAGCTCCAGGGGCTGCGGGCCAAGGACCTCATGACTCGCAAGGTCTTCACGATCTCGCCGGGCTTCACGATCCAGGACGCGCTGCTGATGATCCAGAACAGCAAGGTCGGCGCGCTGCCGGTGGTGGACGACGAGGGCCGCCTGCGGGGTATTTTGTCGGTGCGCGACCTGCTCCGGGCGTTCATCAACGTACTTGGCATCGGACAGCCCGGAACCCTGCTGTGCATTCTGGTCGAGGAGAAAGTCGGGCAGCTCAAGAAAATCGTCGACGCGATCACCGAAATGGGCGTCTCCTTCGGCAGCGTGCTGGTGGCCCGCTACTGGGAAGATGACAAGCGCGCGGTCTTCCCCTACCTCTTGACCCAGAACGTGGCCCATGTGAAGAAAAGACTGCAGGAGATGGGCTTCACGCTGCTCGATCCCATGCAGTGGTACCTGGACCAGTTGCCGGAAGAGGATCGGCCGGCCGACAAGCCCAAACGATAGCCGGTGTGCATGCCCTGCCCGTACGAGGATTTGTACATCTATCAGATCGAGGGTCGGATGGACCCCCGCGCCGTCATCGAAGGCCGGAATTTCCTTGGCCGCTGGCAGGAGGAGGATTCGGCCTTTCTTTTTTTTTCAGCCCAGGCGGCGGACGCCGTCGAGAACATCCTGCGCCGCCAGCCGCACCTGCGCCTGCTCGACAGCACGCAGATGGCTTACGCCCAGTGGCAGGGGGCAGCCTTCGCCGGCGAGCGGATCGGCCGCTTCCGGTTCGCGCCGCCGTGGGAGCCGGGGGCGTATGCCGGGCCCGAGAACCCCGCGGCCCTCACGGTCCTGCTGGACCCGGGCCTGGTCTTCGGCGCCGGCTCCCACCCCACCACCCGAGACTGCTTGACGGCCCTGGAGCAGGCCGCTGAAAGCGGCGCTCTTGCGACGGCGCTCGACCTGGGAACCGGGACCGGCATCCTGGCCTTGGCGGCGGCCCTTCTGGGTTCACGGGTTCTGGCGGTCGACCTCAACCCGCTGGCGGCGCAAACCGCCCGGCGCAATGTGCGGCTCAATCGGCTTGATGATAAGATCCTGATCATTCAGGGCCGGGCCGAGGAAACGATCGACAACCCCGCGGACCTGGTGGTGGCCAACATCCACGGAGAGGTCATGCTGCGGATGATGGAATCGGCGGGGTTCAGGCAAAAGCGCCGCTTCATCCTTTCGGGTCTGATGCGCAGCGACGCCAAGGAAGTCCGGCGCCGGCTCGCGGTGTTGGGCATCCGCATCGCCGAGGAGTGGGTCCGGGACGGCATCTGGCACACCTACTACGCCGAGAATTCCTCCATCCGTGACCCTTCAAGCCGCTGAGCCTTACTGACACGTATGGACGCTCTCATCCACCGCGCGGTCGCGCATCTCAAATCCGCCCGGCGCGCCGCCGCCCTCACCGGGGCCGGCATCTCCATCGAAAGCGGCATCCCCCCTTTCCGGGGCAAGGGCGGGCTGTGGGAGAAGTTCGACCCCATGGAGATCGCTCACATCGACGCCCTCCTGGAAAACCCGGCCCGCGTGTGGCAGATCCTGGTGAAGGATCTGAAGGAGATCATCGACCGCGCCCGGCCGAACGACGGCCACAAAGGCTTGGCGCGGCTCGAAACGATGGGTATCCTCAAGACGGTCATCACCCAGAACATCGACGGGCTGCACCAGTTGGCCGGCAACACCGACGTGATCGAGTTTCACGGCACCTTTGCCTGGCAGCGCTGCATGCAGTGCGAAACGCGCGTCGAAACGCAAAAGGTCGATGCGTCGCGGCTGCCGCCGCGCTGCGCCTGCGGAGGGATCCTGCGCCCCGACGCCGTCTTTTTCGGGGAAATGATCCCGCCGGTCGCCCTGTGGCGGTCCCAGGAGACCGCTTCCCGCTGTGACGTGATGCTGGTGGTCGGCACCTCGGCCATCGTTCAACCGGCGGCGAGCATGCCGATCATCGCCAAGCAGTCCGGGGCCGTCGTCATCGAGATCAACCCGGAGCCCACGCCCTTGACCGGGGTCATCAGCAACTACCTCATCCCGGGCGAGGCGGGCGAGGGCAT
>CAZLSV010000105.1:8595-14500 GCA_964562235.1 uncultured Desulfatibacillum sp.
TGAACCGGATCGTCTCCGGGCTGGAAGCGCAACGGTGAGCCTCTCGCCCCCCCCCTGGGTCCGGTGCATCGCCCTGCCGCCGCCGAGCCTCAGGGACAACACCGCCGACACGGACCGCCTGCTGGCTTCCTTGAAAAAAGAGCTGGCGACCGAAACGATCGACGTCGACCTCGATCTTCTCAAGCAGCTGCCGGCGGTGCTGCGCGCGACCGGCTACCGCCTCCGCTGCACCGTGTTCAGGGGAAATCACCGCTGGGTCCTGACCGGCATCGATGCCTTCGACGCGCCGCGGCCCGCGACAGGGGTCGCCGTGGACCTGGGCACGACCCGCGTCGTGCTCCGGCTGATCGATCTGGCCTCCGGCCGGGTTCTGGGCGAACACGCTTTCGACAATCCCCAGATCGCCATCGGCCCGGATGTGCTGGCCCGCATCCACCATGCCGACACGCCGGGCGGCCTCGAGGAGCTGAACGGTCTCATCATCGGCGGCCTCAACACCGCCGTGGGCAATATCTGCCGGGCGGCCGGAATCGAACCGCGCGACATCTGCGCCCTGTCGGTCGCCGGCAACACCGCCATGACCCACTTTTTTTTAGGTCTGGAGCCACGCTGGATCATCCGGGAGCCTTACATCCCCGTGGTCAACCGGCCGGGCGTGCTCAAGGCGGCCGACCTCGGGATCCGGGCGGGCCCCTTCGCGCGGGTGCTGGTCTTTCCCAACATCGGGAGCTACTTCGGCGGCGACCTCATTGCCGGGGTTCTTTTCTCGGGCCTGCACCGGCGCCGGGAACCGGCCCTGCTGGTGGACGTCGGTACCAACGCCGAGGTGGTGCTGGGCAACCGGGACTGGCTTGTCGGCTGCGCCGGTGCGGCCGGACCGGCGCTCGAAGGCGGGGTCACCCGAATGGGCATGCTGGCTGGTCCCGGCGTCATCGACCGGGTGGCGATCGACCCGGCCGGCCGGCAGTTCGAGATCCACACCATCGGCGGGACGGCCCCCGTGGGCATCTGCGGCTCCGGAGTGATCGACCTGGCGGCCCAGCTTTTCCTGGCGGGCATGATCGATGTCCGCGGGAAGCTGGTCCCCGCCGCCTGCGGCAAACGTCTGATTGCCGTCCAAGACCTGCGACACCTCGTGGTAGTGCCGGCCGAGCAATCCGGCACCGGCAAGGACCTCACCATCAGCCAGGCCGACCTCGACAGCCTGGTACGCTCCAAGGCCGCGATGTACACGATTCTCGAAACGATTGCCATGAGCGTGGGCCTGCGCCTCGACGAGCCGGGCACCTTCTACGTGGCCGGCGCCTTCGGCTGCTTTATCAACCCGCGCTCGGGCATCGTGATCGGCATGCTGCCGGACCTGCCGCTGGAGCGCTATGTGCCCATCGGGAACAGCTCCCTGGAGGGGGCCGCCCTGGCGCTGAGCTCCGAAACCGCCGTCGACGATATCGACCGCATCCGCGACCGCATCACCTACATGGAGCTGAATGTCAACCAGGACTTCATGAACCGCTTCAGCGCCGCCAAGTTCCTGCCGCACACCGATAGCCGGCGGTTTCCGTCGGTGAAAACGCCTCGGCAATGGCACTGAAACCGGCTTGGCCAAGGCTTCCGATCTGCCTGCGGCATCATGGCAGTCCCCACGGCCCGGCCGGCGCACCGGTAGGGGCGTTGCCGGTTTCAGGCTCTGGTTGGAATCCTCATTGGCTGATGCCGGTTGACAAACCTCAGCAGATCGGATAATATTTTAAAAATTGCCTAATTCCGAATGATTTTCGGAAGCGGGGGACCCATTTTTCTGGGGCGAATCGCCATTGGCGAAGGGCAACCTTATCGGCTCTAGCCCATCAGCTAACCTCGTCGGCGTCGATGAGGAAAACCAACGGAATCGAACCGGAGGTCTTTCCTCTCCATGTTCAATTCCGGAGGCGCAAACCATGTTTGAATTGTGTTTCGCAGAAGGCACGCGTTGGCGGGATCCTTTTAGCCCCTCGCCCAAACATCCGCTCATGACTCGAAAAAAGATTTTTAACATCCCCCTCGGAGCTTTCGGAATCGGGCTGTTTTTCCTGATGGCCTGGCTTTGCGCCGTGCCGGCATATGCCGCCGATGTGACCCTGGCGTGGGACCCCAACCAGGAAGCCGATCTCGAGGGGTATGCCGTATATTATAGAAGCAGCACGCCCGGCCCTCCCTACAACCTTTTCGGTTATTTCACGACCGATGACCTCAGCGACCCGGCGAACCCGACGGTCACCGTTACCGGTCTCAACAAAGGCGCCAACTACTATTTCGCGGTGACGGCTTACAATACCAAGGGAAACGAAAGCGGTTTCTCGAACACGGTTTGTGCCGAGATCGGCGATGTTATCGCTCCCTGTGCCGCCACCATCGGAGGTGGCGGCGGCTCCGGCGCCGGCTCCGGCGGCGGAAGCGGCGGGGGCGGAGGCGGGGCTGCGTGTTTTATCGAAACGGCATCGACCGGTGCGACGCCCGCCAGCCGAGTTGGGGCCGCCCTGACCGTGCTGGGCTGCCTGATCGCCGGCTGGGCCTCGGCGGCAAAAAGAAGATCCAAGCGGCTTCTTCCGTTTCGAGTGCACCACGTCCCGAGAACCCTGCCGGCGAACAACGCCGGCAGGCGTTAGGAGTTTCTCATCCGGAGCGGCCGCACGTAATCCGAAACCGAGATAGATTTCGATCTCCCCAAAGTCCACGCGGCTGGATTTCAAAAATTAAAAAAGCGGGATGCCTGGTGCATCCCGCTTTTTCTTTGCGTGCCCTGCCCGGAGCATGAACAACCGCTTTTATTTGGGTTCTTGAAGAATCTTGATGAGGCGCAGGCGGACATAATTACCCGCCGGCGTGATAAAAAGCTACTCCTGCTTGCCCTCCGCCGGCAGCGCGCATTCGGTCCTCTGCGGATCGGAGTCTTGCAAAAATTCGACCACCTGCCGGGCCAGCTCACGGCCGACCACGTTTTCTTCGTCCACGACAAAGGCGGCGCCGCTTTCCCACAATTCGTGCGTCGCAATGTGGTAGCGGCTCCGGACGATCACGCTGGAACCCGGCGACAGGGAATGGATGTTTTTGAGAATCCTGCGGGCCGAACGCGGGTCGGGCACCGTGACCACGATCACGCACGACCCGCCGATACCGGCGTGCTTGATGATTTCGAAGTGGGCGGCATCGCCCAGATGAACCGTAAGCCCCATCCGCATCGCCGCCTTGACCGAAGCGGGGTTGAGCTCGATCACGTGCGGCCGGACCCCCTTTTCCATCAGCGCCCGCGCCACCTTGCGGCCGGCCGGCCCGAAGCCGATGATGAAGACCGCGCCCGCCTCTCCGGGCGGGCCCTTCTCCGATTCCGGCAGCCGGCCCCGGGAGCGCGGCGACAATTGTCCCACGACCCAGCGGGCCGCCGGCCGGGCATAAGTGACCATGTAGGGGGCCAGCAACATGGACAGGATCGTGACCGACACGGCCAGGGAAAAAATGTGGCTGTCGATCAACCCGCCGCTCTTGGCCTCGGTGGCCAGCACGAAGGAGAACTCTCCGACCTGGGCCAGCGTGATCCCGGTGGCCAGCGCATGGGTCGGGCTCATTTTAAGCGCCAGACCGATGCCGAAAATGATGAGCGCCTTTCCGGCAAAGACCACCGCCAGCCACAAGAGCGCTTCCTGCCAGTTGGCCAGAAACCATTTCGGGTCGGCCAGCATCCCCACGGAAACGAAAAACAGGGTCACGAAAAGGGTGCGCAGCGACCCCACATCCGCACGAATCTGGGAGGCGAAGGGGGACTCGGCCAGCAGCATCCCCGCCAGGAACGCCCCCAGGGCCGGGGAGAGCCCAATGGCGTGTGCCGCCCAGGCCGAACCGAAGGCGAGGATGATGGCCAGCAGCACCACCAGCTCCCGGTCCGCGAAAAGCCCCCGCCGCATCAGCAGCCGCGGGATGAGATGATAGAAGAGCCCGAAGAAAAGCACCACTAGCCCGCCGGCGGCCGCGATGGCCTTGCCGACCTCCAGCGCGACCACCTGAGCCGACCCGCCATGGCTCAACACGGTGATGGAGAGCACCAGCGGCACCACCGCGATGTCCTGGACCAGCAGCGTGCCTAAAGCGGCCCGGCCCGGCACGGAATCCATTTCCGCCCGATCCATGAGGATTCTGAGCACGATCGCCGTCGAGCTCACCGCCACCATCTCCCCCCAGGCAAGGGCCGGCCCGGCGCCGGCCCGGAAGGAGAACATCAGGGCGAACAGGGCGAGGGTCACCGTCACCTGCAGGATGCCTCCCGCCAGGGCCATGCGCCCCAGGCGGCGCAACCGGCCGAAGGAAAACTCAAGGCCGATGCTGAACAGCAGCAGGGACACCCCCAGCTCCCCCCAGTGCGCGAGGGCCTCTCGGTCGAAAAGGGCCGGGCCCAGGAGGATGCCGGCAAGCAGGTAGCCGATGATGGCGCTCTGCCTGAGGCGCTGCGCGCCGACGCTCAGCACAAAGGCAACCGCCAGCAGCAGGACGAGTTTGGCCAGTGTTTCCCAGATTTCCATGGATCCAGATAAATGAAAGCTTGGTAGGTGCCGATCTTGAGGAACCTATCTTAACGTAACGAAGGGCCGAGGACAAGATTATTGACGGGGGGAATAAGGAAAGGGCCGGGCGGCCGAGAGGCTAAACCGGGGGCAAGGCGGACCGGAGCTTAAACGCCAGATCCTCCATAGTGAACGGCTTCTGGATGAAACCGATGCAGCCGCGGTTGATGATCTCGCGGGCCTGGCCCTGCATGCTGTAGCCGCTCGCGAGCAGTACTTTGACCCGGCTGTTGATGCGTTTCAACTCGTCGAACACCTCCCCGCCGCCCATCTCCGGCATGATCATGTCCAGGAGGACCAGGCTCACGCGGTCGCCGTTTTCACGGAAACGCTCGATGGCCTCCCGGCCGCTGCGGGCCCTTACGACCGTGTAGCCGAGCCGCTCGATCATCTGGGCCGTGACTTCCATGACGTTCTCCTCATCGTCCACCAGCAGGACCGTGCCGATGCCGCCCTCGGGCCTTCGGCTGGGCTCCGGCGCTGCGGGCGCCCGCTGCTCGGAAGCCGGCAGGTAGATGTAGAACGCGGAGCCCTGGTCCTTCTCGGAGGTGACGTCGATGTAACCGTTGTGGCCCTTGATAATGCCGTAGGCCGAGGCCAGCCCCAGGCCGGTGCCGCGGCCCATCTTCTTAGTGGTGAAAAACGGATCGAAGATGCGTGTCAGGACCTCTTTGTCCATGCCGACGCCCGTGTCGGTGACGGTCAGCCGGACGTAGTTGCCGGGATTGATCGCATACCCCTTGTCAGGGATATCCCGATGGGTCACGTTGCGGGTTTTAAGGATGAGTTTTCCGCCGGTCGGCATGGCGTCGGCCGCGTTCACGAACAGGTTGAGCAGAACCTGCTCGACCTGTCCTTTGTCGGCGATGACGTTTTTGAGCTCCTCCGACAGATCCCTGAAAATGGTTATGTCCTTGCGCATCCGCCCGAAGGTTTCGGAGGTCTCGCGCACCAGCTCGTTCAACCCCAGGGGACGGGATTCGTACTTGCCCTTGCGGGCATAACCCAGCAGCTTGGAGGTCAGGTCCGCGCCGCTTCGCACCAGCTTTTCGATGTTGGCCAGAATGCGGTGCTGGGGGTGGGAGGCGTCCATGTCGAACAACGCCAGGGACACGTTGCCCTGGATCGCCATCAGCAGGTTGTTGAAATCGTGCGCGATGCCGCCGGCGAGGGTGCCGATGGCCTCCATTTTCTGGGCCTGCTGGAGCTGCCGCGTCAGCTTCTTGCGCTCCTCCTCGGAGCGCCTCTCTTCGGTGATGTCCTTGCTGTAGACGGCCAGCTCGTAGTCCTTGCCCATGAAAATGGCTGAGACC